>NZ_JBUZWG020000033.1:0-285 GCF_055730125.2 Mesocryomonas fontinalis | reverse complement strand
CGGACCAGTGCTTCATTGACCTCGCTGCTGGCGAAGTCGAAGCCGTTGAGATCGCGATAGGCCGGGAAGCGAGCCGACTTCAGTTGATAGGCGGTAGACCTGACCTCCCGCTCGGCTGTCTCGGCCTTTAGAAGCTGCGAGAGGATCGGGATGGCTGCCTCGAAGGCTGGCGCTCCCTGTTCGGTCAGCTCGCTGACGGCTTGCGCCATGCCGTGCATCTTCAGGCTGCGCAGCATGATCACGATGGCGCCGCTGGCCGGGTTATGACGCATGGCGCACCTCCGC
>NZ_JBUZWG020000032.1:0-291 GCF_055730125.2 Mesocryomonas fontinalis | reverse complement strand
GCTAGGGTCAGGACCCATTGATGTGAGGGCGACGATCTGATTCAGGCTCTGTGAGGAGACTGGATATGAGCAATCTGTATTGGCTGACAGACGAGCAGATGGAGCGCCTGCGCCCGTTCTTTCCCAAGAGCCACGGCAAGCCGAGGGTCGACGACCGGCGGGTTCTGAGCGGCATCATCTTCGTCAATCGCAATGGGCTGCGGTGGCGGGATGCGCCGAAGGACTATGGTCCTGCCAAGACGTTTTACAACCGTTGGAAACGCTGGGGTGCAATGGGGATCTTCGTGCGCG
>NZ_JBUZWG020000031.1:0-302 GCF_055730125.2 Mesocryomonas fontinalis | reverse complement strand
GTCGCCGCCTTTGCCCGGGATTGGAAGGCGGCCCGGCAGCGCGAGCAGCAGACCACCGGCCGCGGCACCTTTGTGCCCCTGGCCTTCGTGCCAGGCGAGGCCTTCCAGTTCGATTGGTCCGAGGACTGGGCGATCATCGCCGGCGAGCGAACCAAATTACAGGTCGCCCACGTCAAGCTGTCCTACAGCCGCGCCTTTACGCTAAGGGCCTACCCGATCCAGACCCACGAGATGCTGTTTGACGCCCACAACCACGCCTTCCGCGTTCTCGGCGGCGTTCCACGGCGAGGCATCTACGACAA
>NZ_JBUZWG020000030.1:0-318 GCF_055730125.2 Mesocryomonas fontinalis | reverse complement strand
ACCATCAGATGACGGACCTCCTCGGACCAGACTTCGGCAACGGTGCCTGGTTGGGTCGCATGGGGTGCCGTTGCCCACAGCTCCCGGCACCGCTTCTCCAGCCACTCGTTCAGCGCGTCCAACGATGGCACGTTTGGTATCGGCTGCCAGAGCCGGTGTCGGGCATCTTGAACGTTCTTCTCGATCTGGCCCTTCTCCCAGCCGGACGCCGGGTTGCAGAACTCGGCCTCGAACAGGAAGTGGCTGACCATCGCCAAGAAGCGGATGTTGACCTGGCGCTGCTTGCCGCGGCCCACCTTGTCGACGGCAGTTCTCATG
>NZ_JBUZWG020000029.1:0-318 GCF_055730125.2 Mesocryomonas fontinalis | reverse complement strand
GCCATCAGATGACGGACCTCCTCGGACCAGATTTCGGCAACGGTGCCTGGTTGGGTCGCATGGGCTGCCGTTGCCCACAGCTCCCGGCACCGCTTCTCCAGCCACTCGTTCAGCGCGTCCAGTGATGGCACGTTTGGTATCGGCTGCCAGAGCCGGTGTCGGGCATCCTGGACGTTCTTCTCGATCTGGCCCTTCTCCCAGCCGGACGCCGGATTGCAGAACTCAGCCTCGAACAGGAAGTGGCTGACCATCGCCGAGAAGCGGATGTTGACCTGGCGCTGCTTGCCGCGGCCCACCTTGTCGACGGCAGTTCTCATA
>NZ_JBUZWG020000028.1:0-404 GCF_055730125.2 Mesocryomonas fontinalis | reverse complement strand
TCGGTTATAGGAGCCCCCATAGCCGAGAACGGCCAGATCGGCGTGCAACTGCTTGATCGTGCGTTTTTGTTTGCGGGACTTGCCCGTCTCGACACGCAGCATCGCCGAGAGTTTGTCGGCGTATGGATCCAGCTTGCTCGGTCGGTCCGGAGCCGTGAACTGCGGCTCGACGCTGTCGGCGCGCAGGTACTTGCGAACCGTGTTCCGGGAAAGGCCGCTGCGCCGGGAGATCTCTCTGATCGAGAAATCGTCGCGGTGACGCCAGCGTCGAATGACACTCAATAACTCCATGTCGAGCACTCCAATGTCCCCCGCATCGATGGCGTGGGGACGAGTTCAAACATGGGTCAATTCTCGATGGAAAAAACGAGGCTGCCTGGGTCAGCTCTCAGTGGAAATCAACA
>NZ_JBUZWG020000027.1:0-560 GCF_055730125.2 Mesocryomonas fontinalis | reverse complement strand
CCAGCTTCATCGCTGCGAGTTCCTGGAGGATGCGCACAACGTCGTGCTGGTTGGAGGACCCGGGACCGGCAAGACCCACATCGGCACGGCCCTTGGCATCCAGGCCATCGAGCATCACCACAAGCGGGTTCGCTTCTTCTCGACCGTCGAACTCGTCAATCTGCTCGAACAGGAGAAAGTCCAGGGGAAGAGCGGTCAGATCGCCAGTCGGCTTGTCCACTCCGACCTCGTCATCCTCGACGAGCTGGGCTACCTGCCGTTCAGCGCTTCAGGCGGTGCCTTGCTGTTCCACCTTCTGAGCAGGCTGTACGAACGCACCAGCGTCGTCATCACCACCAACCTCAGCTTCAGCGAGTGGGCAACGGTCTTTGGCGATCCGAAGATGACCACCGCGCTGCTCGATCGCCTTACCCATCACTGCCACATCCTGGAGACCGGAAACGACAGCTTCCGCTTCAAGAACAGCTCGGCCAAACCCGAGAAACCGACGAAGGAGAAAACACGGAACTTGACCACAACCTGACCTGCCCGACATCATCAAAGCCGGGTCAGTTCTTGAT
>NZ_JBUZWG020000026.1:0-595 GCF_055730125.2 Mesocryomonas fontinalis | reverse complement strand
TGTTGATTTCCACTGAGAGCTGACCCAGGATTTCCATCAAGAACTGACCCGGCTTCGATGATGTTGGGCAGGTCAGGTGGTGGTCAAGTTCCGTGTTTTCTCCTTCGTCGGTTTCTCGGGTTTGGCCGAGCTGTTCTTGAAGCGGAAGCTGTCGTTTCCGGTCTCAAGGATGTGGCAGTGATGGGTAAGGCGATCGAGCAGCGCGGTGGTCATCTTCGGATCGCCAAAGACCGTTGCCCACTCGCTGAAGCTGAGGTTGGTGGTGATGACGACGCTGGTGCGTTCGTACAGCTTGCTCAGAAGGTGGAATAGCAAGGCACCGCCTGAAGCGCTGAACGGCAGGTAGCCGAGCTCGTCGAGGATGACGAGGTCGGAGTGGACAAGCCGTCCGGCGATCTGACCGCTCTTCCCCTGGACCTTCTCCTGTTCGAGCAGATTGACGAGCTCGACGGTCGAGAAGAAGCGAACCCGCTTGTGGTGATGCTCGATGGCCTGGATGCCAAGGGCTGTGCCGATATGGGTCTTGCCGGTCCCGGGTCCTCCAACCAGCACGACGTTGTGCGCATCCTCCAGGAACTCGCAGCGATGAAGCTGA
>NZ_JBUZWG020000025.1:0-703 GCF_055730125.2 Mesocryomonas fontinalis | reverse complement strand
GCGCGGAAAAGCTGGCGTCAGTCCATGAAGCGCAACACCAAATCAACGATCTTCCTGAACGTTCGTTCTACGTCCGCTCGGGCGGCAAGCGTCTTTTCGATGTCGTTGTTGCGGCAAGCCTGCTGCTTTTCCTTCTGCCGATCATGCTGGTGATTGCCGTTGCGGTGGCGATCCAGGGCGGGCTTCCGGTGCTGTTCAGCCACAAGCGGATCGGCCGCGGCGAAGCGACGTTCGGTTGTCTCAAGTTCCGCTCCATGGTGCGGGATGCGGATGTCCAGCTAGCCCGTCTTTTGCAGAGCGATCCTGCCAGCCGCAGGGAATGGGAGGAGACGCAGAAGCTTCGGGTCGATCCGCGGGTACATGCCGTCGGCAACCTGCTGCGGAAGTCGAGCCTCGACGAGTTGCCGCAGCTTTTCAATGTCTTGCGCGGTGAAATGAGCCTTGTCGGCCCGCGTCCGATCGTGGCTGCGGAGGTGATCCGCTACGGCAGGCAGTTCCGGCACTACACGGCGGTTCGTCCGGGCCTGACGGGCCTTTGGCAGGTCAGCGGCCGCAGCGATGTCGGCTATGGCGAGCGCGTCGCGTTCGACAGCCAATATGTCCAGGAAATCGGCTTCTGGTCGGATCTGCGTATCCTTATGAAGACAGCATGGGTTGTCGTTGCCGGACGCGGCAGTTGCTGAGCCACAGAATATTGCTCGGT
>NZ_JBUZWG020000024.1:0-1179 GCF_055730125.2 Mesocryomonas fontinalis | reverse complement strand
GTCTTACGCGACGATCGACGACACAATGCCGGCGCCGACGGTACGGCCGCCTTCGCGGATGGCGAAGCGCAGCTTCTCTTCCATCGCGATCGGAACGATCAGCGTCACGTCCATGGTCACGCTGTCGCCCGGCATCACCATCTCGGTGCCCTCAGGCAGCGTGCACACGCCGGTCACGTCCGTCGTGCGGAAGTAGAACTGCGGGCGGTAGTTGGTGAAGAACGGCGTATGACGGCCACCCTCTTCCTTCGTCAGGATGTAGGCCTCGGCCATGAAGCGCGTGTGCGGCTTCACGGTGCCGGGCTTGCACAGAACCTGGCCGCGTTCGACGCCCTCGCGGTCGACGCCGCGAACGAGCGCGCCGATGTTGTCGCCGGCCTGGCCCTGGTCGAGCAGCTTGCGGAACATCTCGACGCCGGTGACCGTGGTCTTCTTGGTGTCGCGGATGCCGACGATCTCGACTTCCTCGCCGACCTTGACGATGCCGCGCTCGACGCGGCCGGTGACGACCGTGCCGCGGCCCGAGATCGAGAACACGTCCTCGATCGGCATCAGGAACGGCATGTTGATCGGACGCTCAGGCGTCGGGATGTACTCGTCGACCGCCGCCATCAGCGCGCGGACGGCGTCTTCGCCGATGACCTTGTTCGAGTCCTCGAGAGCGGCGAGCGCCGAACCCTTGACGATCGGGATGTCGTCGCCCGGATATTCGTACATCGACAGGAGCTCGCGAACCTCGAGCTCGACGAGCTCCAGGAGCTCCTCGTCGTCGACCTGGTCGACCTTGTTGAGGAACACCACGATCGCGGGCACGCCGACCTGGCGGGCGAGCAGGATGTGCTCGCGGGTCTGCGGCATCGGGCCGTCGGCTGCCGAGCAGACGAGGATCGCGCCGTCCATCTGGGCCGCACCGGTGATCATATTCTTCACGTAGTCGGCGTGGCCTGGGCAGTCGACGTGCGCGTAGTGACGGGCCGGCGTCTCGTACTCGACGTGGGCGGTCGAGATCGTGATGCCGCGGGCCTTCTCTTCCGGCGCAGCGTCGATCTGGTCGTAGCGCTTGTACTCACCGAAGTACTTCGTGATCGCCGCCGTCAAGCTCGTCTTGCCGTGGTCGACATGGCCGATCGTGCCGATGTTCACATGCGGCTTGTTGCGCTCGAATTTGCTCTTTGCCAT
>NZ_JBUZWG020000023.1:0-1214 GCF_055730125.2 Mesocryomonas fontinalis | reverse complement strand
TTATCACAGGTTAATTATTCGATTATTATTCAAATAATCGTCGCTTATCCGTGAACTATACGGCCCTTTTCGACTTGTTTCAGCGTCGACGCACAACGGGTACGTCCGATCTGGAGTAAATAATATGACTACAACCATTCGCCCCGGCGACGCAGAATATGCGGAAACCGCCGGAACGGCGATAAACGACGCCCGTACGATCATGCTGAACAAGGTTTCCTGGGGGGCCATTTTCGCCGGCGTCGTTGTCGGCCTAATCACCCAGGTGCTGCTAACCATGCTCGGCGTCGGTATTGGAGTTGCAACGCTCGATCCCATGACGTCCGACAACCCAACTGCCTCGTCGTTCAGCATGGGCGCTGGAATTTGGTACGTCCTCTCGGGCATCGCCGCGGCTTATGTCGGCGGTTATATTGCCTCTCGGATGTCGGGCAAGACCGTTGCCACGACCGGAGCGCTGCATGGCCTCACGACCTGGGCATTCACCACTTTGCTGGTGCTGTATATGCTTTCCACTGCAGTCGGGGGCATTGTGGGTGGTGCTTTTTCCGGCGTGACATCGGCAATTGGCGGTCTTGGTCAAACAGCTGCCACTGCAGCAGCTCCTGCCTTGGCGGAGGCTAATCCGCTCGAATCTCTTGAGCAGCAGGTTCGCTCGACCGGCACCGATCCAGAGTCCCTGAACAACGCCGCTATTTCCGCCATGCAGGCGGTAGTTATGGGTGACGAAGCCCAGAAGGCTGATGCCCGCGAGAAAGCTGCGGCAGCCATCGCATCTGCCAAAAACGTTCCCATTGAAGAAGCGCGTACGCAGGTCGAGCAATACGAGACGCAGTACAACCAGGCTGTTGAGCAGGCGAAGGCTGTTACCCTTTCTGCGGCGGATACAGCGGCCTCGGTTATCTCGACTGGTGCAATCCTTGCCTTCGTAGCGCTCGTGCTTGGCGCCATCGCCGGCTGGCTCGGCGGTCGGTCGGGCGTCGTGCATCCGGTTTATGCCGACAGGGTAATTCCTTCGCGTCGCATCGTCTGATCGATGTCACGGGAGGAAGACCGGTCTAATGTGATTCCTCTTGTCGAGGAGACGGTGCGCATCCAGAAAGAGGACGTGGTCACAGGCCACGTCCGGGTACGTACAGTCACCGAAACGGCTGATCACGTGGTCGCCCAAGACCTCGATGCAGAGAGCGTCGAGGTAACTCGCGTAGCCGTAG
>NZ_JBUZWG020000022.1:0-4252 GCF_055730125.2 Mesocryomonas fontinalis | reverse complement strand
CCTGAACACAGCAAAATTGTCACGGCGGCACAATTTTTATGCAAGAAGTTTTCCGAATGGTATGAAAATGTTCAAAATTTTGACCATGCTGCATCGCCCGTTGCTGAATTGATCTGTCACAATTTGTGAAACTTAGGCAATTCGCTGCTTCCTTATACTTTTCTAATTCGCAATTTAATAAATAATATCCCAGATTCCTTCTACGCTGCGTGTACAGCTCCACCCCACCCAAGGCATATCGAGCAATTTTGCTGCAATGCAAAATGCGCTGTTATGCAGAAGTTTTTAATAAAGCATTGTGTTTTATGAAAAATGTTTTTTCCTATTCTTAAATTTGAAGCGATATACAAGATTTTTGTTTTTCAGGAATTGGCCTTCTTTTTAAGTCGATATCTAATACGGATTCTCCTTGGCGAGATCGCAACTATTAAGCCCGAAACGAGGGAATTGCCTGCATGAAATCGCCGAGAATGGCAGCGCTTCGATTAGATGCGAATGGAAAGATGGGGGTTGTTGCAGCGCATTGATCCAGTGGATGAACCACGTGAAAGATTGTTGAACCTGTTTAAAAAGGTGGCACACCTTTCGCAACAATCTTCTCATCAACAGGCCTCAATGAACGGCGATGCCATCTTAACGGAAATTATCCTTTGTTTTTTGGCGGTTATGAGGATTTTATGTTTAATTTTAGGCCTTTTTTGTAAGCTCTGTGTCCAAATAACCGTACTGTTTAGAGGTTGCTTGGAGCCGCTTTAATGACGACATCCTCCGCCATTCGAATTGCCGATCTCCTCGGAACGATGGGCATCGATACGCATATCAACTACACGGATGGTGGGTATTCGAACTTGGCGGCAAGTCTGAAGGCGCTTGAGTATCTAGGGATTTCGCAGGTACGCGATGCGGCTCCAAACCCCACTTTTGATTCTTACGGCCAATCCAACCTCGGCAAGGCCGCGGATGCCGGGCTGACATTTGTCCTTGCTGTCCAGGGAAATGTCGACCCGGTCGTTTCGGTCCAGCGGATCCATGATTTCATCATCAAACATCCCGGTTCCGTGATCGGCATCGAGGGACCGAACGAGGTCAATAACTGGCCAGTTTCCTACAACGGCCTTTCAGGCACGGCCGCAGCTCAGGCATACCAGGCGAAACTGTTCGCCTTGGTCAATGCCGATCCGATGCTGAAGAATATTCCTGTTCTCGGCTTCACAGATTACCCGGTGCATGCCTCGGCATCCGACCTCAACAACATCCATCCCTATGCAAAGCAGGGTGATCAGCCCCGTGCCGCCATCATTGCAAACATTGCGGCACAGGACAAAGTCGACCCGGGCAAGGCGTTGATCATTACGGAGACCGGCTACCATACCTCATTGACAGCCGATACGAACGGCGGGTGGGAAGGTGTTGACGACGCGACGCAGGCCAAGCTCCTGCTCAATACCTTCATGGACGGCGCCCAATTGGGTGCCACGACTACCTATATTTACCAGCTTCTCGACGCTTATAAGGACGTCAGCGGGTCAAACCAGGAAAAGCATTTTGGTCTTTTCAACTTGGACTATTCGCCCAAGGCAGCTGCGACTGCAATCCACAATCTGACAACGATCCTGAGCGACAAAACTAAGGCTGCTGAAACCTTTTCGGCCGGCAGCCTCGACTATTCGGTCAAGGGCATGCCGAGCGACGGCTACACGATGCTAACCCAAAAGTCGGATGGTTCCTTCCAGATCATAGCCTGGGCCGAGCCGGACATCTGGGACGAGAAACTCGATCGCGCGATCGCCGTGGCCAGCACTTCCGTGACTGTCGATCTCGGCCGGTTCTACGAGACGGTCAAGGTCTATGATCCTCTCCTTGGGACGTCGGCGGTCACCACCTACCACAATGTGTCCAGCGTGGTGATCGGGATCACGGACCATCCCCTTATCGTTGACGTTTCGGGCTCCGTCACACCGATCGAGTTGCCGGTGGTGACTGTTCCCGTCGTGGTCGATCCGGCGCCGAACACAACGCCAGTCGTCACCGCGCCTGCGGTCGACGTGCCTGTCGTGACACCGCCGGTCGTCGCGGTACCGGTGGTCATCGCACCTGTCATGACAGCACCTGTCATAACGGCACCTGTCGTCGCGCTGCCAGCGGTTGTCGCTGGCTTGGCGTTGAATGGAACAGCTGGCAACGACAGCCTATTTGGCGGCGCGGGTGCAGACACGTTCCATGCCGGTGCCGGGAACGACATCCTCTGGATCGACGCGAAGGATATTCTGATCGATGGCGGTCAGGGTCGCGACATCGTCTATGTGACCGGCACGGGTGGCGTAACGCTGAATCTCGCCATCGCCTCTATCGAAGAGGCGCATGGTGGCAGCGGCAACGATGTCTTCGATGGCAGCGCCAGCACCGTCAACCTCAAGCTTTTTGGCGAGGCCGGCGACGACATCTTGTCGGGCGGCAGCGGCATTGACGAAATCTACGGCGGCGCCGGCAAGGACACGTTTCACGGCGGCGCGGGCAACGACATCTTCTGGATCGACGCCGACGACAGTTTGATCGATGGCGGTTCGGGTAATGATACCGTTTACGTGACCGACAACCGCGGCGTCGTGCTCAACCTTACCACGTCATCCATCGAGATAGCGACCGGTGGAGGTGGTAACGACGTCTTCGACGGCCGTGGAAGCACCGCCAATCTGAAGCTGCTCGGCGCCCAGGGGAACGACATCCTTTTCGGTGGGAACGGCAATGACGAACTGTACGGCGGCCCGGGCGCGGACCAGTTTCATGGCGGCGCGGGCAACGATGTCTTTTGGATCGACGCGGACGACACGCTCGTCGACGGTGGCGAAGGACGCGACAGCATCTATGTGTCGGACACCCGCGGGGTGTCGTTGAAGCTGACCGCATTTTCGATCGAAGAAGCGCATGGCGGCGCGGGCAACGACCTCTTCGACGGCCGCGGCAACACCTCGAACCTCAAGCTCTACGGCGGTTCTGGCGATGACGTACTGTACGCTGGTTCCGGGCGGGACGAACTGTATGGTGGCGACGGAAAAGACGTGCTCCACATCGGGCCAGGCCGAGACATACTGACAGGCGGAAGCGGAGCGGACATTTTCGTCTTCGACAATGGGCCTTCGTCCAGCAATGTCGCCAAGATCACCGACTTCACGCATGGCGTCGACGCTATTTGGCTGAATGCCGCCCTCTTCGCCAAGGTCGGCGCTGCTGGAAATCTTTCTGCCGATGCGTTTCATGCCAGTGCGACAGGCCTGGCGCATGACGCCAGCGACCGTATCATCTATAATCAGAAGACCGGCGATGTGTCCTATGACGATGACGGGAACGGCCGAGATGCGGCAATTGTTTTTGCCAATATCGGCGCAGGCAATGGCTTAAATGCCTCTGACTTCCACCTGTTCTGATGAGTGTCAGCTTGCCGGCGGCCGGCACCGATGCCCCTCCCCGCCATTCTGGCGGGAGTCAGCCTCTCGGCCGGGCCTATCTCCAGCGAAACGTATTTTCTTACTGCAGGGCGGGATCATCGTCGCAGTGCGGTGCGGTGAAAGCTTGTCGACAGTGCGGCCGGCTCGAGCAAGCGAACCAATGCCGACCTGCGCCTCGTTGCGAAATGCATGGACCATTCAATTTTTAACGACTAGCCATGTTTTTATTTATTGAAATTGGATCAGGATAACTGTCGACAAGTCAGATGGAAGACCTCAATGTCGCAAATGTTTTCGGTTGATACAGTACACCCGCGGCCCGCGTCCACGGTTTCATATGGCTCTGGCCCAGCTCGCGGTATTACCATCGGGCTTGGCATTTCCGCGGCCCTTTGGTCCATTATCATGTCGCTGATCTTTTAACGAACCACCTCGTGGTTCAGATAGTATGTTGCCGTGCGTGCCGCGTTCTGCCAATTCGCGGAAAGGCTGCCGCAGACACCTTCGTGATTTGAACGTAACGCTCATCCGCCAAGCAATACCAGCCTGAGCGATCGGTGACTTCTTGCCGGCAACCGGGCCGGAATACGCTCAGGTTACGTCGATGAGGCAAGGCGGCAACCTGATGCGCGATCGTAAGCGATGCCTATGCCCTTTCTGGAAGCTGCACGGCAGCAGGATCAGCGCATATATGAAGCAGGCCGATTAAATCCGGAGGATGTAGATGCCCCTTCCTGCGAGAAACGGGCTGGGCGATTCATTTACCGAAGACGATCGGGGTGCGGTCCTCAGACGTCGGTTGGGCC
>NZ_JBUZWG020000021.1:0-2500 GCF_055730125.2 Mesocryomonas fontinalis | reverse complement strand
ACCCCCGGGGGTAGAGCACTGAATGGGCTAGGGGGACTCACCGTCCTACCAAACCCAATCAAACTCCGAATACCGGGGAGTACTAGTCGGCAGACACACGGCGGGTGCTAACGTCCGTCGTGGAGAGGGAAACAACCCTGACCACCATCTAAGGTCCCCAAGTCATGGCTAAGTGGGAAAGGATGTGAAGATCCCAAAACAACCAGGATGTTGGCTTAGAAGCAGCCATCATTTAAAGAAAGCGTAACAGCTCACTGGTCTAATTAAGGGTCTTTGCGCCGAAAATGTATCGGGGCTAAAGCCATGCACCGAAGCTGTGGATTTGATCTTCGGATCAAGTGGTAGCGGAGCGTTCCGTAAGCCAGTGAAGGAGGACCCGTGAGGGCCTCTGGAGGTATCGGAAGTGAGAATGCTGACATGAGTAACGATAAAGGGTGTGAGAGACACCCTCGCCGAAAGTCCAAGGGTTCCTGCTTAAAGTTAATCTGAGCAGGGTTAGCCGGCCCCTAAGGCGAGGCCGAAAGGCGTAGTCGATGGGAACCACGTTAATAATCGTGGGCCTGGTGGTGAGTGACGGATCTCGTGTATCGTTCAGTCTTATCGGATTGATTGGGCGGTGAAGAGGTTCCAGGAAATAGCCCCACCGTATAGACCGTACCCGAAACCGACACAGGTGGACTGGTAGAGTATACCAAGGCGCTTGAGAGAACTATGCTGAAGGAACTCGGCAAATTGCACGCGTAACTTCGGAAGAAGCGTGACCCTTTCTGACGCAAGTCAGGTGGGGTGGCACAGACCAGGGGGTAGCGACTGTTTACCAAAAACACAGGGCTCTGCGAAGTCGCAAGACGACGTATAGGGTCTGACGCCTGCCCGGTGCTGGAAGGTTAAGTGGAGGGGTGCAAGCTCTGAAATGAAGCCCCAGTAAACGGCGGCCGTAACTATAACGGTCCTAAGGTAGCGAAATTCCTTGTCGGGTAAGTTCCGACCTGCACGAATGGCGTAACGACTTCCCCGCTGTCTCCAGCATAGACTCAGTGAAATTGAATTCCCCGTGAAGATGCGGGGTTCCTGCGGTCAGACGGAAAGACCCCGTGCACCTTTACTATAGCTTTACACTGGCATTCGTGTCGGCATGTGTAGGATAGGTGGTAGGCTTTGAAGCATGGGCGCCAGCTCGTGTGGAGCCATCCTTGAAATACCACCCTTATCGTCATGGATGTCTAACCGCGGTCCGTTATCCGGATCCGGGACAGTGTATGGTGGGTAGTTTGACTGGGGCGGTCGCCTCCCAAAGAGTAACGGAGGCGCGCGATGGTGGGCTCAGACCGGTCGGAAATCGGTCGTCGAGTGCAATGGCATAAGCCCGCCTGACTGCGAGACAGACAAGTCGAGCAGAGACGAAAGTCGGTCATAGTGATCCGGTGGTCCCGCGTGGAAGGGCCATCGCTCAACGGATAAAAGGTACGCCGGGGATAACAGGCTGATGACCCCCAAGAGTCCATATCGACGGGGTTGTTTGGCACCTCGATGTCGACTCATCGCATCCTGGGGCTGGAGCAGGTCCCAAGGGTATGGCTGTTCGCCATTTAAAGCGGTACGTGAGTTGGGTTCAGAACGTCGTGAGACAGTTCGGTCCCTATCTGCCGTAGGTGTAGGAGTATTGAGAGGATTTGTCCCTAGTACGAGAGGACCGGGATGAACGTACCTCTGGTGGACCTGTTGTGGCGCCAGCCGCAGTGCAGGGTAGCTATGTACGGACTAGATAACCGCTGAAGGCATCTAAGCGGGAAACTAACCTCAAAACGAGTACTCCCTATCAGGGCCGTGGTAGACCACCACGTTGATAGGCCGGGTGTGGACGAGCGGCAACGCTTGAAGCTTACCGGTACTAATCGCCCGATCGGCTTGATCATTCTCATTCGCCAATGTTCACCTCGCAATGCGAGAGTGAACATTGGTTTTAATCTCGGCGCTCACGCCGGTTTGCCTCGGGCAAACCGTCTGCGCTGGCGCGGATTGCGAAAGCAATCCGACGACCTAGCGGTCTACGGGCGTCAAGCCTTGGATCGTTGCTGAGATCTGACGCATTCTCATTCATGCATTCCGCCTCCCTGCAGAGGCGGTCAGGACGTAACGCCCGCAGGCCGATAGGCCGTCGGACCGAAAGGTCCGCCATAGCGGAGACGGTTTGCCCGTGGCAAACCGGCGTGAGCAAACCTGAAACCCAACCCAGCTTCTATCTTGCTATTCGCTGACCTGGTGGTTTTGGCGGAGTGGCTGCACCCGTTCCCATTCCGAACACGGCCGTGAAACGCTCCAGCGCCTATGATACTTTGTCTTAAGACACGGGAAAGTCGGTCGCCGCCAGGTCTGCAAATCGCAAGATATCTCTCACAAAACAAACATAACAAACCTAACCAAAACGCCCCCTCGGTCAAAAACCGCAGGGGGCGTTTGGCGTTCAGGGGAAATTGAGGGGCGAAGGGAAAGGCGAGGG
>NZ_JBUZWG020000020.1:0-6564 GCF_055730125.2 Mesocryomonas fontinalis | reverse complement strand
GAAATACGGATCTTCGGAGCCGAAAGTCGCGATCTTACGCGAATTTTAAGCCCTACGGCTCCGCGATTGTCGGTCGCCTCCCGGGCTTTTTTGATCCTGACATGCTGACAGTTTTCCGCCGCCGTGGGATACCGTTCGAAAACCGTGTAACTTGACGTGAGCGTCAGGCGGCCGCAGGTGCGCTTCTTCTCGAATGCCCAATTTGGACAGTTCGGACGAGGCGCTATTGCGCGTTTAGCCGTGGGCATCCGGAGGAAACGGGCAACCAAATTCGATATGCGGTCGCTACGGTACAATGGAACTAGCTAATCGCATTCGAGTTCGGAGGCTGCACGGGGAGCGACGCTGTACCGTGCAAGAACAGCGTCGCCCAGCGCACCTGCTTCAACGGCGGGATTCAAGCGCCGCTGGTGACTTAACATCGACGCTTTGGCTGGCGCGAAGCTATCATTGATCGCAACTTCCGGCACTGAAGGGCTGACGAAAAGGGCTACGACGCCCACAGGGTTGGGGGGCGCCGTAGCCATCTGTCGTTTTAGGGCCGGCGTTACCGCCGGTTTTAAACTATGCGGGATCAGAACTCCTCCCAGCTGTCCTCCTTCGCCGCGGTCTTGACGGCCGCACCGCCGGTGCCGGTGTGGCGCATTTGCGGGATGGCGGCCTGGCTCGGCGACGGGCGCCGGGCGGGCGCTGCGACAGGGCGGGGGCGCTGGACGGTCCGGGCAGCGGGCGCCGGGGCGGCGGAGCGCTGGGTGCTGGTGCGGAAGCGGTCCATCAGGACTGCGAGCTGCTCGGTCTCGCCGAGGAGGGTCTGGGCGGCGGCAGTAGTCTCCTCGACCATGGCCGCGTTCTGCTGGGTGACCTTATCCATCTGGTCGGCGGCGATGGCGACTTCCTTGAGGCTCGTCGCCTGCTCGCGCGCCGAGCCGGCGATGCCCGTGACGGTCGAGGACATCTCGCCGACGGTCGAGACGATCTCCTCCAGCGCACGGCCAGAGGCGGTGACGAGGTTGACGCCGCGCTCGACCTGGGTCGACGAGGTCGAGATCAGGTCCTTGATCTCTTTCGCAGCCTCGGCAGAGCGCTGGGCAAGGCCGCGGACTTCCTGGGCGACGACCGCAAAGCCGCGGCCTGCCTCACCGGCCCGTGCCGCCTCGACGCCGGCGTTGAGCGCGAGGAGGTTGGTCTGGAAGGCGATCTCGTCGATGACGCCGATGATCTTGCCAATGGCGTCCGAGGACTGCTCGATCTGGCTCATCGCCTCCACCGCCTGGGCGACGATGACGCCGCCCTTCTCGGCATTGCTGAGGGCGGTGGTCGCCGAGGTCTGGGCGGTGCCGGCCTCGCTCGCCGTGCCGGTAACGGCGCGCATCACCTCCGATAGAGCCGCGACGGTCTCTTCGAGGCTCGCCGCCTGCTGCTCGGTGCGCTGGGAGAGATCGCCGGCGGCCACCGTGATCTCGTTGAGGCCGACGCGCATCGAGCCGACGGCGTCGACGACCGAGCCCATGGTCTCCTCCAGCGCAACTACGGTGTCGTTGAACTTCTGGCGGATCGGCTCGAACTCCGGCGCCACGGCCCGTTCCATGCGGACGGTAAGGTTGCCGGCGGACAACTCGTCGAAGCCGGCCTCGACGGCGTGGACGAAGAGTTTCAGATCCTCGGCCTTGGCATTGTCGACCGCGGACTGACGATCGCGCTGCGAGGCCTGCGCCGCGCGGGCTGCCGCCGCCTCGGCCTCGAGCCGCTTGTTCTCGTTGGCGGCGTCCTTGAACACCTGCACCGCCTTCGCCATTCCGCCGACTTCATCGCGGCGCTCCTGGCCGGCGATCTCAACATCCAGCTGACCGCCGGCCAACTGTTCCATTCGAACGCCAAGAGCCTTCAGGGGACCAGCAATACCTTTCGCTGAAACGAAGATTGCTCCGCCAATTCCTAGCGCCAAACCGATCGCCGAACCTAATAGCGTGGTATATATTGTAGCCCAGGTCGAAGTAGTCAGCGCATCGGATTCGCCCAGATTCTGCGCCAGCAATTTGTCCCGGAGAGATCCGTAGGCCACGTCAAAACGAGTAGAAGCCTCGTCCATTTTGGCCAGCAACGGTTTTGCGGCGTCGTCTTCATTACGAAGACCCAGCGCCACACCCTGCTCTCCAAAGCTTGCGGTGGCTGCAAGTTCACTCTTCAAAGCATCTATGGATAAACCTTCAAGTGGGTATGCCTCGCGAACGAGGTCGAGATACTCAGCCGTTTTGCCAATTCGGTCAGCCCGGTTTTTCGCCGCAACCTTCGCGACATCGGTATTTCCGTCGTAGACAAGTGTTTTATATGAAGCATAGCTTGCTTCGGCTACGTTCTTTCCAGCGCGGACGAGAAGAACGACGGCAGAGTTACGTTTTGCAATTAGGTCTGAGTAGGCATCGTCAATGCCATACATTTTCCAAGCGGCATACGAGGACAGGACCAAGCCAATCAGGCTTATGCCGATCGCGATGGCGATGATTTTGGTTGAGATTTTTAGGTTCTGAAGCATAACGGTTTGCGCCTTCGCGTCCTTCTGATGGAGCATCTACAGCAGCCCCACTGAACTCAGAAAATACGAGAAGCCTGCTAATAATAGCTAACGACTGAAATCCGTATTTTGCTGACGTCGGCTTTGGTTAACACTTTGGTCGAATTATTTTACCGCCAGCCTAAGCGGTCCTTCCACACAGCTGGCGCCGCAGATACACGCAATCGTCAACAGTGATGCGTTGCCTCCGGATGTCTTCGCAACAAATAAATCCCTTCAGGAAGGACACTGCCTTCCAGAGCCAATCCACAGCCGCATAAGCCCAAATATCAGGATTCCTTGTTGGCAAAGATTGACGATACCCATCCGCACACGATTGGCGAGGTCGCTGCGATGCTCGGCGTCACGCAACGCACGCTACGCTTCTATGAGGAGCTTCGCCTAACTCCGCCGAAGCGCATCTCGGGCGGGCGCCGCGTCTACAGCGATGCTGATGTGGCTCGCCTGCAGAAGATCACGCACCTTGCCCACCTCAGCTTCTCGCTCGTTGAGGTGAAGCAGTTGCTCAACTCCAAGTCGGAGGATCAGCTTGTTGAGGCGCTACACCGACGGCGAGTCGAGGTCTCCGCCGAGATAGAGCAACTCCAGAAAGTCTTAAGCGACATTTCGGCCGAAATCGCTGCCGCTCGGCTACCGTCCCAAGATGAGGCCGCTTGAAAGCGCCTCGCCGCTAAGGCCGCCAGCGTTTGTACGAGCTCGATTAACCTTCGCTTAACCTTCTCATCCAAGATATTTGCGAATGCTTGGTTTAGTCTCTGCCCCTCCCGGGTCCGGACGAACGACACGATTTCGTTTTCCGAGCAAAAGTTTGATGAGTTTGCTGTGGTGCTCTGATTAAGGAAAAGGTCTACGAGTTCTACATTAAGGATCACGGCAATCTGGTGAAGCTTACTTGCGCTTACGCGGTTTGCCCCTTTTTCATATTTTTGAACCTGCTGGAATGTTACGCCGATTTTTTCGGCGAGCGTTGTCTGTCTCATGCCAAGAGCTCTGCGGCGCTCCCTTATTTTTGCGCCAACACCGGCATCAACAAGCGCGTCGTCTAAACCAGTCACGTCGACCATCTCGTAAGCTATCCCTGCAATTTCTTGGTCACTACTGTACAACTTTACTGCCTAAAAGTCCTACTTACCGGTGTCCCGGCTCCCCTCCCGCTCGATTATCTCGACATGGCGACACATGCCGAGGACGAAGTGCTCAGCGAGGATCCTTGCGGCCTTATCATGCGCCAGTCAGTAGCGTTTTGGCGGTGTCTTAGCGATCACCGTACTACGATAAAGGCGCGGGAACGCGTGTCTCCTTTAATCGAGCGTAATACAAGACGTCGTGATGATCCTGGCGATCCCGGTTCAGGTATCCGTCGTGTTGTATTGGCCATTTGCCGGACAGGATGAAGCCCCGTCGCGCGCGCCGGCGGCGGGGCTTCGTTTCTAATTAGGATCCATTCGTTGGGAGCAACGGGACGCTAAACCTGCGGGTCATAAGCGGATGCTTCGCTGTAAAGTTGTCATGCCTATTTGTATGTGCTTAGTGAGCGAATACTTTAAGCAGTTTGCATATTCGACGAGCAGTATGCTTTAGGGCAGCCCGGCGAGAAGCATGAGGCGAATCGACCAAGATTGCTTCAGCACCCGGCGCCAGTGGAGTGTTGATTCCATGTGTTCTTCGGGCATGAAAAAGGCCCACCTGTTGAGGGAGAGCCTGGATGGGTTCATTGAGAGGAAAGGTTCAGAGTAGCTTTGCGGGCGAGGATGCTTCACCAGCAGAAGCGCTCCCCTGCGCCTCTTCTGCTGAAGCAGGAGGCATGTAGGCGGCGCTGCTCGTTTCTCTGCAGCGCCGCCACATCTCCATCTGTGAGGCTTTCGGGCTAACCCGCCGACGTGCGCAGCGCCTCGTCGTACTGCGCCAGCAGTGCCTCGATCGTCTCGCGGGTGGCCCTAGGGATGCTCGGGACATAGAGAATCTCGCCGGTAAGGGCGAGACTCGATGGCAAGATTGTCGGTTCGTATAGGTGCCGCCAAATCTCAGAATACTTTGGCGGCTAGTTGAACTTTACGCGTCGATACCTGTTGATAGGCGGGCGCGAATTGGGTGGCAGCTTGAAGAAGATCGAACTTCCGGACGATGTTAAATGGCAGCCAATCAGTTGGCTGCGCTACTTCATCGAAGTGCAGACCCTGCCCTCTTCACGTAAAAACAATTTTTTCCGCAGGAGGCATGATGGCGACTGGGTCTATTGCGAAACGACGAGACCGTTCCCGCCGCCATTGCTAAATAAGGATCGTAGAGTCGCGGTCGATTACTATGCCGGTACCGAACGCAGGGCGGACGACCGGAAGCTGTCAGCCAAACACTACGATCGCGAGCCCAGCCCAGAACGCCGCGCAGATTACGAAACCGATAACTAGGCCTCGTGCGGGCCCGAACTGCGTACGTGGCGACGCCACCTTGTTGCTCAGCTTTGTTGCGTGATCGAACGTCCTGCTCATGACATTTTCTCCCGCGGGATTTCCTCCCGTTTCTCGTATGTAATCACTAAACAGATCGTAAGCCAACTAGCGGTCACAAAACTGTCAAGTTTCGCACCAGATCGCCTAAATTCAATGCATTTCAAAGGGAGATCTTGGTTAAGAAGGATGCCGCTTGTCTTACGGTAGCGCCCAAATGATCCCCGCCCACATCACGGATGACAGGTCTAGGCAGAGGAGGATGGTGGCGGTTCGTTTCGTGGGCGGAAATACCTGGCGCAGCGATGAACCTTTCGAAGGCAGATCGCTTAAAAGCCTAGTCGCTCGCTGAGCTGGTATTCCCGCTAACGCCGCGACGTTGGCTACGTTTGAGTAAGGGTGAACTTGGATGGAAACCGACAATCGGTTCGAGACACGCGCCGACCTCGGCTTCGATATCCCGAGCACACTGGATCTCGAACTGGAGGGGCATTTCTAACTATGGAGCAATCGCAGCGGACTGCCCCCAACTTTGATGCTACCGAAAATTCTGACTGGTCCACGGCCCTAGAGCTCGTCCAAAGCGCAGCGGCAGCACTTCCGAAAGAGAAGCTCAAGTCGAGCAAATGGCTTCGAAGGCCGCACTGCAGGCCGATGTTTCGAGGGACGAGCTGCGGTCTTTGCAAGCACAGTTGGCATTGGCGCAGGGGGAGATCAGCCGGGCACACGAGGACGCGGCTCGGGCAAACAAGAGAGCCACCAAAGTCGAGCGTGGCTGTCGAAGCTGGTGTCGGCGAAGCATGGCGGCGTGGGCCATCTCGCCGCCGATACCCGGCTCAGCGAAATTTTAAGGTAGGTAACGCTTGTGCGGTTCATAAGGTTGACGACAAATGCCGCCTACTCCAGATTCGTTTGCAAGCTTCGCATTTCAGTGGGGTGAGCCGGAGAGGCGCCCATTTCGCCGTTGGTGCCTCTCCATTTTCGTGAGCTTATGCTACGAAAACGCTGTTGCGAACAGCGCCAAGAAAACCGCCCCGAACAGGTCCGCCTGTAACTTAGACTTCGGGAAGGTCTAGCGGGGCGATTTGCCGCGTTGGCTTTCTGTACGCGAAGGCCGGGCATCATCATCGACGACTTGATCCGTGCCGGCACCGTACCCCGAAGACTGTTCGATCGACGGGACCGAGAGCAGTCCGAAAGGCTGATGGGCGTGATCGATGCCATGAACGGAAGGTTCGGCCGGGGGACAATCGCCCCTGCAGCCGCTGGCATCCGGCAGCAATGGGCGACGAAATTCGACATGCGGTCGCCGCGGTACACGACACGGATAGGGGAGCTGCCGAGTGTGACTGCATAGTTAGGTAGCTACTTCACGGATGGATGCGACCCGATGTGCTAGACCTTTTTCTAGCGTACTCCGAAGACACGCTACGATTCCGGAACAAGCGGCAATATTGTGCGCTGCCGGCGAGTTTCGGACAAACCGATGACGATAACCCTATCGCAAGCAGTTTTCCGTAACCGATTGCTAAAGGCCCTGTCTCC
>NZ_JBUZWG020000019.1:0-6886 GCF_055730125.2 Mesocryomonas fontinalis | reverse complement strand
CAAGGCCCGTGACGAGGTTGAGGACGCCGAAAGCAGTGCCGCGCAGGTCGTTGGGCGACGCGTCCGCCACCAGTGCCGCAAGGGTCCCCTGCGTGAAGCCCATGTGCAGGCCCCAGAGTGCCACGCCGATAGCGGCGATGCCAACGTTCGGAGCAAGCGCGAGGACGACGTCGGCCGCCGCGAGCAGCAGCATCCCCACCATCAGGAGCCGCTTGCGGTTCATTCGGTCCGAGAGGATGCCGACGGGATAGGATGAGATGGAGTAGGCGACCCCCATGAGCACCAGCACCAGCGGTATCGTCGCGGCCGGAACGTCGAACTCGCTTGCCCGCAGGAGCAGGAACGCCTCGCTGAACCGCGCCAGCGTGAACACTGTCGCGACCAAGACGACGCTCCAGTACGGTCTTTCGAGACGGGCCAGCTCGGAGCGGTGCAGCGGCATGCGTGCCGGACGGCGTTCTCGCGTCCCTGCGGGTTCGTGGACCCCGGCGATCAGCACGGCGACGGATAGGAAGGCGGGGATCACCGCGATCCAGAACACCGTTTGGAAGTTGCCCGCGAACAGCCACATCAGCCCGACGGCCAGGAGCGGTCCCGAGAAGGCGCCGATCGTGTCAAGCGACTGGCGCAGGCCGAAGCTCGCGCCTCGGATCTCCAGCGGCGCCAGATCCGCGACGAGCGCATCCCGGGGGGCGCCGCGGATGCCCTTGCCGAAGCGGTCGACGAACCGCGCCGCCACTAGCGCCTCCAGCCCCGAGGCCATCGGGAAGACGGGCTTTGTCAGGGCACCCAGCCCGTAGCCGATCACGGCGAGGAGCTTGCGCTTGCCGAGCCAATCGCTGAGGGCTCCGGAGAACACCTTAACGATCGAGGCAGTGGCTTCGGCGATCCCCTCGATGATGCCGACGGCGAAGGCCGAGGTTCCGAGGACGGCTACCATGTACACGGGCAGGAGCGAGTGGATCATCTCGGACGAGACGTCCATCAGCATGCTGACAAAACCAAGCGCCCAGATGCCGCGCGGGATACGTGGGCGCGCCGCGATGGCTGCGTCTGTCGGAGCTGTCATGATGTCCATGCGAGACGTTGGGATGCCTGACAGCTATCTGCCAAAGACGCTCGCGTCGATGCCATTGGCCTGTCTCGGTGCGGATTTGACGCTACGTCCGCCTCAAGACAGGCGGACTACCACCTACAAAGGCGTAGTTGGGTCGTTACTCGACTTCGACCGCTCGCAACTGAGACGCCTGCTCGGCACGGCGTGCACCGTTGAGGGGCATAGAGAAGGTGAACCGCGTCTCCAACTTGGACGACAGAACCTTCAGCGTCCCGCCGTGCGCCTTGGCGATCTCAGACGCGATGTGCAGCCCGAGACCCAGCCCCTGCTTGCTCGCTTGAACGCCGCCGCGGAAGAAGGGCAGGAAAAGATGCTCCATCGCACCCGGCGGGATCGGCGTTCCGCCGTTGGCGACCCAGACTTCCAGCCAGCCGTCTGCCGTCTTCGCGCCGATCATGATCGGACTGTCCTCAGCACCGTGCGACAGGGCGTTGCCGAGAAGGTTGGAGACGAGTTGCGCGACGCGTTGGCGGTCGATGTCGACGGGTTCGTCGATCGCAAGGTCCGTTCGGATCTCGCGGCCTGTGCCAGCCCGAAGCTCGTCGACCACTTGGAGGAGCACGGGCTCCAGCGGCAGCAGGGCGTCGCGCTCCAGCGTGATGCCGCCACCCAGCCGTCCACGGGCGAAGTCGAGCACGTTGTCGATCAGGCCCGACATGCGCAGCGTGCTCGCTTCCATTAGCATCAGGATCTTTCGTCCCCGCTCGCTCAGAGTCTCGCGTGACAGGAGTTTCGTGCCGCTCTGGACCGAGGCCAAGGGGTTGCGCAGGTCGTGGCCGAGGACCGCGATGAATTCCTCCCGCAACTTGCCGAGGTCCCGTTCCTCGTCGAGCCGTCGGGCTAGCGCCTCGTTCGCCGCTTCGACCTGCCCTTGCAGAACGCGGGCCTGCGTCTGGGCCGCGACCAGCTCTCGCTCGTAGCGGCGGCGTTCGGTTGCCTTGAAAATGGCGACACGAACCGAGCGGAGCTCGCCCGCCGCGTCCCGATCCTCCACGGCATTGACGAGCACGGGCAGGCGAGTGCCGTCGGTTGGAACGAGGTCGAGTGCGATCTCCTCCACGTGCCCATGCAGGCGAAGCATCGGGACGAAGTGTGTTTCGTGGAAGATGCGCCCGGCAACGCTGAGGAGGTCGAGGAAGCGCTTGCCGACGAGCGCTTCCGGTGGATGGCCAGTCCAAGCGGCCAGGGCACGGTTCGACCTGACGATGGAGCCTTGCGCGTCAAGCGACAGCAGCGCGCAGGGTGCAGACTCGAAGAGGTCTGCGACATCGTCTGCCGGGTGCGTCACAGAGAGCTTCCGACGAACGGGCGCATGGCCTCCACGACCTTCGACGGCGCGCTGAGGTTGGGACAATGCCCGCTAGCGTCGAGGATGACGAATTCGCTTCCGGCGATCTCGCGATGGACGAACTCGCCGACTTCTCGTGGCGCGATGACGTCGTTTCGGCACTGGATAACGAGCGTCCGGGCTTGGACCTTCGGCAGATCGACGCGGTTGTCGGAGGTGAACGTCGCGTGGGCGAAGGCCTTCGCGATCTCCGGGTCCATCCGGCAGAAGCTTTCCGTCAACTCCCGGCCGAGCTCGGGATGATCCGGATTGCCCATGATGGCGGGCGCCATTGTGGCGGACCAGCCCATGTAGTTGTCGGAGAGGGAGTCCAGCAGCTCGTCGATGTCCTCGGCCGTGAACCCGCCACGGTAACCGACATCGTCAATATATCGCGGCGAGGGACAAACAAGGACGAGGGTAGAGAAGAGCTCCGGCGCCGCGATCGAGGCGAGGACGCCGATCATGCAGCTTACGGAGTGACCAACGAACACTGCATCCGTCAGCCCGAGGTCTCGGCCGATCTCCACGAGGTCTGCGGCGTAGCCGTCTAGGCTGGCGTACTTCGCAGGCTCGTAGGCCGAGAGATCCGAACCTCCCGCCCCGACATGGTCAAAGAGGATGGTCCGAAACTCGCTTTCGAAGGCGGGAGCTACGAAGCGCCACATGTTCTGGTCGCAGCCAAAACCATGGGCGAAGACCATAGGGCGATTGTTCGTTCCCGCCTCGCGGACGTTGTTGCGAATACATATAGACAAAGCGGCATACTCGACGTGTTGAGCGGAGCGGAAAAAGCGCGCTCCACCAGCGCTTGTAGGTCGAGACCATATCTACCGCTTGTCGTCCCGTCAGCTTTATGAATGGGATAGCGCGATTTAATTGGTATCCACGGGTATTTCCTTGAGCTGACCCGCTTCTCTGCATTCCCTCGTCGTTAAAGATCCTGCGTTTTGTTACCGTCAAATGGCTTGCCTAACGTTCAATTCGCCCGATGTGCCAGGCATAGTGGCTCACGCGTCTTATTCCGAATGCTTGGCAGGTGAGACCCACGGATCCAACCACTCACCGCCCGCGACCGGATCGAGGACGGCATCATCAGCCAAGGCATCCATGGACATCAATGCGGACCAGCGCGTCGCCGCTCTCGAGAGCTACGGCATCCTCGACACACCGGCCGAGACGGGGTTCGACGACATCGTCCTGCTCGCGTCGCAGATCTGTCAAACGCCCACAGCACTCGTCAGTCTCGTCGAACGGGACCGCCAATGGTTTAAGGCACGCGTCGGCTTCGACTGCGTTCAAACCCCGATCTCTCAATCCGTATGCGCCCACGCGATCCGCGGCGACGGCATCCTCGTCATTCCCGACCTGACGGCGGATCCGCGCACCTCAGAAAACAGTCTTGTCACGGGTCCCCCGTACATTCGGTTCTATGCCGGAGCGGTGCTGGAGACGCCGGAAGGCGTCCGGCTCGGCTCGCTCTGCGTCATCGACACCGAACCACGTCCGCTCGGCCTCACACCCGCTCAGGCAACGGGCCTCCATGCGCTGGCACGGCAGGTCATGACCCATCTGGCCCTCCGTCGGATGCTGCTCCAACGGGAGGCGGATGCGGCGACCCTGCTCGAGGCAAAGAATGACGCCGAGGACGCGAACCGGGCCAAGAGCCTTTTCCTCACCAACATGAGCCACGAGCTCCGAACGCCGCTTTCCGCAGTCATCGGGTATGCCGAGATGCTGGAAGAGGAAGCGGAGGAGTTCGCGCTGCCGACGCTTGCCTCCGATCTCGGCAAGATCAAGTCGAGCGCCCAGCACCTCCTGTCGATGATCAACGACCTGCTCGATCTCTCGAAGATCGAGGCCGACAAGATGGATGTCTCGCTCGAAGACGTGGATGTCGCGGAGTTGCTCCGGGACGTCGGCACGACCGTCCTCGGGCTCGTCCAAAAGAAGGGGAACACGTTGGTCATGGAGTTCGGGGAGGGCCTCGGCTCGTGGCGGACTGACGTGACGAAGCTCAAGCAGTGCTTCTACAACCTCGTCGGCAACGCCGCCAAGTTCTCCGAGCACGAGCGGATCGTCCTGTCGGCGTCGCGCAACGTTGGGACCGCTGAGCTGGTGTTCGCGGTGGCCGACAGCGGGATCGGCATGACGCCCGACCAGGTCGGGCGGATGTTCCAGCGCTTCTCTCAGGCAGACGACACGATCGCCAAGCGCTTCGGCGGGACCGGACTAGGACTAGCGCTGACGAGGTCGTTCTGCACGCTGCTCGGTGGGGACATATCCGTTGAGAGCTCCATGGGCGAGGGAACACGTTTTACGATGCGGTTCCCACTGAACAAGCCTATGCAATCGTCTGTTGAATGACCGCTTGTGGGGACAGACAATCGTGGTCTCTACGTCTTGGATGGGTCGCAACCTGCCGCCAGTTGGTGGCGACGAGTTTCGGCAAGAATCCCTTCGGCTGCACGGAGGGCGTGGCGGGTTCCCTGAAGGGTGTGCCGTTTTTTATGTACGCAGCCATTCCGCAGATAGGACAACACTCAGCGACCCACCGAGTCGACTGACGTGGTAGATGTCGTTTGATGAGCCGCAATCGACCCGAGTTGCCGGATGAAGCTTCCGGCAGGCGCCGACGCAGTGGTCTCGGTAGATTGAGATGCCCGAGACTGCCGGACGCAATAGTTGCCTGGTGGCGTGAGCAACTGCGCGACGAAATGTGCAATAAAACGACCACGATCGTGGCTCAAAGCAGAACCGAGAGCGTGGTTATAATTCGGGATTCCTGCCATCCTGCCTCGATCGAGACCGGAGGCGGCGCAGGAGGCGGTGTGCTGTTGCCGCCAAGGTTCGTTTTCCAAGGTTCGAGCATGACATTCGACCATCCGCTGCGCCGCCAGCTTCACGATGAGCTTCACGCGCGACCGTCACTCTATTTCGAGGCACCTTCGGTGGTATGGCATGCGGCCTTCCATGTCGGCGGCCCCTCCTCGTGGATGCCACAGTCGCTTTGCCGCGAAGCCGAGTTGACCCGCGACGGCAAAAGCGGCATCGCGGTCTGCGGCAACGGCCGGCTCAAATGGGAGGTGCACAACGAGTTCATCTCGCTGACCCACGTCATGCCGTGGAGCGGCTTGGTCGACGACATCCCGGAGCCGGACCCGGCCTGGACCGAGATCCTCGGCACGGTGCCAGGACAGAGACTCGTCTCCGTTTCCGTCCTCGTCGGTAACGCGCTCGACGATCCCCAGATCTTGATCGTGGGAGATGGGGAGGCCGTTGCCTCGACCGTCGGGGACGACCTTGCCGAGGCTTGGTCGACCTATCGGCTGGGCGAGAACGGCTCGATACGGATCGTGCTGCTGAACAGAGGTTTGAACGCCTACCGGTTGGGGCGCATGGTCCGGCGCATTTTGGAGATCGAGAATTACCGGATGATGGCCTTGCTTGGCCATCCGCTGTCACAGGAGGCGTTTGCGCATTGCGCCGACTTCGAAACGCGTCTCCAGTTCATTGTGAGCGCCCTCGGGGGAACCCAGAGAAAGGCGGAAGTCCTGCTCGCGGAAATTGCCAAGCTTTCTGCCGATATCCTGGAGTTCTCCATCAAGGCAAGGGTGCGTTTCTCGGCGACCGCCGCCTATGCAGACTTGGTCTTCACGCGGTTGGGTGAGCTGCGTGAGGGAAGGGTCGAAGGCTACCAGCGCATTGGGGTGTTCATCGACCGCCGTTTCAGGCCGGCCGTTCGGTCTTGCAAGCAGGCCGACGAGCGGGTGGAGAGTGCGGCGGTTCGCGTGGCGCGCGCCAGCGAACTGCTGCGGACCTCTGTTCAGGTCGAACTCGAGCAGCAAAACGCGATGATGCTCAGTTCGGTCGCACAGCGAGTGGCATTGCAAACCAAGCTCCAGGAAGCCGTCGAAGGTTTCTCCATCATCGCGATCAGCTACTACCTGCTGGGAATCATGAAGATGGTTCTCGACGGGATGGGCAGTTTTGGCGAGGACTTCCACGCCCCCAAATGGATTGTGGCTGCTGCCGCGCCCTTGGTCTTCTTATTGGTTTGGTCCGCGGTCCGACGTGTAAAAAACTCCCTGACAAGCGGTCACTGACCGGGGCGGACGAGACTATGGCACCTGGCGATCGTTTTGGCATCTCCTAGGGTCAGGACCCATTGATGTGAGGGCGACGATCTGATTCAGGCTCTGTGAGGAGACTGGATATGAGCAATCTGTATTGGCTGACGGACGAGCAGATGGAGCGCCTGCGCCCGTTCTTTCCCAAGAGCCACGGCAAGCCGAAGGTCGACGACCGGCGGGTTCTGAGCGGCATCATCTTCGTCAATCGCAATGGGCTGCGGTGGCGGGATGCGCCGAAGGACTATGGTCCTGCCAAGACGTTGTACAACCGTTGGAAACGCTGGGGTGCAATGGGGATCTTCGTGCGCA
>NZ_JBUZWG020000018.1:0-8317 GCF_055730125.2 Mesocryomonas fontinalis | reverse complement strand
GCGGATGACATCTGGCCGAGTCTTGGAGATTCCCTGGGGCTCTGAATGCTGATTCAACATTATTGTCGGATGGGACGCTGAAAGGGATGGCGGGACCTTAGTCAATGGATCTTCGCGAGCGTGTGATTTCGGCGGTGATGCGGGAGAGGCAGTCGCGGCACGAAGCGCCGGGATGCTCTGGGGTGGCGATCAGCACGGTGATCCACTGGATCCAGTGCTCTGAGAGGACCGGCAGCGTTGCGCGGGTAGATGGACGGGCACAAGCCGAAGGCATTGGACAGCAGGCATGCGGACTGGCTGCGAAACGCTGCCTCGACCAGCCATTCAAGCTGCGCGGTCTGGTGCAGGGGCTGGCCGACGACCGCAGAAGGTAGACTATCGCTCGGTCTTGGCATTCGTTCATGCTGGGAAGCTGTTGTTCAACAAAAATGATACTGATTGCCGCCGAGCAGGATCGCCCTGACGTCGCCCGAAGGCGCCAGCAATGGACCAAGTACCGCGACCGAGTTGATCCTGACCGTGTGGCCTTCGTCGACGAAACCTGGACCAAGACTTACATGGCGCCGTCGCGCGACTGGGCTCCTTGCGACCAGCATCTCAGGGCGAAGATGCCGTTCGGCCATTGGCACACCGCCACCTCGATCACCGCGCTACGAAAGGACCTGGTCGAGGCGCCCTGGCTCATCGACAGGCCGATTAACGGCGAGCGCTTCCTGATCTATGTCGAGAAGGTGCTCTACCCAACGCTGACGCCCGGCGACATCGTCACCATGGATAACCTCGGCAGCCACAAGGGCAAGGCGGCGCGCCGGGCGATCTGGGCTGTCGTCGCCAAGTACTTGTTTGCCGAATTACTCCCCAAATCTCAATCCAATCGGGCAGCTCTTCGCCAGATTGAAGCATTGGCTGGGCAACGACGCGAAACGCAACCGCGATGACCTGTGCCAAGCCCTCGGCAAAACCATCGCCACCGGCTCGCCAGCGGGATGGGAACAATAGCTTAAAAATTCAGTATATTTGCAACCTGAAATCATCTCGTTCTAGGTATGGAGCCTCAACAGGTTGTCCTGAGCCAGACCGAGTCTGCTTATGGGCACGGCGTATTTGATGCCGCCGTGTGGTCGATGCCATTTGTAGTCGTGGATCCACCGGGGCAACTCCTCGGCGCGATACTGCGAGGTGGGATAGGCTCGCGCATAGGCCTATTCGCGCAAGGCCGTCTGGATGAAGCGCTCGGCCTTGCCGTTGGTCTTGGGCGTGTAGGGTCTGGTGCGCTCGTGCTTGAGGCCGAGTTGGCGGCAGACGTCGCCAAATGCCCTGGCTTTGTAACAGGATCCGTTGTCGGTCATGACGCGCACGATCTTGACGCCGAGGCTTTCGTAGTAGGCGACGGCGGCCCTCAGGAAGGCGACGGCGCTGACGGCCTTCCCGTCCGGTATGATCTGCGAGAAGGCGAGGCATCTACGAGAAAGCAAGGCGCAAGGCGTCGTCGATGGAGACGTGGACGAACTCCCAGCCAATGCCGCGGGCGTTTAACTGCCACTTGCGATCCCCGGTGATGCGGTGGCCGACCCGGTCGAAACGCCCAAGCTTCTTGATGTCGAGGTGGACATGTCGCCGGGATGGGCGTGTTCGTAGCGACGTACCGCTCGGCGGGCTCCAGGTCGCGTATCCGGTTGAGGCCAAGGCGGGAGAGGATGCGGCTGACGGTGGCCGGCGACAGCTTCAATTCCAGCGCAATCCGCCTTCCCGTCCAGTGCTCACGGCGTAGCGCCTCGACCTTGTCGACGATGTCAGGCGAGGTCGGACGGAAAAGACGATGCGGACGGGAAGAGCGATCAACGAGCCCCGCCGCACCCTTGGCCTTGAGGCGGGCCACCCACTTGCGAACCGTACGCTCGCAGAACCCCGCCGCCGCGCCGGCAGCCTTTGCAGATATTCCGCCAAGAACTGATTGAACCAGACGCTCTCGACCGCGTGGCGTCAAACGGGCATTCTTGTGGATGTTCATCCGGTCCCCCTCCTTGGCTTCTAAAGCTTTGCAACCTCAGCTTCCTCGGAAAGGACTGGATGGACAACCTATTGAAAGCTCACATCTAGGGGACACGACTTCCACCACCCGCTTCGGGCGCGATGCGTCAAGCGAATATCGCTCCTTTGGCGCGCACTCGACGACGACATCGGGCTAGGGGATTCCGCCGTCCGTTCCGGACGGCAGTATCGCCCACCGTTGCGCGACAGCCGCAGCGTCCGACTTGCGGGAGCAGAGCAGCGAGCGTGTTGGCGGCGGCGACGTTGTGGCTCTGCTTGAGGCCCGTCATCTTCTGGGCGATCCTGCAATCAACCAGCTCGAACTCTCCTCCTGGGCCGTTGCCCAGTCGAGGAAAGCTTCTGCCGAGATGCTGTCCGGTTTCGCGAAGGTCATGCGAAGCTACCGTCGAAGGCTGCTGCGTGCAATGCATACTGGGGCGAGCGACGGCAAGCAACGATTGCGATGGCAGGGGCCGGCGCCCTTTACAACCCAAACGCGACCGGCCGTATCACCGTGGGATCGGCGATGCGATGGCGGCAACGTGACAGCACCAAAAGGCCACGCAATGCGTTGATGTAGCGGGCCCGAGGAGACGCGTGTTGGACAAGACCTTCAGCGACCCGGTCGCGGATCCCGACTTCTACGCTAGCCTGCCGCTGCTCGACAGCTTCGGTGCTCTAGCGGATCCCACTTCATACCATGCCGTACCGGCAGGCTGGGTGGTCGGCGTCGCCGACATCGTCCAATCGACTGAGGCGATTACGAGCGGCCGCTACAAGGAGGTGAACACCGCCGCGGCCGCGGTAATAGCTGCGGTGTCAAACGCCCTGCCCGACCGCCAGATCCCCTTCGTATTCGGCGGCGACGGCGCGAGTTTCGCGCTCTCCCCCAAGGATGCGGAGACCGGTCGAGCTGCGCTGTCACGCACCGCAAGCTGGATCCGCGACAATTTCGGCCTGACCATGCGCGTCGCCATGCTGGCGGTGGAAGACATCCGCGCCGCGGGACACGACCTGCAGCTCGCGCGCTTCCAGGTTTCGCCCAACGTCTCCTACGCGATGTTCGCCGGTGGTGGCCTCGCCTTCGCGGAAGCGCGGATGAAGGCCGGCGAGTTTGCCGTCGCGCCCGCAACCGACGGCGCCGGCCCAAACCTCGACGGCCTCTCCTGTCGCTTCGCCGAAATACCCTCGCAGCACGGCACCATCCTGTCGATCATCGTCATGCCGACACCCGCCGGGCGGGGAGCGTTCGAAAAGGTGGTTGGGGAGGTGCTGTCGCTTGCCGCGGGTGAGGTCGACGAAGGCCGCCCGATCCCTCCCGGCGGCCCGCCTCTGATCTGGACGATAAAGGGTTTTGTGCTGGAGACCCGCACCGCCGCCGCCCGCACCGGGCGGAGCCTGATCTCCTCGGCCGTCCGCGTCGGCGCCCGCCAGATTTTTTCCTACCTGATGCTCGGCGTCCGCCGGCCGATCGGCGGCTTCGACCCCAGGCGCTATCGCGCGGAAATCGTAAGCAATTCCGACTTCCGCAAATTCGACGACGGCTTGCGGATGACGCTCGACTGCATGCACGACACCGCCGACAGGATCGAAGCGGTGCTGCGACGGGCGGAGGGCGAAACTATCGTCAATGTCGGCCTGCACCGGCAGTCGGCGGCGTTGATGACCTGCTTCGTGCCCTCGCCGACCAGTCCCGATCATGTGCATTTCGTCGACGGCGCCGCAGGCGGTTATGCCCTGGCGGCACAGTCGCTGAAAGAGAAGGTGCGGGTTCGGCTGGCGGCACGTGCTGCGGCCGATGCGGCTTAGCCGCGCGCTGTCGCTATATCCGACGCGATATACCGCTTTCCCATTGACTGGTTTCCGCTATATCCGAAAGGATAGCTCGAAACCCAGCAGGAGTTTCCATGGACAACCGCCGCAGCTTCCTCAGCCGCCTCGCCGCGCTATTCGTCACTGCCGGCATCGCCTTGTCCGGCACGCTGTCGGCTTTCGCGCAGGATGCCGGCCCGGTGGTCTTCGCCGCGGCAAGCCTGAAAAACGCGCTCGACGACATCAACGCCGCCTGGAAGGCCGAGACCGGGAAGTCGGCGACAATCTCCTATGCCGCGAGCTCCGCGCTCGCCAAGCAGGTCGAGAGCGGCGCGCCGGCCGACGTCTTCTTCTCCGCGGACCTTACCTGGATGGACTATCTCTGGCACAAGAAGCTGATCAAGACCGATACCAAGGCCGAGCTTCTCGGCAATTCCATTGTCCTCGTCGCGCCGAGGGATTCGACCTTGAAGGCCGAGATCGCCAAAGATTTTCCGCTGAAGAACTTGCTCGCCGGCGGCAAGCTAGCCATCGGCGCGGTCGATTCTGTGCCGGCCGGCAAGTACGGCAAGGCGGCGCTGGAGAAGCTCGGCGTCTGGGAGAGCGTCAAGGGCGATGTCGCCCAGGCCGACAACGTCCGCGCCGCGCTGCTACTCGTCTCGCGCGGCGAGGCGCCGCTCGGCATTGTCTACAAGACCGATGCCGCTGCCGATGGAGGTGTAAAAGTGGTCGGCACCTTCCCCTCCTCGTCGCACCCGGCGATCATCTACCCCATCGCCCTGACTGCCGATTCCAAGAACCCCGGCGCCGCCGCATTCGTCGCCTATCTTTCAACCGCTCAGTCGAAAGCGCTGTTCGAGAAGCAGGGCTTTACGGTTCTCGCCAAATAGGACGAATTGCGCGCGGCATCTGACCAGCTGCCTAACGAAATACGCGGGGTCGGCTGGGCCCCTTCACGGTTGGACAGCATTATGAACTGGCTCGCCCTCAGCCCGGAAGAGTGGACAGCGGTGCGTCTGAGCCTTGTCGTTGCCGTCACCGCGACGCTGTGCAGCTTACCGGTCGGTCTCCTCGTCGCCCACCTTCTCGCCCGCGGAAACTTCTGGGGCAAGTCGGTGCTTAACGGCCTCGTCCACCTGCCGCTGGTGATGCCGCCGGTGGTCACAGGCTATCTGCTCCTTCTCGGCTTCGGCCGCCGCGGCCTGTTCGGCGCCGCGCTGGCCGACTGGGGCATCGTGTTCTCTTTCCGTTGGACGGGCGCGGTGCTGGCCTGCGCGGTAATGAGCTTTCCGCTGCTGGTGCGGGCGATCAGGCTGTCGATCGAATCCGTCGACCGGCGGCTAGAAGAAGCCGCCGGGACGCTTGGCGCAAACCCCGCTATCGTCTTCGCGACCGTCACACTCCCGCTTATCCTGCCCGGAATCATCGCCGGCATGATCCTCTGCTTTGCCAAGGCCATGGGTGAGTTCGGCGCGACCATCACCTTCGTCTCCGCGATTCCCGGCGAGACGCAGACCCTTCCCTCGGCAATCTACGCCTTCACCCAGGTGCCGGGTGGTGACGTCGGAGCGCTGCGCCTGACTTTCATCTCCATCGCCCTCTCGATGGCGGCGCTGGTGTTCTCGGAATTCCTTGCTCAGCGCGTTGGCCGGCGGATCGAGCCGTGATTTCCGTCAACCTGCGTCACCGCCTCGGCGCCTTCGAGCTCGACGCGCGCTTTTCCAGCAACAGCCGGCTCACGGCTTTGTTCGGCCAGTCCGGCTCCGGCAAGACTTCGCTCGTCAACCTCGTCGGCGGCCTGATGCGCCCGGATGCCGGCCGGATCGTCGTCGACGACCGCATCCTCGTCGAGACGGAAAAGCGCATATTCTTGCCAAAGCACAAGCGGCGGCTTGGCTACGTTTTCCAGGACTCCCGCCTGTTCCCCCACCTCAACGTGCGCAAGAACCTCGCGTATGGCAGCTGGTTCACGCCGGTGGGCGAGCGCTACCAAAGCTTCGACGACGTCGTGGACCTGCTCGGCCTCTCAAGCCTCCTCGAACGCCAGCCGTCACGCCTTTCCGGCGGCGAGCGCCAGCGGGTAGCGATCGGCAGGGCGCTCCTCGCCAGTCCCCGCCTCCTCTTGATGGACGAGCCGCTGGCAGCTCTCGACGAGGCCCGCAAGGCAGAGATCCTGCCCTATATCGAGCGGCTGCGCGACGAATTGGACGTTCCGATCCTCTACGTCACGCACTCGATCGCCGAAGTGCTGCGCCTAGCCGCGCACCTCGTGGTCGTTCACGGAGGCCGCGTTGTGGAGGAAGGCGATCCGGCGGAGATCTCGCAACGCCTCGACCTTTTGCCGGCCGTCGCCGATCTGGAGCCCGGCAGCATCGTCGAGACCCGGGTGCATAGTCATGACGATCGCTACGGCCTGACGGCGCTGGAAATGGCCGGCGGGATGCTGCAGGTGCCCCGCATCGATGCAGTTCCTGGCACACCTGTCCGCATTCGCATCCGCGCTCGTGACGTGATGATCGCCCTCGAGCGGCCTGCCCAGCTCAGCGCTCTCAACGTGCTCGGCGGCATTGTCACCGCGATTGCCGACGATGGCCAGACGCATGCGGATCTGCAACTGGATTGCGGCGGCCACGCGCTGCTGGCCCGCATCACCCGAAGATCGGTCGCTGAACTCGGGCTTCTGCAAGGCAGTCGGATCTTCGCGATTGTTAAGTCGGTGTCGTTCGAGCGGGACAAGAGACTGGCCTGAATGCCGGCGACAGCTTCGGCGCGCGCGTCACATTCGGGAAATGCGGCAGAGCCGGCAATCCGTCACCATTCAAGGAGCAGCGGATCAGGAGCACCCCGACCTCGGCATTGTACGGAATGACGATTAAAAATAGACCACAACCCGGAATTGCTGCGTAAGGCTAAATTTTTTTCCTTTATTTGCATCGCACCATAGCCTTCCGGCAAGCGCCATAACCATGGCCTTTTATCGGCCTAAACTCATCTTCAGACGATACATTTTCTGAATATTGTCAAAGTGTGATCATATGCCATTATATAAAGATCCAGAAGAGCGAGCGCCCTGCTTTTTTCACCTTCAAGGCCTCCTTCCTTTTTTTTCAGGACAAACCTCTAATGCCCGCAAGACGAGGTAAGGCTGATCGAAGCATTAGCTTCAACTCAGAATATTTTTCTTCCAGTGTATTAAAAAAAGTAATGCATATCTCCGAGTATGCGCCATCGGGATTTTCATAACTTTTTGAACAGTATTGACCTTCATTTTTTTGCTAATCTGCGCACAAGAATAACCTTCAACTTATTTCACACAGAACGGGTAATACTAACTGCCGCGAACCCGAACACTCATTCGGATTCGGCATTACGCTTGGGAAGTATGCATGCTCGTTGCTGCAACACAGTTGGCAATTGAAAGGTGTACGACCAGAAGTTGGTGCCCTGAGGCCAGGGTTAATGTCGACAAGTCAGATTGAAGCCTCGATATCTCGTATATATTCTTTCGAAGCAGCTTACCCTTACACTTCGTCGACAGAACCGTACGCCGCAACTCCGGCCCGCGGCATCGTTATCGATTTGGGCAGCGCTTGAGGCGGCCGTCCTATCCGTGATGTCCTGAATCCTAGGCGTACGGCGTTCCACAAAATCCGCAGCGCTGATCAAGAGTTGCTCGGGCGACACGACCCGTAATCCTTGGCTGCTGCGTTAAATCGCTACCGCCACAACGATCTTCTGGCGGTGAAAAGCGGCGGGTTTTCGAGCACCACCACCTTGGCCCCAACGGCAACCCTGTCATAGAGTTCGATGATATCCTGATTGAGCAGCCGGATGCAGCCTGTCGATGCGGCTTTGCCGATCGACCACCATTCCGGCGTGCCGTGCAGACGGTATAACGTATCCTTACCGCCCTGGAACAAATAGAGCGCCCTCGCGCCCATGGGATTCAGGCTGCCTGGCTCGCGGCCGGCGGCAGTCCTTGCAAAGTTCGGCGCCCGGCTTAGCATTTCGGGCGTCGGAGTCCACCGCGGCCAGCGGGCCTTCCGCTCGACCTTCGCCTCTCCAGACCACCCAAAGGCACCCTGGCCGACGCTCACGCCGAAACGGGTAGCCCGCCCATTCGGCTCGACGAGATAAAGCAACCGCTGACTTTGATCGACCACCACCGTCCCCACCGCATAGGCGGAGCGATAGGCGACGTCCTGCCGGCGGAAGCGTGACGGAATGCGATCGAGCGGAACTGCCGCGATGGCGAAGCCGCCATCGGTGCGCGAACCGAGCCCTTCTGCCCGCGACGATGAACCCAACGCCGGCTGCCCCACGCTGCAGGCTGAGATCGCCAGCGTCGCAAAGCCGACAGTCAGCAGTCGGGCAATTAATACAAAAGAACCCCGCCGAGTCAGCGACGTGGCAAGGTTTGACTTTCGAGTGCCCTTCATGGGCGCGGATTGGCAGCGATCAGCGCGCATGGACT
>NZ_JBUZWG020000017.1:0-8682 GCF_055730125.2 Mesocryomonas fontinalis | reverse complement strand
GCCGCGAGGTCGCAGAGGCACCCGCGGTCCGCCAGGAAGGCAACGTGACGATCATCTCGCTCGTCGAGGAAATTATCGTCGTCACCAAGCGTCTCGTCGTCACCGAAGAAGTTCATATCCGCCGAATCAAGTCCACCGAGCGCGTCGAGACGTCGGTCAACTTGCGGAAACAGCATGCCGTCGTCGAGCGGACTGTCACGCATGATTCAACAGCCATCTCGTCAACAGGAGAAAACCAATGACACAGACCATCACCGCATACTTCGATACCCGCACCGAAGCCCAAGCTGCGATCGACAAGCTCGCTCTTATCGGCATCTCGGGTTCCGAGGTCCGGATCGCCGACTCCACAACGACGACCTCACGCGGCACGACCGCCGACGAGGACAAGGGTTTCTTCGAGGCCATCGGCGACTTCTTTATGGGCGACGACGAAGACGACCGCCATACCTATGCCGAAGGCGTGCGCCGCGGCGGTACCGTCGTGACCGTCAGTGCTCCGGACGGCCGCTTCGAAGAGATTGCGGATGTGCTTGAGGGCGAAGGCGCAGCTGACATCGGCGAGCGTGCAGCAACCTGGCGCTCGGAAGGCTGGGAAGGCACCTCCGCCTCCGGCAGCCGCGCCTACTCCGGCGGTTCGATCGATCCAGTGGGTGACAGCACCGTTGCCACCACGGGCATCGGCTCCTCGACGGGCACCTCGTATGCCGCCGCATCGGGCGCCGCCGGCAACTTACAGCGCGACACCCTTGGTACCAACCTCTCGAAGGATCGGGACGGAACCATCGAGGTGGTGCAGGAGAACCTACGCGTCGGCAAGCGTGACGTTAGCCATGGCCGCGTCCGTGTTCGGTCGTACGTTGTCGAGGAGAATGTCACTGAAGACGTGACCCTCCGCAGTGAGAATGTCGAAATCTCCCGTCGCTCCGTCGACCGTCCGGTCGGTGCGGTCGATGCCTTCGCCGAGCGCACGATCGAGCTCGAAGAGACCGCGCAGGAAGCCTTGATCTCCAAGGAGGCCCGTGTCGTTGAGGAGATCGACCTCAAGCGTGATGTTCGTGACCGTACCGAGACGGTTTCGGACACGGTGCGTCACACCGAGGTCGACATTGCGGACGAGCGGGTCGGCGAGACCCTGACAGACGCAGAGCGGGGACGCCGCGGCCTGTAAGGGTAACAGTCGGGCCGGCGGGGATCTTCCCTCCGGCCCTTTTCCTATTTTGGGAGGTATCGATGGGCATTCTTGAAGACGTGATCGGCAGCGTGCTGGGCGGCCAGCAGCGTGGTGGCGGAATGCAGGGCGGTGGCGCGCAGGGCGGATTGCCAGGCGGCCTTGGCGGTATGCTCGGTGGCGGATCGCAGGGAAGCATGTCGCCCATCATGATGGCGCTCATGGCCTTGCTGACGCAGCAGATGTCGGGCCGCGGAGGTAGCGGCGGCCTTGGTGGCGGCGGCCTCGGCGACATCCTCGGCGGCTTGACCGGGCAGTCGGGTGGCATGGGCCAGATCGGTGGCTCTGGCCAGATCCAGGAGCCGAACCGCGAAGAGCGTGCTGAGCGCTACGATCAGCCGATCCAAGGGGGGCTTGGGACCAGCGGCGAGTTCGACGGCGGACATACCGGACCCGGCGGTCTACTCGAGCGCCTCGAGCAGGCTGGGCATGGACAGAAGGCTGCCTCGTGGGTTGGTCATGGCGAAAATGAACCTATTGAACCACAGGAGCTACAGCACGCTCTGGGCGATGATACAATTGACCAACTTGTGACGCAGACGGGTTTGACGAAGGGTGATCTCCTATCGCAGCTGTCCGCTGTGCTGCCTGACGTAATCGATAAACTGTCGCCAAATGGGCGTTTGCCTGATCATTCATAAGGGCGTGGCTGGTAATTCTTTAATTGGGACGGAGGCTGCATTTTGGTTCTGATAAGGGCGCTTTCGGAATGAATCCCCTCTTGGAGAGCCCACGGTCAGAACGCATTCCGTTGATAGAGGTTCTGGAGCGTCGGTGTGCCCGATCATCCGGAGGGATCATTTTGAACGACAACGCGGACCAGAAAGGGCGTTGCAACGGCACGCCCAGAGGCGAGCTTGTTCGTGCAGTTCTCCACTACACCGCCCTTGCCATGGAAGCGAAAGCCTGGCGCACGCTTGTCGACATGGAAGTCGATGCCTCTGCAGCTCCCGGCAAGCTACAGTCACGCTTGATCGGCGATAGTCGATCACCAGCCTGAGGCATCTTTGGTCCGTTCCGTCGTCTCGCTGTAGCAGGTGCCCATCCAGGCGGCGCTATCCTGATAGGGCAGCGCCGCCGACAATGGCATCCGAAAACTAGACCTGGCGCTTGGCCTTCTGCTCCTGGATCACCGTGTCCGCATGCGCTTCGTCGCGGCAGAAGATCGATGGCTGAAGCTGGCCGCTTAGGTTGATCTTCACCAGCCAATCCCCGCGGGAATCCCTGTGCTTGGTGAAGCTGTCCTCGGCCGTTGTCCTGAAGCTCATGTCATCCTCCGTTTTGGAAATCATGTCATGGGCGGACGATCGTGGAAATGTGGTGCGGCGAATGAGGCTGCCGCCGTGCTTCGGTAGGCATATTCCAAATCTGCAGGGCTCACCAGCGCCCACAACATAGCGAATAACGCAAGGGCTCCCATGCCATCTTGGCGCTACTGATCGGTCGCGGGCGCGACCATATTCCGGATGTCGAATGAACGAACCGAACGGCTTCCACCGACGAGAAGCTGCCACCTTAAGGATAGTCCCTGAGGATTGCTCGCCGCTTTAATACCTGGCGCCAGGTCCGCAACACGGCCGCCGAGTTGAACCGTCTTTCACAGCGCGAACTTGCTGACCTCGGCATCTCTCGCTTCGACATCCCGGAGCTCGCCCGGCAGTCGGCGCGCTAACAAAGTCAAAGTTTCGCGGCGGTCGTTCCTCCCAGACCCGACGCGGATAGACCAGGCGGTTCCTCCCACAGCAGCGGTCACAGCATGACGCCCTCACCGGTCCTCCCCCGGTGGGGGCCTTTTCGTTTGCCGACTGGCGCTATCGAACCAGCTGGATCATGGAAGGAAAGAACTTCCACCCGCTCGCCCAATGCTACTTGTCGACCAGCAAACCCACCGGCACATCCAAAACGTCTGAAAGAACTGCCAGCTCGAGGTTGTGCGGCGTCATCCCCTGCTCAATTGCAGCGAGGCGCTCGTCTGTCATACCAGCGTCGGCAGCGACATCGTGTTGGGATAGGCCGGACGATTGGCGAAAGGCTTTTACCGCAGACGTGCCGCCCTCGATTGCGTCAACGACAGGATCGGGGATCTCGAAATCGGTTTCGCTCATCGCATCCTTCTCGTCCGCGTTCAGTGATGCGGCCTGCTGAAGAGCGATGAGGTTGGACTTCCGTTCCATGACCGCATCGAGAAGGGTCTGCCAGGATCGTGCTGCGGTCAGGTGACGCTCTCGAACCTGAGGAAGGGGCGAGGCCTCTGCCGCGGCGAGGCACTCCGCTAGGCGTGCCCGGTAGACATCCTTACCGTCCATCATCGATGGCTCCTCCCGCGCACACCCTATGGCGAAGACCTATCGCCAAGCGTCCTACTCGTATCGCCCCAGGAACAGGTCGCCCAGCGCCTTGCGCTTGCTGTGTGTAATGCGGCGCTGCCGAAGGTGCTCTGGCTTGTCATGGAGCATGTGGCAGCGTTGGCAAAGCGCTGTAAGGTTCGACATCTCGTTGTTGCCGGGATCATGGTCGAGATGAGCGCATGCTAGCACCACCTTAGTTTGCTTCACCAAAGTGTCTGTGGTGAGGGGAGGAAGGCGGCGCAATACCCGGCCCTTTCCAGATCGCCATACGCCGGCCTCAGAGTCCCACCAGAGGCCATCGCCGAGATGCGCGACCGTTTTTCCCATGCGGGCGCCCGCAACCTTCACAGCGACCCTTGGCCCGCCGAAAGCGGATCATGTTTGAAAGCTGAACCCAGTCGATCGGGTAGAAGAACCGGTGGTGACGGCGGATTGGCACGGAAGCAGGTTCCCGCTCTAGCTAAATCAACGGTACGTGGAGCGTATTAGCCTCCACTTAGATCGTTATCGAACCGGAACGCCATAGCCGCTGCATCCTTCCTCAGTAGGCACCTTTTCTTCTGGGAGTGAGCATGAAAATTCTAATTGCAATAACGTTGGCGGCTGCGTTCACCGCGTCCGGCCCCGCTTCGGCTGCGTGCACACCGTCATCGCCCGATGCAATTACGAGCAAGGCACCGAAGGACGCTGCCAGCGATTCGAAAGCTGCTGACGCAAAAGGAATTGCCGAAGACGGGCAGCACGTTCCGATGGAGACCGACCCGAACGCGCCAGGGGTTACCAAGTCTGAAGGCGGCACGACTACGAACATCGCGCAAGCCGAGTCAGAGATTGCCACCGCGGGTACCAAAGAGACTGGTACAGGCGCAGGATCCACCGATACTGCCGACGCGCAGGGCGCGGCCTGTCCGCAGTAGAACAACCATGCAAAGTCATGCGTGAAGCTATTGCCCCGCCGAGAGATCGTGCGGGGCTTTGGCGTATTAGAGCAATCCGAATAAAAGATTAGTCGTTGTCGTGGCCATCTGGGGCAGAACGCCAAGAAAATCTGCATACGAGACGCCGGCGCCTTAGAGCGGATAGGCGAAATAAAATCAAATAAATCGTCGGAAACGGTAGGTGACCTGTCGAGGTCGAACATGTAGGCGACTTCTTTCTTTGAAAAGCCGGCCTTAAGGGCCATCTGAATATCTCGCACGCCACCGGCAAGTGAGCAAGAGAATGCTGGGTGGTCACGAAGCAACTTCGACATCGCTCTCCCCGATGCAATTATTGCATGATCTTACGGTACTCAAACACGGGTTGAAACTGCCAGGACAAATGCGTCTGAAATCGAACATATGGAGCTGAAGGCAGTCACAGCTTTAAACGGGTACCGTCATGTCACGCCGCCGGGTTCTTCTACATCTAGCGAAATCGGTAACGCTATGACGAACATCGACACAGATTCATCGATCGCCAGTGCTTCGACAGAACGGTCGGACATCGGCGCCCGTGCCGCGATCTCCGCTTCGACTCGGCCCATGGCTGCTACGACCACCTCTCCATCGCCTTTCATCTGCACGCGCCATTCAGTCCTTGCAGGAGGCGTGTACATAAAATCGCCGAACGCTTCGACGTTGTCCAACCAGCTGGTGCAGTCGCCTAGCAGCTTGGCTAGGACGATATCCGTCAACTTCTCCAAGGCAGCACGGTCTCTGTAATCGACCGCCAAAGGCAGGTGAGCAAACTTTGGGATGGCGGTTCCAGACCCGACGTGGCCTAAGGCCATGTGTCTGAAATCGTAAATAAAGCCGTTTTCGTCAAATAAACTTCGGGGCCATCCGGAAAGCTAGACCGCCGGGATCAGCCGTTCGTACTCCTCTTCAGGCAATCCGTAGCATCCCGCCGCGATCCGGATGAGGATGTCTCGATCACGGACAAGTACCCGGCCGCGGCTAGCCTTGATGGCCCGATGTCCTTCTAGGACGTGCATCTGTCCTGTCACGCCGGCGCGCCTAACGCCCAACATGATCGACAGAACCTCGTGCGTGATGGGAAACTCGTCGCCGTCGACGCGGTCGTGGTACATTAGGAGCCAGCGTGCCAGACGCTGCGTGATAGTGAAGGTCGTGGCGGCCAGCAGGGTATGAGACATTTGACTGTCGCTCGTCACGATGAAGCGTGTGAACAGTCGGACGAGATCGGGGCTTTCGGCCATGGCGCTTAGAATATTTGCATTCGAGATCGCGAAGCCGCTGCCCCCTACCTGCATCCGGATACGGTTCGGTGCCCAGAAGGAATTCTGCACGACTGAGCGTCCGGTCATGCCCTCTCGTCCAATGTGACCAGTTTCTGCTTGTTGTCCCACTCGTCCAACGACGATCATTGAACCTATGCCGTGCTCGAAGAATATAACCCGCGGCACCTCTTGCCCCGGCTCCTCGACGATAAGGTGAAGCGGAAGCTCGATCGACATGAGGTGCGGTGCGAGAAGATCAAAATCGTCATGCGACATTGACGAGAGCAGCCGGTTTCGAACCGACGCCTGCTTGATCATCTGCATATCATTGACGCAACCCTCGCGAGCGGGGTCCTGTTGGCCGAACGTCCAGCGAAGCGGAACCGGCTCGGATCGAACGAAACTGGCACCGTCCGATAAGGAAAGGTAGCACGTCGCTTTGGCTGCGGTGCCGCTCATATCCCCGGATACGCGTACGTTTCGGTACGCATCCTCTGCAATAGATCGGTAACCGTCTCTCTATGGAAAGCTCAGATGCTCGACGGGAAGATCCATGGCCTTGCAGATGGCCGTCGTTTGTCCGTAGTGACACGACTTCCGTTCTCCAGGACGACAAGCCTTCCAACTGCCATACCGCTCCGGGCAGCGACGTACTGGATCGGTGGTCCAAGATGCTGGCGGTAGGCTTTTATGATCAAGAAACCCGGCGTCCGCATGTCCATGACTTTGGGGGGGGGGCCGGCCGCTCACTCGGAACTTGCCATGAGGACGTCATCCGCTAGAACCATCTGGTCGCTAAGACGGACCGTATCAACAAGGTTGCCGATCTCGTCTCTGATCTCGATGCTCTGCCCGTCGACGAGTTCACCGGCCAGGACTTTCTGGGCGAGTATCTGCCGGGCAGCTACCTTGGCATCTTCCATGGCGGCCTCGTCGCTCGGATACTCCTGTCCTTCCAGATCTTGAATAATCTCGGAACCGGTATTGATGTTGCTGAAATAGAGGGGCATCGCGATCTCCTTCAAGACCTGGAATGCCGGCATCGGCGAGGGGTTGCCGTTCAGAAACGCACCGATAGCGCTTATTGGAGCGATTGCGCACTGGAACCGTCCTGTGGTCAGCAGCTTCATCCGACACCACGCTTCATGGTAAATCGGGAGAAGGCAGATGAAGAATTTTCTAATCGTTGCGGGCATTTCACTACTGGCTACTTCGGCAATGGCCCAGACTGCGCCGCAGGAGTTCGTCGCTAAGGCGGCCAACGGCGGAATGTACGAGATCCAGTCGAGCGAAATCGTTGTGAATGACGCTGCTGCGTCTCCCGAGGTTCAAGCTTTCGCCAAGCAGATGATTGCAGACCATACGAAGGCAGCTGCAAGTCTGACGACGGCTGCGAAGAGTTCCGGTCTGACCGTTCCCACTATGCTCGACGCAAAGCACCAGGCGATGGTCACTGAATTGAGCGGCGCCAATGACAAGGTGCCGGTGTACCTGAAGCAGCAGATCGATGCTCATGAGGAGGCGCTTGCGCTTCACGAGAGCTACGGCTCGGCGGGTACCGATGTCAATCTCAAGGCCTATGCTGACGCTACCGCGCCGGTGGTCAAGATGCATCTTGAGCACGTTCGCATGCTCACTGGCCCAGCCGATAAGGCTCTCTCGAGTTCGACGAACAGCAAGATGCCGAGCAACGAGGCCGACACTGGCACCGGGACGATGGGTAACGACTCCGCTACAACAGGCGGTCAGGGGACTGGCACGGGTACCTCGCCCGCAGCACCAGCTAAATAAGTAGAGCTAGATGGTTGATGGGGCCGCTCGAATGAGTAGCCGCATTCTACATTTGCCATGCCGGCGCCATCGACCGGCCCGACGTCTTTATGATGGATAGGACCAAATAGTCCACTAAAGACAGTTCCGGCAGCACTCGTGCTGAACCGTGCGTGCAGCGCTGGGAGAGCCACAGGACGCTACGTGATATAAGCACATGGGGCGGGAGGGGGAGGCCGCCTAGGGTTGGAGGTCGACCGTGCACGGGAGATGGAGTGCGGTCGAATGTGCGTGCTGGTACTCGATCGTCAACTGCCCAACCTGGCTCCATCCAGGTTGGGCGCATCGCTGGCAAAACGGTTTGATCCGCGCAGACTTCAGTCTCGACCCTTACGTTCGGGCGATTTCCGAGGCCGGATAGTCGTGGATCTTGGTTAAGCGAGTGAGCAGATCACCCACGCACTTTAACTCGAGTTCGATTCCAGATGGGTTTATTGGGCGGCAAGCAGTCCCTCAGCTGAGATGATACCTAAAAATTAAAAAAGCTGCCGTTTCTGTTTCGTGGCGATGTTCGCAGATTGTGCGACTTTCACGACAGTCCGTGGGCATCGTGGAATAACCTTCGGAAATGTGCGGTACCAGACCTAGAAATCTATCCGGAAGATCAACGCCAGTGCCGACGAAGATGCCGTTCTCGGCTCGGCGCGGACGAGTTCCGATAGGGACCGTCCGTTTCCGCTGCCTCGTCAAAGCTCAGATATCGCCGTATCCCGGGTGACAGGGTGACCGGATTTGCCGCGATCCCAGTGATCGTTTGCCACCGTACATCGAAGTAGCGCCTCCAGAGCATCGGCCGCATCGTTCGCCAGCGCAGCGTCGAGACATCGTGTCAGGCAGTGGACATCGTCGCGCACCATGGTGTCGTCCGCCCTCATGTCTTCTGTCGCAGCGACGCGGAGCAATCGGACAAGGTGAAGGACGTGTATAGGGGACGGCTGCGTGCGCATGGATGCCCTCTAAAATTCGGCGATACGTCGATTGGGAGTCGACGCATCGCCCTGACGCTCCGGCATAGCAAGAACGTCAATCCAGATCTCGTATACGAGCCACGT
>NZ_JBUZWG020000016.1:0-24135 GCF_055730125.2 Mesocryomonas fontinalis | reverse complement strand
CTCATGGACTTGCGGCCACAGGATCTCGCGCATCCGGACGACCTTCCGATCGTGGAGGCCATGATGGTCGAGATCGGAGCGGGTCGGCCCGTGACGGCCGTTCAGTATCGTGTCGCACACAGGAACGGCAGCTACCGTTGGGCCGAGATCGCGGGAAAACCGCTGGAAGACGGCGCCGGTGCCGTCTTCGTCATGCGGGACGTCACTTCGCGCAAGCTCGTCGAGAACCAACTTGCCGAGGCGAGCCGTCAGCTGGAACAGCTGGCGTCGACCGATGCCCTCACCGGGCTGGCCAACCGTCGCGTGCTCGACCGGCAGCTGGAGACGGAGTTCGCCCGTGCCGCACGCGATCATTCCGACCTCAGCTTTCTCCTGATCGATGTCGACAATTTCAAGGCCTACAACGACACCTACGGGCATCAGGCGGGCGACGAATGCCTCCGCCGGATCGCCGCAGCACTTCAAGCGAGCTTGAGGCGACCGGGAGACCTGACAGCCCGCTATGGAGGCGAGGAGATGGCTGCGATCATGCCCGGCACCAATACAGCCGGTGCGTTCGAACGGGCGGAGGTCGTCAGACAGGCAGTGCGGAATATGGCCATACCCCATTCTCACAGCAACCTGGCAGTGGTGACAGTCAGCATCGGCGTCGCGACCTTTCGAGCGGGAACGGGACATGCAGACGCTGCCGGACTGATCCTCGCCGCCGACCAGGCGCTCTATTCGGCGAAGGCCGGTGGCCGCGACAAGGTCGTGCAGGCGTCTCGAACGTAGCCAGTTTACAGAATGTGCTTCCGGGATCCACGCTTCTAAGCGGACAAAATTCTTACAAGAAACCCGCGGCGGTTCCCGAAGCAAGGAGCCGACGGGCGATACAAACCCAGTGGACGTTCACGCAGACGGACACCTTCGAAGCGCTTTCACTTGAGCAGTTTGCCGATCTCCGCCGCCAGCTGACCTTGCGTATAGGGCTTGCCAAGCCGCGGCAGGTCCAGTTCGTAGCCTGCCGGCAGCTCCGCATACCCCGTTGCCAGCAGGATCGGCATACCCGGCCTCTTCTCCCGGGCGGCGACTGCAAGCTGACCGCCATTCATCTTGGGCATCGAGAAATCCGTGATCATGAGATCGAATGGCGTCCCGGTATTCAGTATCTCGAGCGCCTTCGCACCGGATACTGCCTCGACGACTTCATGGCCGAGGTCCTCCAACATGTCGACGGCACTCATGGCTATCAGCGGATCGTCGTCTACGAGCAAAATCCTGGCCCGTCCGGAACGTACGGCTTCGGGTGTCGGCTCGGCGACCAACGGTTCGGCGACGCCGACGGCAACCGGGAGCCACAGCTCCGCTTTCGTCCCGACGCCGACCTTGCTCGTAAGCCGTAGAGACCCGCCCAGCTGTTCGGCGAGGCCATGGATCATTGAAAGCCCGAGACCGGTCCCCTTGCCGACTCCCTTCGTCGAATAGAACGGCTCGGTCGCACGGTTCAGCGTCTTGGCGTCCATCCCGGCGCCAGTGTCGGTGACGGAGAGTCTGACATAGCTCCCGCTCGGCAGCGGCATTCCTTCGAGAATTGCCGGCAAATCGACCTCGATCGTCAGCGTGCCGCCAGCGGGCATCGCATCGCGTGCGTTTACCGCAAGGTTCAGGAGCGCCAGTTCCAGCTGGTTGCCGTCGACGAGCGCGAGCGGCATGCCCTCCGGCAGAATGATCTGCTGCTCGATCGATGACGTCAGCGACCGGTCCAGTAGATCCGACATTCCGTGCACGAGATCGGAGAGACTGGTCGGCGTAAGAACGAGTTCCTGACGCCGGGCGAAAGCAAGCAGTCTCTGAGTAAGGGCGGCCCCACGCTGGGCGCCTTTCACGGCGCCATCTATCAGCCTGTCCGTCTTCGGATTGGATGGCACGTGTCGCTTCAGCAGTTCCAGATTCCCGAGGACCGCCGTCAGCAAATTGTTGAAGTCGTGCGCGACGCCCCCCGTCAGCTGACCGATCATCTCCATCTTCTGCGCCTGCCGAAGAAGCTCTTCCGTGCGCTGGCGCTGCTCGACCTCGGCCAGGACCGTCGCCATGGCCGCTTCCAGCTCGGCGGTCCGCTCGGCCACCCTGGCTTCAAGGGAACCGTTGGCGGCGCGGAGCTGCTCGTCACGCTCATGCAGTTCGATAATCCTGGTACGCGCTTCGAACTGTCTCTGTCGCGATCGGGATGCGGTCTTCGCAAGGCTGACGAACGTCGCCGGGTTGAAGGGGCGTTCCAGGAACGTGACATTCCTGAGAATGCCGGCAAGCCGGGTCAACGCGGGATTATGCCGGGTAGTATCAACCCGGCGCGTCAGCACGATGAAAGGGAAGTCGGACCACGGCTCCTGAGCTTCGACGAGCTCCCGCAGCGGCTCGAGACTGGTCTGCTGGAACGCATCCTCGGTCGCCACGGCGAAACCCGTGTCGTCGCCGATCTTGGCGATCATGTCCTTGCAGTCAACGCAGATGACGGGTTTGAGGCCGGATTCCTCGAGTATCTGGGCAGCGAGAGCAGCGTCGCGGCCGCCTGGCGCCAGGACGAGTGCGGTGAAGGCCGCCATGCTACAGCATGCCCCCGTCTTCCGACTCGGCTTTCGTCCTGCCCTTGCCGACGAAGACGGGAATGCCGCTCAGCACGCCCTGGAACTCGTCAAGCGGTGGCCCGACTATCAGGCCGCCACTTCCGATCCGATACTCCCGGATGGTGTCCTCATGGCTGCCGGTACGTTTCTTGATCACGGATACGGCGCGACGGACCTTTCCGGAGGCTTCGAAGTAGCGCAGCAGGATTACAGTGTCGGCGATGTAGGTGAGATCGACCGGCGTCCGCATGTCGCCGACCAGGCCGTGCTGCGCGATCGTCAGGAATGTTGTCGCACCCTGCCGATTGAGATAGAGCAGGAGTTCGTGGATGTGCAGCGCCAGAGCCGTCTCGTCCGGCATCGCACTCTGGTAGCCGTTCAGGCTGTCGATCACGACAGTCTTGGCGCCCGCCTCGTCGACGATTGCTCGGACGCGGTGAGCGAACTCGCCCGGCGAGAGTTCGGCAGCATCGACCTGTTCGATATGCAGGAGCCCGCTGTCGCGAAGCGCCTCCAGATCGAATCCGATCTTCCGCGTCCGGTCGAACAGGAGCCCGAGCTCCTCGTCGAACACGAAGAGCGCCGCCTTCTCGCCTCTGCCTACAGCTGCGGTGATGAAGTTGAAGCAGAAGATAGACTTGCCGGCGCCCGCCGGACCAAGAAGCAGCGTGCTCGAGCCCTGCGAGATACCGCCGCCGAGCAGTGCATCGAGTTCGGCGATGTCGGTCTTCATCAGCTCGCGGCTGAATTCCGTGCGGTGCTCGGATGCGATAAGACGCGGGAACACCTCGACGCCGCCGTTGCGGATCGTCATGTCGTGGAAGCCTCCCCGGAAGGCCTGCCCGCGATACTTCATGATGCGCATCCGACGACGCTCGGCACCGTAGTCGGGTGCCAGTTCTTCCAGCTTTATGACACCGTGAGCGATCGAGTGGACGGTCTTGTCCATCGTGTCGGTCGTCAGATCGTCGAGCATCAGCACGGTAGCGTTCTTTGTCGAGAAGTAGTGTTTCAGGGCAAGGATCTGGCGGCGATACCGGAGCGAACTCTGTGCAAGAAGGCGGATCTCGGAAAGGCTGTCGAGGACGACGCGGGCCGGCCTGATCCGCTCGAAGGCGTCGAAGATCGCTCGGGTCGTTTCGCCGAGCTCGAGGTCCGAGGAATACAGCAGGCTCTGCTGCTCGTCGGCATCGAGGAGCGTCTCGGGCGGGACAAGCTCGGAGACCGTGATGTGCTCGCCGAGGTCCCAGCCGTGAGACCTGGCACCTTCTCGGAGTTCGCGCTCGGTTTCCGACAGCGTAATGTAGAGGCCCTGCTCTCCGAGCTCCGCGCCCGCCAGCAGGAACTTCAGGGCAATCGTAGTCTTGCCGGTACCAGGACTGCCTTCGAGGAGAAAAACGTGCCCTGGCGTCAAACCGCCGGCAAGAATGTCGTCGAGACCGCGGACGCCGGTGAGGGCCTTGGAAGAAGATGTCGTCACGCTGGGCTCCGTCCATGCTGGAAGGTCAGCCGAATGCTGAGCATCGCGCATCGATAGCGGTAGACCGGCAGGCGTGCAATGAACAGGGATAAGGACCGGCGGCGTCTTCGTAGGACGTATCGCATGCGGCGCTCGGGAGCCCAGTCCCCATGGTACGACGATCGGACGATCGCATCCGATCATGAACTGTCCGGAACAAGCCCTACCGTCGCTGCTTAGGCCGCCATCGATTTCCTGAGCGCCTTACGGCGGTACATGTCGGCGTCGGCGATATCGAAAAGTTCGCCGAAGGACTGCCCGCCGGCCCACATCGCCGATCCTACGCTCGCCCCTACCCCGACCTCGATATCCGCGAGATTCAGGCTTCGGTCGAGCAGTCCTCTGAGCGCATCGACCTTCCCGTTCAGCTCCGTTTCGGACCCTGCCGCGAAACGCATGGCGAACTCGTCACCGCCTATTCGTGCGGCGATCTCGTTCCCTCGGGCCGCCAGCTTCAGAAGCGACCCGACGTGTCGCAGCACGTCGTCGCCGCGACGGTGTCCGTACTTGTCGTTGATGGGCTTGAAACCGTCGAGGTCGATGACGGCGATACCGAAACCACGTCCGCTGTAGACGGCTTCAGACATCGAATCCTCGATGTCGATTTCAAAACGACGCCGGTTCGCCAGACTGGTCAACGCATCGAGAAAGGCCGTCTCCTTCAAGTAGTCCTCCGTCTGCTTCCTCTCCGTGATCTCGACCGAAATTCCGACGATCCGCACCACTCTGCCAGTCGAAGGCTCGAGCAATGGCGTCAGGGTCGTACGCCACCAGCGTGTATTTCCGGGTATCCGAAGCATCTCGTCGTATTCGTGGAACGCACGTTTGACGACGCATTCAGAATACCGGGCGATGACATGAGCCGCCACATCGGGCGGGAGGAATTCCTCGATTGGGCGCCCAACCACGTCAGCTGCCCGCAGTCCTGTCGCCAGCTCGTCGGCTCGGTTGATCGCAGCCAGGCGAAGTCCGCCATTCTCGCCTACGTCGATCACGAAGGCCGGCACTCCGATTAGATCAATATCGACACTGAGCATTTGACTTTCCACCCCGGCGGGCAGTCTGCTACCGAAGCGTCAAGGCGCGGTTAATGCTGCACCTGCACACGCTTTCGCAGGCATGCCGGGCTTCAAGCCCTCCGGTATTCCTTTGCCTCCGGGAATGACCACGTCGCCAGCATCCCCGGAACGAGACCGGCCTCCATGGGCTTGCCGAAGAGGTAACCCTGCCCGACTTCGCAGTTCCATGCCTTCAGCATGTCCAACTGTTCCATGGTCTCGATCCCCTCGGCGACGACACCGATGTCGAGGCTGTGCGAGAGTTCGATGACGGTACCGACGATCGACGCCGACTCGCGTGACTGGGTCATGTCGGAGATGAACGACCGGTCGACCTTGAGCCACCCGACCGGAAACTGGCGGAGATGCGTCAACGACGCATAGCCGGTGCCGAAGTCGTCGAGCGACAAGCCTATGCCGGCATCGCTCAGCTGCGAAAGTGCTTCGCCGATAACGCCCGATCCGTCGCCGAGAAAGACGGTTTCCGTGACTTCTAGCTCGAGGACGTCTGTCGGCAAGCTGGCTGCATCGAGGCTGTCCAGGATATGCTTCGCGAAGTCTCCCCGGGTGAACTCTGCGGCGGACACGTTGATCGCAACCGCTCCGAAGGCGACGCCCAGCTTCGTCCATTCCACCATATCGGCAAACACCATCTGGCGCATCTGATGACCGATCGCGATGGAAAGGACAGAATCGCTGAAAGCTTCCCAGATCGTCTTCGGCGGCTGTATTCCGAGGATCGGGTCGCGCCAGCGAAGCAGTGCTTCGAAGCCCACGACCTCGCCCGTTATCAACGAGACCTTGGGCTGGTAATAGGGGATGATCGCTTTGTTCTCGAGGGCATGGCGTGCGCGGTCGAGGACGTCGACACGTGCTTGGAAGCGATCCCTGAGTTCGGAATAGTAGAGGACCTCCCTGTTACGCCCTTCGCCCTTCGCCGTGTACAGAGCGAGGTCCGCACTTCGGAGGACCTCGGTTGGCGTGCAGGCATGATCCGGAAAGACAGCGATTCCGACGCTCGCGGTGCAGTTGAAGCTGTAGCGGTCATGTTGGACCGGCTGACTGACTTCCCTGGTGACGCTCTCCGCAAGCTCGAGCAGCTTCGTCACGTCGGGAACGTCCGGGGTGAGGATCGCGAACTCGTCGCCGCCGAGCCGAGCCACGATGGCCGGAGCCTCGACGAGCGACGACAGACGTTCGCCGACAGCGACGAGGAGAGCGTCTCCAGCTTCGTGTCCGAGCGTGTCGTTGATCTGCTTGAACTCGTCCAAGTCGATGATCATCAAGCCGCCGACACCTGTTTCGGGAGTTTCGACGGCCGCCTGAAGATTTTCCTGGAAGAGCGAACGGTTGGGCAGCCGGGTAAGGCCGTCGTGCGTGGCCGTCCACTCCAGTTCGGCCTGGCGCGCTTCCAGCTGCTCCGCCTTCGTCTTCAGCTCCAGATTCGCGGCATGGAGCCGTATCTGGCTCACCACCAGCAGCGCCAGCTGGGCAAGGCGATGGCGATCCTGCTCGGAAAACGATCGAGGTTCGTAGTCGATCAGGCACAGGGCTCCGAGCCGGATGCCCGGCTCCAGCTCGAGGGGAGCACCGGCATAGAAGCGGATCTTCAAACCATCGGTCACCAGAGGGTTCGAGGCAAAACGCTTATCTTCGAGAGCGTTCGGAACGACAAGGACATCGTCGGACTGGATGGTGTAGTTACAGAACGCCATTCCTCGTGGCGTGGACTCGACGTCGAGACCGCACCGCGCTTTGAGCCACTGGTGTTCGGCGTCCAGCAGCGTCACGACGGCAACGGGGACGCTGAAGATATCGCATGCCAGCGCACATATCTGATCCATTGCCGGATCGCGTCCGGAAGATATGATTTCGAGCGCATGCAACGCTTCTAGGCGTCGGTGCTCGCGCTGCAGGTCGTTCATGCGGATTTCCCACCAGCCTGCGGTTTGATAGCCACGATGCTTATGATCGTATTAAATAATGATGACTTTCGGTGACGTAACCTCGAACCAAGCTCTGCAGATCCATCCGGTTGGTTCTCGAGCATCCCTGCGGAAAGCTCAGCAATACCGATTCTGTCGGTCGTTGCCATTCTGCATGGTGACGGGCTGCATGATGCCAGGCCCACCGCGATCCTGATCTCTCGGCGGTGCCGATGGCCATGAGGGGGCTTGGGGACCGGCGGTACCGCCAGGCCCAACCCTCCGCTCCCGATTGCTTCTATCCGCTCACCCGAGCCGCAGCTAAGAATGGCGTCGAAACGGCGGAAGGACGTAATGCATCATACACACCACGACCCGATCTTCATCGTCCTTTCCATCGTGATCGCGGTATTCGGATCCTGGACTGCGCTCGACATCTTCCGTCGTGTCGGAAGGAATGTAGGACGAGCACGGACAGGGTGGCTGGCGACCGCGGCCCTGGCGATGGGCATCAGCATCTGGTCGATGCATTTCGTCGCCATGCTCGGATTCGATCCGGGATCCGCAGTGAGCTACGATCCGAGCCTGACCGCGCTGTCGTTTGTGCTGGCGGTCGGATCAACCGCAGGCGCGTTCTTTTTCGTTGCCGGCCAAAGCATCACGCGGCGACGGATCTTCGCAGCCGGTGCGGTGATGGGGGCCGGCATTTGCGGAATGCACTACCTCGGCATGGCCGCGCTCAAGACGGCCGTCTCTTTCGGATACGACTTCCGCCTGGTCGGGGTGTCATTGCTGATCGCCGTCGCCGCCTCGACCGCTGCGCTCTTCGTGGCCGGAAAGGCGCGTTCGGCTGGTTCCCAGATCGTCGCCTCGGTGATTTTGGGCGTGGCTATCGTCGGCATGCACTATACCGCGATGTCGGCCCTACGGCTAACCCTTCTCACCCAACCGGCGCCCGTCTCCCAAGGGGCACCGCCGATCGCCTTGGCGGTCGCCGTCGCCGCGCTGACGATCCTGCTTCTGTTCCTGGCGATCATGGCCAGTCTTAATGACCAGCGCGACGACGTGCTGGCGGCATTGGAGGCCGGCGGCGTCGGCTACTGGGAGCTGGATCTCAGGACCAGAGAGCTTCGGATATCGCCGAGGGGAAAGCGAATCTTCGGCCTTTCCTCCGACGACGCCCTTACCTATGCCGAAGCTCTGGCCAGGATCGCGCCCGACAGCCGAGCGGAGCGCGAAAGACAGCTGGCGCACGCCGTCGAAACGGGTACGGACTACGATATCGAGTATCCCCTGGCTTCAGGCAGGAACTGGGTCAACGCGAGAGGTCGGACGGTACACACACGCAACGGGCGCCCGGTCCGCATGGTCGGCGTCGTCCTCGACGTGACTGATCGTCGGAAAGCCTTCGTCGAGCTCGAGACAAGCGAAAGGCGGCAGCGCCTTCTGATCGACGAGCTGAATCATCGGGTCAAGAATACGCTGGCGACGGTCCAGTCCATATCGCGCCAGACGGCAAGGCATGCCACGTCGGTGGGGCAGTTCCATGCCGACTTCGAGGCTCGTCTCCTGGCCCTGTCGGCCACGCATAACGTACTCACCCGCGCCGGCTGGGAACAGGCCAGTCTCCGAGAGATCCTGGAAAACGAGCTGAAGCCCTATTCCGCCGGCCAGGTCGAGCTGGTCGGCGAGGATTTCGAGCTGCCCTCCCGCATCGCTCTCGCGCTCGGAATGGTCTTCCACGAGCTCGTGACGAATGCCGCAAAGCATGGCGGACTTTCCGTCCCCGGCGGTCGTCTGAACATTGCATGGAGCATCCAGGAAATCGGCGGACGACGCAGTCTCGAATTTCATTGGACCGAAAGCGGCAGGCCGATCCTGGAGGAACCTACCCGGAAAGGTTTCGGAACTCGACTGGTAGTGGCGAGTATCGAAGGTGAACTCGATGGCAGGGCTGTCATGGACTTCGACTGGCGGGGACTACGCTGCCTGCTGATCGTACCTGTCGATTAGGTCGCCCGTCCGGGCAGCGGGCCCTTGCCACCACATGCTCGCGCCTCTGAAGCTCGCGACGATATTCTTCGAGACCATGTGGAATTGATGTTTTGGTGTTAGAACGTTTCCAGATTGCTCTGGAGACACCATTGAGTTCCTTGATTCCCATCTCCAGGTCGAGCTGGCCCGAAGCCGAGCGCTCGGCAGCTCTGGACAGCTACGGTATCCTGGACGCGCCCAGAGAGTCCGACTTCGACGATATCGCCCTGATCGCCTCCCAGGTGTGCGGGACGCCGATCGCCGTGGTCAATCTTGTCGACACCCATCGTCAGTTTTTCATGTCGGAGGTCGGCCTCGGGGTTCGGGAGACGCCGATCGATAGCGCGTTCTGCACCCACGCCATCCTCGCCGAGGATCTCATCGTCGTTCCCGACGCACTGAAGGACCCCCGGTTCGACTGCAACCCCCTGGTCATCGGGGAACCCGGCCTTCGATTCTACGCCGGTGCCGTGATGAAGACGCCGGAGGGCATGCCGATAGGTACCGTCTGCGTGCTCGACTATGTGCCACGCGAGCTCACTACCGATCAGATCCGGACGCTGTCGCTTCTGGCAAAGCAGGCGCAGACCCAGCTGGAGCTCCGGCGAGCGCTCGGCAGATCTCGTGCGCTGGAGACCCGCCACCGCCAGATCGTCGACAGTGCGGTTGACTTCGCGATCGTCTGTTCGGATCTCTCCGGCACGACGACGTCATGGAGCGTCGGAGCGGAGAATGTCCTTGGATGGACCGAGGCCGCAATCCTCGGCCAACCGATCGACGTCATTTTCACCCCCGAGGATAGATCCATGGGAGTTCCCGACCGGGAACGAAAAGGCGCCAGGGAAGACGGGCGTGCGATCGACGAGCGCTGGCACATGCGCGAGGATGGCAGTCGTTTCTGGGGTTCAGGAGAGATGATGCCCCTGCGGGACGATGCCGATCGACATGTCGGCTACCTCAAGATCATGCGTGATCGGACCGAGGAGCGGGCGGCCGAACAGCAGCGGTTGGAACTCACGATGGAGCTCTCCCATCGGATGAAGAACTCCCTGGCGGTCGTTCAGGCGATCGTGGCGCAGACCTTCCGGACTGCAAGGACCCTCGAGGAAGGCCGCGACGCCATTGCCGGCCGGCTGCAAGCACTGTCCTCCGCCCAGGATATCCTGACGCAGACGACGCGGAACGAGGCCGACATCCGTGAGGTCGTCATCTCGGCCCTGTTGCCTCATCAAAGCGGTGATGATCGGATCGCGATCATCGGTGGCCCCGCGTTGCTCAACTCCGACCAGGTCCTCGGGTTGTCGCTTGCACTTCATGAGCTCGCGACGAATGCCCTGAAATATGGGGCCCTGTCCGTCACCGAAGGCAAGGTCGGGATCTCGTGGGACAGGCGACCCGGTGGCGAATTCTGCTTCCGGTGGCAGGAAACGGATGGTCCATCCGTCTCGCAACCGGAGCGCAAGGGATTCGGAACACGGTTGATGGAAAGAATGGTCGCCAGCTATTTCCGCGGGGTCGCCAAACTGACCTACGCGCCTGCCGGGCTTATCTTCGAGCTCGAGGGGGTCGTTGAGACTGAGCCTGCTGCTACCCGGCGGGATCCCACCGGCCGGTGAATAATCCTAAAGCGAGCTGTCTGGCGCTTCGTAGGAAGTCGAACATGTCCCGGAAGCATCGGCCTGAAGAATTGGTCGAGAGACTCAGGCAGGTTCACGTACGGTCGTCGTAGGGACGATCGGTGCCGGAGGCGCTCCCTGCCTTCGATGGCGCAATGAAGGTAACGGACAGGGGCCTGACCGGGTCGATCGGCTGAAGGATCGGATGGAGCAGAACGGAGGATCGAGCAAGGCCGTCTCCGACATCACCCTTGCGACGCCGACCCTGAAGGAGGCCACCTTGGGACCGCATACAGGCTGGAAGTCTGGATCTGGTTTCGTCCGAGCAGCTTGGCCTTGTACAATGCCCGGTCAGCATCCTTCAGGAATTCGTCTACGGTGCTTCGTGCGCCCTCGCCCTGGCGATGCGTCGATATCCCTATGCTGACCGTGACGAACGGCTTGACCGCGCTGTCTCGGTTCGGCATTCCGAGCTCCTCGATCGAGGCCCTGATACGCTCGGCGACAATGAGGGCACTCGCTTCATTCGTATCCGGCAAGAGGACCGCGAACTCCTCTCCTCCATAGCGAGCAACCCGGTCGGCGGGCTTGTAGACGGTCTCCGTCATCGAGGAAGCGACCAATCGCAGGCAGCTGTCGCCGGCCGGATGACCGTATGCATCGTTAAAGGCCTTGAAGTGATCCACGTCCAGCAACAGAAGTGAAACCGGCTTCGTCGGCGTGGTCGTGATCCAAGCCTTGCCCATGGACTCGTCGAACGATCGACGGTTCATCAGACCGGTCAGACCGTCAGTCCGCGCCAGCAGCATGAGCGCCACCTGCGATTCCTGGCGCAGACGCACGTGTTTGACGAGTTTCATGCCAAGGAAGCCAAATAGCGCGATCAGGCCGATCGCAGCTATCAGCGGCATCACCGCATCCCGCAGCCAGGCTGCGGTCACGGCGTCTCGGCCCACACCGACGAACACGACAAGGGGGTAGTCCGCGACATGGGTGAAGCCGTTGAAGCGGGCGACGCCGTCCACCGGCGACGAATTGCGCAAGGTGCCGGACTGCTTCTTCGTGACATCCGATTTCCAGAGATCGCCCGCAAAGTTGCGACCGATCATCGGCTCGATCAGCGGATAGCGTGCGAGGAGAATTCCATCCTTGGAGAGGAGCGAGATGATGGAGCCGGCGGCATCTCCGAAGGTCTTGTAGAAGCCCACGAAATAGTTGATGCGGATGGTAGCCACCATGATGCCGCCGAAAGTACCATCCGGTTTCTGCAGACGGCGCGTGATAGGGACAATCCAGTCGTCGTTCGTCGGACTCCGGACGGGCGTACCGATGCGAAGATCGTTTTCCGTGTGAACGGCATGATAATCGAACGCTTCGGTTCTCGAGAGATCGAACCAGTCCTGCACCTGCGGCTGGGACGAGACGAACTGCCGCCCGTTCTCGTCGAAAGCCATGATGCTACGGATGCGCCACGCCTGCCGGAGCTGCACTGCCAAGGCATCGTCGATGACGTAGAGATCGGCCAGCGACCGATCGCTCACGGCAATTCGGGCGGATGCCGCAGTCAATAGCACGTCGGCCATCTCGAACGTGTCCTGAGCATGCTGGCCGAGCGAAGTGGACAACATCAAAGCGTCATTTTCCGCCTTGCGGAACAGGGATTCGCGGGTCGACCACTCGTAATAGACGAATGCCACGGTCAATGCCGCGCAGACCATGATTACGAAGAACCGCAGCCAGCCTACGAGGCTCGGCCCACTGCCAATACGTGATCTTATGATGCCACTCATGCTCGGTCAGCTCCCGAACTTATTGATAAGCGCCTGATCTTAATAATCTTTGTACCTGCACCCTTCGGATGTCTCGACGACGCTATTGCCGAAGGATCCCGCTACTGCATGCCGAGGCTGGTCCAAGCCTATCTCTCCTCAGCCCCTGTCAGGGCGTCGGCCCATCGTTCGAACACTCGCCGATACTCGATCTCCGGCCCGCCGTAGCATCCGTCCACCGCGTCGATCAGAGCGGGTCGATCGACGAAGACGACGGCGGCACGGTTGGATCCGGTCAGTCCTTCGCCTTCCAGCTTCTGTAGATCGGTCATGACGCTTGCCCGCCGCACTCCCAACAGTTCGGAAAGGGCGAGATGGGTGATCTGCAACGTGTCACCGGTGACGCGGTCATGACACATCAGCAGACACCGGCCCAGCCGGTTGCGAACTTTGAAACGTGTCGCAGCGAGCACCGAATGCATCACCTGGTTCGTCAGCGTGTGGGAGAACAGCAGCATCGTTTCCCGCAGGTCCGGGATCATGCCATCCAAGACACCGAAATCTTTTACCGAAAGGCGCCAGCCATTTCCGTCGACTTGGATCGTCGTGGTGCTCCGAGGATCGCCGACGTCATGAAGGAAGCCTTCGCCGATCACCTCTTCCGGTCCGATGGCGGCAACACCGAACGCGATCCCCTCGACGTCGGTGACGACAGTCGCGATCCCCGAACCCCTCGTCCAGGAAATGGAAAGCACGAGTCGACGCACCGGCTCTCGGCAGCATCAATCCTCGAGGCAACAGCTCGAATCGGAGCTTCGATGCGACCTGACGCAGGTCTTCGTCATCCAACATCTGCAGGAGAGCGTTTTGAATTTCGCATGACTGGACATTGTTGACTTCTGCGACCGGACTAGGCCGAAAGCCGCGTTTTCTCATGACCGAAATTAACCTGCGGCAGCGTTTCGAACGCCGGCCTCGCGAACCAGTAGCCTTGGAACAACCGAATTCCGGCAGCTTTCAGGATCAGAAACTCCGCGGCTGTCTCGACACCTTCCGCCAACACCGTAATCCCCAGGTGCCGGGCAATGCCGACGATGCCGGCGACGACCGCCTGTCTTGGAATACTGGTATCGATGCCGCGCAGCAGCTTCATGTCGATCTTGATCAGATCGGGCTGGAATTCGACGAGAAGCCCGAGGCCCGCATGCCCGGCGCCAAAATCGTCGATGGCCGTCGTGAACCCATGTTTGCGGTATTCGGTGATGATGCCCGTCAGATGCCGGGTATCAGACACCTTCTCGTCTTCAGTGAACTCGAACATGATCGAGGACAGCGGAAACTCGAACCGACTGGCTGCCAGCAACGTGACCCGAAGGCAAGCCGCCGGCTCGTAGACCGCGTTTGGCATGAAATTGATCGAGAGCTTGAGGTCCTCGCCGCCGGGAAACAGGCGCGAGGCCAGCTGTATTGCCTTCACTCGGCAATCCTGATCGAAACGGTACCGCTGATCCTCCGCGACTCGTGAAAGAATCGCGTACGCGCCCTCGCCGGCAGTGCCCCGTACTAGCGCTTCGTATCCCCACACTCGTTCTGCGACCGCATCGTATATCGGCTGGAAGGCCATGGAAAAATCGAAATCCAGTTTCCTCGCCGTCGTGCAGCCGTCGCATGTCATCGTATCGCCCCGCGGTTCAACTGAGCGTAAACTTACGGCACGTGTCTTTCCAGATGCTTACGCAGTCAGTCGCTTGATCGGCGCGTCAGGTAGCGCAGCTTTGTCAATACAGGTTGCCATTGCCGTCGCCACTGCCGACACGGGGTCGGCGCTCGGACGCCAGTCGGGCATATGCAGCCATGACGATATCGATCTCTACGTCGACAAGAGCGTTCCACACGGTCCTCGCTGACGGTGCCCGGACTTCATGCGCAATCGTGTCGATGCCGATGCGCCATTCGATGCACTCGATCATCAAGGCAAGAAGACTCGCCTCGTCGGTGTCGGCCAGCTCGTCTGGAAAGACACCGACGGCTCTGGGAAGATGGAAGTTCTGCAAGATCTGCTCATTGCCTGCTGCGACATCTCGGTGATCAATCAGAAACTACATCCAAGCGTTCCGGCGGCGTTAGAATTCAACGCACCGACGTGGGAGTATCATTGCCGTCTTCACGTCTCCCCATGGTTCCCTAAACCTTAATTAGGGCCGGCATGTTCATACGCATCAGATACGCCAGCACGCTTGTTTCGACCACGACGACCAACGACGTCAATGCCATCATCACGTCCTCGGCGGAGTGAAACCGTCAACATGGCATTACAGGCGTTCTGTCCGTCGATCGGTCGAGTGTCCTGCAGCTGATCGAAGGGCCAAAAGCCGAAGTGAATACCTTGTTCGCCAGGATTTCGGCGGACCGACGTCACTACGGCGTCGTCGAACTGGACCGGTCCGAGATCGAAACCCTTCATTTTGCGCAATGGGGCATGATCAGACGGTCGCTGTCCGGTATGCTTCTCTCACGGGCAGCCTGAACTGATCATCCTGCGGCCCGGCTCCACCCTTGAGAAATGGCATGAGTGGACGCGCCGCAAGCTCCGTCGGCGTACCGCTATTTCGACTGATCCGTGGCATCGGCTTCGATTTGATTGAAAGACGTGAAGCTGCCGTATCAATCCATCAATACCCTTCGTCCATTATCTGGCTATCGACCTTAAAGCGGATAGTCGCATGCCAGCCTTCGCACCACATCTAGCGATCGTACCTCTCCTCCTCGTCGCGTTTCTCGCACTCTTCGCCCGACGAGTGAACCTCGGCACGGCGGCGACGCAGGCCTTCATCGATTCGCATCGCAGGCTGGCGACGAGGTGGGAAGTCGGTCTGGATTTCGGAATGATGTTGACGGTGGCAGCCTTCGTCATCGCGGTCGAACAGAACGAGTCGGGACAGGCGATCTTCATCAGGGGCCTCTTTCTCCTTGCCACGACGTCCGTCTTTATGGCCGGCCTCGCATGCATCTGGAAAACCGGCCACGTCGCGATGGTCGTTCGGATGATCGCGTTCCGCAGCATTCTTGGACTTGGGCTGTTCACCGCGATGCTCGGATACCTCGCTTCAGGCCTCTGACAGCGGATCCTGCACCAGGCCTGTCGTCATTTCGGCTTGCCTAGCCGCCGAGTGTCCACGTTCAAGCCAGCACGCACCCAATTCGGCGAGCCCGACTGCCAACCGTTGGCCCCTCCCCCCCCCTCCAGATCTACCCGCTTCTCGACAAGATCCTGAGCGCATCGAAGGTGCCTCATTTCAGCAGGAAGCCAGCGCCAAGGACAGGTTGCGGCGTGTGCGCAACACCATCACGCTTTAGTTGCCAGTCCGGGTAAGACGGCGCGAGCGCAGCCTTCCTCAGCTTTCACCTGGCGGTCCGCCGTGACATGCTTCGCTTTCGCTCGGATTGAAGAGCTACAGGTCGGTGCGATGACGGAGAATACCAACATCATTCCGCTTGTTCCGCTGCAACCTCGTGTTCGGCGCGGTGCCCAGGCGGAATTCGCGATGAACATCGCCGGCCAGTGGATCTGGGAACTGGATTTCGGCACCGAGCGGGTATGGCGGTCGCAACACTGGAAAACCGTCCTCGGCTTCTCGGATCAGGATGCCCCCGACAACGGAGTGCCGTGGGACATCGTCGACCACCGGGACAAAGCCGTCGTTGCCCAGGCGCTCGATGCTCTCGAAGCCGGAGAGACAGAGTTCTTCGAAGCTGCCTACCGTGTCGCGGCAAAAAACGGCGAGTCGCGATGGATCTTCAGCCGGGGGAAGATCGTCGAGCGGACGGAGGATGGTCGCGCCTTGCGCCTTCTCGCCGTCAGCATGGACATCACCAAGCAGAAGCGCACAGAGGAAGAACTTCATCAGGCTTTGGCGGAAAGCGAGCGGCTTCGCGTCCAGCTGGGTGAGGCGAATCTTCGCTTGGAGGCGCTTTCCGGTCTCGACGCGCTGACGGGATTGCCGAACAGGCGCAGTTTCGACCATGCCTTGTCCGAGGCCGTCCTGCGGCAGGAGGCGGCCTCGAGTACCGTCTCAGTCCTGATGATCGATGTAGACCGGTTCAAGAGCTTCAACGACAGTCTCGGACATCAGGCCGGCGACGATGCGCTCCGGGCCGTTGCGGTCGCATTGAAAGAGGCAACGGGCGAGGACGGCCATGTATCGCGTTACGGTGGTGAAGAATTCGCCGCAGTTCTCCCAGGTTTCGGGGAGCACGATGCCGCGGAAGCTGCCCGTCGCTGCGTCGTTGCAGTCCGTGAAAAGGCGCTCCGCCATCCATTGGGGATCGACGGTTTCGTTACCGTCAGCATCGGTGTGGCTTCCGCCGATTTCGGGGAAGGAGGACGTCCTCTATCAGGCCGTGCCTTGGTGAACGCGGCGGACGTCGCGCTATATGGAGCGAAGCGCGCTGGACGGAACCAGGTGCGCGTCGCCGGCTGACGCTTGCCGCGCCTCGGTTCCTGATGTCTGATCGTTCATCAGTCGAGGAAGGCCCGTGACCACCGATCCGAAAGACGTCGATGCCCGTCCGTCCTGCGTGGCTGCAGAGCTGGCGCTGACGCAGAAGCGAGCCCACCGACTGGCCTTCTACGATCAGCTTACCGGGCTACCTAATCGCAGGTGCTTCAGGGACGTGTTGGCCCGGCTCCAGAGTACGCATCACGCACATCTGGCGCTCCTCTTGCTGGACATCGACGAATTTGCGGTCGTCAACGACACTTCCGGCCATGACGCAGCGGACGATCTCATCCGTGGTGTAGCCCATTGCCTGCAGGCTGAAATCGCAAACCAGGACGTCTACCGGATCGGGGGAGACGAGTTCGCGGTAGTCGACACGACCCGCGGATCGCACGCCGATCTCGCTGCGCTGGCCGAACGTCTGCTTGCAGCCATTCGGACGGCGACGGCAGACGGGCGGCTACCGGAGGTCACCATATCGATCGGAGGCGCGCTCGCTACCGACGGCGATGTCGAGATGCATTCCATAAGTCGTGATGCCAGCCTCGCACTCCGCAGGGCCAAGGAATCCCATCGAGGTGGGTACGTCGCGTTCGACGAGCGCATGCGGACGGCTGTCGCGACCAAAGCCGACGTGCTCGGAATGGTCTCGACGGCGTTGACCGAAGGACGGATGTCGACGCACTACCAGCCCTTGGTCATGCTTGACGGCAGGAAGGTCATCGGTCTCGAAGCTCTTTCGCGGTTGACGGATCGGACAGGTACCGTCGTTCCAGCCGGACGTTTCCAGGCGGCATTCTCGGATCCGGTGATCGCGATGCGCCTGACGGATGAGATGCTTCGCCAGGTCGCCTCGGACATACGGAAGTGGCTCGACGACGGGGTCGCTTTCCAGCATGTCGGTATCAATCTGTCTGCCGTCGACTTCGAGCGTCAGGATCTTGAACAGAGGATTTCGGATGCGTTCAGTCGAGCCGGCGTTCCACTGCGGCACGTCGTGCTCAAGGTGACCGAGGCGGTCTTCATGGACGGGATGACGAGTGGCATCGTCGCCTCGGTAGAGCGCCTTAAGCAGCAGGGCATGCTCGTCGCCCTCGATGATTTCGGGACGGGCTTCGCTTCGCTGACGCACCTGCTCACCTTTCCGGTAGACGTCATCAAGATCGACAAGTCCTTCATCGACGGCATCGACAGTGATCTGGCGAGCGAGGTGATAGTTGAGGCACTGATCATGATCGCTGCCAGGCTCGACCTGCGGATCGTCGCCGAGGGCATCGAGACGGAAGCTCAGGCTTCGAAGCTGCAGCGGATGGGTTGCAAGCTCGGCCAGGGATATCTCTTCGGGAGGGCCGCGAGTGCCGAAGAGACCGGATCGATCCTGAAGTCACGCGCTCAGCCGGCACAGGACGGTGGCGCAGGCATCCCCTTTCCTTCGAACTGACATTCCGTCCTGATAGACCCCGTGACCGACATCTGTCGGAGGAGCCCCGAGTATCCGTCATTGAGCTAGACTCGTGCTAATCTCGCTGCCGGGACAGGCCTCGCGAGATGGAAGCCCTGCGCGGTCGGCACCTTATTATGTTTGAGAAAAGCCAGCTGTTCCTCGGTCTCCACTCCTTCCACGACGATAGACACGCCGCGGTTCCTGAGTAGCCGGATGATGTCCTGCAGGAACAGCGCACCTTCTCGAGTGTCCGTCTGATGCAGGAATGACCGATCCACCTTCACCACGTCGAAATCGATGGTCTGGAGCCAGGACAGTCCAGCATAGCCGGTTCCGAAATCGTCCAGCCAGACTTGAATGCCCAGATCCTTGAGCGCCCCTATCGCATCGAGGATCCCGTCATCCGACAATATGTCGGCACCTTCGGTCACTTCGAGGGCCAGTGTGGAAGGGTCTAGCCCAAGCTCTTCCAGCACATCGGCGATGTAGAGCGGGAAGCCGGGCGCCCGCAGCTGCACTGCCGAGACGTTTACGGAAACATGCTTCGCGATGCCGGCCGCCAGGACCTCCACGCATGCCTTGCTAATGGCCCAACGGCCCAGTTCGACGATGATCCCCGTCCGCTCGGCAACCGGGATGAAAACGGCCGGGCTGATCGATGCACCATGACGATCGCGCAGCCGCATCAGGGCTTCGACCGACTGGATCTTTTCTTGGGCGATATTGACGATCGGCTGATAGACCATCGAGAGAAGCCCCTCGTCCAATGCGCTCGACAGCAATTCCGCGATGACCTGCTCCTCAGTGAGACTCAACGGTGCGACGGGATCGAAGACGTGGGTCCGATTCCGCCCCCCGGCCTTGGCCGAATAAAGCGCCTTGTCGGCTTCACCGCTCAGCCGATCGAGATCCGGGCTGGCATTCCTGCGGGTCATGCTGACACCGATGCTGACCGTCACGATGTCGAGGCCGTCGGGGCGTTGGGAGTGGGGAACCCCGAGTGATGCCACCGCGTCCCGCATCCTCTCGGCTAGCCCGAAGAGAGTCTTCTCGTCCTCGACGTGGCAGAAGCCGAGGAACTCCTCGCCACCGTAGCGACCTAGAACGGCCCCGCCCGCGGACGCCGCCCTCTGGAGCGCTCTGCCGACATCGACCAGACAATTGTCGCCCGACTGGTGGCCGTAGTGGTCGTTGAACATCTTAAAGTGATCTACGTCGATGAGAAGGACCCCGATCGGCCGGTGATCCATCATCCAACGCTCCCGAAAGGCCGCGTACTCCTGGACCACGGCCCGCCTGTTCCGCAGACCCGTCAGGTGGTCGGTATTGGCGATCCGGGAGAGCTGACGGCCCTTCTCGCGAACCGCCGTTTCGTTCAGCCGGGCCTGAGTGGCGTTCAGGAACGTTACGTACCGCTCGGTCGCAAGCTGCCATGAGAGGTAGAGCGAGAAACCGAGGAAATTCACGAAGTACGCCACGACCACGAACCTGCTCGTATCCGGCACGTTTGCCGTCGCGGCTGTCAGGCAGAAGAGCAGCGTGATGATCGACGAGCACGTCGCGCCGATCAGAAAGCGAAACCTGAAAAAGAGACTCGAGCTGATCACGAATACGGTTCCGAACACCAGGAAGTGGACGAATCTTTCTTGATAGGCCGTGCGACGCATGACCTCGAGCCAGGCGAACGACGCGACCACCAGGCCCGTGGCGCAGACGAGATTGATCGTCCGCAGGGGATAAGCACCGGCAGTCTGGATCTCGATGAGACCAAGGAAAAACAGCCCGACCACGACACGCGTGAAGAAGCCGGACGTGCCCAGATCCGGAAACAACCAAAGATCGAAGAGGCCGAAGGCGGCGAAGCATAGAACCGCGGCCCGCACGCCGCGACGGACGGCGATCCTGTCGGTCGCTTCCGTGCTGTCCTCGAACATGCGGTCGAGCAACGGATCCGCCGCTCCCCACCGAGGATGCAGTAGGGCGCGCTCGACCCTGCTTACCAGATCCTCGTCGCTCGGCTCGGCCAGCTCTCCTCCGGTCCGTAGCGAGAGAGCCAAGCGTGATCCTTCCTGGCTCTTCCCGAATGCGGGAACGGGATGACTGACGGTAGTCTTTGTGCCTGACCATTAAGATACGGCGGTTACCGCCGAGTGAAAAGGTCGATGCAAATGGTAGCGGCCCCCCGTTAACCAAGTCCGCAATTTGCAAGTTCAAAAGGTAAAATTTGAATTAAATTGTTCCTATGGCAACCTTAGGAACATGTAGTCAATGAGCAACACGGCAATTTCTCTTGACGGCGAGAGCCTTATTACTCCGGATATCGTCAAACGAGCCCGTCCAACAGCAGACATAAACGCTCAAGACAGTGCCGAACTGCGTGACGCAGTCGCCCAGTTGCTTGTGGTTCTCGAGCTTGCCCGGAGCGGCTTCCTGGAGGGAGGACGGACCTCGGGGATAGTTTCCAGGCTGGCAGGCGAACTCCATCTGCTGCGCGGAGCGTCGACGGCGGCGATCTGGCAGAAACTGATCGTGGCCGCGCAAGCGCATCCGGTCATGGAATTCCTGCTGCAGGATCCATTGACGAACTGGTCGTTCACGAAGCCCAGAGGATATTCCGGGGACGCGGGCCTGCTCGACATCTACTACAAGCACCCGAGCATGGATCATCTGCTGACGGAGTGCACGGACCTCGGTCGGCAGATCTACGACTACACGTCCGACGTTCCGGCCTGCGCCGCCGGAAGGGAAAGATGCGAGATCCTAGCCCGGTTCGTGGACGAGACGGCGGAGCGCACCGAAGAACCTGCGGAAATCCTGGCGGTGGCAGCGGGACATCTGCGGGAGGCCGGCATCTGCCGCAGTCTTCAGAACGGTCGAATAAAGCGGTGGGTCGCGCTCGACCAGGATCCGATCAGCGTCGGCACGATGACCCGCGACCTGTCCGGAACCGTCGTCAACCCGATTAACGGGTCCGTTCTGGGCCTGCTTCGCCGTTCGTACAAGCTGGGCACGTTCGATCTTGTCTACGCATCAGGGCTCTACGACTACCTCCAAGAGAAGACAGCAGTGAAGCTGATGCAGCGGCTCGTCGAGATGCTGCGTCCGGGTGGTACCCTCCTGTTCGCCAATTTCAGCGACGAGATATCATCGGATGGCTACATGGAAACGTTCATGGATTGGCCGTTGATCCTGCGGTCGGCGGACGACATGTGGAGGATCATAGATTCCAGCGTCGATCGGAACGCCTACGAGACAGAGGTTTGGTATGGCGATAACCGAAACATCGTCTATGGAACTCTACGGAGAAAATAACGAAGCTGCTTCGGATAAGAACGGTTTCTCTGTGCGCATCCTCCAATAGCGGGATCGATGGCGACCGACCGGTCGCCACGGCATCCGGTCTATCCTTCTGCTCCGCTCAATCCGGCAGTCTACCGGCTCCACGCGCCCGCAACCGACTTTCAAGGCAACTTGGAATTCCGAGTCCGCGCAGTCGAACTCGTGCGTCTCCCTGGTCACCGGGGTGGCGCCGTGGATAGGGCTGCCTCGGACCGGGTCTGATCCTGGAAGTCGGATACCGAGATTCCACGGCGATCGAATGAGACAGGGCCAAACACTACGGAAGAGCTCACGTAGTCAAAAAATTTAGGCGCCTATTGCGACGATAGATCGCTCAGACGCAGCGCTCACGCCTGATGATAGCTGATCGAAAGCGCTTGCGAACCAGTCCGGCCGGAACTCAACCCGTCATGGCAATTAGATGCATGCCTGCGCTGGAAGCATTGTTCGACAGGGGCGGACGTCGGAGACGGCAGTGTTGGCGTCGATGTCTCCGTGCGACTCTGTATCGTATTCGACAAAGTGGACTTCGCTTTCCACTGCTGCAAGATCTGGGGCACCTGGGAGATTGAACCGGCGCTCCATTGGGTATCAGGCCGCTACGGCCACCCTCTTTGCGCGAGCCGGCTTTGCCCTCGAGATCATGGGCGCACCAACCTCTTCGACCTTCTTCCGACCGAGGCCGAGGCTCAGCGCCAGTTCCGAGCGCTTCGCAGCGTAGCCAGCGGCGACCATCGGGTAATCGGACGGCAAGCTCCACTTGCGACGGTATTCGTCCGGCGTCAGGCCGAACTTCGTCGCGAGGTGCCTCTTCATCGACTTAAAGTGCTTTCCGTCTTCCAGGCAGACGATGTAGTCGGGCGTGACCGACTTCTTCACCGGGACCGCCGGGATCAAGCCCACGGGCTCTTTCGCCGTCTCGGCCACGGCCGAACCAAGGGATGCGATCGAGCTGTGGATGCTCGTGATCAGACTGGCAATCTCCGACGGCGCCACACGGTTGTTCGCTAAATAAGCCGAAGCAATTTCAGCAGTCAGTTCGACAAGCGCAACCGACGCGAGGTTCTGGTCTTCCATATTTCTACCTTCAAATTCGATCAGTCTTCCATAGGACTTCACGGCTACGTATCACCTGATAAAAAGATATGCAAGAAAGGTAAGCATTCAGGTTTATTTCCAGCCCATACCTGGAGCAACATGTTTAAGCACGTTTTCGATAACGTGGCTGTTATATTCTACACCGAGCTGATTTGGCACCGTCAGCAAGAGCGTGTCAGCCTCGGCGATAGCCTCATCAGTCATCAGTATTTTAACAAGTTGATCTGGTTCCGCCGCATATGAACGGCCGAAGACTGCCCGCATGTCGTCGATGATGCCAACTTGATCTCCGTTAATTCTTCCCCCGAAGTATGCGGTCACGATCGTCGGTAAGCGCGAAGATCGACCGCGAGACCGAGACCTGCGGTTCGCGGGAATGTCCGGCCGTTTTCCAAGCTTCTCGATACATCCGGATCTGCCTGGCCTGCTGGACATGGAAGGGTTCGCCGGACTCGTCCTTCTTCAGCGTCGACGATTGCAGGTTCATTCCCTTTTCCGCTGCCCACAGAGCTGTGGCGTTCGATGCCGATCCCCACCAGATCCTGTCCCGCAAGCCCTCGGAGTGAGGCTCGATGCGGAGAAGCCCGGGCGGGTTCGGGAACATCGGTTGCGGGCTGGGCTCGGCAAAGCCCTTACCTTCGATGACGCCAAGGAAGACCTCGGCGTGGCGCCTCCCCATGTCTGCGTCGGTCTCGCCCTCTGCTGGAGCGTAACCAAAGTAGCGCCAGCCTTCGATCACCTGTTCGGGCGAGCCGCGGCTGATGCCGAGTTGCAGACGTCTCCCGGAGATCAGGTCGGCGGAGCCCGCATCTTCCGCCATGTACAGCGGGTTCTCGTAACGCATGTCGATGACACCGGTCCCGATCTCTATCCGGGTGGTCTTCGCCCCGACGGCAGCAAGCAGCGGAAACGGCGAGGCGAGTTGACGCGCGAAATGATGGACCCGGAAGTAGGCGCCGTCCGCGCCAAGCTCTTCCGCCGCCACGGCGAGATCGATCGATTGCAGGAGGGTATCGCCCGCCGATCGTGTGCCGGATTGCGGCGACGGCGACCAGTGACCGAATGACAGATAGCCGATCTTCTTCATGCAAAGTCTTTCCTGCTGAATGCCGCGTCGGCGGCATGCGAATCAACGATCCGTACGATCGCGCTGGAGTTGCATCCGCTCGGGCACGCGCTTTCGGTGATCAGATTGTTGATTTCCACTGAGAGCTGACCCAGGATTTCT
>NZ_JBUZWG020000015.1:0-27645 GCF_055730125.2 Mesocryomonas fontinalis | reverse complement strand
GAAACGAACGCCTGAAAATGAAAAGGCAGGTCCGAAAGGGCCTGCCTTTTTTGTGTCCGTCCTTGAGACCGGCGATCGCGTCCTGCGGCGACGGACGGGGAACGTGCATCGGTCAGGCGGAACAAAAAAGGCCCGGAAATCGATCTCGATTTCCGGGCCTTTCTATGCGGGTCTTCGAAGAGCCGAAACGCCGTTCCGCTTGAAGGCGGGACGGCGTTTTGGCGGAATTAGATCCGGCGGTAGCCGATGCCCGACCAGCGACGGAATTTCGTCAGGAGGGACACATTGCTGTTGGCAGCCTCGGCCTGCTCGCCGGCGATCTGCTTCCAGGTCTCCAGCAGCGGCAAGAGAACCTTGCGATCGTCGAACAGGCGGAAGGACCGCTCGCGCGAGATCTCGTCGGCCTTCGCCCATTCCGCATCGCTCCAGCCTTCGCAGGCCTTGATCAGCGCGACCGCCTCGTCCTCGGACGCGTAGAGCCGGCCGGCCTCGCCGATGTATTCGTCCGCGCCCTCGACATTGCGGGCGACGACGGTACAGCCGGCCGCCATGGCTTCCGCGATCGACACGGGCATGCCGAAGGAGACGGTCGGGTCATAGGTGTGGACGTAGATGCCGGCCTCGCTGAGATAGGCGGCGACTTCCTCATAGGTGATGTCATGCACCATCTCGACCGGGCTGCCGAGATCGCGGTTGATCTGCTCGAGCTCGCGGTAATGGTCGTTCGGCCCGAGGCTGCAGAGGATCAGCACGGCGCGGTAGTCGGGCAGGCGGCTGGCAATGCGGATGAAGGTGGCGAGGTCCTTCGGCTGCTTGCAGGCGGCTGTCCGCACGATCATCTTGCGGTTCTTCTCGACCCGCGGCGCCAGCCATTCCGGATGGAAGCAGGAGACCATGGGCAGGATCTTGCTGGTCGCCGAGCCCCATTTGTTCGCCAGATGCGGGAACATGTAGAGCCGCTCAATCGTCGGCTCTCGCTCGACGCGGGCGATCTGCTTCGGCACGAAGTGCCAGTGGCCGCGCGCCGTCAGCGGGATGCCCATGCGCTTGGCGGCATCCTTGTACTTCAGGGCGGTCTGGGTCCAGTGCGTATGGACGACGTCCGGCTTTACGCGCTCGATGGTCTCGAGCAGCGTGCCCCGGTGGACGACGACGTCGCACTGCGCCTGGGACTTCGGCTCGCCGCGCGACCAGACCTCGATGTGCACGCCCCAGCCCTGCATCCGCTGGATCTCGGCATTGATGTAAGATTCGGACAGCTGCGGGAAGCTGTCCAGCGCGTAGAGCACCTTCAGCGGGGTTCCGTCCCGCTTCAGAACGGGCGGACGCTGCTCCGAATCCTGCCCTGCACCCCAATCGGCGACCAAAGCTGACATGACTCTTCCTTTCGGGAAATACTTCTCAGTGTGATCGTTACAAAAGATTGCCGGCTCACTCAACCAAAGCCTTGGCATTGGCTGACAAAGTGATGCGCTGTGACATTGCGCAATGGCACGGGAGGTGGCCGCTGGAGGGGGGCAAGCTCGTTAGCCGCGGATGTCCTGCATGAACCCCTGGCGCAGCATCGCCTCGGACCCGTCGAACCGCAGCGACCTGGCGTACCGGAAATCGGCCTCGGCGTTGAAACCTGCATGGCCGACGATCGACTTGTAATAGCTGGCGCCGTTGTAATGCGTTCCCCGGGCGGCGATCTCGGTGAATTCCTCGACGGCGCCCGGCGAGAATTTGTAGTGCAGCAGCACGGCCTGGACCGGCGAGAAGTTTCTCGCGATCGGCAGCGGGCCATGATGGCTGCCGCCGTTGAACTGGGTGGCGTCGTCGGCAAAGATCACCGGGAACTTGGTCAGCCGCATGTTGGTGCCGAACAGGCGGCGACGCGGTCCGCCGCGGATGGCCGTGCAGAATTTGTCGTTGCCGATGCCGTAGCCGTCGCCGTCGTACAGTGGGCAGATCGCCGTCGGAAGGGCGTCGGCGGCCTCCGCCTGTTGGGCGGCGCCGAGAGCGCCATCGGGATAGATGTCGATCATCGAGGCCAGCGAGCGCTTGGCGCCGATCCGCTCAAGGTCCGCGATGAAGGCGGAGAGCGGCCTCGTCTCGCAGCCCGGGAAGATCAGGTATTCGTCGCTGTCGATCGAGACGTACCAGCGGCCGCGGCCGTAGAGATCGACCAGCATGTCCCGCCAGGCGAGCCCCCCGCCGGCATCGCCGAAACCGACATTCGATTCGTAGAGATCGACATCGCCGGCCGCGAGGAGGAGGGGCCGCGTGCCGTCGCTCGAGCGATCGTCGACGAAGGCGAAGCGCTTCACCCCCAGCCGGCGGTAGTGCGCGAGGAAGGAGGGCAGGTACTTTTCGGCGTTCTTCATGATGCAGATCAACACGACATCGGAGCGCCCGAGTTCGCCGGCGGCGTGGTGCACCCGCGTCAGCTCGATGCCGTCGCGGCTCTTCGCCCGCTGGCGGAAACGCCGGTTGCGGAAGGGCAGCTGCAGCCGCTCGAACAGGCCGGGCTTGCCGATCCGGCGCCACTCGTCGGGGTGTCTCACGGGATACTGCATGGCACGGGGCCTCGTTTATCGTCGACCCGCTCGTGACATATGCGTCCATCCGTGGCAACGCCGAAGCGCGGCGCAACGGGGCGGGGCAGGGCTCGCGCGGGATGGCCTCGACAATCGGCGCTTCTTGTGGCGACGTCGCCGCAACGTTATCTGCCGGCAGCGCGACCTTTGCGCTCCCGCCCGGCTCGACCGATCATTCAGCATGGATATCCGCAGTGGCAGATGACACCGGCACCGATTTCTGGCGCTCGCTCTTGTCGACATACGAGACGATCGTCCTGGTGGCCAACAGCGAGGAGGCGCTGGCCGTCGATCTCGGCGCGGGTTGGCCGAGCGGAACGCTGTTCGTCTTCTTCAACGATGCACGCCGGGTGGTCGCCGAGCGGTTCGACCGCGATGCGCTTCTGGTGCTGCGCAGCGGCCGCGAGGGGCCGAGCGTCATCCGGCGCAACCGCCTTGCCCCGGTCGCGGCCTGTTTCGCACCGGGCCGGCTGAAGGGTATTCTCAACCTCGTGGTCGCCGACACCGAGGCGCCGGCAAGTCTGCGCGAACACGCGGGTTGTCCGCTGGTCCCATTGGACCTGACAGGTTATTTCGCCGATCGCTATACCGGCGGCAAGATCGCCAGCAGCGGTTACGCCATGGCGGTCTGGATCAGCGCCATGCTGCCGGATGCCCGCGTCGTCCTCTGCGGTTTCAACGCCTTGCGGTCGGAGAACTGGAAGGTGTTCGACATTCACGACTGGGCGTTCGAGCAGACGGCGTTGCGCCTCGCTACCCGCCTCGGAATCCTTGAGATCGAGGGCACTCCGCGCACGGGTCCCGATGCCGTAACCGCGCTGCAGGCCCAGTTTCCCGGCGCCGATCTGACGGCACTGCTCGCAGTGCACGCCGAGGTTCTCGCCGAGCGGCTCGAGCATACCAACCGTTTCGTCGACAAGCTCTGGTCGCTGACCCGTTTCAGCCGCCTCGGCCGCAAGCTGCTGACCTTCTGGCGCTAGGGACCCGCCCGCCGCAGGCCATGAGACGGGCGATGATTCCTGCGCCGAACCTACCGAAAGGGCTTGCCAAGCGGGCGTCCAGCGACTAATCGGGGATCGTTCTAAAGGGGCATAGCTCAGTTGGTAGAGCGGCGGTCTCCAAAACCGCAGGTCGTCGGTTCGAGCCCGGCTGCCCCTGCCAGGACTTTTTGATCGTCATCACATCTCGCTGTAGTTATTTCGCTCGCTCCTTGGCGGGGCGTTGCACGACTGCGCCTGGGGTTTCCGGCAGTTTGCCGCCGATGCCCGGTGACAAACGCTTCGCGATGCGGCAGAGCACGGGCGAGAGCAGAGCAGCGGCCGGACCGGTTCGCCTGGGCGCGTCGGGGTGGACAGGTGCAGAACGGCGTTTTCCTGGCATTCCTCGCCTACATCGCGTTCGCGATCAGCGACGCCTCGGTCAAATTCATCGACGGCAGTCTCGATGCCTTCCAGGTCGCCTTCACCGGCGCGCTTCTCAGCATGCTGACGCTGCCTTTCGTCCGCCGACCGAATGAGCGGCTGACCGACATCTTCCGCTCGACGCGTCGCCCGCTCTGGACCGCCCGGGCACTGCTGACGGCTGTCTCGGCAACTTCCAGCGTCATGGCGTTCACGCATCTCTCGATGCCGGAAGCGTTTTCGGTGATCTTCCTGATGCCGATCATCGTGACGCTGCTCTCGATCGTCTTCCTCAAGGAGAAGGTCGGCGGCTGGCGCTGGTCGGCGGTGCTGATCGGCTTCGTCGGCGTCCTCGTGGTGCTCCGCCCCGGCTTTCGCGAGCTCGGGCTCGGCCATGCGGCGGCGCTCGTCGGGGCGTTCTCGGGTGCCGGCTCGGTCGTCACCTTCCGGATGGCCGGGCCGGAGGAGAAGCGCATCTCCCTGTTCGGCGCTGGTCTTCTCGGCGCGCTGGTGCTGAACGGCATTCTGATGCTGCCGTCCTGGATCACCCCGGACCTTCTGCAGATCGCCTATCTCCTGGTCTACGGTCTGCTGATGGCCCTCGGGCAGGTGCTGATCATGCTCGCGGTGCAATATGCGCCGGCCAGCCAGATCGCCGTCCCGCAATACAGCCAGATGATCTGGGCGCTGATGTTCAGCTATCTCGTCTTCCATCAGCCGGTGGACGCCATGTCCTTTCTCGGTATCGGGCTGATCATCGTGGCCGGCCTGCTGACCTGGGCGCGCGAACGGATCAAGCTGCCTTTCCTCCGGCGCTCCTCGGTCATCCGTCCGCGCTGACCTGCAGCGCCGCCGCTGGTGGCATCGGGGTGCCCCAGCATCCGCTGCAGACGCTGCCGCTTGCCGGGCAGCATCACCTGCTTCGATCGCCACTCGACAATCCGCCGGAATGCGCGCACCACCGGGCGGCGCCACCAGGCGCCACCGAGCGAGGTTTCACAGCCCGCCACCGCCCTGCCATACCCATCCGCTTCGGATGATTTCGCCAAGAAGGAGCTTCCCCAATGGCTGACGCACTCTCTCCCGCCGTCCCCAAGGCCGTTCCCGCGCCGCGCGACCAGCACCTGCGCGATCTCGCCGACTGCATCCGCTTCCTGTCTATGGACGCCGTGCAGCAGGCCAAGAGCGGCCACCCCGGCGCGCCGATGGGCATGGCCGACATCGCGACCGTCCTCTACAAGGATTTCATGCAGTTCGATGCGGCCGATCCGCATTGGTTCGACCGCGACCGCTTCCTTCTGTCGAACGGTCACGGCTCGATGCTGCTCTATAGCCTCCTGTACCTGACGGGCTCGAAGGACATGACGCTGGAGGAGCTGAAGCGCTTCCGGCAGATCGGCAGCAAGACCGCCGGCCATCCCGAGTACAAGCACGCCGACGGCATCGAGACGACGACCGGTCCGCTCGGGCAGGGCCTTGCCAACTCGGTCGGCTTCGGCTTGGCCGAGCGCATCCTGAATGCCAAGTTCGGCGACGACATCTGCGATCACTGGACCTACGTCTTCATGGGCGATGGCTGCTTGATGGAGGGCCTGAGCCAGGAGGCGATCTCCATGGCGGGCCATTTCAAGCTCGGAAAGCTCATCGCCTTCTGGGACGACAACTCGATCTCCATCGACGGTGCGACGAGCCTTGCGGTCTCCGACAATGAGATCGAGCGCTTCCGCGCGTCCGGTTGGCATGTCCAGGAGATCGACGGGCACGATACCGACGCCATCCGCGACGCGATCACCGCGGCGCGCGCGGTGACCGACAAGCCGTCGATGATCGCCTGCAAGACCATCATCGGCTTCGGCTTCCCGACCAAGGCTGGTACACAGAAGGCCCACAGCGACGCCCCCGGCGAGGACGAGATCGCCGGCGCCCGCAAGCTCCTCGGCTGGGACTCGCCGCCTTTCGTCATTCCCGATCATCTTCTCAGTGCCTGGCGGGAGATCGGCGCCAAGGGGCGCACCGCGCGTGCAGCCTGGGCGGACCGGGTGAAAGCCTTGCCGGATGGGCTGCGGCAGGAGTTCGAACGCCGGAACGACGGCGAGCTGCCGGCCGACTGGAAGAACGCCATCGCTGCCGCGAAGACCGAGTTTCGCGCCGGTGAGAAGGACTTCGCGACGCGGCAGGCGAGCGGCATCGTGCTCGACCATCTGGCGGCGGTCCTGCCGGAACTGCTCGGCGGATCGGCCGACCTCACGCCGTCGAACAACACCAAGGCGAAGGGCATGGTCGAGATCCGTGCCGACGACTTCAACGGCACCTACATGCACTATGGCGTGCGCGAGCACGGCATGGCGGCGGCGATGAACGGCATCGCCCTGCATGGCGGGCTGATCCCCTATGGCGGCACCTTCCTGTGCTTCTCCGACTACTGCCGTCCGTCGATCCGGCTCGCCGCGCTGATGCAGATCCGCACGATCTTCGTCATGACGCATGACTCGATCGGCCTCGGCGAAGACGGCCCGACGCATCAGCCGGTCGAGCATCTGGCGGCTCTGCGGGCGATACCGCAGCTCGCCGTCTACCGTCCGGGCGACCCGATCGAGACGGCCGAGTGCTGGGAGCTGATCCTCGATGCGCCCCGCCGCGCCGCGCTGATCGCGCTGTCGCGTCAGCCAATGCTGCTGCTGCGGCGGGAGGACGGCACGGAAAACCGCTCGGCGCGCGGTGCCTACGTCCTGCTCGAGGCCGAGGGCGGCGAGCGCCAGCTGACGCTGATCGGCACCGGCTCCGAACTGCAGCTGGCGGTCGAAGCGCGCGAGATCCTGCAGAAGGAAGGCATCCCGACCGCAGTCGTCTCCATGCCGTGCCACCTTCTCTTCGAGGAGCAGGACGCCGCCTACAAGAAGGCCGTGATGGGCAAGACCCATGCGCGAGTCGCGGTCGAGGCCGCGGTCGAGCTCGGCTGGGGCCGCTACATCGGCTTCCACGGCCGTTTCGTCGGCATGCACAGCTTCGGTGCGTCCGGCAAGATCGGGGACGTCTACGAGAAGTTCGGCATCACGACCGAGGCCGTGGTTCGCGCCGCCCGCGAGAGCCTCGCCGACGTCGCCGGCTGATCGCGGACATCCAGTGCAATGAGGAAGAGGGCGGCCTGGTTTTTTAGCCGCCCTTTTCCGTTTCCGGCACTGCGCTCATCGGCTCGCCCGTGACACCCTCCGCCGGATAAGCTGAGCAATTCTTGGTGGTTGCCCGGTGACAGGCGAGCGGCCCGGCGCCATCTTGATCCGAGAAACGGGCCGGAGTGCCCGTGGAGGATCGTTATGTGCCAGGAATTCGATCGCGATGCCGCGTCTCCCAATCCGCTCGGCCGTCGTCTGACGCGACGCCGTTTCGGGTGCCTGGCGTTGCCGGCACTGATTCTACCTTGGCTTCCCGGCGTCGCGCTGGCAGAGACGGCTTCTTCGGATCCAGTCGTGCCCTTGCCGATGCGCGAGATTGCGGCTGGCGTCTATGTCCACCACGGGGCCATCGACCTGATGCGCGCGGCCAATGACGGCGCGATCGCCAATATCGGCTTCATCGTCGGACGCGACAGCGTTGCGGTGATCGACAGCGGCGGGAGCGTGCGGGAGGGACGGCAGCTTCTCGAAGCGGTGCGGGCAGTCACCCGTCTGCCGATCCGCTACGTCGTCAACACCCACATGCACCCCGACCACGTCTTTGGCAACGCTGCCTTCCTCGGCGGCGAGGCGGTCTTCGTCGGCCACCACAACCTCTCGGCCGCGCTGGCGGCACGGCGCGACTCCTATCTGGCCTCGAATGTCGAACTCATGGGCGCAGCGTTGATGGCCGAGGTGGCGATCATCCCGCCGACGCTTGCGGTCGACGACACGGTGACGCTCGATCTTGGGGGGCGGACGCTGCAGCTGAAAGCCTGGCGGACGGCGCACACCGATAACGACCTGACCGTTCTCGACGAGGCCAGCGGGACGCTGTTTGCCGGCGACCTCGTCTTTCTCGAGCATTGCCCGACCTTCGACGGAAGCCTGATCGGCTGGCTCGATGTCCTCGGCGGCCTCGGCGGCATCAAGGCGGCAAGGCTCGTACCCGGTCATGGCCCGGTCGACGCGCCGTGGCCCGCCGCCTCGGGGGACACCGAGCGATATCTTGGCGTGCTGGCCCGCGACCTCCGGCGGTCGATCGTGGATGGCCTGTCGCTGACCGCGGCGCTGGAGACGGCTGGGCAGTCGGAGGCCGGGAGATGGCAGTTGTTCGACGAGTACAACCGCCGCAACGCGACCGGCGCCTTTGCCGAACTCGAATGGGAGTAGGCGCCGTGCCGCTCGGCTTAATTTAAAGCATTCAGAAGGCGCTCCAACCATCTAAAATCGATCGTTATCTAACGATTGTGGTGCATGACGAGGTGCCGACTGGTCCGGCTCTTCACGACCGGGCCGGAGCGGGGCCGGCGCGGCGTCGCCGCCGCTCCGGCCCTGCCGGCATCAGCTGGTCTTCAGCGCCTTGACGATCTGGTCGACGTTGTTCTGGAACATCTTGAGATAGGTCGAAGCAGGACCGTCGGGGCCCGACAGCGCGTCGGAGTAGAGCGTGCCGCCGACCTTCGCCTTCGTCTCGCTGGCGATCCGGTCGATCAGTCGGGGGTCGCTGACGTTCTCGATGAAGACGGCCCGGATGCCCTCGCTCTTGATCTGGTCGATAATCTTGGCGACGTCCGAGGCGGAAGCCTCAGACTCGGTCGAGACGCCCTCCGGCGCGATGAAGTTCACATCATAGGCCCGGGCGAAGTAGCCGAAGGCGTCGTGCGAGGTGACGGCCTTGCGCTGGGCCTTCGGCACGGTCGCGAGTTCCGCCTTGACCGTCGCATCCATCTCCTTGATCGCCGCGATGAATGTATCGCCGTTGGCGCGGTAGTCGGCTGCATGCTCCGGATCGGCCGCCGACAGGCCCTTCACGATGTTCTCGGCGTAGACGACACCGTTCGACAGGTCCTGCCAGGCGTGCGGGTCGTTGATGTGGTGGTGATGGTCGTCGCCGGCTTTGCCCGGCACTTCCGCGGCATGATCTGCTTCCTCTTCCTCCCGGGTGAAGGGGATCGGCTTCAGGCCGGTCGTCGCGACGATCTCGGTGCCCTTGAAGCCGGCGGTATCGCCCAGCCGCGTCATCCAGCCCTCGAACTGCAGGCCGTTGACCACGAGCAGTTTCGCCGCGGAGACCGCCCGCACGTCCGACGGCGTCGGCTCGTAGACATGTGCGTCGCCATCCGGCCCGACGAGGGTCGTCAGCTCCACGTGGTCGCGGCCGATTTCGCTGACCATGTCGCCGAGGATCGAGAACGAGGCGACGACCTTGACCTTGTCGGCGGCAGAGGCGGTGCCGCCAAGGGCCAGCGCCGAAGCTCCGAATGCAAGAGAAAGCAGGAGATTACGGATACGCATTGATGCTGCCTTTCAGGAGTGGAAGTGCGGGCGGTGAAGGGTGCGGGCCAGGACACTGTCGAAGCGGCCGAACAGCACCGAGACGGCGTAGACGACGCTCGCCGACAAGATGATCGCCGGGGAGGCCGGCAGATCGTTGTGGTAGGAGACCAGCAAGCCAACGAACGAAGCCGCGAGCCCGACGATGGCTGCCGCCAGCATCTGGCCGGATACGCTCTCGGCCCAGAATCGAGAGGCCGCGGCGGGCAGCATCATGATGCCGACGACCATCAGCGTTCCCAGTGCCTGGAAGCCGCCGACAAGGTTCAGCACCACGAGCGTGACGAACAGCATGTGTACGGCGCCGCCCCCACCACCGACCGAGCGCAGGAAGCCGGGGTCGAGGCATTCGGCGATCAGCGGGCGGTAGAACAGGGCGAGCACGATCATCGTCACCGTGGTGATCCCGGCCATCAGCAGAACCGCCGGATCGTTCAGCGCGAGCACCGTTCCGAACAGCACATGCAGGAGGTCGATGTTCGAGCCGTGCACGGAGACCAGCAGCACGCCGAGCCCGAGCGAGGAGAGGTAGAAGGCGGCGAAACTTGCATCCTCGCGCAATGGCGTGAACCGCGAGACAAGGCCGGCGAGCACGGCGACGGCAAGACCGGTGATCATGCCGCCAATGGTCATGGCGTAGACGGAGAAGCCGGCAATCAGGAAGCCGACGGCAGCGCCCGGCAGGATCGCATGGCTCATCGCATCGCCGACAAGGCTCATCCGGCGGAGCACCAGGAGGACGCCGAGCGGGCAGGCGCCCAGCGCCAGCGCCAGGCAGCCGACGAGCGCCCTCCGCATGAAGCCGTACTCGACGAAGGGATGGATCAGGGTCGCATAGAGGTTCATGCCGCGCTCCGTGCCGTGAAGCCGGGATCCTCCGACCAGCTCTCGCTGATCTGCCGCGCCGTCTTCAGGCGGTCGGGCTGCAGGACCTCGGCCGTTGGCCCCCAGCCCACAAGCTCGCGGGCGATCAGCAAGGTCTCGGGGAAATGCTCTCGGACCAGCTCCATGTCGTGCAGCACGGCGATCACCGTTCGCTGTTCGCCGTGCCATCGGCGCACGATGGCCATGAGGTCGAGGACGGTGCGGGTGTCGATGGCGTTGAACGGCTCGTCGAGCAGCAGCAGGCGCGCATCCTGCACCAGGACGCGGGCGAACAGCGCCCGCTGCAGCTGGCCCCCCGACAGGGTGCCGATGCTGCGGTGCTCGAAGCCGGCGAGGCCGACGGCATCGATTGCCTCGGCGATCCGGTCGCGGGTCCGGCCGCGAATGCCGCCGAAGATGCCGGCATCGCGCCAGGCGCCGAGCGAGACGAGGTCGGCGACGTCGAGGGGAAAGGACCGGTCGAGTTCGTTGGCCTGCGGCAGATAGGCAATGTCGCGCCGCGCGACGCCACCCAGATGAACCGATCCCTGAGAAATCGGCAGCAAGCCCATGATGCCCTTTAGCAAGGTCGACTTACCTGCACCGTTGGGGCCGACCACCGCGGTGAGCGATCCACCGGCAAAGCTGCCGGAGACGTGGTGCACAGCGGGCTGGCGGCGGTAGGCGAGCGTCAGGTCGTCGAGCCTGACGATGGGCGTCGCCGCGCTCACCGCCACAGGTCCAACGCCAGGGCGACGGCGATCCAGAGAGCGATGATCGGCAAGGAGACCATTGCGAGCCGCTCCAGCGCCGAGCGCTGCAAGGCCGATCGGCGAGGGCGCTGCGGGGATGCTTCCGTATCCGGTGATGGTGTCATGACCAGTCTCTCGAAGGCCGCCGGTGGCGTCCTGATGGTGTGTGTGCCGCCTCGGGCGGCCGGGATAAGGCAATCCGTGACAGTTGCCGGACGAGCCGCTGCAGCGAAGTTCCGCCCCGGCCAAACTGCCGGGCTGCTGAGGAATGTTATAAAGTTACAATCTCGGTTGGCAAGTCCCTTTCGACAGGAGGGAGCGGCGGCGGTCAGTCGTCTTCCTCCTGCGGTCGCCTGCCGCTGAGAGTTCAATTGGTATAGGTGGGCACAGGGTCTCGGTCAGGTGCGCAGCTGAAAGAGGGGCGGGTCGGTATAGCTTTCCGCACGCGCTTCCGGCACGAAGTCGGCGGTCTTGCAGGGAAGCGCTGGTCTGCCCGGAGGTCGAATTGGGCGCTAAGTGGCAATCGGCATTTGACTTGCATGAGGGCTTGTGAATCACCTTGCCCGAGGCTATGTAGAGCCAACATCTAAATCCTTTTGGCGCGTGAGGCTGATGATCAGGCTCTACGCGCCTATAGCCGTGAGCACTCAATGGCTTCCAAGACCAATCCCGTGACCTTCATCAAGCAGGTCCAGACCGAGACGTCCAAGGTGACCTGGCCGTCGCGTCGCGAGACGATGATCTCGACGGCAATGGTGCTGGTCATGGTGGCGTTCGCGTCGATCTTTTTCTTCTTGGCTGATTTCGTGTTCGGGTATGCGATGAGCGTTATCCAGGGCGCCAGCATCTGAACCGCGGAGACAGTGTAATTTCATGACGGCTCGTTGGTATATCGTTCAGGCCTATTCGAATTTCGAGAAGAAGGTCGCTGAATCGATCGAGGAACAGGCGCGCCAGAAGGGTCTGTCCGATAAGTTCGAGAAGATCCTGGTGCCTACCGAGAAGGTTGTCGAGGTTCGTCGCGGTCGCAAGGTCGACGCCGAGCGCAAGTTCTTCCCGGGCTACGTGCTGGTGAAGGCCGAACTGACCGACGAAGTGTTCTCGATGATCAAGAACATTCCGAAGGTGACGGGCTTCCTCGGTCCGGACAACCGCCCGGTGGCGATCTCCGAGAACGAGGCCAACCAGATCCTGAGCCAGGTGCAGGACGGTGTCGAGCGGCCCAAGCCGACGGTATCGTTCGAGATCGGCGAGCAGATCCGCGTTTCCGACGGCCCGTTCGCCTCGTTCAACGGCACCGTTCAGGAAGTCGACCAGGAGCGTGCGCGCCTCAAGGTCGAGGTTTCGATCTTCGGGCGGGCGACGCCGGTCGATCTTGAATTCAGTCAGGTCGAAAAGGTCTGACCGAAGGAGCGGGGCTTCGGCCCCCATGGCGAAAGCCGCTCCACAGCGTGCGGGAGGACCTGTCGTTTTAAGCCGACGACATGTCCGTACCGCGCAACTGCAAACGTGTCGCTCCGGCGGCCCAAGCCGCTGCCATTCTTCGGGGTGGGGCGGCGTAACCACAAAGGCAGAAACGAATGGCTAAAAAGATTGCAGGCCAGCTGAAACTGCAGGTCAAGGCGGCCTCGGCGACCCCGTCCCCGCCGATCGGCCCGGCGCTGGGTCAGCGCGGCATCAACATCATGGAATTCTGCAAGGCGTTCAACGCCCAGACGCAGGAAATGGAGAAGGGTTCGCCCGTCCCCGTCGTCATCACCTATTACGTCGACAAGTCGTTCACGTTCGTGATGAAGACCGCTCCGGTCAGCTTCTTCCTGAAGAAGGCCGCTGGCCTGACGGCTGGCTCCAAGGAGCCCGGCAAGGTCAATGCTGGTTCGGTGACGCGCGCGCAGGTCAAGGAGATCGCCGAGGCGAAGCTCAAGGATCTCAATGCGAACGACATCGACGCAGCCATGCTGATGATCGAAGGTTCGGCCCGTTCCATGGGCCTGGAAGTGGTGGGCTGAGACCATGGCAAAAGCTGGAAAGCGTATCGTCAACGCACGTGACGGCATCGACCGCGAGAAGCTCTACGGCCTCACCGAGGCGCTGAAGATGCTGAAGGAGCGGGCCACCGCCAAGTTCGACGAGACCATCGAGATCGCGATGAACCTCGGCGTCGATCCCCGCCATGCCGACCAGATGGTCCGCGGCGTGGTCAACCTGCCGAACGGCACGGGCCGTACCGTCCGCGTCGCCGTATTCGCCCGTGGTGACAAGGCTGAAGAGGCCCGCGCCGCCGGTGCCGACATTGTTGGTGCGGAAGATCTCGTCGAGCAGGTCCAGGCCGGCAACATCGACTTCGATCGCGCCATCGCGACCCCGGACATGATGGGCCTCGTCGGTCGCCTCGGTAAGGTTCTCGGCCCCCGCGGCCTGATGCCGAACCCGCGCGTCGGCACGGTGACACCGGATGTCGCCGCTGCCGTCAAGGCGTCCAAGGGTGGTGCCGTCGAGTTCCGCGTCGAGAAGGCTGGCATCGTGCACGCCGGCGTCGGCAAGGCTTCGTTCGAGCTCGACGCGCTCGCCGAGAACATCCGCGCGTTTGCGGATGCGGTGACCCGCGCCAAGCCGTCGGGTGCCAAGGGCAATTACGTCCAGCGCATCTCGGTCACCTCGACCATGGGCCCGGGCGTAAAAGTCGAGCTGGCGAGCCTCCAGGCTTAAGCCGTTCGGCGGGCCTCACGGCCATGTCATTTGAATTCGGGCGGCGGATCTGATCCGTCGCCCGTAGATGCGTTCCGGGATTCTGTCCCGGTGCATGGAGGTCGCAAGATCTCCGGAAGAGCTGAAAGGCTCCTCCGACCTGTCCAAGAGTGCAGGCGATACCAAGGCCTTGGCCGCGGTTCTTAATCGTCGAAAGCCTGCATTAGACGGGGAATGTTCCGATTTCCCAGGCTCTGCCTGGTGTTTTGGTTCGAACCTCTGAATGCCTTGCGCCTGCCGTTGTTCCTCGGAATTTGCGGTTGCCAAGGGGACAGGATCCTCGAGCGTCGCCCGGGTGGTCCGGGTGGCTTAAGGCAACCGGCGGCTGTTCACGTTGAACGGTCGCTTAACTGGAGAGAGGCAGTGGAAAGAGCGGAAAAGCTCGAGTTCGTCACGGAGCTTCACGAGACCTTCAAGGCCTCGGGTGCTGTCGTGGTGGCTCGCTATGTCGGTCTCACCGTCGCGCAGATGAACGATCTTCGTTCGAAGATGCGCGCGCAGGGAGCCACCGTCAAAGTCGCGAAGAACCGTCTTGCCAAGATCGCTCTTCAAGGCACCGACGCCGAACCGATCGCTGGACTTTTCGAAGGCCAGACACTGATCGCTTATTCTAGCGATCCGATCGCGGCGCCGAAGGTCGCCAACGATTACGCCAAGGGGAACGACAAGCTCGTCATCCTCGGCGGCTCGATGGGTAAGACCACCCTCGATGCGGACGGAGTGCGGGCACTTGCCACGCTTCCGTCGCTCGACGAACTGCGCGGCAAATTGCTCGGCATGCTTCAAACGCCAGCAACCCGCATCGCATCCGTCGTCGCCGCGCCAGCTTCGCAGCTGGCTCGCGTGTTCGCGGCATATGCCAAGAAGGACGAAGCGGCCTGAGGCTAAGTTCCTCGCTGCATTCAATTGTTCGAACCTGAAAGGAAAATCACATGGCTGATCTGGCAAAGATCGTTGAAGAGCTGTCGACCCTGACCGTCCTCGAGGCGGCCGAACTGTCGAAGCTGCTTGAAGAAAAGTGGGGCGTCTCCGCCGCTGCTCCAGTCGCCGTCGCGGCTGCCGGTGGTGGTGGTGCGGCTGCCGAGGCAGTCGAAGAGAAGACCGAGTTCGACGTGATCCTGACTTCTGCCGGCGCGCAGAAGATCAACGTCATCAAGGAAGTCCGCGCGATCACCGCTCTTGGCCTCAAGGAAGCCAAGGACCTGGTCGACGGCGCTCCGAAGCCTGTCAAGGAAGGCGTCAACAAGGAAGAAGCCGCCAAGATCAAGGACCAGCTCGAGAAGGCTGGTGCAACGGTCGAAATCAAGTAATCGCAGGGGTAACCCCCCGGCGTTTGCTGACGACAATGGGAGGCGGGACGGCATTTTGCCGTTCCGCTTTCCGCGCTAGCGCCCTGTCCGCCTTTTGGCCCGGGTATGAGCGCGACGCGAACGACCGTTACCGTGTGACAGCGGATACCGGACCTTCGCAGGAAGATGTGACGCGGGCGCGACGCCCGGGTGCGGGTTTCTCGACGACCAAGGGTCGTGTGGAGACTCGGGCTGGCAGTCCCTTTCCTTGAAAGAGGGTGCCCGAATACAAGTCGATGCTCAGAGGCCCGATCGCGGTGGGCTACTCGGGGCGTCCCTCTTTCGAGGAGAGGGACAGTGGTGTTCAGCCCTTTGGTCAAGGGCGCAGTCGAGATGAAGGAGCGACAATGTCTCAGACGACAACGTTCAGCGGTCGCAGGCGTGTGCGCAAGTTCTTCGGGTCCATCCCCGAGGTCGCCGAAATGCCGAACCTGATCGAGGTCCAGAAGGCCTCCTACGATCAGTTCCTGCTGGTGGACGAGCCGGAAGGCGGGCGGCCCGACGAGGGTCTGCAGGCTGTCTTCAAGTCCGTGTTCCCGATCTCCGACTTCTCCGGCCAGTCGATGCTGGAATTCGTCAAGTACGAGTTCGAGGCGCCGAAGTTCGACGTCGACGAGTGCCGTCAGCGCGACATGACGTTTGCGGCGCCGCTCAAGGTGACGCTGCGCCTGATCGTGTTCGATATCGACCCGGACACCCAGTCCAAGTCGATCAAGGACATCAAGGAGCAGGACGTCTACATGGGCGACATGCCCCTGATGACCTCCAACGGCACCTTCATCGTCAACGGCACCGAGCGCGTCATCGTCTCGCAGATGCACCGGTCGCCGGGCGTGTTCTTCGACCACGACAAGGGCAAGAGCCATTCCTCGGGCAAGCTGCTGTTTGCTGCCCGCATCATCCCGTACCGCGGCTCCTGGCTCGACATCGAGTTCGATGCCAAGGACGTCGTGTTCGCGCGCATCGATCGCCGTCGCAAGATCCCTGTCTCGTCGCTGCTGATGGCGCTGGGCATGGACGGCGAGGAGATCCTCTCGACCTTCTACGACATCATCAAGTTCGAGAAGGACAAGGAGGGCTGGCGCGTGCCGTTCTCGGTCGAGCGCGTGCGCGGCCAGAAGGCCGTCACCGACATGGTCGACGCCGACACCGGTGAAGTGCTGGTCGAGGCCGGCAAAAAGGTCACGGCGCGCCAGGCTCGCCAGATGAAGGAGAAGGGCGTCGTTGCCCTGCGTGCCACCGAGGAAGAGCTCTGGGGCAACTACCTCGCCGAGGATATCGTCAACTACCAGACGGGCGAGGTCTACCTCGAAGCCGGCGACGAGATCGACGAGAAGAGCCTCAAGATCCTCATCGACGGCGGCCATGAAGAGATCGCCGTCCTCGACATCGATCACGTCACCGTCGGCGCCTACATCCGCTCGACGCTGGCCATCGACAAGAACGAGGGCCGTCAGGACGCGCTGTTCGACATCTACCGCGTCATGCGTCCGGGCGAGCCGCCGACCATGGACACGGCGGAAGCCATGTTCAACTCGCTGTTCTTCGACAAGGAGCGCTACGACCTTTCGGCCGTCGGCCGCGTCAAGATGAACATGCGTCTCGACGTCGACGCCGAGGACACCGTGCGCGTGCTGCGCAAGGAGGACATCCTCGCCGTCATCAAGACGCTGGTGAACCTGCGCGACGGCAAGGGCGAGATCGACGACATCGACAACCTCGGCAACCGCCGGGTTCGCTCGGTCGGCGAGCTGATGGAGAACCAGTACCGCGTCGGCCTGCTCCGCATGGAGCGCGCCATCAAGGAGCGCATGTCCTCGGTCGAGATCGACACGGTCATGCCGCAGGACCTGATCAACGCCAAGCCGGCGGCTGCGGCCGTGCGCGAGTTCTTCGGATCCTCGCAGCTCTCGCAGTTCATGGATCAGACCAACCCGCTGTCGGAGATCACCCACAAGCGTCGTCTCTCGGCCCTTGGACCCGGTGGTCTGACCCGCGAGCGCGCCGGCTTCGAAGTGCGCGACGTGCACCCGACGCATTACGGCCGCATCTGCCCGATCGAGACGCCGGAAGGCCCGAACATCGGTCTGATCAACTCGCTGGCGACGTTTGCGCGCGTCAACAAGTATGGCTTCATCGAGAGCCCGTACCGGAAGGTCATCGACAAGATCGTCACTCACGAGGTCGTCTATCTGTCGGCCATGGAAGAGGCCAAGCATCACGTCGCCCAGGCGAACGCGGCGCTGACCGACGACATGCGCTTTGCCGACGAGTTCGTGGTCTGCCGTCATTCGGGCGACGTCTTCATGACCCCGCGCGACAGCGTCGACCTGATGGACGTCTCGCCGAAGCAGCTGGTGTCGGTTGCGGCCGCGTTGATCCCGTTCCTCGAGAACGACGACGCGAACCGCGCCCTCATGGGCTCGAACATGCAGCGTCAGGCCGTGCCGCTGGTGCGGGCCGAGGCGCCGTTCGTCGGCACCGGCATGGAGCCGATCGTCGCCCGTGACTCGGGCGCCGCGATCGGTGCCCGCCGGACCGGTATCGTCGACCAGGTGGATGCGACCCGCGTCGTCATCCGCGCGACGGAAGATCTCGAACTCGGCAAGACCGGCGTCGACATCTACCGACTGATGAAGTTCCAGCGCTCGAACCAGAACACCTGCATCAACCAGCGTCCGCTGGTCTCGGTGGGTGATAGGGTGCAGAAGGGCGACATCATCGCCGACGGTCCGTCGACCGATCTCGGTGATCTCGCCCTCGGCCGGAACGTGCTCGTCGCGTTCATGCCGTGGAACGGCTACAACTACGAGGACTCCATCCTCCTCTCCGAGCGCATCGTCGCCGACGACGTCTTCACCTCGATCCACATCGAGGAGTTCGAGGTCATGGCGCGCGATACCAAGCTCGGTCCTGAGGAAATCACCCGCGACATTCCGAACGTGTCGGAAGAGGCTCTGAAGAACCTCGACGAAGCGGGCATCGTCTACATCGGTGCGGAAGTTGCGCCGGGAGACATCCTCGTCGGCAAGATCACGCCGAAGGGCGAAAGCCCGATGACGCCGGAAGAGAAGCTTCTGCGCGCCATCTTCGGCGAGAAGGCGTCGGACGTCCGCGACACCTCCAACCGCATGCCGCCCGGCACCTACGGTACCGTGGTGGAAGTGCGCGTGTTCAACCGTCATGGCGTCGAGAAGGACGAGCGCGCCATGGCGATCGAGCGCGAGGAGATCGAGCGTCTCGCCAAGGACCGCGACGACGAGCAGGCGATCCTCGACCGTAACGTCTACGGCCGTCTGATCGACATGCTCGACGGCGTCGTCGCCGTGGCCGGCCCGAAGGGCTTCAAGAAGGGCGCCACGGTCAACCCGGACCTGATGCGCGAATATCCCCGCTCGCAGTGGTGGATGTTCGCCGTAGAGGACGAGCGGATCCAGGGCGAGCTCGAGGCGCTTCGCGGCCAGTACGACGAGTCCAAGAAGACCCTCGAAGGGCGCTTCATGGACAAGGTCGAGAAGGTGCAGCGCGGCGACGAACTGCCGCCCGGCGTCATGAAGCAGGTCAAGGTCTTCGTCGCCGTGAAGCGCAAGATCCAGCCGGGCGACAAGATGGCCGGCCGTCACGGCAACAAGGGTGTGGTCTCCCGCATCCTCGCGGTCGAGGACATGCCGTTCAACGAGGACGGCACGCATGTCGACATCGTGCTGAACCCGTTGGGCGTGCCCTCGCGCATGAACGTCGGACAGATCCTCGAGACGCATCTTGGCTGGGCCTGCGCGGGCATGGGCAAGAAGATCGGGGAGATGCTGGAGGTCTACCAGCAGTCGCTCGACGTGAAGCCGCTGCGCGACGAGATCGCCGAACTCCTCGGCGATAACGACCGCAATGAGAAGGTGAAGAACTACGACGACGCGTCGGTCCTGACGCTCGCCAAGCAGATGAAGCGCGGCGTCTCGATCGCGACGCCGGTCTTCGACGGCGCGGTGGAAGCCGACATCGTGCACATGCTGGAGAAGGCGGGGCTCAAGGGCTCTGGCCAGTCCACGCTGTACGACGGTCGTACCGGCGAGCCCTTCGATCGTCAGGTGACGGTCGGCTACATCTACATGCTGAAGCTGCACCATCTGGTGGACGACAAGATCCACGCCCGTTCGATCGGCCCGTACTCGCTGGTCACCCAGCAGCCGCTCGGCGGTAAGGCGCAGTTCGGCGGACAGCGCTTCGGCGAGATGGAGGTCTGGGCGCTCGAGGCCTATGGCGCAGCTTACACGCTGCAGGAAATGCTGACGGTGAAGTCGGACGACGTCGCCGGACGCACCAAGGTGTACGAGTCGATCGTCCGCGGCGACGATGCGTTCGAGTCGGGCATCCCCGAGAGCTTCAACGTTCTCGTCAAGGAAATGCGCTCGCTCGGCCTCGACGTCGATCTGGCCAACTCCGTCGAGCTGCCGTCGCTCGAACTGCCCGATGCGGCCGAATAGGCTGCGTCCAGCGGCCGAATAGGCCGCGACCCCGCCGCGCGCTTTCGCGGCCATGCTGGCGCCTTGCTTGAGGCGTCAGCTCGACGTTCCGGAATTAGTTGCTGCCGTTCACCCGGCGCAGTCGGGGCCATGCCGCCCCATTAGGAGAAAGCCCCATGAACCAAGAGGTTATGAACCTTTTCAATCCTCAGGTGCAGGCGCAGACCTTCGACTCGATCCGCATCTCGCTGGCCAGCCCCGAGAAGATCCTGTCCTGGTCCTTCGGCGAAATCAAAAAGCCGGAAACCATCAACTACCGGACGTTCAAGCCCGAGCGCGACGGCCTGTTCTGCGCCCGCATCTTTGGTCCGATCAAGGACTACGAGTGCCTGTGCGGTAAGTACAAGCGCATGAAGTACAAGGGCATCATCTGCGAGAAGTGCGGCGTCGAGGTCACTCTCTCGCGCGTGCGGCGCGAGCGCATGGGCCACATCGAGCTGGCCGCCCCGGTCGCCCATATCTGGTTCCTGAAGTCGCTGCCGTCGCGCATCGGCACGCTGCTCGACATGACCCTCAAAGACATCGAGCGGGTTCTCTACTTCGAGAACTACATCGTCACCGAGCCTGGCCTCACCGCGCTGAAGGAGCACCAGCTCCTGTCGGAAGAGGACTACATGATCGCCGTCGACGAGTACGGCGAGGATAGCTTCACCGCGCTGATCGGCGCAGAGGCGATCCAGGAACTGCTCGCCACGATGGACCTGGAGACGATCGCCGGCAACCTGCGTTCCGAGCTCGCCGAGACCACCTCGGAGCTCAAGACCAAGAAGCTGATGAAGCGTCTCAAGATCGTCGAGAACTTCATCGAATCCGGCAACAAGCCGGAGTGGATGATCATGCGCATCGTGCCGGTGATCCCGCCGGACCTTCGCCCGCTCGTCCCGCTGGACGGCGGCCGCTTTGCCACGTCTGATCTGAACGACCTCTACCGCCGCGTGATCAACCGCAACAACCGACTGAAGCGGCTGATCGAACTGCGCGCGCCGGGCATCATCATCCGCAACGAGAAGCGCATGCTTCAGGAAGCGGTGGATGCGCTGTTCGACAACGGTCGTCGCGGCCGCGTCATCACGGGTGCCAACAAGCGCCCGCTGAAGTCGCTGTCCGACATGCTGAAGGGCAAGCAGGGCCGGTTCCGCCAGAACCTTCTTGGCAAGCGCGTCGACTATTCCGGCCGTTCGGTCATCGTGACCGGCCCGGAGCTGAAGCTGCACCAGTGCGGCCTGCCGAAGAAGATGGCGCTCGAGCTGTTCAAGCCGTTCATCTATGCGCGCCTCGACGCCAAGGGCTTCTCCTCCACGGTGAAGCAGGCGAAGAAGCTCGTCGAGAAGGAGCGTCCGGAGGTCTGGGATATCCTCGACGAGGTGATCCGCGAGCATCCGGTGCTGCTCAACCGCGCGCCGACGCTGCATCGCCTGGGCATCCAGGCGTTCGAGCCGGTGCTGATCGAAGGCAAGGCGATTCAGCTGCATCCGCTGGTCTGCACGGCCTTCAACGCCGACTTCGACGGTGACCAGATGGCGGTGCACGTGCCGCTGTCGATCGAGGCGCAGCTCGAAGCCCGCGTCCTGATGATGTCGACCAACAACATCCTGCACCCCGCGAACGGCCAGCCGATCATCGTGCCGTCGCAGGACATGGTGCTGGGTCTCTACTACCTCTCGATCATGAACGAGAACGAGCCGGGCCAGGGCATGGCCTTCTCCGACATCGGCGAGCTCGAGCAGGCGATCTTCACCAAGACGGTGACGCTGGCCACGAAGATCCGTGGCCGCTTCAAGACCGTCGATGCCGAAGGCAAGCCGGTCTCGAAGATCTACGAGACGACCCCGGGCCGCATGCTCATCGGCCAGCTGCTGCCGAAGAACCACATGGTTCCCTTCGACATCTGCAACGAGCTGATGACCAAGAAGAACATCTCGCGGATGATCGACCAGGTCTACCGTCACTGCGGTCAGAAGGACACGGTGATCTTCTGCGACCGCATCATGCAGCTGGGCTTCAAGCACGCCTGCATGGCCGGCATCTCGTTCGGCAAGGACGACATGCTCATCCCGGAGACCAAGCCGCGGATGATCGAGGAGACGCAGACGCTGGCGAAGGAATTCGAGCAGCAGTACAATGACGGCCTGATCACTCAGGGCGAGAAGTACAACAAGGTCGTCGACGCCTGGGCAAAGTGCACGGACAAGATCGCCGAAGAGATGATGATCCGCATCAAGGCGATCGAGTTCAACGAGGACGGCCGTCAGAAGCCGATGAACTCGATCTACATGATGTCGCACTCCGGTGCGCGTGGCTCGCCGACGCAGATGCGCCAGCTCGCCGCGATGCGCGGCCTGATGACCAAGCCTTCGGGCGAGATCATCGAGACGCCGATCATCTCGAACTTCAAGGAGGGCCTCACGGTTCTCGAATACTTCAACTCGACCCACGGTGCCCGTAAGGGTCTCGCGGACACCGCGTTGAAGACGGCTAACTCGGGCTACCTGACGCGGCGTCTCGTCGACGTGGCGCAGGATTGCATCATCACGCAGACCGATTGCGGCACCGTGAACGGCCTGACGATGCAGCCCATCGTCGATGCCGGCCAGGTGGTCGCATCGATCGGCCAGCGGATCCTCGGCCGTACGGCCCTCGAGGACATCGTGCATCCGCTCACCGGCGAGGTCATCGTCAAGGGTGGCGTCACGATCGAGGAGCCGGACGTCGAGATCATCGAGAAGGCCTCGATCCAGTCGGTCAAGATCCGCTCGGCACTGACGTGTGAGATCCGGACCGGCATCTGCGCGATCTGCTACGGGCGCGATCTCGCCCGCGGCACGCCCGTCAACATGGGCGAGGCCGTCGGCGTCATCGCGGCGCAGTCGATCGGCGAGCCGGGCACCCAGCTCACCATGCGTACCTTCCACATGGGCGGTACGGCGCAGGTGGTCGATCAGTCGTTCCTCGAAGCCTCGTACGAAGGCACGGTGCAGATCCGCAACCGCAACGTCGTCCGCAACTCGGACGGTCGTCTGGTGGCGATGGGACGCAACATGGCGATCCTCATCCTCGACCCGACCGGCAAGGAACGCGCCTCGCACCGCGTCACCTACGGTAGCCGCGTCTTCGTCGACGACGGCGATCAGGTTCGCCGGGGCCAGCGTATCGCGGAGTGGGACCCCTACACCCGTCCGGTGCTCACCGAGACGGACGGTATCGTCGAGTTCGAGGATCTGGTCGAAGGCGTTTCCGTCTCCGAGCAGGCGGACGAGGCGACCGGCATCACCAAGCGTGCGGTCATCGACTGGCGGGCAAGCCCGCGCGGTCAGGACCTCAAGCCGGCGATGATCGTCCGCAACGAGGATGGCACCATCCTGAAGCTGGCCCGTGGTACGGACGCCCGCTACTTCCTCTCGGTGGACGCAATTCTGTCCGTCGAGCCGGGTTCGAAGGTTCGCGCCGGCGACGTGCTGTCGCGTATCCCGATGGAGAGCGCCAAGACCAAGGACATCACCGGTGGTCTGCCGCGCGTCGCCGAACTCTTCGAAGCCCGTCGTCCGAAGGACAACGCGGTCATCGCGGAGATCGACGGCACGGTGAAGTTCGGCCGCGACTACAAGAACAAGCGCCGGATCATCATCGAGCCGCACGAGGACGGCGTCGAGGCGGTCGAGTACCTGATCCCGAAGGGCAAGCCTTTCCATCTCCAGGAAGGCGACGTCATCGAGAAGGGCGACTACATCCTCGACGGCAATCCGGCACCGCACGACATTCTGGCGATCCGCGGCGTGGAGGCTCTCGCGAGCTATCTCGTCAACGAAATCCAGGAGGTCTACCGTCTGCAGGGCGTGTTGATCAACGACAAGCACATCGAGGTCATCGTCCGGCAGATGCTGCAGAAGGTCGAGATCATCGAGTCCGGCGACTCGGGTTACATCCCGGGCGACCATGTCGACCGGATCGAGCTCGCCGAGCTGAACGAGCAGCTGGAAGGCGAGGGCAAGCGGCCCGCGTCGGGTAACCCGGTCCTGCTCGGCATCACCAAGGCCTCGCTGCAGACGCCGTCCTTCATCTCGGCGGCATCGTTCCAGGAGACCACCCGTGTCCTCACCGAGGCGGCGGTTGCCGGCAAGACGGACACGCTGCAGGGCCTGAAGGAGAACGTCATCGTCGGCCGCCTCATCCCGGCGGGTACCGGTGGCATGATGACCCAGGTTCGCCGCATCGCGACGTCGCGCGACGACCTGATCATCGAGGACCGCCGCAAGGCGTCCGGCGCCAGCGCGGCCAAGGCCGACCGGATGCTGACCAGCCTGACCGACGCCGCCGAGTAACCGGCGACGTCCACGAGATGAGAGAGGCCGCTCGGGAAACCGGGCGGCCTTTTTCGTTGTTGACGGCGTCGTTGTCGGCCACTGGAGCCGGGGCAGGCTGGCTTTGGCGCTGCAGTCCGGCTCTGCAAGCTTTCGCCGGCGCAACGGCTTGCAGCGTCCATAGCGAGCCGGCAGGGGATGTCTGAGGTGAATCCACGGCGGACGTTTCCGAGTCCGTCATCATCCGGAGCGCCGCGTTAACCCAAGGTCCGATCGGACTTGACGAGCCCCGGTAGAATCGTTAGACACCGGCCAACAGAGCCGATGTGAAGCCGAATCTTCCCAAGGACGCCGCGTTCGGGAAAAGCGCTTCAAACAAGGCTTCGTTCAACGAGACGTCAAATCGCTGGCCGCATGACCTATTACCAGGTCCTCTGCATCGTTCCGGGCAGTTCGCATTAGCGAACTCATTGCCCGGTTTAGTGCATGTTGGGTTCTGCCCTCCGTGCCGGCAAGGCTTATCGTTATGAACCGGTATTTGAAAGAAGAGGTAAGGTTGGAATGCCGACCATCAACCAGCTGATCCGGAACCCTCGCGTTCGCCCCGTCGATCGCAATACGGTTCCTGCCCTCGAGGCCAACCCGCAGAAGCGCGGCGTTTGCACTCGTGTCTACACCACGACCCCCAAGAAGCCAAACTCGGCGCTTCGTAAGGTCGCCAAGGTCCGTCTGGTCAATGGCTTCGAAGTCATCGGCTACATCCCGGGCGAAGGTCATAACCTTCAGGAGCACTCCGTGGTCATGATCCGCGGCGGTCGCGTGAAGGATCTTCCCGGCGTGCGGTACCACATCATCCGCGGCGTGCTCGACACGCAGGGCGTCAAGGACCGCAAGCAGCGTCGTTCGAAGTACGGTGCCAAGCGTCCTAAGTAATAGCTCAACGGTTCAGGTCAGTTAGCCGGCCGCCAGAGATTGAGAGACCAGTAGATGTCCCGTCGTCACAGTGCAGAAAAGCGCGAAATCAACCCGGACCCGAAGTTCGGCGATCTCGTCGTCACCAAGTTCATGAATGCCGTCATGTACGACGGGAAGAAGTCGATCGCCGAGCGGATCGTCTATGGCGCGTTTGACGTCGTGACCGAGAAGAGCCGTCAGGAGGCCGTGTCGGTCTTCCATGCGGCGCTCGAGAACATCGCGCCGCATGTCGAGGTTCGTTCGCGCCGCGTCGGTGGTGCGACTTACCAGGTCCCGGTCGACGTTCGTCCGGAGCGCCGTCAGGCTCTGGCCATCCGTTGGCTGATCTCCGCCGCCCGCAAGCGGAACGAGACCACAATGGTCGATCGCCTGTCGGGCGAACTGATGGATGCCGCCAACAACCGTGGTACCGCGGTCAAGAAGCGCGAAGACACGCACCGCATGGCGGAAGCGAACCGCGCCTTCTCGCACTACCGCTGGTAACCCCGAAGACATTCGAAAGGTGAAGCCCCATGGCCCGCGAATACAAGATCGAGGACTACCGCAACTTCGGTATCATGGCGCACATCGACGCCGGCAAGACCACGACCACCGAGCGGATTCTCTTCTACACCGGCAAGTCCCACAAGATCGGCGAAGTGCACGACGGCGCCGCGACCATGGACTGGATGGAGCAGGAGCAGGAGCGGGGCATCACCATCACCTCCGCCGCGACGACCACCTACTGGGAAGGTCGCGACGGCAAGATGCGCCGGTTCAACATCATCGACACCCCTGGCCACGTCGACTTCACCATTGAAGTCGAGCGCTCGCTGCGCGTTCTCGACGGCGCCATCGCGCTGCTCGACGCCAATGCCGGCGTAGAGCCGCAGACCGAGACGGTCTGGCGCCAGGCCGACAAGTACCACGTGCCGCGGATGATGTTCGTCAACAAGATGGACAAGACCGGCGCGGACTTCTACCGCTGCGTCGACATGGTCAAGAGCCGCCTCGGCGCGCGTCCGATCGTCGTCCAGTTGCCTGTCGGCGCTGAGAACGAGTTCAAGGGCGTCATCGACCTGATCGAGATGAACGCCCTGATCTGGCGCGACGAGTCGCTCGGCGCAAAGTGGGACGTCGTCGAGATCCCGGCCGACATGGTCGAGAAGGCCAAGGAATACCGCGAGCTGATGATCGAGACCGCCGTCGAAGTCGACGAGGCCGCGATGGAAGCCTACCTCGAAGGCGTCATGCCGGATAACACGCAGCTGCGTGCGCTGATCCGCAAGGGCACCTGCGACGTCTGGTTCACGCCGATCTTCTGCGGTTCGGCCTTCAAGAACAAGGGCGTCCAGCCTCTGCTCGACGGCGTCGTCGAGTTCCTGCCGTCGCCGCTCGACGTGCCTGCGATCAAGGGCATCGACCCGAAGACCGAGGGCGAGATCGAGCGTCGCGCTTCGGACGACGAGCCGCTTTCGATGCTGGCCTTCAAGATCATGAACGACCCGTTCGTCGGTTCGCTCACCTTCTGCCGGATCTATTCGGGCAAGGTTTCCAAGGGAACCGCGCTGCAGAACACGGTCAAGGACAAGAAGGAGCGTCTCGGCCGCATGCTGCAGATGCACTCCAACTCGCGTGAAGACATCGAAGAGGCATTCGCGGGCGATATCGTCGCTCTCGCCGGCCTCAAGGACGTCACCACGGGTGACACGCTCTGCGATCCGCTGAAGCCGGTCATCCTGGAGCGGATGGAATTCCCCGAGCCGGTCATCGAGATCGCGATCGAGCCGAAGACCAAGGGTGACCAGGAGAAGATGGGCCTAGCGCTCAACCGCCTGGCTGCCGAGGATCCGTCGTTCCGCGTCAAGACCGACGAAGAGTCGGGCCAGACGATCATCGCTGGCATGGGCGAACTGCATCTCGACATCCTCGTCGACCGCATGCGGCGCGAGTACAAGGTCGAGGCGAACATCGGTGCGCCTCAGGTGGCTTACCGCGAGACGATCACCAAGGGTGCGGACGTCGACTACACCCATAAGAAGCAGACCGGTGGTACGGGCCAGTTCGCCCGCATCAAGATCCACATCGAGCCGGGCGAGCCGGGCACGGGTTTCGTGTTCGAATCCAAGGTTGTCGGTGGTTCGGTTCCGAAGGAATACGTGCCGGGTGTCCAGAAGGGTATCGCTTCGGTGATGACCTCGGGCCCGCTGGCCGGCTTCCCGATGGTCGACATCAAGGCCGAGCTCCTCGACGGTGCCTACCACGACGTCGACTCCTCGGTTCTCGCCTTCGAAATCGCCTCACGCGCCGGCTTCCGTGAAGCCATCGCCAAGGCAGCCGCCAAGCTGCTCGAGCCGGTGATGAAGGTCGAGGTCGTGACCCCCGAGGATTACGTCGGTGACGTGATCGGCGATCTGAACTCGCGTCGCGGTCAGATCCAGGGTACCGAGACCCGCGGCATTGCCACGGTGATCAACGCGATGGTTCCGCTGGCCAACATGTTCGGCTACGTCAACACGCTGCGGTCGATGTCGCAGGGCAGGGCGCAGTACACCATGTCCTTCGATCACTACGAGCAGGTTCCGAACCAGGTCGCAGAAGAAATCCAGAAGAAATTCGCTTAACGCGCCACCGCGAAGCGATCCTTGAACTGGACTGTTCGCAGTCCGACTAAAGACAATGGAGTGCCAAA
>NZ_JBUZWG020000014.1:0-42858 GCF_055730125.2 Mesocryomonas fontinalis | reverse complement strand
TCGTCTCTTCAAAGAAACCGGCTGCGGTTCAGATTGGCAGCCCGGTAGATTCAAACGCGCGAACCTTCCAGGAAACCATCGGCAGGTGGTGCCCACATAGCCGGAAAATGCCAACGGCCGCCTGTACTACCGGACGAATTCCTAGATCCCGGTATCCCGTTCCCATGACGAAAGGGGCTGGCTGAGGGCGGAGCGGATGGCCTCGATATCGATCACCGGCGGCGGCGCAAACGCCGTCAGCTGGTTCTCCGCCGAACGATTTTCCTTCCATCGCGCAAGGTCGGACGGCAACCGCAGGTTCGAATTGGGTTGAATAGAGGCGTGGAAGGCGTCCCGTGTCGGGCTGACACTGATCGGCATAGCGATCATTTCAGCCAGTGGCTGGCGATCCGACCCCTGGAGAACCGCAGCGTCGAAGGCCGGCACGCAGATGTTGGTGACGACCGAGGCGGGGAATGGATGGGCCTGATGGTCGATCTTCTGATTGGACGGTGGGCCGAGAGGCGAGGCGATGGATCGGCATTTGTCGGAGGCGCAGGGGCGGGCAATTGAGCCGGTATAGTCGGTAGACGAACGCGAGCTTTGACAACCCGTCAAGGCTAATGCCGATGCCGCCAGGATCGTGAAAATGCGCAAGTGATTCGTCTCCGGTCATTCGATAACAACCGTAAAAAATTATGGTTAAATTTAAGTTTACTATATAGGCGTTAGCCAATGCTAAAAGGACATCAATAATTCCCCTGTTCTTCCGATGAGAAATCGCGTCTTCCGTTCGCCAAATAATCGCCGGCGCCATGGAAGCGGCCGTCGGCGACGCGCATGCTGTTGATAACGTGAGGATATCACGCGGCGATAAGGCTGGCGTCGGGCGGCCAAGGCCAAGACCCATGCCGGAACCGAGGATGTCCTGGGCGAAGGCAGCGCTGGCCGCGGGCCACCCGGTTGATGTTGCCTTCGTGGAAAAAGATCCCGGGCCCGGTGCCGCACTCTATTCCTCGCGGAAGGCGCGGCTAAAGCTGTCGACGATGGGCTTGCCGAGATATTCGAAGAAGGTGCGCTCGCCGGTCTTGATGTAAGCCTCGACGGCCATGCCGGGATATATCTGGTCCTTGCGGATATCGGCCGGGAGGTCGCCGGCGATCTTTAGACGGGCTGTGTAGTAAGGCTGGTGCGTATTATCGTCCATCAGGCGATCCGCCGAGATGTAGGTTACCGTCGCCGGGATCACTGGCGTGACTCTGGCATTGAGGGCAGCAAAGCGGAGTGTCGCAGCTTGACCCACCGAAATGACATCGATGTCGTTCGGTGAAACTCGCGCCTGGATCACCAGATCCTCGTTCGTCGGGAGCAGTTCCAGCATTGTATCGCCTGGCTTGACCACGCTACCCGGCGTGTTGAACGCGGTGCGCACGACGACCCCGTCAGACGGCGAGCGAACCAGAACGCGGCTTAGCACGGCGCGCGCGGCGCGCAGTTGCTCGCGGGCCGTGGAGATTTGCGCGCGGACATCGTTGAGTTGGGTAGCGGCGGTCTCGATCCGCTGCGTGGTCAGGCTCAGGAATTGTTCCTCGGCCTCGACGATCTGTGTTTTGGCCGAGAGAATGCTCGACTGCGCCTGGCCTTGCTGCCCGACGAGTTCGGCCTCGCTCCGCAGCAAGGCGGTGTACTCCGAGCGGTCGGTCAGCCCCTTTTCAAGCAGCGCTTTCTTGCGTGCCGTCTCCTCCTGGACCACGTAAAGCTGACGCTCCACCGCCGTGTGCTGTGCCGAAAGGCCGACGATCTGCTCGTTCAAGGAATTTACCCGCTGGCGGAGGATGATGCGCTCCTGCCGGTGGCGTTCCAGCCGTACTGTGAACTCCTTGTCTTGTTCCGATAGCAGGCCTTCGACTTCGCCGGCTTTTGCCTCTGCGAGCAAGTCGTCGGGAAAGGTCAAGGTGGTGATGCCGTCGCGTTCGGCAACGAGACGGATGGCCCGCGCGGCGAGGGCCACTACCTGCTTCTCCACCTGATTGCGCTGCGCTTCGGCCACGGTCGCATCGAGCTGGAACAGCACGTCGCCGGCCTTCACCTTCTCACCTTCACGGGCAAAAATTGTCTGGACGATGCCGCCCTCGAGATGCTGTATCCGCTGGTTCTGTCCGGCGGCCGCGACGAAGCCTGGCGCTTGTGCTGCCCCCTCGAGCGGCGCAAGCGCTGCCCACGAGCCGAAGCCGAAGGCGAAGATGCCGGTCGCCGCCAGCCCTCCGACCATCAGCGCCCGTGTGCTGACCGTCACGCCCTTGGCCCAGGCCGTGCGGTCTATTGCGTCGCGGCCGTGCTGCTGATTTGGCTTTGTTGGCTGGCTCGGCATGCTATTCTCCCACGGCCATAGCGCCGGCATTGACCGTCATCGCGAAGCGTGTGGTCGCGGCCGCCGGGACGGTGGCTGCCGCCGCGGTCTCGGCTTGTCGGCGGGCGACATTGGCGGCTTGCGCCTGACCGATCTTTTCCATCTGTCGGGTGAGGACCTCGCTCCGCGGGCCGAAATCCTCGACCGCTCCGTCACGCAAAATCAGGATCTTGTCTGCGCGATCGGCGATCGATCGGCGTTGGGTGACAATCAGCACCGTGGCACCCGCTGCACGTGCTGCTATCACTGCCTGGTCAAGCGCGAGTTCGCCATCGGTATCGAGATTGGCATTGGGCTCATCGAGAATCAAAATTTGAGGTCGGCCGTAGAAGGCGCGGGCGAGTCCGATCCGCTGGCGCTGACCGCCAGAGAGTTGCTGGCCTGCCGGGCCGATCAGCGTGTCGTAGCCCTTGGACAGCGACAGGATCAGATGGTGGCAATGCGCCATGCGCGCCGCCGCGATGATGTCCTCATCGCTGCCGCCCGTCGAGAAGCGGGCGATGTTTTCGGCGATGGTGCCGGGCAGGAGATCAACCTCCTGCGCGAGATAGCCGACATGGCGGCCAAGACGATCGCCGTCCCAGGTTCGGATGTCGGCACCGTCGAGCCGGATCGCCCCGCTGTTGATCTGCACAGCCCCGATTATTGCCCGCACCAGTGTCGACTTGCCGGCACCGGAGGGGCCGATAACAACCACGCAGTCGCCGGCGGCGAATTCGACCGATACGCGCTTGAGCAGAGCCTCGGGCGTAACTCCCGGCGCAACGCTTGGCGCATAGACCACGGCCTGATCGATGAGGATGCGGCCCGTCGGCGCTGGCAGGTCGGTCGCAGTCGTATCTCCGGCGTTTCGCTCGAGGGCGATCTTCAGTCGGGCCCAGGCTTTGCGGGCCTCAACAAAGCCCCGCCAGCCACCAATCACCTGGTCGATCGGTTGCAGGCCGCGCCCGGAAATCAGCGAGGAGGCGAAGATCATGCCGGCCGTCATTTCGCCTTTAAGGACGAGGTAGCCGCCATAGCCAAGAATGGCGATCTGCAATCCGAGACGGATGACGCGCGAAGCACCGGCAAACAGCGAGTTCGTCCAGTTCATCCGCTCCTGGGCATTGAGTGAGATCGCCTCGCTGCGCCCCCAGGCGGCGATCACGTCGCCGGTCATTCCCATCGCCTTGATGCTTTCTGCGCTGCGGGCAAACGCCTGTGCCGAGAGCATCGCGCTGACGGTAGCGTCGCTCGACTCCGACGCCTGCCGGGTTGTCGCATACTGATTGGCAATCGCGATCAGCGTGAGCACGGCAGCACCGATCGCGGTCATCCAGAACAGGTGCGGATGGATCAGGTAAAGCATCAGGATGAAAAGCGGAGCGAAGGGCAGATCAAGATAGGCGAGGATTCCCTTGCCCGATATGAAAGCCCGAACCGTGCCAAGATCGCGCAGGGGCTGTACGTCCCCAAGTCTGGCGCGCTGGCCGCCGAGCGAAGCGATCAGCGCATCGCCACCAGCGTCGACTTCCATCTCCGCTGCGAGGCGACCCGCCATCATGCTGCGGACGGCGTCGACGACGCCAAGGAGCGCCAAGGCGCCTGCTGCCATCAGCGAGATGTAGACCAGCGTCTCGATCGACCCCGAGGCCAGAACGCGATCGTAGACTTGCAGCATGTAGACCGGCTGGACTAGCAGCAGCACGTCGACGAGGAAGGTGAAAAGCGTGAGGCCGAGCAGGCCTTTACAAAACACGGTGGTCAGACGCTGGACTGGCTTGCGCAATACCGTTTCCCCTGCGGCGGACTGGCAGGCCCGTCCGCACTCCAATGCACTGACGTCCAGGATCCAACGGAAACCGAACGGCTTATCGCGCCCGGACACGCAAGCCAAAGCAATAGGCTTTGACGCATTGCAGGATTTCCGATCGCTTCCCTTGTCAGAGAATACGACCGATTTCTTTTCAATAGGTTAGCAGTCCAGGAAACCTGCCATCACAGCGGTGACAGCCTGTCTCATTTGGCGGTGCGTCACGAAGCGCTGCACCACCTATCTGACCGACGTCGCCATGCGGCCGGACCGCCCGGGACGGCTTACGAAGGGTCTCGGCGAGACTGCACCGCCTGGGGTAGGGCACGCGTGGAAAATGTCAGCCGTATCGGTCCTCAGACGAGGAGTTGGGAGGTGAGAAGCCCCCCGAATGGCGACTATGGGGTTGTTCCGAAGGGATTGATCCTGAAATCTTCGGGCTTGCCTGAGACGGCGCTGGGCTGCTCGGCTGCCGTCGCGGCGGCAACTTGAAGTTCTTCGCGACGTTTCTCCGAGACGTTTTTCAACTCCGCTTCGGCAACCGAGGCTCCACCACTGCTCCTGATCATCGCAAGAATTCGCGCCGTCTCCTTCGGCCGCGCAAACTTAAGCAGGCTGCCCAGATCGGTCGCGAGAATATTGTCGTAAATTGGAATGGTCTGTCCGCTGACTAGCGGCGCGAGCAAGGTCCAGCGTCGCTCCAGCAGGTTACCTTCGTAGGGCCCCGCCTTGATGGACATCGCCATCAGGTCGTGGAACCGGTCCGGCTGATAGACGGCGACCCGGTCGAGCATGCCAGCGACAAGCCAGAGATTCCCATCGAGAGGGTTGCAGCCCAGCGCCCATTTCACCGCGTCCTGTGCGTCCACGAAGCGTTGGTCACGGATCTCGATGGGCGCGGCATCGTCGATGGCGTGGCGCAGCAGGTACAGCGATGCTGTGACCCGGCTGGCAGCGATCTCTCGCTCACATCGCCGATCCCCAGCCACCAAGATCCGGATCCGCTCCTGCAAATCCGGCGTCGCGTCGATGGTCATCTTTCTGGACTTAACCGCTGAGGCAAATTCGACCAGCGGAAAAGCTCGAATTTGAGCCACCAGTACGATGCCCGCTGAGCCCATGAAGCACAGGCAAAGGACTCCCAGGGTCGCCCTAAGAATCCCTGCCACCTTAGCTATGGTAATAGCCCTTGTAGAGCGAAGACGAATAGTCGATCGCGCCATGCGCGCGATAGAACTTCATTTTCGTTTCGTCGGATTTGTTCAGCACGACACCAAGTGTCTTTTCCTGGATTGCCGGGTTGAGATTGAGCATGCTGCGAACGACGTGACGCGGCGTCCGACCCCACTCGACCACGAAGAGGAATGCATCGACCCGGTGTGCGAAGGCTTTGGCGTCAACGACAGGGCCGATCGGTGGGAGGTCGACCAGGATGTAGTCGAAGTTCGCCTTATGATCGGCCAGCAGGTTCGCCATGCTCGGCGATGACAGCAATTCGCTGGTGTGGGAGATGCGGCGCTTCAGCACCGTCGGCATCAAAGCGAGCAGTCCCGAAGAGTCCCACTGCAGCTTTTCGGCAAAATCGGCAGTTCCGAGCACTGCCTCGATCAAGCCTTCGTCCGGCTTGGTGGAAAGTGTGCGCGTCAGCCCCGGATTGCGCAGATCACCGTCGACCAAGAGGACCCTCGCCCCTTGCATTGCCATCAGGATCGCAAGATTGGCGGAGATCGTCGATTTACCCTCTGAAGGCAGGCAGGAGACGATGCCGATCACTTTCGACTTCTGGTCGGGCATGCCCATGTCCGCGGCAACCTTCACATTCCGCAACGTTTCGGCGAAAGGCGACATCGGGTGAAAGCGGACATGACCGCTGGTCGATTCCTGGCGCCAAAGATTGCCGCCCGGCTCGCCCTCGGCTGTCAGTATCCGGTCGGCACTTGGCCGTCCCGCCTTGATCACCGGCATGTATCCGAGGAACTCGACGTTGAGCTCATTTCGGATCTGGTTGCCGATCCGGAAGAACCGGTCGCGGTATTCCCGGAAAGCCGCAACGCCCGTTCCCGCGGCGGCACCGATCACCATGAAGAGCGCCAGGATGAGAGGCTTCTTGGGGAAACTCGGATGCTTTGGCGGGGAGGGATGGGTGATAATCCGAGCTTCCGTCACCGGGAATGACTGCTGCTGCACAGTCTCCTGGTAGCGCTGCAGGAAGTTGTCGTAGAGCGAGCGGAAGGTATCGGCCTCGCGCTCGAGTTCGCGGAGCTTCACCTGTGTCGTGTTGGCGGTCGCATTGACCCCCAGAATGCTGCTCAGACTGTCGCGCAGTGATTGCTCGCGGCTCGCGGCGACCTTGTAGGTGCTCTCGTAGCTTTCAGCGATGCGGCGCAGTTCGTCGAAAACCTGCTTCTCGTATTGTTGCATTTCCGCTCGCAGGCGCAACACTTGAACATGATCCGGACCAAGCTTGCTTCGGATTTCCTCTTCGCGCTTGGCGGCATCGAGATATTTGGTTCTGAGGGCGTTGATTGTCGAACTCGCCAGAGAGTCATCGACGACGGCATCGGTGCGACCGCTTGCAATCAACCCGTTGATCTGGTCGAGCCGCGCCTTGCTCTCTGCGGTCGCTGCCTGTGCGGTAATGAGTTGAGTATTGATTTCGGTAAGCTGCTGCTCCGACACCAATTGACCACCAGCCGTGATCAGCCCGTTATCCATGCGAAAGCGCTGGACGGCGAGGTCGGCATCGTAGGACTGCTGCTTCAACTCGCCGATGCGGCTCTGCAGCCAGGAACTGGCACGCTTGGTCGCCTCGAACTTCGCCTGCAACTGATCGTCAAGATAAGCCTCTCCATAGGCGCGGGATATTTCGGCCGCGATGCCAGGACTAGGCGAGGTGAAGGCGAGATTGATAACATAGGTGGTCGCAACGCGGCCAACGGAAAGATTAGACAAGAGGATGGTGACGGCGTTGTCCAACTCGTCTTCCGAGGCCACTCCCGAAGTGCCGTCGAGCAAATTGTCCGGCATCATCCAGTCTCGAAGATCCGAAAATACCGATTTGACGCTGCCGATCGCCGATCCGATGAGCGACGGATTTCCCGCCATGAAATCCTTATTCTCAGTCAGCTTGAGCGCGGCGACAACCGTCCGGGCCATCTGCTGCGACTTCAAGAGCTCGACCTGGCTGAGCATGTCGGCGTCGTCATTCAAGACGCTGGTCGGACCGGAGATTTCGGTGACGACCTTCGACTGGCTTCGATCGATCAGAATATTCGTCGAGGCCGTGAAGAGGGGCACTGCCGTGACGACATAGGCGGCGCCGATGATAATGCCCATGACGGCGCACGCGATAATAACCCACAGCTGGCGCCGTAGCGCTGCCAGCAAACGGTCGAGATCGATGAGCTCAGCCGCTTCTGCCTCCGATGCGCCGTCCATTCCTGCCGGGGAAATCCGGGAATTCGAGAACTGAAGCAAGGACTGGTCCATTAGGATCCCAACGTGTCAGGTGATTGATCGGCTCGATCAAGCGGGTAGGAGGTTTAGCGCCGTGCGAACCTTCGCCCGCACAAGGCACGCTCTACCTCTTTGAATCTAAGAAGAGGGCTGTCCGTACATCGCTCCGGTTCAAAGTCGATGCTGTAGCGCGCAAACATGACGATATCTGGATGCTGGTATGCAAAGGACGGCGCATGTTGTCGATCCCTTGTCGTTTGTACCGCACGCTAAAAAAACGACGCTGGCCGAGACCAGCATCGTTTTCCATCACGAGAACTAGGGCCTGCTAGTTGCTCTGGCTCTGAAAGGTGATCGAGTCGCCGTCGTCGAAAGACGCACTGCCCCGCGAAATCGAAAACGAATCCACCGATTGAGCAACCACCGTCGGCTCGTCGCCGATCCCGCCAGATGGCCCTGCCGTACCACCGCCACCCAACGACCCCCCGCCGCCGCCGGCCGAGGATGAAGCTGTTCCAAGCGCCGCCGTGGCAGTCTGCGACAGTGCGGCCTGGAAGGCGGCAATCAGGCGGGGAGACTGCGAGGACGCCACGGTTTCAAGGATATAGGCAGCATATTCAGGTGCAATCGCTTGGCCGGTCTGTGCTGCTCTGGCCAGTCCCGTTCCCATAGCTGCCTGTTGCGCCGGCGTCGTCTCGCTTTGCTTCGAGAGCTGGACCAAAACCGAAGGAGTGCGGTTTTCGGACCCGGCAAGCGATTTAACGTAATTCACCATGGCCAAGCCGCCTGCCGGATTGGCTTCCAGCATCATTTTGGGGTTCGCTAGCCAATCGGCGATCGTCTGATCGGGCAGGCGCGCGGAGCCGAGCAGATAGGCTGCTGGAATCGTCTGCTTGAGCGCTTCGGGTTCCACGGACGCCACGGCCTGCGCAGGCGTAGCACCGCCAGACGTGGAGGTTGCCGATACGTCAGTTGTAGGTGACGCTGTCGACACTGCGGCCGGCGCGGTCTGCTCTGTTGGGGCAACGGCAGATTGTGCGAGAGCCGTTCCGAGGGTCAGGCTCATGCACGCGGCACTTAATAGCGCAATTACCATCTGGTTCGACATCGCTTCAACCTTCCCACTCAATAAACGCAGCCCCATCGGAATACGGCCAATTCTCATCGCCATAAACCAATTTTATCGAGCAAGGGCAAAGCGTTGCTTCATCACTGGTTAACCTCGATCAGACCGCCGCACTGACGGCTAACCGAAACATACATGTCGACCGCATCGACCCTTGGTGGAGCGGCGCATTCCCCGGAGGATTGCGCCGCGGCCTAATTCTTCAGGATGGACACCCCGGTTCTTACAGATGCGGCATCGACGACTGGGCCGACTGTGCCGGACGACACCGAGTTCACGACGTTCAGGAATTTGACGATCTCGACGGAGTCGGCGTTCGATACGTAAAGGATGTCCTTGTCCTGCATCCTGAACTGCTGGGTGAGGAAGAGCGTGGACGGATCACGCAGGTCGGCGCGGAACACAACCGGGAACCCCTTGCCTGCCTTGGCCGTGACCGGCATGCCGATCTTGGCGAGAATTTCTGGGCTCACCAGACGGTAGACGAAGACCTGCGCCGGGTCCGCACGCCCGTCCAGCAAGCCGCCGGCCTTGCCGACCGCTTCGGCCAGCGTCAGGTTCGACTCCTCGAAATCGATGCGCCCATTCAGGCCGGACGCGCCGAAGGCAATAAAGGTGCGGCGGTCGCGATTCGCGTAAATGGTATCGCCGGGATACACGAAGATGTTCTCTTTTGGATTGTCGAGCAAAAGATCGAATGGCACTGTCGCGGAGGTGCCGTTGCGTTGCAACGTCACCGTCGTTTCTGGACTGGGGGAGCTGATGCCGCCCGCCCGGGAAAGCAAATCCAGCACGCGTTCTCCGCCGGCGTTGATCTCCAGTTTGGCCGGCGTGTTCACGTCACCGAGAACGGCGACCTGACTGGATTTGCTTTCGACGAGGTTAATCACCGCCTGCGGCTCGATCGCCCTGTCCGCCAAACGCGATTCAATTTCCGCTTGCACGGCAGACGGCAGCCGACCCGCAGCCTTGATGCGGCCGGCATAGGGAACGCTGATGGTGCCCTTGGTATCAATGGTCTGCTGCGGCAAGGTCACGAAGTTGCCGGGTCGGGTGCCGGATTCAGCTGGAATGAACAAGCCGCCCGCGGCAGATTCGAAAATGCTGATCTCCACGACATCGCCAATGCCCAACGGGAGAGTGGGCGCGCCGCGCCTTGTCGCACCGAATCCCCTACTCAGGGACTGAACTTTTTCAGCCGGGAAGTAGGTCAGCACAGCTGGCGTAAGGTCCACGAGGGCGTAGTCTAGTTGCGGCTTTTTCTTGTCCGCGGCATAATAGAGGGTGGCTTGTTTTTTGATCTGCGCGTCATCAGGACCGGAGCTTGGCAGCGTCGTGCAGCCTGATAGCGCTGTCGCGATTGTCAGTACACCGAAAGCCAGTGCTCGTCCTTTACCAACCATGATTGCATTCCTCGTCGTCTCATAGAAATGGTGTCCTGACAGCAATTTCCAGAAACGGGGAGTCATAATCGGACTGATTTTCGGCAGTGGTGCAGTAATGCAACGCTTTCGGCCGCTAAAGAAAAAAAAATACTGATCCGAGAGGGTCCGTCCATTGGTTAAGATTACGTTAGATCACCTGAAAATATTTTTGAGGATGACAATCAGAGGTTGCTGGGTGGGTGAGTGCAACGAGATCGGCGATCGCCGGCGCCCTTTGTTAAGGCGAAATTCAGCTGTCGTCGGAACATCGAGGAAAGAATTGCTGTCTCAATGCCGGTCGGCTGACAGCCGGGGTCGTGCCTGACAACCTTTTAGCCCAGGTTCGTCCGGTGCCAGGCCAAGCAGGGTTCACGTGTCAGACGCGGAGTAGGGCAATGCTCCCGTGGACGGCCCTGGCTGGCGTCGCGCAGAATGTGGGGCATTCTGGATTCCGGGTGGGTGCTTCTTGCTACCTATCGGGCCTCGTACGCCCGACGTGATGGCGGTGCGGTCAAACTCGCGGGTATCGTCTTATTGCCGATTAACCGCACGGCTTGTCATCCACAAAAATGCAGCTTAGGGGTTGTCGAGAGATTTCGGACATCGGACAGGTCGATAAGTCAGTGAGGCAGGTTACCGCATTCTCCTCGCGTAACCTGGTCCGCCGCCTTTGGAACATCTTGCCTTGGGTGACGCCAGCGGTGGGCGGCACTCGGGCGCTGCGGCGCCGGCTGGAGCTTTCGGCAAACCCACATCTGATCTATGCAGTTGGCGACGTGCATGGGTCGCTGGAGCCGTTGCAGCGTCTTGAACGCCTCTTGGTCGAGGACGCTGCCGATGAGAAGGGCGTCAAGCTGATCGTCATGCTCGGCGACTACGTCGACCGGGGCCCGTCCAGCGCTGAGGTGATCGAGCATCTCAAAAGCCCAGCGCCAGAAGGATTCTATCGGGTCTGCCTCAGCGGGAATCACGAGGAACTGCTGCTGAATGTCCTTCAGGGCAAAATGACGTTGAATGACTGGCTCGATTTCGGCGGCGATGCGACGTTGCAGTCGTACGGGCTCGATATCCAGCACCTGCGCCAACAGATCGGGTTGAGTGACGAGCAGATCGTCGCTGAGTTTCGACGGAGTGTTCCAGAAAGCCATCAGGCCTTTCTGTCCCAGTTGCCGGTCGCGCTCACGACGCCGAATTATTTCTTTGTGCACGCCGGAGCACGTCCGGGGATCGATCTGGATGCTCAGGATGAGCATGATCTGATGTGGATACGTCGGCCTTTTCTGGACGTCGACTGCCCGCCGTTCTCGAGGGTAGTGGTGCATGGCCACTCGCCTTCGCTTCAGCCGGTTTTTCTGCCCCACCGCATCGGCCTGGATACCGGCATCTGCCAGGGAGGTCCGTTGAGTGCCGTGCGGCTCGCCGGCGATACCGCCACGATCATCGCCGTGCGTTGACGGCGAAGCCGTTTTGCCGTTTTGTTACCGCGATCGGTCGGGGCTCTCCAGCCTCCATGTGTCGGGTGCCGCCGGCGGGCTGCTCGATGGCGGGGTGGATTGAGCTATATTTCAATTCTAGCGCTTGACGTTGCCGCGGATTCCTACCCGGCAGGGCAGAAAACACTTTGGAAGTGAGTATCACACATTATGCGGGTTGCGATTGTACACTACTGGCTCGTCACGATGCGTGGCGGCGAGAAAGTTCTCGAAGAATTGTGCCGTATGTACCCGGAGGCTGATATTTTTACGATGGTATGCGACAGAAAGAAACTGTCGCCGCTATTGCAATCGAAAAATATCACCACCTCGTTTCTGCAGAAAATTCCAGGGTCACGGAGGTATTATACAAAGCTTCTGCCGCTGATGCCGTTCGCTTTGGAAGAGTTCGACCTGCAGAGCTATGATCTGGTAATTTCCAGCGAGTCCGGTCCGACCAAGGCCGTATTGACCCGTCCCGACGCGATTCATGTCTGCTACTGCCATTCGCCGATGCGGTACATTTGGGACCATTATCACATCTATCGCCGCGAAATGGGTTGGCTGGGCCGGATGGTGATGTCCATCAGCGCACCCTTCCTGCGCGTGTGGGACGTCACGACCGCGTCCAGGGTGGATGCCTTTGTCGCCAACTCGGCACATGTCGCCCGGCGGATATTTCGCTGCTACGGGCGGGGAGCTACGGTCATCTACCCGCCGGTCTCGGTGGAGGACTTTACGCCGAATGGTCAGCCGGGCGAGTTCTATCTCTGTGCCGGTCAGTTGGTTAGCTACAAGCGCGTTGACCTGGCCGTCCGGGCTTTCACCAAGATGGGCAAGCGCCTGGTGGTGATCGGGGAGGGGGCCCAGCGGGCCAGCCTCGCCAAGATCGCCGGGCCGACCATCGAGTTTCTGGGCTACCAGCCATTTCCCATCCTGCGCGAGCATCTGCAGCGTTGTCGTGCGCTCGTGTTTCCCGGCGAAGAGGATTTCGGAATTCTTCCTGTCGAGGCCATGGCTTGTGGCCGTCCTGTCATCGCCTTCGACAGCGGCGGTGCGCGCGAGACGGTGACGTCCGAAGCCTACGGGGTGAAGTTCGCTGAGCAGACCGAGGACGACCTCATCGATGCCGTACAGCGGTTCGAGGCGATCGAGCCAACGCTCGACCCCGCTGAAATTCGTCGGCACGCCGAGACGTTTTCACCGGAAGTCTTCCGCGAGCACATGGCGGCCTTCATTGCAGAGGTAAGAGCCGCCAGAAGTGAGCCCAAACGGATGACCATCCAGTCGGCCACGCTGCCCGTCTAGACCCCGTAATGCAACGGGGCAGATGCCGTTCATACAAATACAAATGGAGTGAGCGCCTTGGTGTCTGACAGCAAAACCGCTGGATCCGGAGCCCGGGCCAGTGGCGAAAACGCATGGATCGCCATCGCGATCGCAACGGCGGGGCGAGCCGAGGTTCTGGCCGACACGCTGGACCATCTGCAAAAACAGGTCGAGCGGCCGGACGCTCTGCTCGTCTGCCCGGCTTCGGTGGCGGATTTCGATCCGGTGCGCGCATCCGGGTGTGAGCCGGCCGTCGTGGTCGTTCAGGGAGCGCGTGGATTGCCGGCGCAGCGCAACGCCCTCATCGCCGAGTCAGAGGCGGATTTGATGATCTTTCTCGATGACGATTTTCTGCCTGCGCCGGATTTTGTCGGCGAGGTAAGGCGGCTCTTTGCAGATGACCCGTCCATCGTCGTCGCCACCGGCGCGGTATTGGCAGACGGCATTCTGGGCACCGGCCTCGATTTTGATGAAGGGCGTCGTGTTCTGGATTCAGCGGGACCTAACCTCGGCAGTGGGCCGCGCGAGGTCTACAACGCCTATGGCTGCAATATGGTCATACGCCTCGCTCCCGTCCGCAAGCATGGACTGCGGTTCGACGAAAATCTGCCGCTTTACGGCTGGCAGGAGGACGTGGACTTCAGCCGGCAACTCGCCCCCTACGGGCGGATTGTGATCAGCCCGAGGCTGCGCGGCGTTCATCTCGGCACCAAGCGATCGGGACGCAGTCCGGGCAAGCGCCTCGGCTATTCGCAGATTGCCAATCCGGTCTATCTGTCGCGCAAGGGGACCTTGTCCTGGGGCCATTCCTTGAGGCAGATGGCTCGGAACGTCGTTGCAAATGCTGTGCGCTCGGTGAACCCGGAGCCGTGGACGGATCGCCGAGGACGCCTGCGTGGAAACTTCCTTGCAATGGTCCATCTCGTCACTGGCCGTTTGTCGCCAGCCCATATTCTCGAGCTGGATAGCTGATGGAAGCCTACGGGTCTCGCGGTGACGGCATAAGGTGAGTTCATGACCCATTTCAGCATCAACGGCCGTTTTTTGACGCAGAAGGTGACGGGCGTGCAGAGGTATGCTGCCGAGATCACCGGGCAGCTCGACCAACTTGTCGCGGCAAATCCCGCTCTGTCTGTCCGCCTCTTGACGCCGTCGGGCACGACCGTGCCGCCGTTCAAAGCCCTTACTCGGGTCGACGTTCCGTCGGGGGGCGGGGTGGTGTGGGAGCAGACCCGGCTGCCGTTCCGAAGCGAGGGCGCCCTTCTGTGTCTCGGCAATACCTGCCCCATCCTCTACCGTCGCAGCATCGTCTGCATTCACGACGCCAATTTCCGCCAGCAGCCGGAGAGCTATTCAAAGCCATTCCGGCTGTACATGAACACCATGCTGGCGCTGATGTCGCGTTCGGCCGCGCGGGTGACGTCGGTCTCGTTGCATTCGGCCCAGCTGTTGCAGTCGTACGGCGTGTCGCGCGACCGGGAAATCGTGGTTGCACCCAATGGCCACGAACATGCGCTGCGCTGGGATCCGCAGAAGGCGACTGTGCCGGGCATCCTTGATGCGACACGCTCCTTCGTTTTGCTGGTGGGCAGTCTGGCGCAGCACAAGAACTGGGCCGTGATCGCCAAGGTCGCTTCGGAATTGGCGGCGCACGGCATCGATATCGTCGCGGTGGGAGCCGGCGGGCGGGAGTTTGGCGCTGTGGAAGGCGAACAGTTTCGTCACTTTAACCTCCTCGGGCGGATTTCCGACGACGATCTCGCGTGGCTCTACCGCAACGCCCTTTGCCTTCTGTTTCCATCGTTGATAGAAGGCTTTGGCCTGCCCCTGGTCGAAGCCATGGCGCTTGGCTGCCCTGTCGTCTCGTCGAACAGTTCCGTCATGCCGGAAATCGGGAGCGATGCCGTTCTGTATGCCGATCCTACCGACCCCTCCGCCTGGCTTCAGGCGACGCTGGCCCTCCAGGCCCAGGCGGAATTGCGGCAGGATTTGTCGCGGCGCGGCGCGGCACAGGTGACGAAGTTCTCCTGGAAAAAATCTGCCGAGAAATACATTGATCTGGCGGCCGCGGTCTCTTCGGGTAATTGACGGCGGAAGGGTACGGCATGTGGTCTTGGAGGCCAAGCTTCCGGCGGACCGGTTCAGCTTCGACTTTACCAAGTTTTGCCGAAAACGGCTGGCTTGGATGTACCTGGGCGGCTGCTCTGTCTAGGGTTGCCCGGGAGAATGACGGCCAAGCGCTCTGGAACGCTGACATTGCGGAGCTGGCACGTACGCTATCGCGGAGCAGTAGGTAATATTGCATCGCAGCATAAATTCTGGCTAGGATTCGGCGCTGCTTCGACTGAAGCAGGCGGCGTCGCAGATGTTGAACAAGGAATTGCAATGACGATTTACCCGGTAATCCTTTCCGGCGGCTCGGGGACGCGGCTCTGGCCCCTGTCCCGATCGATGTATCCCAAGCAGTTCATTCCGTTCTTCGGCTCGGATGAGCCCACCTTCCTCGGCGCTACCCTACGCAGGCTAGGCGCGGCGGTCAGCGTCGCAGCGCCGACTATCCTTTGCAACAATGATCACCGCTTTCTCGTCCGTTCAGAGTGCGACACGGCCGGCATCCATCCGAAGATGATGGTCTTGGAGCCGCAGGCGCGCAACACGGCACCCGCGATTGCCGCCGCTGCGATGCTGCTGGTAGACGAGGATCCGGAGGCTATTTTGTGCGTCATGCCGTCGGACCATCTGATCGCGGATGTTGCGGGTTTTGTCGCGGGGGTCGAGGCCGCTGCAGAGGTCGCCCGTCAGGGTAGACTGGTTTTGTTCGGCATTACCCCGACGGAGCCGAACACCGGCTACGGTTACATCCAGGCTGGCGCGGCCATCGGCGATGGTACTGCCTCCGACGTGCGTCGCTTTGCCGAGAAGCCGGATGCTGCCACGGCGGAAGCCTACCTTGCGACCGGGGAGTATCTTTGGAACAGCGGCATCTTCCTGCTGCACGGCGGTACCTTTCTCAAAGAACTGGCCCGGCTTGAGCCGGAAATCTCAGCGGCGGTCCGAGCGTCGGTCGACGGCGCGGTGCACGACCTCGACTTCATCCGTCTCGACGCGCCCAGCTTTGCCAAGGCCCGATCGGTCTCGGTCGACTATGCGGTTATGGAGCGGACGGACCGCGCCGCCGTGCTGCCGCTGACGGTCGGCTGGAGCGATGTCGGTTCCTGGGGCTCGCTCTGGGAGGCCTCGTCGCTCGATGCGGACGGCAACGCCATCCACAGCGACGCCGTGCTGGTCGACACCAAAAATACCTACGTCCATTCCGACCGCTCGCTTGTCGCCACTCTCGGCGTCAGCGACCTCATCATCGTCGACACGCCTGACGCTCTCCTCGTGGCCGATCGCTCCCGCTCGCAGGAGGTTGGCACCATCGTCCAGAAGCTGAAGGAGAGCGGACGGCGCGAGCATGAGCAGCACCTCCGCAATTATCGGCCCTGGGGCTATTTCGAGACGCTGTCGCTGCAGTCGCGCTTCCAGGTCAAGGTCCTGCACGTCACGCCCGGCAGCCAACTTTCGATGCAGATGCACCACCACCGCTCCGAGCACTGGATCGTGGTCAAGGGCACGGCGAAGGTGACCGTCGGCGACGAGGTCCGGTTCGCCCGTGAAAACGAGAACCTGTACATCCAGGCAACGCAGTGGCATCGGCTCGAGAACCCGGGCAAAGTACCCCTGGAACTAATCGAGATCCAGATCGGCAGTTATCTTGGCGAGGATGATATCGTTCGCGGCGACGACATCTACAACCGGGCGGCGGAAGAAACCAAGTAAGCCAAGCGGGTGAGGGGCCCCTCGTCCAAGTGGGACAGCCTCGTCGCGGAGTGGGCGCTGCTGCTGCACCAGCCTTGCGCGCACTTGCATGCTGCCGGTTCCGTGGACACCGAGATAAGGTGTTTCTGGAACCGGAGAGTATGAATGCAACGACGGAAGTCCAGCCGCGGGTTCAAGTTTGATGCGGGGAAACTGGTGCGAGAGCGAGGTGTATCGGCGGCCTAGGCAAGCGCCTGATCTCGATCTGAGAGGTCCCCGATTTTACATGCATCTGGACCGATGAAGGATGGCTCTACGCCGCTGCCGTGATCGACCTCTTCGCCATATGGTGGTCGACTGGTCGATGAGCAGCGCCATGACAACCCAACTCGCAAACGTTGCCTTGATGGTGCCGATCTGGCGGCGTGGCTAGCCAGACACCCTGCTGCATCATTCCGATCAGAGCAGCCAAAATACCAGCGAGTTGTTCTAGGATCTTCTGGCCGACAATGGTGTCATACCAACATGCGCGGACACTGACTCGTGGGGGATTCCCATATCCGTTAGAATCTGAATCACTGTGGCGAACGGAGGTTTGTCATGGCGATACCGATTGCGCTTCGGACTGATTTTAAAAGTTCGGACCTTCGCCGATTGGCGCGGGCAGCGAAGGATGCAGCCCAGGCCAGGCGTCTTCTGGCGCTGGCGGCGATCTATGATGGCGGCTCTCGCACAGAGGCGGCCACGATCGGCAGCGTCACGCTTCAGATCGTGCGCGACTGGGTCATGCGGTTCAACGCGCATGGGCCGGACGGGCTCATCAATATCAAAGCCCAGGGCAATCGGCCAAAACTGAACGATGAGCAGCGCCAGGCTCTTTCGAAGATCGTCGAGGGCGGTCCCATCCCGGCAATCCACGGCGTCGTGCGCTGGCGACGCAAGGATCTGGCACGGTGGATCTTCGAGGAATTCCGCATCTCGCTGGATGAGACGACGATCGGGCGCGAGCTGAAGGCGCTGGGCTTTGCCAAGCTTTCGGCACGCCCGCGCCATCATGCCCAGAACGAGTTCGCGGTGACAGCTTTCAAAAAGACTTTCCCGCCGAATTGGCAGCCATCAAGGCCAAACTCGCGAAGGGAACAGAGATCGAGCTCTGGTGGGCCGACGAAGCTCGCATAGGGCAAAAGAATAAGATCACCCGGCGCTGGGCCCGTCGCGGCACGCGGCCCTCGGCACCCCAGGACCAGCGCACGATGTGGGCCTACATCTTCGGGGCGATCTGTCCAAAGAAGGGCAAGGGCGCGGGCCTCGTGCTGCCCTACTGCGACACCAGCGCGATGAACCAGCATCTGGCCGAGATCTCGGCGGCAGTCGATCCCGGCGCCCATGCCGTCCTCATTCTGGACCGCGCCGGCTGGCACACCACGCCCAAGCTTGTCATCCCGCATAATATCTCGCTGCTCTTCCTGCCGCCCTACTCGCCCGAACTGAACCCCGTCGAGAACATCTGGCAGTTCATGCGCGACAACTAGCTCTCCAACCGCGTCTTCGCCGACTACAACGACATCGTCGACCATTGCTGCCACGCCTGGACAAAACTCGTCGATCAGCCTTGGAAAATCATATCCATCGGAATGCGGGACTGGGCCCACAGGTTCTGATTAGCGCTCGTTAGTATCACCTGCTCGATGAGCGGGTCTGGCAACCTCTGGGACAACGCGGCGACGGCGAGCTTCTTCCCATCGTTGGATGTAGAGAGGACAGCGCGGAAGTCATATCGCACGTGCGATCAGGCGAAGGCGGACGTGTTCGGCTACATTGATCGCTTCTAAAATCCGATGCACACACTCGACCTTCTGATATCACAGCCCAATGGACTTCGAGAGGCGAGCTCAGTTAGCCTAACCTTGTGTCCATTAGATCGGCAGCAGGCCATTCCGGCTCCTGGTAGCCAAAGCGTTTCTGCCGCTTTAAGCTAAGAGCGTGGGCAGAGACTTTGCCCGCCCCGCCGGAGAAATCGACATGAAGCGCATTTGTATCGCGGCTCTTCTTGCTGCCAATCTTCTCTCCCTGGAGGTTGCCGCCGTTCCTGCAGCAGCGCAGACGGTCCAGAATTCTGACGATGCGCCGCGCGTGGTGCCGAATGGCCGGAGCCGGTCTGTCCTCTATGAAAAACGTTCGTCGACAGGAAATGCACGACGCCTGGAGCGGAGCATTCGGATGCAGGACTACAATGCGAGAATGCGGCCGGCGCAGCGTCAGGTAAGGTCGCGACCGGTCGATGCGCGCAATCCCCGCAACAGTGTGGTCGTCAATCAGTAGTCACTGATGCCGGGCGACGGCGGGCGTTGGAGCGTTCGGTAGTCCCGTGCTTGCACCAGCCTGCCCGTTTTAGGGAAATTAACAACAAGGTTGTAGTTCCAGCCGCCTGAATTTTCTTGCGTCAGCCGGAACGTGGTTCCCACGGCATCGACCGTCGTCGGCTGCAGCGTGCGAAGCAGGTCGATCAGCGCAGATGGGTACGCCCACCGCATGACTTGCATCAAGCGGCCTACCCGTCGCTCGAGATCTTTCTTGGCGGAGTTCGCCTCGGCGGCAGTCGCAGCGTTGATCTTGAAGCGAACAAGTTGAACCAGTTCTCGATCATGGCTGCGTGCCATGGCAAAGACGCGCTGTCCGGAGGCTCCGGTCGAACTAGGCGTGCCGATACATTCCCACTCTCCTTCGAACAGCGCGCTTTCAGTCCAGGCGGCGGCATCGTCCGGCGAGATGGCGTCGCAAAGGCGCTGCGGGTCTACCGTGGCATAGCGGGCCAGTTCAACCAGTTGGGGCGACATTTGGTCTGCAAGAAGCCTTGGATAATAGGTCACCATCATTAGGGGAGGCGAGGGCGGTGGGAGGGGCGCAGTCTTCTGCACCACGGGTAACTGCGAAGGCGGGGCAACTTTCGTTTTGACAGCGGGAGCCGTGGTATGGGCCGCGTGCAGCAGGCCCACTGCGCCAGCTGCCAAAGCGGTCACGCCGAGAAAGCGTCCAGCCATATAGGCGATCGGCGGAAGCCGTTGACCAACCTGCCGGCCGGAAGAGGGGGCCGAAGCCTTGACGACAGCTGGCCACGCTCCCACCCGGGGGGACTCTGGATTTTCTTCTCGCTGCGATCGCATCGTGTTCTCTGAACGAAACCGTGCTTCGATATGGTCAGGGCTTCTATTCCTACTCTACCCTTGATGCATGCTTTACCTTAATGGCTTGTGGCAATGAAGTGGCAGGCTAGAGAGCGCTGACATTGAAGATAGGCTGCCAGAGCGTTGTACAACGCTCACTGGGTTGCAGGACATGGGAAGCCCCCTTCCGGGTTCGCCTGCTATCGTATAATGATGGCCTCTCTTACCGAAGGCGCTAACTGGCCTTGCCCATCCCGGATGCCGCACCAATCATCGACGGGCGAAAGCGATTCGGACATCGAATCCTTGGCCTCGCGATGATGAACAAGCTTGGCCGCTCCTGTCTGTGCGCCGGCCTCTTCTTGCTCGTAGCTCTCAAAGGCTCCGCTATCCCGATCGCCCTGCTGGCGGCATGCCTGCCGATTGGACTGGCGACCGCCATCGCGTGTGCTTTCCCCCCCACTAAACCTATCCTCGCACGTTCCTTCTACCTGTGCTTAATCCTGATCGCAGCGCTGTTGGGCTATATCCTGTGGCAGGCGTTTTCCTGGCCCGGCAGTGCTTTCAACCATCCGATCTGGGCCAATGCGAACCGCCTCCTCGGCGGCCATTCTGGCGCTGCCTCCGTAAATCCTGAGGCGACCCGTCTCGCGCTCTTCACGCTGGTGCCGCCATTCCTCCTCTATTCCGCGACATTGGCGTTGTTCGACAGCAGTCGAGCCGCGCAACGGCTGATCGCTTGGCTTGGAATGCTCGGTACCGCCTTCGCCTGTTTCGGGTTGCTTCAGGTGAGCCTGCTACCACGCAGCCTTCTGTTCTTCGAGAAGAGCGCCTACATCGACAACGTTACGAGCGTTTTCGTCAACCGAAACACCGCCGGGACATTTCTCGGAGTGTCGAGCCTGGTGATTCTGACGTGGTTTTTCCTGACGATTTCGCAAGGCGGTTCTAGGCGGCCGCTATATGCCTTTGTCCAGGGAGAGATGCCGAAAGCCACCCGCAATCGCGCCGTCGCAATTCTCATCGCCCTGATCATCACCCTGCTCGCACTTTTCCTGACGATTTCGCGGGGCGCCCTGCTCTCGACGGTTGCGGCCTACGTGATCATTGTCGCGCCGCTTCTGTCCGCATTGCGCAACTGCGATGGAGATTTCACTGCAAGGTCCCCGCGGGATATACGCCGCTGGGCTACTTCTGGCCTCGTTATCGTCGGCATTCTCTTTGTGGCGATATTCTTCGGTGCGCAGGCGTTATTTCGATTGGAACGTCAGTCGGTGGATATCGACAGACTGTGCGTCTATGCAGCGACCTGGACCGCATCCCGGCACAACTGGCTGTTTGGAACAGGCTTTGGGACCTTCCAGGATGTCTTTCCCAGCTACCGCCTGCCGGACTGCGGCAGCATCTACGCGGCCTTCGATCGGGCTCACAACTTCTACCTCGAAGGATTGCTCGGACTGGGCGTCGTTTTCGTCCCGTTGCTCATCCTTTTTTATGGTCACGTAATCGCCAATCTCTATGCCGGTTATCGCAGCCGCCACCGGCTGCGGTTCGTGCCGGTTCTAGCTTTTGGTGCGGTCTTGCTTGTCAGCTTCCATAGCCTTGTCGACTTCTCGCTGCAAATTCCTGGGATGGCTGGGTTTTTTGCGGTCTATCTCGGCGCCACCACCGTCATATGTCTCAGCCGCGTAACCAGCAGAGACGAAAGAGTTCGAGCGCCGGACCAGGTACCGCAAGACTATATTGCCAAATGAGGGTGCCGGAGGGCGATCACTGGTCACCGCAACAATAAGGTGAGTAGGCAATTCCCTTCGACGGTCTGCCTCATCCGCCTGGCGGTGCAATCGAAAAATTAATCTTCGGCCAAGCTCAGGTTGCAGAGACCAGCGCAACTGAAGTTAAGTTTCACTCAAGCTATCTCAGCGTATCTTACGAGACGTCTCAATTTGCATGTGGGACTTTTGCGACCGCTTCATGTGTCGCCTCATGATCGAGTTCGGGAGAGATAGACCAATGCTTTGGATCATACCCCACATAATTGTCACGATGGCGATGCTGTTCGTCGGTGTTCGCTCGATGCGCAGCGTCGGAACCGATGTATCGCTCGATCAGCTCGGCGAGTTCGATACCTGGTGTTAATGCGACTGCGGCAGGGAATCCTTGCCGCAACTATAACTGCCTGCGGCGGACGGGCAAGGCTGTCGCGCCGACAATATTTTTATCTGAGGCAGCCCCGAGACGCGAGCGCGTCTCCGTTCAATCTGCCGAGTAAATGCGGATGTAGTCGATCCACATGTCAGTATATTTAGCCGGCGGTATCCCAACCGGCCAGCCGCCGCCAAGAGTATTATCGAACATCCAAAAAAATTTATCGTTGGACGTCGACTTCGGGAGCTTGATAGTCTGAGTGACAATCCCGTCCACGTAGACGGTCATTTCAGTCTCATCGACCGCGGCGCCGTAGACATGCCAATCAGATGTGGCGTCGAAGCTCTTCTTAAACCGTGGGCCATCGATCTCGCCCGTCTTGCCAGCGGCGGTCCACTCGATTGCGCCGCTGCTAAGGTAGTATTTGCCGGGATCAGGCGTCTGACAATACCCCTCCAGCGGGTCAAGCTCGGTGCCTGGGTTGGTCTTCATGCCACGCTCGCTCGCGCCTAACTGACAAGCCCACATCGACGGCCACATGCCTTTGCCGAGGGGCAGTATGGCCCGCATCTCGACATAGCCTTTGCGAAATGCAGCAACTGGTGGGCGACCATCAGCGTATGCAGTGCAGAGCATCCCGGAACGCCACTTGCGGCTCCAGTTCTGCGGGTCTTTGAAATTCGGATCGTAAACGGCACGTATGCGTAGGACGGATGGCATGGGGGTTTGGAAGACCTCGTCGAGATTGCCCTCCTTTGTCGTGAAGTGCGCATTTGATCCCCATTGTGAACCATCTGGCCGCACGCCGAACGCCCACTGGCTATCTTCCGGCATCGCATCGAAATCATCCGCAAGAACCTGCAGCATCCCGGCGGCAGCAGCGGGAACCGGTGGGTCGGCGCGCTTGATGGCTGGATTGTCGATCAGCAGCGTAAAATCCAGGTTGACCGCCTTTTCAACCCAATCGTCATACCAGGCTATAACACGGCAGTTGAGCGGGCCAGTTCGTACTTCGCTGAGATCCATCGTGCAGGTCCAGCCACCTTTGCCGTCCTGAACACCACTGCCCCACGGCGATACACCGGGCACCGAGATCATGATGTTTTTGAATGTCCCGGCATAGGTGCCGGCGAAAACAATGACTTTGCCGGCAGGGACGATCGTGTCCGGGTAGGCGACGCAGCCGTGTGCATCGACCGTGACCGTGCCAGTCTTGATTGGTGATGTCAGTGTCAATCTGCGGGCGTCCGCGGCCAAAGCAGTGGTTGTTGATAACGCGCTTGTCGCAGCCGCGGCAACTCCGGCACCCAATAGCGTTCGTCTGTCAATCTGCACGGAGCTCTCCATGTGTCTCTCTGGAGAAGTGACGGTATCACACCTCCCGTCAGGTCTTGCCATGCCGGCGATCGCCCCCACTGCCGTAGATGAAGGCTAAAATGGATGGACCCTTGCAGCTGCGCCTCGCCTAGCAGTCCTGACCTGCGCTCACGGTGATAACCATCACAATTCGTTGATGCGCCCATTGATATGGTCGAGCTATCACGAATCGATCGGCCGAAGTCAGGCCCTAACACGGCATTTGTCGTTCGGTCTATCGGCAATTTCAGGGCGTTTAAGGCGCTAAAACCCGTTTGAGACACATTTTCAGTATGATGTCGATCTTGCGCACTCAGGCGCGATAGGCCGCAGGATTAACTATGCCACCGAATATCATGCTTCGCCAGACCGCGAAATGCTATCGTCATGATGGTCGCCGCGGTGCAGTACCGTCGCTTTCTCTTGAATCGCTTGACCTTCTATGCTGCAATGCAAATGAATCATGTCGAGCTTAAAATCGCATATTTAGGGCATCCGCGATTTGAATGCGCATAAGCTGAATATATCTTGAAAATATAAGTCCGCAACTCGTCTTGCAAACTTATAGTGATGTACTGGTCAGATCTGTTGTCGTAACGAAAGAGTTAAATACTCGTGGTGAGCATGGCTGGCGACCGCCGCAAGCCAAGCCAGCTGAGGTAGCTATCAGGGGATAGGCTTGGAATATCGTACAGTTGGCATCCGCGGCGAAAACATGCTCAGTGAGCTTGATGTGGGTGATCCGCAGGCTGATATCAGAAAGATCTTTGGCATAGTTCGGCGCCGCTATCCAGCCGCGTTGCTTGGCGGCGCCGTCGGACTGGCACTGGCCATTGCTTTTCTACTTTTTGCCGAGCCGACCTATACGTCCAGCATTCGTATCCTGCTCGATCAGGACCGAAGTAAACTGTTGACAGAGATTTCAGGAGAAATCGCGCCGTCCAGTGCCGATGAATATATCGCCACGCAACTGGCCGTTGTGGGTTCGGACATTGTTGCGCGTCGTGTCATCAATGATCTTCAGTTGACCTACGATCCCGGCTTGAAGCGCCTTCGAATGAGCGGCGAGGTGCCCCTTGAGACTGCCGCATTGCCGAGGGCAAATGCGGTCAGTGCCGAGGATCTGGTGAAGCTGAACATCGATCCCAAAGTTGTCAGTGCCGTTCAAAAAAGCGTCAAGGTCTATCAGGTCGAAAAGAGCTTCGTGCTCGAGATCGGTGCGTCCGACCCCGATCCCGTCGTGGCCCAGAAGATTGCCCGGGCCTACGGGCTCGCCTATCTGACCGACCAACTGAGCGCGCGCTTCGAGGCGACCCGCAATGCGGGAAGCTGGCTTGAGGGGCGTATCGATACGCTGCGGGATCAGTCGCTCGAAGCAAATGCCGCGGTGGAAAAGTTTCGAAAGGACAATAACCTCGTTTCGACCGACGGTCGTCTTGTCTCCGATCAGCAACTTTCTGGGCTCAATGTGGAGTTGGGAACAGCGAGATCGAATATGACCAAAGCGGCAGCCCGCGTTTCGGTTTTCGAGGATGCACTGGATCGCGGCGATGCCGAGACCATTCTTGGCATTGCCGCCTCATCTGCCGACATCTCGGAAACGGCTCCGATCAAGACCCTCCGAAGCGACTATCTGCAAGCCAGTGAACGCCAGCGCGAAGTCACGGCGCGCTGGGGGGCTGAAAACGAGCAGGCGAAGGCTTTGGCGAGCGAAGTCACTAGGCTGTCTGGGCTGGTCTTGGAGGAGGCGAGGAGAATTCTTAGGGGCTATCGAAATGATCTACAGCTCGCGACATCGGAAGCGGACTCGATCCTGAATTCAGTTAAATCCGCAACGGCGCAATCGCAGGTCGACAATACGCTGCAGGTTCAGCTGCGTGGCTTGGAGCAGCGAGCCACCTCCTATACCGCACTTTACCAGGATTATCTCGCCCGATACCAGGAGGCTGTGCAGCAACAGACCTTGTCGCTAACTACCGGGCGCCTAATCTCGCAACCTGATCTGCCGTCGAACCCGATCTTTCCCAACAAAAAGATCATCCTGGCACTCTCGCTGTTGCTCGGTATTGGTGTAGGTGGCGGAATTGGAGTTGCCCGAGAGTTGCTGGATGCGAGCTTCCGTTCCTCAAGCGAGGTGGAGTCCGCTGGATTTGGATTTCTTGGATACGTTAAGGGGGGCGGTAAGTCCTCTTGGCTGCGGCGGCGGATCTGGCGCCGCGTCACGCCGACATATGGGCAGGATCGTTTCGAGCCAAGCCTCAAGGCCATTCGCATAGCGATGGACATTCGACACCGCGGTCGGAGCCGCTCCCTTGGATTTGTCTCCGTTCAGCCCTCCCTGGAGCGGTCACAGCTCGCGCTCGCCTACGCACGTCGCGAAGCGGCGGGCGGATTGCGCGTCCTGTTGGTCGATGGCGATACCCAGGACGGCGGCCTGACCAAGACATTCTCACTGGAAGGCGCACCGAGCCTTCAGGATGTTCTGGCGGGATCGGTGGCTTTCGAAAGGGCTGTCGTCAAGCTCGAGGCCGGTTTGGCCTTCTTGCCGATCGCGACTGGCCGGGGGCTGAGTGGCGTTAAGCAGCAAGCTGCAAGCGATCGCTTGCCTGACTGGCACAACGCCTTCGATCTCGTTGTCACCGACCTGTCGCAGGCCAGTCCTATTTCTGAGGCGCGCGCACTTGCTGGATGGTTTGATGCATTCGTCTGTGTGGTCGGCTGGGGGAGCACGCCGGTGTCATTTCTTCAGAAACTGAGCCGGTCCAGTGCCGAGATCAACGGAAAGCTGCTGGGGGTTGTCTTGACCAATGTGCCTGCCGCCAAGGTCAAGCTTTACGATCCCCTGGCATCGCAATACCTGGCCTGATGGCTGTCGCTGGTTACGTCTTCCGTCGTATTTTAAAAGAACGTGGCAATAGCTCCAGCGCGAGCTCGCCAGCAGCGCTCGGTGTGCCGCTGCGACCCGCTAGATCGTTCAGCCCTTATGCTTCGGGCGGCTGACGCGCTTTCCACGGGTGGTCAGCCGAGGTTGGGAGGGCGTGTAGTAAATTTCCGCTGTTTCGGGCTTATAAAGCTCGCTGAACAAATAACTACTTTAATTAGTCGCGTTCCCGTGATGTAGCGGTCGAGGCTTGCTCCTCGAAGCCACTCAAAATACTCTATAAAAGAACAGAAACCGTTTCAATTAAAACAAAAATGCCTCAAAGTATGAAAAAAAAGAATTTTCAATAAAAAACCAATGAATTATAAAAAAAATAGAAATATAACTGATATTTTAGAAAATAACTAAAAATACGTCGCACCAAAAATTAACAATAAAAAATCTATAACAAATACGCCAAATTAATACGGTTAAAACTAAAATATCCCAGAAAAAATAATAACATCTAAGATCAACAGGTGATTGGCTTTGCAATACTGGTTGAAATAAGATGGAGTGACTGTTGAGGCGGCAGTCGTTCACGGCAGATTTTTTAACGTTCCTGTATCATTTTATGATATAGCTTGTTGATCGCCAAAACTTGAAGTGGCAAAAACTGAGATCGCGCTTAGAATGGTCGCGTCTCGAAAGGTCAGAAGCCGAACCGTATGTCCATCGCTGCTGCCCTCATCTGTCCTGCGCAATATCGACTCTCATGAGCCATACGGGAAGCGATCATCCCGTGGAAGAAGCCTCTTATGGGCTTGAAGTCCCAGTGCAGGAAGTCTCGGTGGGCCTGGCGAATGGCAGCTGGCTGGCCGCGGCGCGGTTCTGCTCGCAGATTTCGCAATTCGTCATCATCATCGTCGCCGCGCGCTTCGTCGCCCCGGCTGACTTCGGTACATTTGCGCTCTTGTCCGCAATTGGTGTCGGTCTGTCCCGGCTTGCAGAAGCAGGCTGGCGCGAGTTCATCATGGTGGCCGACAGCTCCGACAGGTTGGCGCAAACGCATTTTCTGGCCTTCGCCAGCGGGCTTGCCATGTTGGGTGTCGGGCTGATCCTCGCCGTGATTGTCGAGCAGAGCTCAGGCCGACCCGATCTCGGCCTTATCATGGGCCTGCTATCGATCGGATCGTTCCTGACGACGCTATGCGCTGTACAATCGGGAATTCTGGTTCGCCGCAATAATTTCGCGGCGCTTGGCCGTGCCCAGATCGCCGGCGAGGTGCTGGGCTTTGCCGCGGCCCTAACCGTCCTCATTGCGGGAGGCGGACTATTCGGCCTCGTCACCGCGAAGATCGCGACGACCGGCATCACCTTCGCTGGATCGCTGATGGCCTCCCGCTGGTTTGCGCTTCAAAGCCCACAGCACGACGAAAGGCAGGAGGCGCTGAAGTTTTCGGCGCGGATACTAGTCACGCGGCTGATCAGTTTTGCGCATGACAATGTCGCCTTGTTCGCCATCGGAATCTTCACTGGTCCAGCAAGCGCCGGATTGTTTCGCGCGTCGGGGCGTTTGGCGGGGGCAATGGCCGAGGTCATCAATGAGCCGTTTCGGCTTCTCGCCTGGTCGATCCTGCAGCGCCCGGACGGCCCGGAGAAGATGAACCAGCTGATCATTGCGACGATCCTCCTGGTGATGCCTCTGTTTGTCGGACTTGCGATCACTTCGCAGGACGTCATTCTCATCTTCCTCGGTGTTGAGTGGATTGACGCCGCGCCGCTGCTGTTTGCCTTCAGCATCGCGGGTCTGTGTTCACTCCTCAATATCGCGACGGAGCCGCTTCTCGTTTCGAACGGGCAGATCGCGATCGTGCCGAAGCTGTCGGCAGCCTATACGATGAGCGCGATCATCGTCCTTCTGCTCTGCGCGTCCTTTGGCGTCTTCTGGATAGCGGTCGGGCAAGCGGTGCTCGCGGCGGCTTTGCTGCCCGTCGTTTTGTGGATACAAACTCGCTACGGCGGCATTTCGCCTCTTCGTATTGCCAAAGGCGCCTATCCCGCGCTGATTGGCAGCGCGGCTTTGATTGCTGCTGTTCTGCTCGTATCCCGAATGTTTGGCCAATCCCTAACACCGGCCCCATTGCTGGCCGCAAAGATCGCCGCGGGCACAGTGGTCTATGGTCTGATAGTGCTAGCACTGGTGCCGCTCCGGACTTTCGTGATCGACGCGAAACCGCTTGAATCGACGCGCTCCGCCTAGAACCGACTTACAAAGCTTTACCCACAAGGTGCTTGTTCGGCGCGAGCCGACGAAGCCAACGAGGCTTAATGTCGCCCTATCTATGATTGAGTATGCAGGAATTTCGTACGCCTACGGTTCAAACCGCCTTTCGAACTGACCGGCGCGGTAAGAGACTCCGCGTATGGACGTCCATAAGCACAGTGCCTTCGAGCGTTTGGAGATCGTGGAGACGGGTCGTCGTCGCCGTGGAGCGAAGACGAGAAGCTCCGGTTCGTGATGGAGAGCCAGTGGGCACCGCGTCTGGTGTCGGCGACGGCAAGGCGGCACGGGATCTCTCGCTCGCAGTTAAGGTCGTGACTGCGCAGCTTTCGCACCGAGCAGCCTGCCACAAAGCCGGAGCCGGCCTTCGTTCCGGTTGTGATGGCCCCTGGGGCGATGTCCGCCCTCTTTGCGGCCGCCGATGACACGGCAATCGTGGTGGACCTGCCGGGCGGCAGTCGGATGCGGATTGCCGCCTCGACGCCGCCGGCGCTGGCGGCTGCGGTCCTAAAGGCGTTGCGATATCCCGTCGCGGGCGCGGGTGTGGATCGCGATGGGCCACACCGACATGCGGCGGGGAATTCAGGGTCTGTCGCTCCTCGTCCAGGAGGGGCTGAAGCGCGATCCGAATGGTAGCGATCTCTTCGTCTTTCGCGGGCGCAGCGGATCGCTGGTGAAGATCCTCTGGCATGACGGGGTCGGGCTGTCGCTTTACGCCAAGAGGCTGGAGCGCGGACGCTTCGTCTGGCCTTCGGCCAAGGACGGCGTCGTGGCTCGAACACACACGGATCTCGCCTGCCTGCTCGACGGGATCGACTGGAGGAATCCGCAGCGAACATGGCGTCCGGAGATGGCGGGATAGCTCGCAAATTCCCTTGAATTTCAGGGCCTACGTGGCAAAATCTTTCGGTCGCGAACGGACCCGATCCCTCTCCCATCGCGACGCTCTGTGCGACCCATCGGCAAAACCTTGTCTGCCGTCTCACTGACCAAAGCCGCTATTTAATTGAGGTCTAAAGCTCAGAGCAACCGCACGTCATTCTGGTCTGCCCCCTGAAAAGTGGTCCTCCGTGAAGTAGGCTTTCAAGCCTTTGGAGGATGCCAGAAATGCCGCAGAAGAAGCACCAACCTGAAGAGATCGTCGCCAAGCTGAGGCAGGTCGACGTGCTGTTGTCACAGGGTCGATCGGGGTCGTGTCCCGGGACGTGGTGTAGGAACACCGATCTCGGCAGGGTCGAGTTATTTTGTCAGGCGGCCAGGACTGGCAGTCTGACGAGGGGATTATCGCTCACGACGCCGAGGGTTTCCAGCGTCATGTAACGACGCGAGACGGCCCATTCGTCGTTGGTCTCCAGCATGAGCGCGCCGACGAGGCGCACGACGGCGGCATCGTTGGGAAAGATGCCGACGACATCGGCACGGCGCTTGATCTCCCGGTTGACCCGCTCGATCGGATTCGTGGATGCGATCTGGGGCCAGTGCTCACGCGGGAACGCCATGTAAGCCAGGACCTCGTCGCACGATCCATCCATCATCGCGGCAAGCTTCTCGAACTTCTCACGCAACGCATCGGCGACGTCCCGCCATTGGCGGCGTGCCACTTCCTGCGTTTCCTGGACAAAGATTGTCTTCAGCATGGCGGTGACGGCGGGCCGCTGTTTAGGGCCGACATGAGCAAGCGCGTTCCGGAACCAGTGCACCCGACAGCGCTGGTGCGTGGCGGCAAAGACCTTGGACGCAGCCGCCCTCAGGCCCTTGTGATCGTCGGCAACGACGAGCTTCACGCCGCGAAGACCCCGGTCCGCCAGCGAGCGCAGGAAGCTCTTCCAGAAGACCTCAGCCTCGGAAGGGCCGGTCGCGACACCCAGCACCTCGCGTCGTCCGTCCGTGTTGACGGCAACGGCCACTATGACGGCGGTCGAGACGATGCTTCCGCCCTGGCGCTCCTCCACGTAGGTGGCGTCGATCCACAAATAGGGCCACTCGCCTTCGATGGGTGAGAGAGGAAGGCGTTTACGCGCTCGTCGATCTCGCAGACCAGGCGGCTCACCTCGCTCTTGGATACCCCGCCGGCGCCCATTGCCTTCACCAGGTCGTCGACCGAGCGGGTCGAGACGCCGTGGACGTAGGCTTCCTGTATCACCGCAGCCAAGGCCTTCTCGGCCGTCCGGCGTGGTTCCAGGAAGCTCGGGAAGTAGCTTCCCTTTCGCAGCTTCGGGATCGCGAGGTCGATCCGCCCAGCCCGCGTGTCCCAGGGTCTTTCTCGATAACCGTTGCGGTGGTTCTGTCGGTCCGGCGAGCGAGTTCCCGCCGTCGCTCCCGTCCGGGCCTCAATCTCCAGATCCATCATGCGCCCGGCGGAAAAGGCCAGCATCTCGCGCACCAGATCGGTATCTGCCTCTTGCTCAATCAGATCCAGAAGGGCCGATCTTCGGATCGGTCATCGCCATCTTTAGCTCAAGGTTCGAGTTCGCATGCGAACCCTAACCGAAGATCGGTGATGGCCAACTCCTCAGGGGCCGCTTCCTACACCACGTCCTGGGACACGACCTCGATCGGTGTCGGAGGCGATCCGCACGATCAGCGTGACGCCTTTCACCTACTATCGATGGCGCAAGGAATTTGGCGGGCTGAAGTCCGACCAGGTGAAGCGACTGAAGGAATTGGAGAAAGAGAACGAGCGGCTGCGCAAGGCGGTCTCCGATCTCACCCTCGAGAAGCTGATCCTGAAGGAAGCCGCCTTGGGAAACTGGTGAGCCCCGCCCGCCGTCGCCAATGCATTGACCACGCCGTGATGAAGTTCGGCGTGTCGGAGCGGTTGGCGTGTCGGGTTCTGGGGCAGAATCGATCGACGCAGCGCAAGGTCCCGAGGGGCCGTCTCGACGACGCGGCACTGACAGCGGACATCATTGAGCTTGCCACGCGGTATGGCCGTTACGGATACCGACGGATCACGGCACTGCTGCAAGAGGCGGGCTGGTTGGTCAACCTGAAGCGCGTCGAGCGGATCTGGCGCCAGGAGGGCCTCAAGGTGCCGGCCCGGCAACCGAAGCGAGCCCGGCTCTGGCTGAACGACGGTTCCCGCGTCCGGCTGCGACCGGAATATCCCAACCATGTCTGGTCCTATGACTTCGTCGAGGATCGCACCCATAACGGGCAGAAGTTCCGAATGCTAAATGTCATCGACGAGTTTACCCGGGAATGCATCGCGATCAGGATCGACCGGAAGCTCAAATCCACGGACGTCATTGACGTCCTGTCCGACCTCTTCATCCTGCGCGGTGTGCCCGGGCATGTTCGGTCGGACAATGGCCCGGAGTTCGTCGCAAAGGCGGTGCGGGAATGGATCACAGCGGTCGGCGCCAAGACCGCCTTCATCGAGCCGGGCAGCCCTTAAAAAACGGCTACTGCGAGAGCTTCAACTCCAAGCTCCGGGACGAGCTTCTGAACGGCGAACTGTTCTACAGCCTTGCCGAAGCGCGGATCATAATCGAGGGCTGGCGTCAGCACTACAACACCCGGCGCCCGCACTCCTCGCTCGGCTACCGCCCGCCCGCACCCAACGCCGTGCTGTGGCCGGCTGCGCCAACCCAACCCGCTTCGCCGGCCACCTCAAACGTGGTCGACAAGCCCACAATGCATTAGATTTGAACCGGACCACCTAATGGGGCAGGCCAATTCCGCTTTAGAATGCTAATGGGCTAGCTTCACGGGGTAGGCGACAACTAACACTCGGTGCGCGCTCCCGCTCATTTAAAAATTCAGCGTGCTAGTCTTATCAAAGGAATTAAAACGACGATACCGAAAAACCTTACGTCGTTGGACTTCTTCCCACAACTACAAGTGATGGGCAGCAATCTTGGCCTTCCTAGCTAACAGACGCAAATAGGCAACCGCTTGAAGGATTGCATTCTTGTAGAAACCCTTCCGGCGCTCTCCAAGTTCAGCAAGAGCGTAGCATATCAGGACGATGGCCAGCAGGGCAGTAAAGCCTAGGGCCGGGTTGGCGCCAATCGACGGAAAAATCGCCTCGGTCAACGTCAACAGCGGCTGATGGACGATGTACAGCGTAAAGCTGCCGCCGGCCAGCCAGCGAACCATTGCCGCATTGCGCGAAGCAGACCAGTCTCCCTTGAGAAAGAGCCGGCTGAACCCAAAGATGTTCGCAGACGCAACACAGGCTATTCCAAAATAGTACAAGAACGAAAGAGCCAACTCCTCTGGTTTCGGCCATGAGGTGATTGGTAACTTATAGTCGTTGAAGGCAAAGCGCATGACGAAATATGACAGGATCGACAGGGTGAAAATCGCCATGCCGGCTTTGCGCGTGCGTAGTGCGTTGGAGGCAACAAGGTCGAAGGTCAAAGCGCCAAGCAACCACAATGGCAGGAAGCAAAGAATTCTTGGGCCGAATACCGCAGCCCAAGCCAGCACAGCGAGGGGGGCGAGGCGAAGCGGAAGAAAGAACACCAGGCCGAGGAGCACGTAATAGGGAACTTCAAATCCAAGCGACCAGTAGGCCTGATTGCTGCCGAAGACTGACTGGTGCAGCCATAGTTCGTTGGTAAACGTAAGTGCTCTAATAAGTGCGCCAAAATAATTGTCATTGAAGAAAATAATGCTGTGGTATAGCTCAGGATTGATGAGCAAGCCGATCATGTCGATAATGTATGTTGCAACCAAAGCGATTATTACAACGGAAAATATTCGACTAGCACGTGCCAGCACGTAAGACTGCCAGCGCGTCTCCTTCGATACCAATACGTAACGAATGACGAAGCCTGAAAGGACAAAGAACACAGCAACGCCCTCGTCGGCGTGTGCTGCGATTAAATTCGGAATAACAGGTAAGATATATCCCTGAGCATGGGCAATCAAAACGGCCAATGCGGCTGTCAATCTAAGAAAATCTAGATATAGCGAAAGATTTCTGCTCATGAGCGGATTTCTCAAATTTGATTAATTTTGTGGTGTTGCGCATGTAATCGAAAAGATCTTTGATATGCTCAGTGAATGATGTCAAGTGCTGATCCGCGCACTGGTCAACACCAGACACGTCGGCCGAGAATGCTAGCTGGCTATGGTACTGTGCTTTATTGGTCGCCGTTAGCGATCTAGCCGTTGCACGGAGCATACAGAGGCGGCCTGCTCGCTAAGCCGACCAATCCCCTTTGATCCAATTGGCTTTGCAGAAGGAACTGAACTGGGGTAGTGGCATATTGCGCCGCGATAGAAAGATCGAGTGCGGCCGCAAATTGTTGCTGCGTTTAAAGAGGTCGAGAATGAACGTTTCCTGGACCCGAGCTCAGTGACGATTCTTACGCGTGCCAGCGTTCTGTGGCCTCGGTCGGACTCGGTCGCCAGGAGGGCGGACCCTTGGTAGCCATTCCGCTAGTCATTTACTGGTCGCTTGCCCTTTGGGGCCTAATTTCCGTGCGGCCCATTCTGATCTATCTGTTCACAGCTTCACTGTCTTTCGGCGCGCTCGCCGTTATCCCGACGGAGGTGACCGGCGGCCTGACATTCGCTCCAGGGACGATGACCGGCGTGTTGATCGTTGCGAAGGCCTTTGCCAATACGCAACGTGCGCGTATTGCACTCGCTACCGCGCTCAGCTTCCGGCGGGGCGCGCTTCTGTCGGCATTTTGGGTCGTCGCCGTCGTAGTGACGATCTTCGCGCCTTCTTTGTTTGCCGGCCGGATCATGGTCGTCAGCCTGAAAGTGACCGAGGCGGGTCAATCTCCCCTCGCTCCTTCCATTCAGAACATTTCCCAACTGGCATATCTGACAATCTCCGTGCTGATCACTTTCGCGTTTGCACAGACGCTCAGATCTCCAGAACGGCGGCAGACACTGTTGAACGCACTCGTGTTCGGCGCCTTCGTGGCGGTGATGACGGGTCTCATCGACTATGCCTCTCAGTTCATTCCCATCGGGCCCTTCCTCGATGTGTTTCGAACGGCGAGCTATGCTCTGCTGGTGGATGCAGAACTTCTGGGCGGAAAGCGTGTCGTCGGCCTGATGCCGGAGGCCTCCTCATTCGGCAGCCTGTGCATCTCCTACATCTGCCTGCTGTACTTCCTTCGCCGTGGGATGACAGATCAGCGGATACGCGACGTCTGCGTTCCGCCCCTGCTCGGAATGCTTCTGGTGCTCTCTTACATCTCGACGTCCTCGGCGGCTTATGTCGGTCTTGCCGTGTTCCTGTTCATGGCGACCATCGAGTGGCTCATGCGAGCGGTCGATCGGCAGTATAATCCGTTGCGCCGACGCTATCTTGGTATCGAGTTCTCCCTGGTTGTCACCGGCACGGCGCTGGTCGCGCTTCTGCTGCTGTTCGAGCCGACGGTGCTCGATAAGGTCATCGGGGCTGTCGACGAGATGGTCTTCAAGAAATCGGAGACATCTTCCTTCGTCGAGCGGAACATGTGGACGGCCGTTTCGCTGGAAGCCCTGTGGGCTAGCTATGGATTTGGCGTTGGCCTGGGGGCGACACGGGCTTCGAACGTTCTGGTCGCAACCTTCAGCAGCGTCGGCCTCCTGGGCGGAATCCTCTTCTACGCCTTCGTGTTGCAGTCGCTGCTCCGTCGTTCCGATCCTGCCGATCGTGAGGGGGCGGTGATCCAGAGCGGACTGCGCTACGGACTCGCGCCGTCGTTCGTAGTCCAACTCTTGATTGGAACGACAGCTGATTTTGGAGCGCAGGGTGCTCTGCGATATGGGTTGATGATGGCGATCGGTGCAGGAGGGCTTAGCTACGAGTTCCGACGCCGACACATGATGCAACGCGCTGCCCCGCCCGGTTCGGTAGTTTCATTATGAAGCGGCAGCCGTTTAATGGTCTGATCACGGGTTGCGCAAATGACTCCGCTCATCCAATGCTTGGAGTCCTGCGTTTCCAAAGGCGCTTCGAAAGTTTCGAGGTGGAGCGCTTAAAAAATCAATCTCTGGATAAAAGGGCGCCAAACGAAGCTGAGATGTTTCTCGTGTGTGAAAACGCCTTCCTGAATATGGTTCGAAGGGAGAGCGTTCTATGAATCGCTCGTGTGAAAATCTAGTAATCGTGCGCGCCGGGGCGAATTCGTTGCATCCGAGTTGGTTGGCGCCTTCGGATTGCGTGGATTTTGATATTTTGGTGACGGCGTATCAAGACACAGCGCCGCGCATAGAGCATCCTCGAGCCTCTTACATTTCCCTTCCGGGTAGGAAAGTGGCGGGATATTCAGCGTTGTTTAAACAGAATCCTGAAATCTTTGACCGCTATCGCTATATTGCGTTAATAGATGATGACATCGAGACGAATGCTGCAGCAATTAATGCGCTCTTCGAGATTGGCATTAAGCATCGTCTGGATATTTGGCAACCAAGCTTGAGTTGGGATAGCTATTTTTCGTATGCTTGCGTCCTTAAGCAGCCAAACTTTACGTTAAGATACCTGAACTATATCGAAATGATGTGCCCATTCTTCTCTTCCTCTCAATTGAAAGAGCTTATCCCACTATTCGATTCTGGCTATGAGACTGGAATTGATACAATATGGTGTCGGATATTCGACGTTCCTTGGTTTCGTTCTGCAATCATCGACACCATATCCGTTCGACATACAAAGCCGGTTGGATTGCAGATGCACCTTCAAGGCTTCGATGGAAATAGTTATGATCCGATCATCAGAGAAGTGACGGCTCGTTTCGGAACGACATTCGGCGGCGGTATCCCCTACGCGGCGATTGGTCTGGACGGCAATCTAATTTCAAGTCGTCTTAATATTGCAGCCAAGTCACTTCCTATATTATGCAGCTTACGCAGAACCCCGATGAGTAAGGGGCTTGCACTTTGGCATATTTCCAGTTCTATTCGCCACACTCTGCTAAGGCGTTTCGATCTTAGGCGTCCGATGGCATGGAATGATATAGCCGAATTGGCAAATCATGCACGAAAGTAAGTTAATGTATGAAATTGATAATGCAATTCTCTCCGGAAATTGTATTGGATGCGGCGCCTGCGCGTTCGCATACCCGGATGAGTTCAAGATCGGCATGTCATTTGCCGGACATTTTGAGGCTCAACGTTTAACAAACAATTCGCTCATTGACGCCTCACACATCTGTCCGATGACGGGATCGTCCGAGAACGAAAGCGAAATTGCGGAGGACTTATTTCCCGATCTGCCGAGCAATGTTCAGATTGGGAAGTATCTATCCACTTATGCATCGTTCGTGACCCAAGGAAGCTACCGTGATAGCGGCGGTTCGGGAGGGCTTGTTAGTTGGCTGGCAGTTGAACTCTTGAACCGTGGTATCGTTGATGCAGTATTGCATGTTAAGCCCATGGCTAATGATGTTCCAGATGCTCCTATGTACGGTTATGCAATCTCGTGCACCCCTGACGAGGTAATGGAGGGTGCAAAGTCACGTTATTACCCCATTGAGATGTCGACCGTTCTGGAGACATTAAGAAAATCCCCTAAAAGGTACCTTGTAATTGGCTTGCCGTGCTTTATCAAAAGTATTAGGGTTATGCAAGGTGCGGGAATTATTTCCCGAGAGTCAATTCCATATTGTATAGGGCTTGTCTGCGGACATCTAAAAAGCAAATACTTTGCAGACTATCTAGCATGGCAGAAGGGTGGCAACAATGCTCCCCTTGTTGATCTGAACTTTCGATACAAAATAAAGGGACGTAAAGCATCTGAATACGGTTTTACATTCCGTACTGCTGAGGAGCCCGATACGTTAAAGGGGCCATGGCCGATGAGCGAGGTCCGGGGTAAGGATTGGGGTGAGGGTCAGTTTAAAAACCAAGCTTGCGAATTCTGCGACGATGTTTTGGCGGAATGTTCGGATCTAGTGGTCGGTGACGCTTGGCTTCCTGGCTTTGTCTCGGATTATCGAGGCACGAATGTAGTAGTGACCAGAAACGGGGATCTCGACCGTATTCTTAAGGAAGGTGCTGCTCGCGGTGATGTGACTCTCGATGCTATAAGCGTTTCAGACGTGATTCAAAGTCAGGCTTCTGGGATACGGCACCGCCGCGAGGGCTTGGCACACCGTCTCGCACGTCGCCGGGATTCGGGGCGCTGGATGCCTGTAAAACGTGTCAAGCCGGCCTTAGCGCCGGATATAGCTCGGCGAGCGATCTACGATATGCGTTGGAAGATTGCTCAAAACTCAGCTCGAGTATTTGCCGAGGTGCGTGCTGCAGGGGGAACGTACAAGCAATATGAGAAAAAAATGGCTCCTTACATTCTGCTCTATAAGTTGGTCCTCAAAGCGTCGTCGCTATCGAAGCGATCCATGACCCATATCCGTCGGGCCTTCTTACTAAGATGATGCTTGAAGGCGAAAATACTACTTTAATGGGATCAGGCCAACAAGAAGGAATTTTCGTTTGGCTCACGCCAAGGCCGCGAGAAGGAAGTTGGCCGATTGGACCCGTAAGTGTTCGAGGCGGCCCTTAACCGCGTCATAATCGATGTTTGCAGCTAAGACTGTCTCGACCTTGTCAAGTTCATTCTTGGTCAGCAGACGATTGCTCAAGCCCAGGCAATCTAAGAGCGTTATAAAACGATCCAGGCCACGCTCATGGTTCGGCACGGTAACAAACGGCTTTTGAAAAAGTATCGCAAAAATCGTCCCATGAAATGAGTCAGTTATAATAAATTCAGCGTCACGAAAAGCCTGTAACCAATGAGGAATGTCTACTGGCTTGGCTTGGTCGTTTGGTGAGATTGATCGGATAGCAGCGTTGGCGCCTCCCAATCCCTTCATCACAGAGGCTGTGACACTCTGTACCGTCTCGCTTTGATCCAAAACGTATTTCAGGACCGTCCGTTGGGTGAATGCTACGCCAGGAGCAACTGCCTTTTCATAGAACGCCGGATCAACGAGAAGCGTAGGATCCAGCATAACTTGGGCGTCAGGCCGACCCAGAGCTTCTCTGCAGATATCGACACCTGACTTCTCTCGCACAGAGACGGCATGAAAGCGTGAAAGAAGTCGCCTTGTTGTCTCGGTATGATCTGGAAAAGACCAGGAGCTTCGCCCGAAGGAAGCAGCATAGGAAATTCTGCGTACGGCAGCCGGATCGACGAACTCGAGAAAATAAGTCATCGGCGAAGCGTCCCCATGGTAATCAAGTCGCCAGACCTGATCGCTGCCGACGACAACAGCTTCGAGCTGATGTTGCTGCGCAGCCCGCCCGAAATCCCGAGAAGTGCGGAGAGACTTTGTTGCGTTAGGCATGAACCGATCGATAAACGGATAATGCACTGCACGCTGACGTTCCATGTTACGCGCCCCGCCAATGTTCTGGCCAGGAAGTCTCCAGAGGACTTCCGCCACCAGTCGCTGTAGCATGGGCCTGATCGGCTTTTTGCGCAGAAACAACGGCATTTTCCCATTGTCCGCGAGAAACTGGTAGAGCGCGACGACCTGAACGATTCCACCGTAATTGCTGTGGAGAGGAAGTGTCAGTAGACCTACGCGAGTGACCATTTCATTCTTCTTTCATTAAGCAGTTCCAGCTCGAACGCATTATGCGTACAGGCCCTTTCGCCGGAAAAGAATATCGAAAACGAACCGCTCAGCCCCATCTGGCCGGCCGCGAGCGAGCCATAATGCACAATGCGTGGCGACATATGCCACCCCGCCGGCCGGAATCTGGATGGCCAGAATCACGGCCGCTGACTGCTGCTCATTACGAAGCAGCACGTCGATCCCGATGAGCACGGCCGCCATAAAACCCGCGCTGGTGATGCTCCGCCAGCCGTTCAAGAGTTGAGCTCGCACCGTCAGGCCTATGATGCCGCGGACAATTGCGAGGTTTATCAAAATGATCACCAGTCCGGTCAGGGATCTTGCCACCGCCGCCCCGATTAGGCCGAAGTACACCGCCGCTAGCAAAGTGGCCGGAAGCCGGATTGCAAGGCCTATTCCCTCTCGGAGGGCAAGTGTTTTCGGTAATCCGAGGGCCATACTCACCGCTTGCACCGGAACGCTCATCATTTGCAGCGCAATAACCGGTGCCAGCCAACGGATGATTGGCACCGTTGCTTCCCATCGGTTACCCATGATCAATGGGATTAGATTGTCGGCGATCGCGGCAAGTCCTACCCCAAACGGCAGAACGACCATGATCATTGTTTGCTGGCTTTTCATGTAAGCCCGACGAAGGCGCGAAATATCGTCAGAAATTCGAGAAAAACCGGAAAACACCGGCTCCATAATAGGTCCTGCAATCGCGTAAGTGGCCAGCGAAGCAATGTCGCTGGCCATCGAGTAAAATCCCAAAGACGCTTTTCCGAGCACTCGTCCAACCAGAAGACGATCCGCCTGCAAGCTCAATGTTGAAATGATGCGCGCGAGGGTTACCCACCCGGCAAATCCAAGGATAGCGCGCGCACCCTTTAGTCTCAGCCTGGGTCGCCAGGGCGCAAATATATGTGTGCATAGCGTTGTCGTCAGCTGCAGAGAGATCAATCCGATGATCAATGCCCAATAGGAGCCTGACCACAATGCGATTAAAAGCGACAGAATGATGCTGCAGATCTTGCCAATCAATGCTGCCCGGGCTGTGGGGCCGTACTCGATCCGCCGAATGAAATAGACCATCGCCGGGCTCGCGAGCCCTTGTGCCAATGGTGCCAATGCGATGACGCACAGGATGAGGATCAGTCTGTCATCTTCATAGAACCAAGCCATCGGCCAACTTAACGCCACGATGACGATCGAAACGAGCAAGCCGCGCAGTGCTGTCAGCGTGAAAGCCGTATCAACATCGTCCTTTGTTATCTCGGGCCGTTGCACCAAAACGTCGACGACCGGTAGTTCGGTGCTTGCATTGGCCACCAACAACACGGAAACCGCAATGGCAACGAGACCGAAATCTGCGGGGGTCAGTACGCGCGCCAACACCACCAAAGACAAAAGGTCCATGGATTTTGCAAAAAGCTGAAAAATCCCGATGAGTGCCGCGGCGCCAGCTACCTTGCGACCAAACATCAGATCCAAGAACTCGAAAATGCGGAAAGGAACCAGGCGCTGTCTGGAAGCTGGCGCTCATTGATCTTGATCGCCATTACCATGCACGCTTACCTACGATACGTTTATGCTGCGCTGCAATGTACGTGGATTGGTTTTTGCGAACAAGCCAAAAATTTGCTGGTTCAAAAAATGCCCACCCCAAAGCGTCCGCGCGTGGCGATGGATTCCGTCTGTCGGTAAGCAGAATAGCCTGTTCAGGCGAGAAGCCCTGCCGATTCGTACGTCGAGTGGTCCGTATGCTAGAGCTCTTGTTGGTACGATGATACGGATTGTCGGCCACATTCTTTTGGCTATCAAGGGACACGCAATGTTCAAGCTACCCGTCCTTATTTCGGCCTTGGCCATCTTCGGCGCACTGTCCTCCGCCGCATGTGCGCAGGAGGGCTACGATGCGGTGGAGGCACTCGACAGGCTGAGCATTAAGGTACTGGAGTGGCAGCCGGCAAAAAGCGAGTATAAGGAATGGACGGCGATTGGTGGCGAATACACTGTCTCCAGTGACGCAAAGCTACTGATCCCCTTCGTAGGCGAGGTTGACGTGGCTTCGCAGTCCCTCGCCGATCTGGCGCGCAGCATCGCAAACCGCCTGCAAACGGGCCTGAGTCTCCCCGCGCGGCCCGACGTCAATCTTCAGGTGCTTGCCCGGTCGCCGGTCTATGTCATCGGCGGGGTCGAGGCGCCCGGCCGTGTCGAATACACGCCGGGTCTCACGGCGCTGAACGCCGTGGCCGTGGTCGGTGGCTTCTATCGCGGCGCCGGCGGCGCGATGCGCCTAGAGCGCGACGTCATCATCGCCGAGGGCGACCGGACCAAGTCTCAGGAGGAAGCCGGCCGCCTCAAGGCGCAGATCGCCCGTCTCACGGCAGAGGCCGAGTCGTCGGTCGACGTCGCCGCCAAAGTGCTTCAAAGCGAGCGCGCGGCCATCGCGCCCTTTCTGGCGGAAGAGCAGCAACTGCTCGACGTGCGCCGCGAGGCTCGGCTGTCGCAGATCGAGAGCCTGAGAAGCCGCAAGCAGCTGGCGCAGGAGCAACTCAAGACGATTGATGAAAAGACCACCAATCTGAACCGCCAGGCCAAGCTGACCCAGTCGCAGCTGACAGACATCCGGTCTCTGGTCGGAAAGGGCCTCAGCGTCGCGAGCCGCGCGCTCGAGCTCGATCGTTCTGTGGCCGACATCGAGGGGCGGGTTCTGGATCTGCAGATCGCTCGCCTTACCGCCGGCTTGGAAATCAATCAGGCCGAGCGCGACGAGGCCGACCTGACGACGAGCTTCAAGACCGAGGTCGCTAACGATCTACAAAAGGCACATGCTTCTCTGGCCAACACAATGCTCGATATTGAGCGCGCTGACGCGCTGGTGAACGAGGCCACGTTGATTGCGCCGAAACATCTGATCGACAAGGTCGGTAATCTGCAGATCGGCATCCGTTTCTTCCGGACCCGTATCCTCGCCGGCAAGGCATCGACGGCCGAAATTGGCAAGGACGATCTGCTGAAGGCGGGCGACACGCTGCAGGTACATCTTGATACGGTGAGCCTGGGCCCTGTCTCCACGCAATAGCAGTCATGCCCGAACGACCTTGAGACTGGGTTGGCCATCCCAGCAGCTAGATTGTTGGGGAGTGGTGGCCGACGAAAGCTTTCCGCTAGGTACAGCCGAGACTTTGAGGCTAGGCGAGGAACCCGATTTCTCGGACTGCATCTTCTGCGAGATCTGGCCGCGGGAGGCACTGGGTAGGGAGCGTTCCTTATGGACGTCGGAGAGGGAGCTACCCTCAGTGATCTCGAATTTACGGAATCCTCGTGCTGGCGTTTCAGTGGATGAAAACCCGAACAGAAGTACGGCTATCGTCTTCCTTATGCAAATCCAAAATAATTCGCAATTTTGTATTTTTTTAAACGTTAGTATTTTCAATACGGTGCAGTTCAAGCGCTTTGGCATGTGGTAAGCTGGTGGTCTGCAATTTAAGGCGCCGTCTGCATGCTCCTCCTGATCGGTGATCGGATAATTTGGAGCAAATACCTGTAAAATATTTTGTATTATTATCAAGGCGCGTTACGATAAATATCAATAGATAGACGTTTATCAATAGATTTTCGGGATGAGAAGGTTCATATTTGTACAAAAATTATGCTTATTTACTAAAATTATTTAGATGATGGTAGTAATTACTGTCAAAATCTGCAGAAATTGACCTGGGTTGCTGCCTTTAGCC
>NZ_JBUZWG020000013.1:0-56285 GCF_055730125.2 Mesocryomonas fontinalis | reverse complement strand
TCAATGGCAGTCAGGGTCGCCGCTGGGTCCCCGCCAGCGTTCATCGTCTTGTTAAGTAAGATGCTTACGAACGGTCAACGCCTGCGACAATTTGTAGATCGTAGGCGAAGACACGGTCTGCGGCCTTCACCGCGGGGAGACATGATATGTCTATGCGTCTCCTGCGCTCTAAACAGCATTCATCATTCCACGGCTTGGCCTGTCTGATTGCTTTCCTTATACTGGGTGCAGAAGCGAATGCGGATCCGATCCAGGGTGCGGGCTCGACCTTCGCGGCGCCGATCATTCAGAAATGGTCGAAGGACTACGAGACCGCACGGACCGACGGTGGCGACTTCACCTCGCCGGACTGGAAGGTCGATTACGAGCCAGTCGGATCCCTTGCCGGGATCATGCGTCTCGACCAGCCGGAACTGGACTTCGCCGCCACCGACGTGCCGTTGGCACCCGCCGATCTGGCCAAGCACGGACGGCAGCAGTTCCCGATCGTCATGGGCGGGATTGCGGTGGTCGCCAATCTGGACGGGATTGAGTCCGGCGCGCTTCGTCTAAGCGGTGCGGTGATCGCCGACATCTATCTTGGCAAAATCGCCAAGTGGTCCGATCCCAAGATCAGCGAGCTCAACCCAGGTCTCCAACTCCCGGACAGCAAGATCACGGTTCTCCATCGTCTGGACGGTTCCGGTTCCACGTTCGCCTTCGCGACGTTCCTTTCGGCCGCCAGTGCCGAGTGGAAGGAAAAGGTCGGCGCCGATACCCTGCTCACGTGGCCCGCCGGGAAGGGTGCCGAAGGCACCGCGGCGCTGCTCTCCGCCGTGGGCGCGACAACGGGCGCGATCGGATACGCGGACTATGGGCAGGCTCGCCGTGCGGAGTTGCCGTTTGCGGCGATCGAGAACAAGGCCGGGCAGTTCGTGACGCCCGAACCCGCAGGCGTCGCGGCAGCCGCCGCCGGCGCCGACTGGTCCGCGGCGAACAGCTTCTTTGGTAGCTTGGGCGATGGCGGCGGTGACGACGCCTATCCACTGAGCGTCGCCACTTTCGCCGTCGTGCCCGTCTCGGGTCGGCCCACGGAGCGGTACCGCCGGGTCCATGACCTCTTCCGCGTGGCCTTTAAGGAAGGCGCCGACGATGCGCGGGCACTAGGCTACGTGCCGCTGCCGCCAGAGTTGGCCTCAAGGATCGAGAGCTACTGGTCGACCGTCCCCGTCGCGGCGAAATAGGCAGCGGGCCTGGCGGGACGGCATGACCAACGTGACTGAAACAGGGCGTCGCGCTGCCAGCCATGCGCGCGCAGGGGAGTGGCGTAATGGATATCGATATCTTCAAGGACATCCTCGTTCCGGTGATCGGGGGGCTCGGCATCTTCATGCTCGGGCTCGAGTTCATGGCCAACGGCATCCAGGCGCTGTCGGTCAACAAGATGCGCGCCTTCCTCGCCAAAGCCGCCGGCACACCGATCAAGGGCGTCCTCGCCGGCACCTTCATCACCGGGATCATCCAGTCCTCGACCGCGATGACCGTCATGGTGGTCGGCTTGGTCAACGCGGGCGTGGTCGGTCTCAGGCCCGCCATCAGCGTGATCATGGGCGCCAACATCGGCACCACGCTCGGCAACGGCCTGATCGCGCTGCCGCTCGGACCGCTCGGACTCATCCTCGCGGGCGTCTTCTCGCTGGTCTACTGCTTCTCGCACAGCGAGAAGGTCCGCAACATCGCGCTGGCGTGCATGGGCTTCGCCCTCATCTTCTACGGTCTCAACCTGATGACAGGCGGCCTGCGCCCGTTGCGCAACATGCCGGAGGTGATGGACCTCTTGCAGACGCTCCGGGCGGACTCCTTCCCCAACCTCCTGACCTGCGTGCTGATCGCCGCTGGCGTCACCGCCATGATCCACTCCTCCTCGGCGACCATCGGCATCGTCATGGGCCTCGGCGCGGCGGGCGTGCTCGACTGGACGACGGCCGTCGCCTTCTCGCTTGGGGCTGACCTCGGCACCACGATCACCTCGTGGATCGCCTCGCTGAACCTTTCGAAGAACGCCAAGCGCGCCGCCTACGCGCACATGTCGTTCAACATCATCGGCGTCTGCGTGACGGTGCCGCTGTTCTTCGTGTCAATCGAGGTGTTGCGCTGGGCGATGCAGTTCTTCGGCGGGGATCCCGGCGTCGCCGTCATCGTCGACGGCAAGGAAACGTTCCCGCTCGTTCCAGTGGCGGTCGGCCTCTACTCCACCTTCTTCAACGTCTTCAACGTGCTTCTGCTCTTCCCCTTCATCGGCGTCTTCGACCGCGTGCTGTCTCGCATCGGGCATAGCTCGGCGGAGGACGTCGAGGACTACTCGATCCCGCGTTTCCTCGACCAGAAGCTCGCGGGCGACTTTGCCGCGGCGATCCCGGCGGTCCAGAAGGAAACGGCCCGTCACCTCGAGGCCGGGGCCTTGTTCCTCGACATCGCGCGCAAGAGGAACGAGGCTCCCTCGGATCCGGGAGCGCACTACCTCGCTACCGACATCCTCAGCCGCGACATCCGCACTTACACTGCGGACCTGATGAAGAACGACATGCCCTACCAGCAGCTCGATCTCGTCGCGAGCCTTATCGAAGAAGCCGACTTCACCGCCGCGCTGACCGAGTCCCTGCATCAGGTTGCCCGGCGCGTCCGGCGCGAGACATTCGGTCCGGAAGCGGAAAGTATCGTCCAGACGGCGTTGGACAGGCTCGACGCCGACCTTGGCGCGATCTTGCCGAAGCACGGCGTCGCCGATGCGCGGCTTCCCGTTGGCCACGTGGCTTTCCCGGACGTCTCCAAGTTGCGCGCGCAGACGCTCGCCCTCGGCCCAAATGCCGGCGCCGGCGAACGCGGTACGATTCTCGCCCTGCTCGGTTCGGTCGAGCGGGCGGTGCTCTTGGTCGAGCGCATCGACGCCGAGCGGAAGTCCGTCAACCGCCAGGCGGTCCTGGCGCAGGCGGTCGCGCAGCGAAACAGCCGTGACGAACGGTCGACAGACCATGGTGGCATGGCCCCAGTCCCAGCGTAGTCACTAAAGCCGAACCGGGACGCGGACACCGCGACCCGGTTCGTTGCGAAGATGCGCTATCCGACTACCGCTTCCGGAATCTCAGACGGGGTGTTCGGTGCCCATGTCGTCGAGCTCGGCACGCGCGGCATCTGCTTCGCTCCAGGAGATTTGAAACTCAATCTCCTCCCGGCCGTCCTCGCGCTCGTGCTCGACCGAGTAGACGGCATCGGCAGGAACGAATACACGCTCGCCGGCAATCTGGATCGCGAACGGCTTTTCGCCTTCAAGGGCATCGGCGAGCCGACGCAGCTTCGCGACGTACTCGCGGATGGGGTAGACCTTGTCGATGTCGCGATTGGGTTTCATGGCAGTTCGCCTTCTCGAATGGAGTGACTCGGGACCGGGATAAAAAGCGGTGTATGAGCCTCTCGCTCGGGCGATCCACTTCGCCATCTCTGTGCCGCCGATGGGACGATGCAGTGGTTCGGAGACGTCCCGATGACGTGGAATGGCGGCTGAGAACATCGTCTTCGAGGTGAGCGCGATCCTGCTGCTGTCGATTTCGGCCGCCAGCATTGCTCGAGGGTCGTAAGACCGCGGGGGATCCGATCGGAGGTGACATCATATCTCCCCGGATCAAGTCATCGACCGCCCTGCCGCGCTTCACATCGCGGATATCAAACCCAGCTAGTAACCAGAAGAATCTCGTGACATCTGAAAGTCCCACATGAGCTCGCCCCAAATTCCGGAAGCCGTAGTGGCATGATGACGGACGGCTTCACGACTGCGAAAGCGTTCCGCCATCACGCAGGCCTGCCGATCCAGTACGTTTCCGCCCGAAGCGGGATCTCCGTCAGCAGGCTCATTGGAATCGAAGGTGGCCTGGTTGCCTCCGGGGACGAGAAGGCCGCTATCGGCAAAGCGCTCGATCTACCAAACGGCGCCCTTGCATGATGTCGTGACCCTTGGGCGTCACTGAGAACGGCGAGGGGGTCCAGTATCGACAGGACACCGATTGCGAGCTTAAGGCTTCCGCAATGTCGCGATGGGATGCTGCGTGCCGCGACGAACCGGGACCCTGCCATGACCACGCCCTGCGAAGGATGCCAGAGCGGCGTAAAGCTGAACTTCGACTTCTCGATGGCCTTCCAGCCGATCTACGACGTAGGGCGAGAACGGGTCTGGGGCTACGAGGCGCTGATCCGCGGCACGGCTGGAGAGGGCGCCTACGCTATGCTCTCGCGTGTCTCGCCCGAGCAGCGCTACCGCTTCGACCAGGCATGCCGAGTGAAGGCTATCGAGCTCGCTTCCCGCTTGTTCCCGTCTGACGGCGACCTGAAGCTCTCCATCAATTTCATGCCGAACGCCGTCTACGAGCCGGCCGCGTGCCTGCGCGCGACGCTTGCCGCCGCCAACCGTTTCGGCTTCCCGAAGTCGGCGATCATGTTCGAGTTCACGGAGGACGAGGAGGTATCGGACCCGATGCACCTCACGCGGATCATCACCGAGTACCGCAAGCACGGGTTCGTCACCGCGATCGACGACTTCGGTGCGGGACACGCGGGCCTCGGGCTGCTCGTCGAGTTCCAGCCCGACCTCATCAAGATCGATATGAAGATCGTCCGGGGCATCAATACCAGCCGCGCGCGGCAAGCGGTGGTGGCAGGCATCGTCGGCATCGCACGGACCCTCGACATCATCGTCTTGGCTGAGGGCATCGAGACGGAGGAGGAGTTCCTCGTCCTGAAGGCGGCTGGTGTCCGGCTGTTCCAAGGCTACTGGTTCGCCCGTCCGGCCTTCGAGGTCCTGCCGTCCATTGGGCTCGGAGCACGGCAAGCCGTGAGCGACAGGGCCACGTCGGCGTCACGTTGAAGAAAGCGATTGGTCAAGCACCGCTGAAATCTCTTAAAGGATCGCGTAGGGCGCCTGTGTCGGGACGCCGGCCTGTCATGGTGGCAGCGCGTGGGCCTCGCCAACGGCAACCAAATTAAGCGACGCTTAACCCCGTTCCTTGGGGAAACGTTCTTTAAGGGCGTGCAAAGCTACATTTGCCGACGACGCCCTTTCAACGTCCGCTATTCGGTTCCGGGGAACGCGGCATGGTCGACCATCAAAGAGACGTTGAACGCATCGGGGTTCTCCTCGAACTCGCGATCCTTGACACCCCTGCGGAACGCGAGTTCGACGCTTTGGCGTCCCTTGCGAGTCGGCTGTTCGGCACGAAGGCCTCCTCCTTCACGTTGATCGACCGGGACCGCCAATGGTTCAAGGCACGCGTCGGCATGCCGTCCCCGGAGACCGCGCGGAAGCCCGCCCTTTGCAACTGGGTTGTCGAGAACGAATGCTCCCTCGTCCTGCCGGACGCGACTCTCGATCCCCGTTTCGCCTCCAGCCCGCTTGTTTGCGCGGACCCCAAGATCCGATTCTACGCAGGGGTGCCAATCTCAGCTCGCTCGACGAACGGTGTCCGTGTTCCGGTGGGGACGCTTTGCGTCATCGACGACCAACCGCGGGAAATCCTCGATGACGAGCTCGTGGCCCTCAAGGAGCTTGCCTGCATCGCGGAGGCCCTGCTGGAGGCGCGGATGGCAGCGCGGCGTGCCGTCGAGGTAGCCCTCGCCAAGGAAGAGGCCAACAAGGGTCTTGCCCGCGAGCGGCGCCTGTTCAAGCAGGCCGAGCGCATCGCTGACATGGGGTCCTGGCGGCTGACGCTGGCCGACGACAGCATGGAGTGGTCGGACGGGGTTCATGCCATCCACGACCTACCCATCGGATGCACGCCGTCGCTTGACGCCGCCATGGCCTTCTACCCGAAGGCCGATCGCCTTCGAGTTGCCGAAGCGCTGGCCGCTAGCATTGCAAGCGGCGAAGCCTTCGAGGCCGAGGCGGACTTTGTCACAGCGAAGGGCAGCCTGAAGCGGGTTCGCTGCATGGGCGATGTCGAGAAGGTGGGCGACACGGCCGTCGCGGTCATCGGCGTCATGCACGACATCACCGATCGCCACCGGATGGAGGAGGAACTCCTGCGCATCAGCAGGACCGACGACCTCACGGGCCTTGCCAACCGGGCGGAGTTCAACCGGGTGCTCGACAGGCGGTTGAACGAGGCATCGTCGTCCGGGAGCGCTCTCGCTGTACTGCTGATTGACCTAGACGGCTTCAAGGCAGTGAACGACACCTTAGGGCACGCCATGGGCGACGAAGCGCTGCGTCGCATTGGCGAGCGCCTTCGTTCGCCGACTTTCGCCGACTGTTTTGCTGCCCGACTCGGCGGCGACGAGTTCGCGTTGATCGTGACCGGGGCGAGAGATCCCGATGCCTTCCAGTCTATGATCGACACCCTGCTGGTCGACCTGCGCGTCTGGATCGGGGAACCCGGACGGATCCTTCCCGTAAGCGCCACGGTAGGGTGCGCTTGGTCGAGCGACGTGCCGGGAGGGCGGGAGAAGCTGTTGAAGTGTGCGGACGCCGCCCTGTACTCAGCCAAGCGGACACAGAAAGGCACGGCCTCCCTCTACGTCCCGCCGGCCCGCATGGCTGCGGCGTCGTAAGCCGTCGAGGACGATCGGTTCGCCGAGTGCCTCGTGTCTCCTCATTGTCCGAGCGTCCACGCTCGACTTCAACGCGTTGCTGACGTCGACACGATTGACAACATTTCGCCCTATGAAAAACTGTCTTGAGAAAGCTCGACAGCACCTTCGCTGCGCGTTCCGATCCGTCCCGCCGCGACATGGTCAGGCGGCTGGCAAAGACGCCGGGCTTGACCGTCACCGAACTCGCCGCGCCGCTGCCGATCGGCCCGCCCACCGTGATGAAGCACCTCGACGTCCTGTAGAAGGCTGGCTGCTCTTGTCGACTTCGCTGACAAGACTCGCTGTCGTCAGGCAGTCCAGGTTCGCTTCGGCATCGTCACCGCGCCCGCCGGTGCAGCGCTCGTAAAGCGGATGGTCGGCGAAGCGTCCCGCACGGGCGATGTCGCTGTTGGCGGATTGCAGATGCCCACCCGGCAACGACCGTCGGGGGCGAGCGGCGGCGGTCCTTGCGCGGCCCGTCGCCGCACGCTTCGGCTACGCCTGACGCGACGCCGACCGAGCCTTCGGCTTTTTCGTCCGCGGCGTGATCGGTGCGTCTCTCTCGTCCGAGGAACGGCTGTCGATCGCGAGGTCCTGGATGCGCTTGGCCTTTTCCGGGTCGGCGTCCATGCCGCCCGTCAACGCGTAGAACGCCGCCTGCACCACCTTCTTTTTGGACGCGCCGGGATGGCGATGACGAACGGCGGAGATGATGTCCTTCGCTTTGGTGCCCGGCGTCGCGAGTTCCTGAACGGTCGCGGCTATCTCGTCAATCTTCGACATGGGCGGATCCTTTGTCATTGAATTGTCATGAGCCCTCACCGAGGCGGCTGTCACAGTCAACGGTTACGCTTCCTGGTCCCTGTCGCCGGAACGTCATCGTGAGAGCCTAGTCTTGCCGTGAACCTGCGGAGGACACGCCATGCCGTACCGTCTCGTGAAGGGCCGTTATTGGGTCGTCGCCTACTCGCCGGACGGCGACACGATCCGCTTCGAGCCGGACGACCGGGAGGCTCTCGGCGACCTCCTCGACGACGCCCGGTTCAACGTCCGCGGCCATGTTCCGCTGAGGCTGGAGGGCATCGACGCTCTGGAAAGCCATTACTCGCCGCCGTCGGGTGGCGGAGCGCTCAGCCAGCCGATGCCGCTGGCCCAGGCCGCGACGGATTTCCTCCTCGACTTCGTTGGGATCAGGGACGTCATCTGGACGGCTGAGAGGCGCTCGATCGCCTCGGCGGCCGATGGCGCCCCCGGCCACATCCTGACTCGTTCGGTCGACAAGTACGGTCGCGTCATCGCCTTTGCGTTCGCGGGCGACGCCGACGAGGAGGACGGCGACGACGTGTTCCTCGACGCCGCCGGGCTGGAGACGAGCTACAACACGGCGACCCTTGCGGCTGGCCTTGTCTACCCGACCTTCTACTGGGGCCTCTTCGCCGACCTCCGGAACGTCATGGCCGACGCCACGCGCACGGCACGTGCGGATCGCAAGGGCGTCTTCGGCGAGGACGCGACGCAGACGGGCGTGACGGTGACGTCGCTCGCCTCGATCACGGACGACGCCGTGATCCTGCCGAAGCTCTTCCGCCGCCTCTCGGACTTCATCGTGGCGACCGGATCGGTCGAGGACTTCGACGCCGCGATGGAAGCCAACCGCGAGCCCGTGCTGGACCTCACGACCAGCAACTTCACCCACTTTGACACCTTCATCGAACAGGACGGCGACACTGTCCGCATGACGCGCCTGCCCGAGGAGATCGTCTTTGACCCTATGCCGAACCGCGAGACGGCGAGCCTCGGCACGATGCTGGAGATGGCGATGGTCGACGGCGACATCATCGACGAAACAGAGACCGACGAAGGAGTGCCTGCATGAGCAACACACCCGGCATCAGCCCGATCACGACCGACATCGAGGACGTCCGTCATTCCGACGAGGACGGGTTCTTCGGCGACAAGGGCAACGGCAACGTACCCGACGACAAGACGGACGAGGACGACGAGGCAAACAGGATCGCCGAAGACGCGCAGGGCCGGATCGTCAATCCTTGAGGTCCATGGGGAGCACCTTCGGGGCGAAGCGTCCCGACATCGCAATGACATCGATCGTTGCTACGGAAGTGGCTCGTTTCGCAAACACGGCGGTCGATGCCATGCACACGTCCCATCCGGTTTTCGGGGACCTCGTCACGTCGAACAGGCTGGTGCGCGGTGGGCGTTGGGTCTTCCGCAGCACCATTGTACGGTTGGACGACGTACTTGCCGACCTAAGCCGGGGAATGACCCTGCAAGGCGTGTGGGAGAAGCATGGGGCGCTGGACCGCCATGACCTCGAGGCGGTCGTCGGGCTGGCGCTCGGCGAACATGCCCATGCGCTCCGCGGTCAAAATAAGGACGACCCAACCCGCGAGGGCAGGAGCGAGGACCGAAGCGAACCGAGGCGCCGCGTCGCGGCTTGATGTTGCCGATCGGCGCCTCATTGTCCGAGCAGCCCGTGAAACGCCCGGTCCACGCCGCGCACCGAAGCGCACGGGGCTTCGCCAGCCAAACTCGAGATAGAACGATGGAGCCGCTGATGCCCCCGAAGTGGCCGCCAGCCGATGCCATGACCCTCCACGAGCTTGGTGTCGCCGACCCCGACTGCGGGTTCGACCCGGACGGGTTTCTCGACGGCCCGCCCGCGGATGCCGATGATGGCGTGTCGTTCTTGGACGCTTCTGACGACGCCGACCCGCTTGACGGCGGCGACGGTCAACCGCCGTCGTCGCGACTGTGAACGGCCAGTCCGTTCACGTCGTCTTCAATGCCGGAGCGGGCTCGGCATCGAAGCTCGGCGTTTCGCCCCAATCCCTGCTCGAACGCTTGCGTTCGGCGGGGGCGGGTTCCGTCGACGTCGATGCCGATGCGGCCAGACCGCTCGTCGACCGCGTCCGCACAGCGGCAGGCGGTAACGCGGACATCGTCCTCGCCGCAGGAGGCGACGGGACCGTCACGGCGGTCGCCTCGGGCCTCGTCGGAACGGACAAGATACTCGCGCTCCTGCCCTTAGGAACCGCCAACCTCCTCGCGCGCGACCTGAAGATCCCGCTCGATCTCGACGGCGCGATCACCGCCCTGTCGGAGATGGAGCCGTTGACGATCGACGTCGGGGAGCTGAACGGCCGTGTCTTCCTGCACAAGGTGGTCGTCGGCTTCGCTCCGGCGGTCGCGGCCGGCCGCGAGCGGATCCGGGAACGCACCGACCTCTCCGCGCTCTTTGGCTTCTTGCGCTACTTCAGTCGACAGGTCATGCGGCCCCACGACCTGCGCTTGGAGTTGGAAACCGACGGCGGGGTGGCGGAGCCGATCCGCGTCCAGTCCATCGCGGTGGCCAACAACGCCTACGACGAGGGGCTCGGACTGCTTTTCTCCCGATCTACGTTGGATGGCGGACATCTGACGGTCTACACCGCGCGTCATCTCGGGATGGTGGACATCCTCCGGCTGTCCGCCCGCATGGCGTTGGGTTCCTGGCGCAAGGACGACGCGCTGACCGAGCGCAAGGTCGCGACGGCCGTCATTCATTCGCAACGCAAGCTGCTTCAGGTCATGATCGACGGGGAAGTGGAAAAGATGGAGACGCCGCTCCGGTTTCGCATTTCGCCGGGAGCACTGCGCGTGCTGGCGCCCGCGGTCCGACCAGAACCTACGCATGTCGGCGAGGGCACGACCTGATGCGCCTGGCGCACTTGTCCGACCTCCACTTCGGGCGGCACGATCCCGTTCTCGCCGAGGCACTCGTTCGCGACCTCCAGGCGCTAGCGCCTGACCTCGTCGTCGTCAGCGGCGACTTCACGCAGGACGGGACCGAGGCCGAGTTCCGGCAGGCTCGTGCCTTCCTGGACGATCTCTCGCTTCCGACGTTCTGCGTTCCCGGCAATCACGACGTTCCCGCCCGCAACCTCGTCGAGCGGCTCGCCAGGCCTTACCGCCGCTATCGAAGCTTCATCGCGGACGAACTGGAGCCGTTCCTCAAACTCGGCGACGTCGCGGTCGGCGGGATAAACACGTCGCGGGCATGGAGAGCCGAACTCAACTGGGCGCATGGTTCAGTCAACCGATGCCAGCTCGAAGCGTTGGCAATGCGCTTCGAGGAAAGCCGGGCCAGCGTGCGGATCGTCGTTGCGCACCATCCCTTGCTCTTGCCGGAGACCCCCTCCGGCATGCGTGTCGTGCGACGGGCCGACGAAGCTATCGCCGCTCTCGCCAGCATGCGCGTCCGCTTGGTCATGTCAGGCCACTTCCACCTCGCCTACGTACGGGAGCACGGCGCGATGGGCGAGGTTCGCGAAGGGCAACCGCCAACCGGGGCCCGCCAGGCAGCAGGACAGCCAATCCTCGTCGCGCAGGCCGCGAGCGCCATCTCGACGCGGCTGCGTGGAGAACCCAACGCCTACAACTGGATCGAGATCGACGAGGTCAGAACCTCGGTGACCGTCCGGTTTTGGGACGGGGAGGCTTGGCTGGAGCGATAGTCGTCTGGCGGCGGCAGCTTGATCCGTCTGCGGCCCGACCTTCCCGGCTTCTTCCCTGATTTCACGTCGCATCACCCGTTTGGTCTGCATAACGCAGTTGCGAAATCATGTTGCATTGCGGAACGAGCGGGACTCCCACGCTATTCGGTCCTGGTTCAGGGACGCGAGGCTAGCATGGACAAACTTCCGATCGATATCGATCGTTACATGTAATGGGCACCCGACTGGGTGTCGAGCCTCCTCCTCCTCGGGGTCGCCGTCCTCTTGGCTTGTGGCCTGCACCGTTTCGTGTTCCGGACTGTCATGCGGATCGTTCAGACACGCAGCCTTTCCACGCGCTCGCTCGTGTCTCGGACCAAGAACCCGACGCGTCTCGCGTTCATGACGCTGGCGGTCGCGTCCGTGGCTCCCGCTGCGCCACTGTCGAACGACATGGCCTTGGTCGTCACGCGCCTGACCACCGTCGACTTCGTTGTCCTGATCGGTTGGTTCGTCCGGACGGCGCTCCACATCTGGACCACGATTCACCTGCGCCGCTTCAAGCTGGACTCCGAGGACAACCTCCTCGCCCGCAAGCACGCCACGCAGTCGCGGATCCTCCAGCGCGTCGCTGAGACACTTATCCTCGTTGTCACGATCGCCGCCGCCCTGATGACCTTCGACAGCGTCCGACAGTACGGCGTCAGCCTGTTGGCCTCGGCGGGAGCGGCCGGCCTCGTCGCGGGTCTCGCCCTTCAGCCGATCCTCAAGAACCTCGTCGCGGGTATTCAGCTCGCCATCACGCAGCCCATCCGGTTCGACAACGCGCTTCTCGTCGAGGGGGAGTGGGGCAACGTCGAGGAGATCACCTCGACTGACGTCGTTGTTCGCCTGTGGGACTGGCGCCGTCTTATCGTGCCACTCAGCCACTTCATCGATAAGCCCTTCCAAAATTGGACGCGCGAGGGCGCCGCGTTGATCGGCACCGTCTTCCTATATACCGACTTTACCGTGCCCGTCGCGGCACTGCGCAAGAAGCTGGAGGAGGTCGCCCACGCCTCGAAGCTCTGGGACGGGCAGGTCGTGAACCTCCAGGTGACGGACCTCAAGGAGAGAACGATGGAAATCCGGATGCTCGTCAGCGCCAACAATTCGGGCAAGGCATTCGACCTTTGGTGCGAGGTGCGGGAAGCCATGATGGGCTTCCTACAGCAGGAGTATCCGTCGGCGTTGCCGAGGACGCGAACCGACCTGGCGGGTCTGGTTCCTGCGGTCCAAGCGACTGCACCGTTGGGGCAGGATGCGACAGCCATGCGTCAGTAAAACGCGGCTCGAGGCGGCGACCAGGCAAGCCGGGCGCCTTTCATGTAGGCAGGATCACCCGCCGGCAGGTCCATCCCGTGTCGTCGGCTGGCTAGCTCCCATTGTTCACGATGGCCAGCTCGAGATGCGGGTTGCGCGTCAGCAACTTGCCGATCACCGGACCCAGCACGGAGGGCGCGATGGAGTTCGGCGCGTTGATCAGTAAGCTGCCGAACGGCGTATCGCGAAACGCCTGCGCATCGGAAATCATTTCTGGATTGGGTGGAAACCAGTCGGTCTGTTTCGAGTCCGGTCACACATCAAAGTGGACTTTGTATGACGCCGCAGACAAGTGACAATCGGACCTTCTGCTGATCAACAGCCCAACGGCGGCGAAGGCCAGAACTGACCCGCATCCGAGAAACGCCGTGACCAGCAGGCCGCCGTCGACACCCATCCGGTCGGACGCAAGGGCAAAGGCGAACGGCGCCGCCGAGCCGACGATCAGCCGGATCGACATAACCCGCCCTTGCAACGCCCCGTACCCTTCGGAGCCGAAGAGTGCGAGCGGCAGGGTGCCCCCGACGATGCTGTAGAGGCCGTTGCCAAGCCCGAACAGGGCGGCGAAGACGGCAGCCCCCATAGTGGACGGCGCCGTCGCGACGAGGAGGACGATTGAGGCGGGCATCAGGCCAGCGGAGATCACCGCGAGCGCCAGTGGGGACAGGTCGCGCCCGAACACCATAAGGGTGAAGCGGCCCACCACCTGCGCCGGCCCGAACACGGTGCTGACCATCACACCCGCCAGTCCTAGCCCGAGCGCCGACAGGATCGGCAGCATGTGGACCAGCACCGACGAGACCACGAGGCTCTGGAAGGCGAAGGCGATGCCCATCAGAAGGAACACCCGGGATCGGAGAAGCGGTGGCACGAGGCCCAATGGCAAGACGGCGGGGACGAGGGGTTCTACCCCACCCGTCGGGAACGGCGCGGCCATCGGCCGACGCGCCAGCCATACGTGGATGGGCAGGCAGACCGCGACGTTCATGGCCGCAAAGACGAGGTAGACCTCGCGCCACGACATCGTCCCGTGCATCCACGTCGTCAGGGGCCAGAACAGCGTCGAGGCGAACCCGGCGATCAGGGTGAGGTACAGGATGCTCCGCTGCGCCGTCCCCAGGTGACGCTGGACCAGCAAAGGGAAGGCCGCCCCATACTGGACGAACGTCGACGCGACCTCGATCGCGACGAGGGCAAGGACGAAGGCGGCGGCGGTGGGCGCGAGCGCGGCGGCGGTCAGCGCAATGGCGGCCGCGACGGACCCCGCGACCATGACGCGACCGGCGCCGAAGCGATCGAGCCAGCGGCCGGTCAACGGGGCAACGAGCCCACCCGCGAGCAGCGCCGCCGACAGAGCGCCGAATACCCACTCGATCGGCCATCCGATGTCGTGTGCCATGGCGGGGGCGAGGATGCCGAAGCTGTAGTAGAGGGTGCCATAGCCGACGATCTGGCTGATCCCGAGGGCGGCGATGTCCGCCCAAGCGCCGCGCGCGTCCCTCACCGTGACGACACGATCGGCAGCCAGACCCAAAGGGCGACGAGGGTCGCCAGCAGCACGGGCGGGGTGAGGACGAGGCCGACCTTCATGTACTGGCCCCACGTGATCGTCTGCCCCTTGCCCGCCAGAACGTGAAGCCACAGAAGGGTCGCGAGCGAACCGATCGGCGTGAACTTCGGCCCGAGGTCGTTGCCGACGACGTTGGCGTAGACCATCAGCTCCTGCGTCAGCGGATCGAGCGCCGAACGGTCGATGGCAAGCGCGCCGACGAGGGTCGCGGGCATGTTGTTCATAACCGATGCGAGTACCGCCACGACGAACCCTGTCCCAACGGTGGCGACGAACGTGCCCTGCTGGCCGAGCCAGACGAGGACCCCCGCGGCGATGTCGGTCAGCCCGGCTTTCCCGAGGCCGTAGACCACGAGGTACAAGCCGATCGAGAACAGGACGATCTGCCAAGGCGCGCCCCGCAGCACCTTGGCAAGCGGCACGACGGCGCCGCGCCCGCCCGCGAACCAGCGTCCGGCGACCGCCATCAGGACGAGGGCCGCCGCGCCGGTCACGAACGAGATCGGCACGCCGAGTGGTCCGGTGACGAAGTAGGCAACAAGGAGAAGGCCGAGGAGCGGGAAGGCTGCGCGGAACACCTGGCGGTCCTTGATGGCCTGTCCAGGGTCCTCCAGCGCGGACGTGTCGTAGCGCTCGGGGATGTCCCGCCTGAAGTACGCCCAAAGGACGAGGAGCGTCGCCGCGAGCGAGACGAAGTTCACCGGGACCATGACCGCGGCGTAGCGGCCGAAGCTGATGTCGAAGAAGTTCGCCGTCACGATGTTCACGAGGTTCGACACCACGAGCGGCAGGCTCGTCGTGTCCGCGACGAAGCCGCAGGCGACGACGAAGGCGAGTGCCCCGGCTGACGGGAAGTTCAGCCGCAGGAGGATCGCCAGCACGATCGGCGTGAGGAGCAGCGCGGCGCCGTCGTTCGCGAACACGGCGGCGATCGCGGCACCGAGCAGGACCACGAGCGGGAACAGCCGATGGCCGTTGCCGCCGCCCCAGCGCGCGACGTGGAGGGCGGCCCAGGCGAAGAACCCGGCCTCGTCGAGGATCAGCGAGATGACGATCAGCGCAACGAAGGTGAACGTCGCGTCCCAGACGATGTCCCAGACCACGCCGACATCGGCCCACCCGACGACGCCGGTGACGAGTGCGACGGCCGCGCCGGCCAGCGCCGACCAGCCGATGCCCAGGCGTCGCGGTTGCCAGATGACGAGAACGAGGGTGGCGACGAAGATCGCGAAGGCGAGCATGGGATGTCCAGAGGCGGGAGGATCAGAGGGAGCGCTGGTTCACACGCTTGGACAGGTCCTCAGCGCTCTCGACGCGCTCCGAGTATCGGTCCGTCAGGTAGGCGGAACGTCCTCTGACGAGCCAGGTGAACTTCACCAGTTCCTCGCAGACGTCGACGACGCGGCCGTAGAGCGCGGAGGGCTTCATGCGTCCGGCCTCGTCGAACTCCAGAAAGGCTTTCGGCACCGACGACTGGTTGGGGATCGTCACCATGCGCATCCAGCGCCCGAGGATGCGCATCTGGTTAACGGCGTTGAAGGACTGCGAGCCACCCGACACCTCCATGACCGCGAGCGTCTTGCCCTGCGTCGGGCGCTTCGCGCCGTCGCTGAGAGGGATCCAGTCGATCTGCGCCTTCAGGATCCCAGTCATCGCGCCGTGCCGCTCCGGGCTTACCCAGACCATGCCCTCCGACCATTCGGCAAGATCGCGCAGCTCCTTGACCTTCGGATGGTCCGGTCCGGCGCCGTCGGGCAGCGGCAGGTGCCGCGGATCAAAGGTGCGAACCTCGCAGCCGAACCAGCGGAGCAGCCGCCCGGCCTCTTCGGACAGTAGGCGCGAGAACGACCTCTCGCGGATCGAACCATACAGGACGAGGATTCGCGGCGGGTGCGTGGGGTCCCCGGGTGCCGCCAACGCCGCGACGTCGATCGGCTTGAGTTGCGTCAGATCAACGTTCGGAAGGTCGATCGATACCGGGTCGGTCATTCGCAGATCTCCCTATGCCAGAGCACCGCGAAAGCCGCACAGAGGACGCGCGCTTGCCTCGTTTCGAGCACGGACGTCGGTGCCAACGTGCGGTCGATGCGCTCGAAGCCGAGCGTCGTCAGGAACGTATCCGGCCCCGTCGTAAGCGCGAACGCCGTCCGGGCTCCGTCATCGGTAGCACGACGCATCAGCGCCTCGGTGATGTGCCTTCCGTGGCCTTCGCCGCGGCGTTCGGGAGCGACGACGATCGATCGCAACAGGACGGCGTCGCCCAGCGGCTCGTAGCCGCCGACACCGACGACCCGGTCCGACGGATCGACGAAGCGCATGAAGACGCGACCAGCCTCGTGCACGTCCTCGATCGGCAGACCTGCCGACGACAGGAGGGCAACTAAATCGGCGTCCGGTCCGGCAACGGTGCCGACAAGGCTCATGAGGCGGATCCGACTGACACGGTCTCACCGTCCTCCTTGGTGAAGGTCGCTACCGGGTTGTCGAGGAGCGGCAGCACCTTTTCCGACGGACGGCACAGCGCAACGCCCTTGTCCGTCACCACGATCGGGCGCTCGATCAGGATCGGGTGCGCCAACATCGCGTCGAGCAGCTCCTCGTCGCCGAGGGCTGGATCGTCGAGGCCAAGCTCCCCGTACGGCGTGCCCTTTTCCCGCAGGATGTTCCGGGGCTTCATGCCCATGACGTCGAGCAGCTCGATCAGCGTCTCCCGGCTCGGGGGCGTCTTCAGGTACTCGACGACCTGCGGCTCCTCGCCGGACTGGCGGATCATCTCCAGCGTGTTGCGCGAAGTGCCGCAGTCGGGGTTGTGGTAGATCGTGACGGTCACTGGCAGGTCTCCGGTGTGCAGGCGGAAAGAGGGCTGGTGAGGTCGCCGCAGATCTCCGGATTGCCGGAACAGCAGTCGTCGACGAGATAGGCCAGGAGCTGGCGCATGTCGTCGTAGCTCGCCGCGTAGAGGATGCGGCGACCGTCCCGCCACGACCGCAGGAGCTTCGAGCGCTCCAGCGTCGCGAGATGGAAGGACATGCGGGTTGGGGTGATCGACAGGGCCTCGGCGATCTCCCCTGACGGCATTCCGTTCGGACCCGCGCGGACGAGCACGCGGAAGGCCGCGAGACGGTCGGCATGGGCAAGGGCGGAGAGAGCGGCTACGGCTGCATCATCGAGCATGAATGCGATATTGCAAACATCGTTGTAATGTTCAAGCGTTGATGGACAGTATCTTGTGGCTAACAGGGCTCCTTGCTTCGTTACGGATCGTGGATTGGACACTGGGAAACGCGCAAGTCCTCTCGCAAGAATGTCGGCTTTCGATCGGCGCAGAAGTCCGGGCTCTACGACTTCAAAGGGTCGATAGCGGTCAGGCTGATTCCCGTAGTGCATGACCAGCTCGGGCGTCGGCCCGTCACCACGACAGCCCCCAACTGAAATGAAACAACGCGCCGCTTGGAAGTCGACGCTTTGCCTCGACGCCGCCGGGGGGTGGGACGACGACGTCATTCGTGATGGGTGGGGGCGGTCGCTAGGACAACAGCCGGCGCTCTTTTGAATCAGCGGCACCGGACCGATCGATCACGTCGCGCGCCGCGGCGTCGAGGATGCTCCTCGACAGCGTATCGTCGTTGACCGTGCGCGAGAGGACGAGGGCGCCGATCATCGTCGACGCGATCGCCATGGCACGCTCGCGGCGGTCCCGGCCGTCTTCCGGCAGCAGGGCCTCCAGGTAGTCCAGATGCGCCGTGACTCCTTCCTCGAGCGGTGCACGGACCGCCGGCCCTGCACGGGCTGCGTCCGATCCGAGAGCGGCGATCGCGCATCCAACGTCAGTCGCATCGCGGTGTTCGACGGACAGGTAGCAACGCACCAGGGACGCCAAAGGCCGTTCCGGATCCCTAGCGACGAAAGCCCGCCAGTGGTCCTGCATCACCGCGACCGCGCGTCGACAGGCGTTGACCGCCAGGTCCTCCTTGGAGGCGAACTGCTTGTAGAAGCCGCCCTGCGTCAGCCCGGCGCCCTTCATCAGATCGGAAAGCCCGATGCCGTCGAAGCCGTGCTTGCGGAACAGGCGGCTCGCGACGTCGATAACCCGCGCTCTGTTCTCGTCGGCCTGTGCCCGGGTCACTCTCACCGCGATCTCCTGAATTGGATTGCGTACGAACTCTATACGCTATATAGAGGGCAATCGCAATCAAAATAGTCGCGGTCTTGGGACCTGTCGATGGGGTAAGCCGATGAGACCTGTCCGCCTTGCCGTCTATGCCGCTATCGCCCTCGTCGCCGGAGGCGGTGCGTTCGCCGCCTATCCCTCCTTGTCGGGAAGCAAAACCGAGAAAGCCGCGCCTGCCGACGCGCGCCTTGCTCCCCCTCTGGTCTCCACCGTCGACGTCCAGCGCATCGGTGCGGCAGAGCTGGCATTTACCGGGTCCGCCTCGGCCCGCATCCAGAGCAACCTCGGCTTTCGCGTGCCCGGCAAGATCGTCGAGCGGTTCGTCGACGACGGTGCCGAGGTGAAGGCCGGGCAGCCCCTGATGCGAATCGACGACCGCGACCTTCGCCTGGCCCTGACGGCCAGGAGCAAAGCAGTCGATGCGGCCCGTGCCATGGCGGTCCAGGCCCGGGCGGATGAGAAGCGCTACGCCAAGCTTCTCGAGCTCGGCCAGTCGCCCCGCCAGCGCTACGAGCAGGCCAAGGCCGCGCTCGATGCCTCCGAGAGCCAGCTCTCCGCGGCCGAGGCCGAAGCAGAGGTGGCGCGCAACGAGGCGGGGTACGCGGTTCTGGTGGCCGACGCCGACGGATCGATCGTCGAAACCCTCGGTGAGCCGGGACAGGTAGTGTCCGCTGGCCAGGTGGTCGCCCGGCTCGCCCATAGCGGCCAGCGCGAGGCGACGGTGTCCTTGCCCGAGACGGTGCGGCCCGCCATCGGGTCCACGGCCGAGGCGAGCGTCTACGGGCTCGGCGACCGCCGCTGGACGGCGACCCTGCGCCAGCTTTCGAATGCGGCCGATCCCGCCACGCGCACTTACGAGGCCCGCTACGTCCTCGACGGGGACGCCGCCCTGGCGCCCATCGGTTCGACCGTTACGGTCTGGATCAAGGATCCCGCCGCCGCGACCTCCGCCGAGGTGCCGATCGGCGCCATTCTCGATGAGGGCTTCACGACGGGCGTCTGGGTCGTCGACCGGACGACCTTGAAGGTAAACCTTCGAAAGGTGACGCTGCTCTCGCTCGGCGAGGAGACGGCCGTCGTGTCCGGGGTGGAGCCGGGAACGCCCATTGCTGCGCTCGGTGCCCATCTCCTGCATGAGGGCGCACCCGTGCGTATCCTCCCCGCCAAGGGGTTCTGAGCAATGAACCTCAACCTCTCCGCCATCGCCGTCCGCGAGCGTTCGGTCACGCTGTTCCTCATCATCGTCTTCGCGCTCGCCGGCGCCTACGCGTTCCTGCAACTCGGGCGCGCGGAGGATCCGGCCTTCACGATCAAGACCCTCGTCGTGACGACGGCTTGGCCCGGCGCGACGGCGCGCGAGATGCAGGACCTCGTTGCTGAACCTCTGGAGAAGAGGCTCCAGGAGCTTCGCTACTACGACCGCGTCGAGACGATCGCGCGGCCGGGCCTCGCCTTCCTCACCCTGACGCTGAAGGACGACACGCCGTCCTCGGCCGTGCAGGAGGAGTTCTACCAGGCACGCAAGAAGCTCGGTGACGAGGCGCGGAACCTGCCGTCCGGTGCCTTCGGCCCCTTCGTCAACGACGAGTTCTCCGACGTGACCTTCGGGCTCTACGCGCTGAAGGCCAAGGGCATGCCCATGCGCTCGCTGGTCCGCGAAGCCGAAGCCATGCGCCAGGAGATCCTCAACGTCCCGGGCGTCAAGAAGATCAACATCCTCGGCGAGCGGCCGCAGCGCATCTTCGTCGAGTTCTCCTACGCCAAGCTCGCGACCCTCGGAGTCTCCGCGCAAGACGTCTTCCTCGCCCTCCAGCGCCAGAACACCGTCTCGTCGGCCGGCTCCATCGACACTGCCGGCCCGCAGGTCTTCCTGCGCCTGGACGGCGCCTATGACGACGTCCAGAAGATCGCGGACACGCCGATCGTCGCCTCCGGGCGAACCCTGCGCCTATCCGACATCGCAAGCGTGCGCCGGGGCTACGAGGATCCCGCGAGCTTCCAGATCCGCACGGAGGGCGAGCCAGCCCTGATGCTCGGCGTCGTCATGCAGGACGGCTGGAACGGGCTCGACCTCGGCAAGGCGATGGAGGCCAAGACGGCCGAGATCGGCGAGCGGCTTCCGCTCGGCATGAGTCTTTCCAAGGTGACGGACCAGGCGGTGAACATCTTCGCGTCCATCGACGAGTTCATGCTGAAGTTCGTGATGGCGCTCGGCGTCGTGCTCGTCGTCAGTCTCATCGCGCTCGGCTGGCGGGTTGGCATCGTCGTGGCCCTCGCCGTGCCGCTGACGCTGGCCGTGGTGTTCCTCATTATGCTCGACAGCGGGCGTTTCTTCGACCGCATCACGCTGGGTGCCCTCATCCTTTCGCTCGGCCTTCTCGTCGACGATGCGATCATCGCCATCGAGGTCATGGTGGTGAAGATGGAGGAGGGCATGGACCGGATCGAAGCCGCCGCCTTCGCCTGGAGCCACACGGCGGCACCCATGCTGTCGGGAACGCTCGTCACCGTCATCGGCCTGATGCCCGTCGGCTTCGCGCAATCGACCGCGGGCGAGTACGCGGGCAACATCTTCTGGATCGTCGGCTTCTCGCTGATCGCCTCCTGGTTCGTGGCGGTGGCCTTCACGCCCTATCTCGGCGTGAAGCTTCTGCCCGACATCAAGCCGATCCCGGGCGGCACCCACGCGATCTACGACACGCCGAACTACCGCCGCCTGAGGGCGGTCATCACGGCCGCGGTGCGCCACAAGTTCTTCGTCTGCATCGCCGTGGTGCTGGCCTTCGCCGCCGCGATCGTCGGCATGGGCGGCGTGAAGCAGCAGTTCTTCCCTTTGTCCGACCGCCCGGAGGTCCTCGTCGAGGTTCGCATGCCCGAGGGCACGAGCATCGAAGCGACGACACGCGCCGTCGAGAAGGTCGAAGCCTGGCTGGACGCACAGCCTGAGGCCGAGCTCGTCTCAAGCTACATCGGGCAGGGCGCGCCGCGGTTCTTTCTCGCCATGGCACCGGAACTGCCAGACCCCGCTTTCGCCAAGATGGTCGTCCTCACCAAGGATGCCGAAACGCGCGAGGTGCTGAGGAACCGACTGCGCGAGGCGATTGCCGAAGGGCTCGTTCCCGAAGCCTACGTCCGCGTAACGCAACTCGTGTTCGGTCCGTACACGCCGTTCCCGGTGGAGTTCCGCGTCATGGGCCCGGACGCCGGCGAACTTGTGCGCATCTCCGGCGAGGCCCTGTCGGTCATGCGTTCCGTGCCGGACGTGCGGCAGGCCAATCGCGACTGGGGCGCCCGGTCCCCGAGCCTTCGCTTCGTGCTCGACCAGGACCGCCTGAGGCTCATCGGTCTCTCGCCGACCGAGGCCGCCCAACAGCTCCAGTTCCTCCTCAGCGGCATCACGGTGACGCAGGTCCGCGAGGACATCCGCACCGTCGACATCGTCGCGCGCAGCGCCGGCGAGGAGCGGCTCGACCCGACCCGGCTGAAGGACTTCGCGCTGACCAGCCGCGAGGGCCGCCTGATCCCGCTCGACCAGATCGGGAGGACCGAGGTGCGGATGGAGGACCCGATCCTGAAGCGCCGCGACCGGACGCCCGTCATCACCGTGCGCTCCGACATCGCCGAAACGGCGCAGCCCCCGGAGGTCTCGACCGCGGTCATCGCCGCCCTCCAGCCGTTGATCGCCTCGTTGCCCGAAGGCTACCGCATCGAGACGGGCGGATCGATCGACGAGGCGGCCAAGGCCAACGCGGCGCTCGCCAAGGTCTTCCCGCTCATGATCCTGCTGACGCTCGTCGTTATCATGTTCCAGGTCCGGTCCTTCTCGGCGACGATCATGACCGTGCTGACCGCGCCGCTCGGCCTCGTCGGCGCTGTGCCGATCCTCATCGCCTTCGACCAACCCTTCGGCTTCAATGCCATCCTCGGCATGATCGGTCTCGCGGGCATTCTGATGCGCAACACGCTGATCCTCATCGAGCAGATCAAGGAGAACAAGCACGCTGGGCTCGACGACTATCACGCCGTCATCGAGGCCACCGTCCAGCGCACCCGCCCCGTTATCCTGACCGCGCTCGCCGCGGTGCTCGCCTTCATTCCCCTGACGCATTCCGTCTTCTGGGGCTCGATGGCCTACACGCTGATCGGCGGCACGGCGGGCGGAACGGTCCTGATCCTTCTGTTCCTGCCTGCGCTCTATGCGACCTGGTACCGCGTGAGGAAGCCGAAAGATGAGGTAAAACCGGACGCAGCTACAGGCGTGGCGGCTCCGGAAGCGCTTTCCAACGCGGTGCCTGCGGAATGACGCGAAGGTCGGACTGCACGAGGATCAGACCATGACGAATCCTGCCACCGTCGCCCACGGTGAACGCGGCTCCGCCCCCGTTCTCGACGAGCGCACCCGCGCCCTTCTGACCGACCCCGTCGTGCCGCTCATCCTGCGGCTTGCCTGGCCGAACCTTCTCGTCATGTTGCTCCAGGCCTCCACCGGGCTGATAGAGACCTACTGGGTAGGCCGGCTCGGACCGGATGCCCTCGCCGGCATGGCACTGGTGTTTCCGCCGTTCATGCTGATGCAGATGCTCTCGGTGGGCGCGATGGGCGGCGGCATCTCGTCGGGGGTCTCCCGGGCCTTGGGCGCGGGACGACGCGAGGATGCTGACAGGGTCGCGTTCCACGGCGTCGTGCTGTTGGGCGCCATCGGTCTCGCCTTCTCGGTCCTCGCCCTGGTCTACGGGCGCGCGTTCTACGCGATGCTCGGTGCCGAGGGCGGCGTCCTCGAGGCGGCGGTGACCTACTCCAACGTGGTGTTCGCCGGGAACATCCTGCTCTGGGTCATGAACGCTCTGGCGAGCGCGCTGCGGGGCACGGGAGACATGCTCGTCCCGGCGGCGGTCGTCTGCCTCGGCGTCGTCCTGATCGTACCGCTCTCGCCGCTGCTCATCTACGGCTACGGCCCGCTGCCCGGGTTCGGCGTCGCGGGAGGCGGGCTCGCCATCGTCGCCTTCAACGCGGCGGGCTGTGCCTACCTTGCATGGCACGTCTTCTCGGGGCGCGGCCTCCTTCGGCCCCGGCCTGTCAAACTGGAGCGACGCCTCTTTGCCGTCATCCTGAAAGTCGGCGCGCTGGCGTCTTTGACCGCCATCCAAACCAACGTGATCTTCGTCGTCGTGACGGCCGTGGTGGGCCGGCTCGCTGGCGAGCAGGCCTTCGCCGGCTACGGCACGGCCTCTCGCCTCGAATACCTCCTCATACCGCTGGCCTTCGGGTTCGGGGCGCCGCTGGTGCCCCTCGTCGGGACGAACGTCGGTGCGGGACAGGTAGAGCGCGCCAAGCGGATTGCGTTCGCCGGAGCGGTCCTCGCCTTCGTCGCAGCCGAGACCGTCGGCCTTCTCGGCGCCGCCTTCCCGGCAGCATGGCTCGGGCTCTTCGGTTCGGATCCCGGCATGATCGCCGCCGGGACCGACTACCTACGGATCGTGGGGCCGACATTCGGATTCTTCGGCTTCGGCATGGCGCTGTACTTCGCCAGCCAAGGCGCGGGCCGGCTTGCGTGGCCCCTCGCTGTCACCGTGCTGCGAACGACGATCGCGGTCGGTGGCGCCGTCGCGGTCGGCTGGGCGGGCGGACCCCTGTGGGCGGTCTTTGCCGCAGTCGCTGTCGGCATCGTCGTCTACGGGCTGTCGATGGCCGCCGTGACCGCCCAAACGGACTGGCGAACCCTTCAACCGACCGAACAGTAGCCCAGCCTGAGATTGCGGAGCATCGGATCCCGTCTGCGCAGAGAATGGAGTTTGTGATGGCAGAGAGCCAAGCTTCGCCCGGCACCAAGGGCCTTTGGGCCAGGTTCATACAATGGCTCCTGATCGTGGACGTCGCTTTGGACACAAGCGAGACGGCGTTGCTCGAGCGCAGGGTGAGGGCACTCGAGTTCGCGGTCGCGGAGCTGGAGCGTGCGGCAAAATCGTACGGGTCTCGGAAGACTTGAAGTGCGTGAATCGGCATCTGGAAGGGTGTCGACCGTCGCCTGACAGTTCGTCGAGCGCTAGTGGTCTCGGTTCACTCGTACCGCTTGAACAGGACGCTGGCGTTTACACCGCCGAACCCGAAGCCGTTCGACATGACGGTCCGCAGCGGTCCGCACCGTGCCTTACCCGCGACAATGTCCAGCCCAGCGGCGGCCGTGTCGGGATCCATGAGATTTAGGGTTGGCGGAACGATGCCGTCCCGCAGCGCCAAGACGGAGAACACTGCCTCCAGGCCGCCCGCCGCACCAAGGAGGTGGCCCGTCGCCGACTTCGTCGAGGCGATCGCGGGCCGCGCGTTGCCGAAGACCAAACGGATCGCCGCGAGCTCCCCCCTGTCGCCGACAGGTGTCGACGTCGCGTGAGCGTTGATGTGGTCAACGTCCCCGGGTGCCATGCCCGCCTGCGAGAGGGCTGTCTGCATGGCGCGCTTGGCACCATCGCCATCTTCCGGACCTGAGGTCAGGTGGTAGGCGTCCGCGCTTGTCCCGTAACCCACGAGTTCGGCGATCGGCACCGCGCCGCGGGTGAGCGCATGTTCCAATTCCTCGATAACGAGGATCCCCGCGCCTTCTCCCATGACGAACCCATCCCGCGCGGCGTCGAAGGGACGCGACGCCAGGCCTGGCTCGTCGTTGTGGGCCGTCGACAGGGCCCGGGCGGCTGCGAAGCCACCGAGGCTGACTCGGTCGATGCAGGCTTCGGATCCTCCGCAGATGGCGACGTCGACCTCGCCGGCCCTGATCATGCGGGCGGCGTCCCCAATGGCCTGGACCCCGGCCGCGCACGCGGTCACGGGCGTCCCGATAGGTCCCTTGAACCCGTGCTGGATTGAAACCCAGCCCGCTGCAAGATTGGCAAGGAATGAAGGGACGACGAAGGGCGAAAGGCGCCGCGTGCCTTTTTCGTCCGTGAGGCGGACGGCGCCGGCAATTTCGGGAAAGCCGCCGATGCCGGAGGCGATCACCGTCGCGGTCCGGGCGCGCTGCACCTCGGTTAACGGTCGCCATCCGGCCTGCGCGACCGCTTCGTTCGTGGCGGCGATCGCGAAGGCGATGAAGCGGCCCATCTTCCGCTGATCCTTTATCGGAACGGTAGCGTCGATGTCGAACCCGGCGTCCGGGTCTTCGGCAATGGTCGGAACGACACCGCCGATCTTGGCGGCGACGTCCGGAGCAAGGTCGTCCGGCAGGTGACGGATGCCGGAGCAACCATTCGTCAGTCGCCGCCAGACGGGCTCTACCCCGACCCCGAGAGGCGAGACGACACCCATTCCTGTGACAACAACCCGACGAGCAGAGTTGAGAGCGCTCACGGAGACTCCGATCAGCATGCGTTACACCAGACGGGACCGCAGGAGTGATGATGCCGCGGCCTGGATGCCGTCACTGGGACACAGGTCCCCTGCTGACCAGCACCTTGTCGTCCTGCCTCAGGATCTCGATGGTTTCCGCCTCGGTGCCGACCCGGCCCGGGGTCGAGAAGGCGATGCTCTGTCCCGCTGAAAGGAGCGTACGAACACGCAACGGGATGGCGTCACCGCCTTCGTTGCCGAGGGTCGCAACGACAAGGAAGCCATTGGGCTCGACGGTGTAGTAGGCCGTTCCGGATATGCCGGGGAGCGCAATGGGTTGCGCCTGAATAGGTTTCAGGCCGTCGGCATGGCTAGTTCCGGCGAGCGACAGAAGGAGACTTGTGGCCACGACGAGCCGATGAACGTTCATGGAAATGTTCCTTGGGTTTGGAGAAAGCGAAGCGCCGCGTCGGTGTTCGAAGCTGGCGTGGTCGCGAGTGTCAGGCAGCCGACAGTTGGGCGCCGCGGTATCGTGCAGCCGACTCTGACCGCGAAAGGTTCGGCCCCAACGCCTGCCGGGCAGCCTCGAAGGCGTTCCAGTCGTTCAGATCGGGCAGCGCCGGAATGGTGACGAACTCACCTTGGTCGAGCCCGGCCAGCGCGGCATCGACCATGTCGTCGGCGGACATCACGATCTCCTGCGGCAAAGACTCCACAGGCACGCCGGCCAACCCCCAGATGTCGGTTGCGGTGGCACCGGGCAGCACAGCTTGGACCGTGACGCCCTTGTCGCCGAGCTCGTGGCGAAGGGACTGGCTGAAAGCGAGCACGAAGGCCTTGGTCGCACCGTAGACGCCGTTGGGTGTCTCGGGCGCGACCGCGACAACCGAAGCGATGTTGACGATCGTGCCGTTGCCACGCGCGACGAAACGAGGTGCGGCAGCGTAGGTCAGCCGCGTGAGGGCTCCGACATTGATGGCGATCATGTCCTCCATCTTGTCGATGTCGGAGTTGAGCAGCGGGGTCGTGGCGGCCACGCCCGCGTTGTTCACCAGCATCGTGATGGTATCGTCGGACGCCAAAATAGCCTCAACGCGAGCGACGTCTGCCTTGTCAGCCAGATCGGCCGCGACGACCGTGATCTTACGTCCCGTCGCCCTGGAGAGCTCGCCTGCAAGAGCGTCGAGTCGGTCCTGGCGGCGCGCCACCAAGATGAGGTCGTAACCGCGCTGCGCCAGTCGGTCGGCATAGATCGCGCCAATGCCTGCGGATGCACCCGTGACGAGGGCGGTGCCTTTGTTCGAGCTCGGAATAGTCATGGCGGTCTCTCTCAGTTCCAACGCCGTGATGGCGGATGGGAAAGATATACGCTCGCTGGCGTCCGGCTTAAACGTCGTATATACCTCGTTTTCGGCCATGGAGATTAGAGCATGCAACGCGTCGGTTTCGTCCTTTTCCCGCAGTTCCAGGTGATGAGCTTTGCGGCTGTCTCCGTGTTCGAGCTCGCCAATGCGACGGTCGGAGAGACGTTCTACGATGTCGTCTTGTTGTCCGAGACTGGCGGACCCATTCGCAGTTCGCTCGGCTTCGACGTGGGCAGCGTCAAGTTCGACAAAGCCGACGTGGACACGCTCATTGTCGGAGGCGGCATGGAGATCGAGACCGGGAGCCCCGGGCTGCTGAACTTCGTCAGGGACGCTCTGCGAACCTCTCGACGGGTTGCATCGATCTGCACGGGTGCCTTCATCCTCGCAGAGGCTGGCCTCTTTGACGGGCGCCGCGCCACGACCCACTGGGGTCATGCTCACGAGCTGAAGCTCAGGTATCCAGCGATCACGGTTGAGGACGACCGGATCTTTGTGTCTGACGGGCCTGTCTGGAGTTCGGCAGGCATGACGGCGGGCATCGACCTTGCCCTTGCGATGGTAGAGGCTGACCACGGCGTTGATCTCGCGCGGCTTGTCGCCAAGAAGCTGGTTGTCCATCATCGTCGTTCCGGAGGACAATCACAGTTCTCCGCAATGCTCGATCTCGACGCCAAGTCTGACCGTGTCCAGGCTTCTCTCGACTACGCAAAACGCAATCTCCGATCCGCGCTTTCAGTGGACGAGCTCGCACAGGCTGCCCGTCTCAGCACGCGCCAGTTCAGCCGATCGTTCCGTTTGGAAACGGGAGAGTCCCCCGCAAAGGCCGTTGAAAAACTCCGGGTTGAAGCGGCTCGCTTGATGATGGAGCAGACCCGCCACCCGATCGAAATGATCGCGAACGAAGCGGGCTTCGTCGACGCCGAGCGCATGCGCCGCGCCTTCCTGAGAGCGTTCGGACTTCCCCCGCAGGCAATCCGACGCAACGTTGCGACGGTTCATCAGATTGGCGAAAGTCTCGGTCAGCCGTCGGTGCTTGCGACGGCGAATGACATCCGGGGCCGGGCGTGATCAGTTTGACGAATACTGCCCCCGAGTCGGGCGTGGGCCCAAAGATCCTCGTGAGGCGGTTCCTGCGTTTCGAACGACCGCTTTTAAGAAGACGTGGGGAGACCGTTAACGTCGCAGAAGGGTCGAGAGCCGCCGCCCAGCCGCTCCCCATCGCCGGCCCGCTTCAGAGAGCGGAAATGTTTTCCGATCTATGGCTTGATGACCTTGGCCACGGCAACCGAGGTGTCGCTACCCGTGGCACTGCCCGCCGCTTGGGGCAACAGGAAACGGCCGTGGCCCTCAATCTACCGTGTAGGTCCAAGGCGCTGGCTCGAAATCGTACCCGTCTCCTGTCGCTAGCTTCCGGACATGTCCGATGCCGGGGAAGGAGATGTGCATGCCGGCGACGCGGGTGCCATCGCGGGCAACCTCTTCCAAGATACGCTTGCGGGTCGCGATAGCAGCGGCACCATCGACGTCGAACGCGATACCGACGTCAGGCTTCGCCATCTGGACCGGGCCGACGTGAACGATATCCCCCCAGATCAGGAGCTCGTCATCGCCTGCGCCGACAACGAAGCCCGAATGGCCAGGGGTATGGCCGAACAGTTCACGCGTCCGGATCCCGGGCAACACCTCGACATCGCCAGAGAACGTCTTCACTCGATCGCCGTAAGCCGCGAGTGCGGCCTGCGCCATGTCGAACCCTACCTTGAACGGTTCGGCCGCGGCGGCCCTGTTTTCCATGCTGGTGAAGTAGGCGACATCGTTGGCGTGAACGTGGAGATCGGCGGTAGGGAAGGTTGCCTTGCCGTTGGCCACCAAGCCGCCGATATGGTCGACATGCAGGTGCGTCATCAGCACCGCGTCGATATCCGATGCGGAAACGCCCGCCGCCTCGAGTCCTACCAGCAATTGTCCGAGGTCTGAGGTGTAGCCAGCCCCTCCGGTATCGACCAGGATGTTCTGCCCGTCCATGTTGACGAGATATGCGTTGACCCCCGTCATGACTGGCGAAGCCTTGATGAACTCCTTTGCTAAGACCGCATTGGCCGCCTCCGGGGTGATGTTCGACAGGTATGCGACATCGATCTGGAGGAAGCCGTCAGAGATCGCGGTCACGACCGCCTTGCCTGCCTTCAATCGTTGAAGGGCAACGACCTGCGAAGTGCTGCTGCCCGGAGCTTGGGCCAAGGCGGGACGAACCGAGAGCTTCAAGGCGATCGGCGCGGCGATCGCACCGACGAGTAACTGGCGGCGGGTAGGCATGGTCTCGGTTCTCCTGGACTTACGGCTGCGCTCTAACGAGCGATGCCCTCAATTGTGAACACTCGGTACTCGGGGTCCCTCAGACAGTGCTGGAGGGCTTCCTGTTCAGGCGGGCTGTCATGCGCTGACTTAGCCGCTGCGACTTTTGGGAAATCCGGAGTGACCGCTCCGTCCACCTGCGGCCCTCAAGTGGCTGAACCGCCCCTTAGAAGGCAAGCAGCATTCCGGGTGCCCGTGCGACGTTATTGGGACAGCCCCTTCGTGCTTCTTGAACTCCGCGGATCAGTGATGCGGTCTTGGACGTAGACAACATCGGCATCCCTCCCGTTCGGCCCTACTCTCTCATTGCGGCCGAGAAGGCGCGTCCGAGATCAGCGGGAAAGCGGCCACCGTTCCACATGCCCTCGAAGGCCGTGTTGGTCATGGCGACGAGCGTCACGCCCCGCTCATGATCGACCAGCCAGCTATGCCCGTAGGCCCCGCCCCAACGCCAGGATCCACGTGACTCGCTGACGCCCGCGGCTGCCGGGTCGCGCAAAACGGAGAAGCCGAGGCCGTATCCCCAGCCAGGTGAGCCCTCGATGGAGATCCCTTCGATCTGGTCGCGGCCCATCTCGGCGATAAGGTCTATCGACAGGAGCGGCCTGCCACGTCCGGCAAGCGCATCAAGAAGCACCAGCACGTCGTTTGCCGTGCCGGCCATGCCAGCGCCGCCCGACGGAAAAGCGTCCGGCTGAAAGATCCGGGACGGATCCATGACGACGCCGGCCATGCCGGGGACGAACGGGAGGCTGTCGGGTTCGTGCATGAGCCGAGGCCGCGGTGCGGCGTCGGCGTAGGCCGCTGTCAGCCGTCCGTCCTCGCCGAGCGAGAAGCCAGTGTCTGTCAGGCCGAGCGGCCCGGTGACGAACTCTCGCACCGCATCAGGCAGTGTCCCACCCGTCGCCGCTTCGATCACGGCACCGGCCACGTCTATCCCGAGCGAGTAGCAGAAGCTCGTGCCTGGGGCGAAGAGGAGCGGTGCGGTGCCGATGCGGCGAACGTTCTCAGCCAGCGTAATCGCGCTGCGGTCCATGCCGTCCGAAACGCCTGCACGGTGCAGCGGGCCGTCCTCCGGCTCAAGGAAGCCGTAGCCAAGCCCAGCCGAATGGCTGAGGAGATGGCGCAGCGTGAAAATTGCGGTTTGGCCCTCGAAGCGCGGCGCGAACTCTGGAAGCCAATCGGTTATCGGGCGGTCGAGATGCAGCGTGCCGGGATCGACGAGGGCGAGCACAGTCGTTGCGGTGAACAGTTTCGAGACGGAGGCGAACCGGAAAATCGCGTCCTCACGCATTGGGGCTCCGGCCTCACGATCCGCGAAACCAGCCGTGCGACGGTAGATCGCCTCTCCGTCGCAACTGGCGAGAACCACCGCGCCGACGATCCGATCCGCGGCGATGGCGCCATCGATCACTGCGTCAAGGCGTTCTGCAACGGTCGGTGACATGCTCATGTGGACTCTCCTGAATGCGGCGGGAAGCCATGGCGGCGGGCTTGAAGGGCGACGAGGAAGGTGACGAGGAGGAGTGCCAGCAGGACCGCTGGGAAGGCGGCGGGCCCGAAGCCAGACAGGAGCAGCCCGCCAAGAATGCCGCCGCCGGCGATGGCAAGGTTCCAGGCGGTCACGAGCATGGACTGCGCGACGTCGGATGCATCGCCCGCGGCCTTGGCGAGCGCAGTCTGAAAGAGGGTGGCGGCACCGCCGAAGGCGAGGCCCCAGAGCGCGAGCGCAGCATGGATGACCAAGGGCGGCGTTCCGAGAAGGGCGAAAGGCAGGACCGAGACAGCGAAGGCCAGCGTGCTCAGGAGGACAAGTACGCGGAGAGCGCTGTCGATCAGGACGCCCGTCAGCCAGATGCCGCCAAGGGCCGCAACGCCGAAGATGAGGAGCGCCAGGCCCACGTCGCCTTCCATGCCGAACGGCGCAAGGACGGGGGCGATGTAGGTGTAGAGGATGTTGTGGGCGAGCACGAAGCCGAGCACCACGAAGAGCACGGGCCGGATGCCCGGCATTGTGAACACGGCGACGAGCCGGGCCCGCCGCCCGGCGACCTGGCCCGCAAAATCCGGCACAGCGAGACGCACCCAGGCAAGGAGGCCGATCGAGAGGAGGGTTATCAGCCCGAAGACCCAGCGCCAGCCGACGATCTGGCCGAGAAACGTCCCCGCCGGAATGCCGATCGAGAGCGCCAGCGGCGTGCCGACCATGGCGATGGCGATGGCACGTCCCTTCAGTTCCGGTGCCACCATGCGTGCGGCATAGCCCGCCACGAGCGCCCAGAGGAGCCCGGCTGCGATGCCGGCGATGAACCGAGCTACCAGCGTCAGCGCGTACGATCCGGAAAGCGCCGTGACCGTGTTGGCGAGAGCGAAGCCGGCAATGGCGGCAAGAAGCAGCGGACGGCGGTTCATCCCTTGCGTTGCCAGCGTCAGCGGGATCGCGGCCAAGAGAGAGCCGAGCGCATAGGCCGTCACAAGCTGCCCGACGAGGGCTTGGCTGACGCCGATCCCTGCACTCATCTGCGGGAGAAGACCGGCCGGTAGTGCTTCGGTGAGGATGGTAACGAAGCCGCCAAGCGCAAGCGCAAGGAGCGCCGGCACAGGCAACCTTTTCGCCGGGGTGAATGCGACATGCATGAGTGGAGGATCGCGAAGGGTTTGGGTCATGCGGGAAAGGCTAGACGTGTCGCGGCCGAGGCGGTATCCGTCTGGAGTTCCGAACATAGCGGACGCAGAAGTCCATAATCACAGAGGCACGCGCATGGACCGTATCGGCGCGCTGGCGACATTCCTTCATGCGGCCGAGGCCCGCTCCTTCACCGCCGCCGCACGGCAGACGGGCGTTTCGGCCTCAGCCGTCGGCAAGACGATCGCACGGCTGGAGGAGCGGCTCGGCGTGCGGCTCTTCCACCGCTCGACGCGTTCCGTGACGCTGACGGCCGAGGGGGCGCTGTTCCTGGAACGGAGCCGGCGCATAGTCTCCGAGATAGAGGCGGCGGAACTGGAATTGTCGCAGAGTCGCGACGTCCCGAGCGGCAAGCTCCGAGTGTCGCTACCGCTGATCGGCATGCTGATGATGCCGCCGATCATGGCCTTCATGCGCGCCTTTCCCGCGATCGAACTCGATCTCGACTTCACCGACCGCGTGGTCGACGTGATCGAGGAAGGCTTCGACGTGGTGATCCGCACGGGCGAAGCGCGTGACTCGCGGCTGATGATGCGCGGTGCCGGCAGCTTCCCGCACGCAATCGTCGCCTCGCAGACCTATCTCGCCCAGCGGGGCATGCCGATGGTGCCAGAGGATCTTGGCCAGCATGCCTGCCTGCACCACAAGTATCCCTCGACAGGTATGTTGGAGCACTGGCCGCTGGTGCGGGACGGCGTGGACCTCGATCTCACGCTGACTGTGACGGCTGTGGCGAGCACCCTGGAGCCGCTGATCCACATGGCCGAGGAAGGCTTCGGACTCGCGTGCCTGCCTTGCTTCGCGGTCTGGCGCCAGCTAGCGCGAGGTACGCTCGTCAGCGTTCTCGACAAGCACCTGCGTGTCGCCTCCGCCTTCCACATCCTCTGGCCCGCCAGTCGCCATCCCGCGCCCAAGGTAGCGGCTTTCACCGCCTTCATGACCGAGAACCTTTTGAAGGGAGCCAAGCAAGGCTGATGGCCTTAGCCGTTTCTAGCCCGAGGCATCAAATGTCCGCTTTCGAGAACGTTACGCAGCCTGTGGGACGTCCTGAAAGGGTCGATAGCGGAAGGGCCGCTATCAGCGACAATGGCCCAGAAGCGGACCGGCTGCTTTCAGCCCATTGCGGCGCCGGAAATCATTTCCGGGTTGGGTAGATGAACGAACCCGCTCGAGCTTGATGGGAGGCAGCTTCAAGGGTTTCGGATTGATGCAGCATCCGGAGCGGCGGGCGCAGCCGAAAAGGCGCTGAGCCAAGGCAAGGGCAGCAGAGACCGCCCCGAGAAGACGCCAGGCATTGGCGCTGGCCGGGCAGCCACGACAGGCTTCAGTGTTGCTGCCACCATCGACTCGCTGGCCAATGCCACCCCTGATGAAGCGGCAGCCCGCGGTAAAGCGTTGAATGAGTGGGCTGACGCGAACGTGCCTACGCCCTCCAACCTGTTCAAAAGCCTCTTGGGGAAGGAAGCCCGCAGAGAGCATCGGCTGGTCCGTCGCACGCTGAAGCCGAACGCGACTCCATGTCCTTGCTGCGGGAGCAGTTCGGCAGCCTGATGGATCGCTTCGGGGGCTTCATGGCCGGCATCAAGGGATCGGATGTGATCGACGCTGTAGGGCTCGTCTCGACGCTGAAAGGGATACAGTCCATGACGCAGTCGGTGGCCGCTCCGGCAAATATGTCGGCCGTGGTGAACGACAGCCTTTCGTTCCCGGTCACGAACAACATCTCGGCGCCGGTAAGCGTGTCAGTCACCCAGGCAGTACAGGCACCCGCCGCTGTCGGCAGGGCGATCGCCACTGCCGTAGGCATGTCTGCGGTGATGCCACGCGCCGCCGTGGTGGTCTCGCCGTCGAACTGATGATGAAGAGCCAGAGGATGTCGCCGCCAGAGGAAACATCCGGTGGCCGGCGTCCTCGGCGGTCTGCCTCAATGGCTGCCGGCAACGGCCAAGGCTATGGCGCCAAGGACGGATCCGCACATCACGACCGATCCCATCTCGCGGCCAGACAGCTTCATCACGCCGCCGGTGATGCCCATGGCAATGACCGCCACGGCGAAAAGCAGAAGTTCACTGTCGGTTTTCGCAACGACGTGCACCGCGACCACAACGATCAGCCCGACCACGATCATCAGGGCGCCTTTCCAAGGCGTGATCCGAGCCAGGCGGGCGCCCAGCAGGCCGCCGGCGATCGCGGCAACCATGATCCAGATCTGTGCTGCTTCTTCCATCCGAAAGTTTCTCCAAGCCTGTCCGATTCTTGCCAAGACACCTGATGACGGACATTTAAGGTTTGGTTAGCGTGAAATCCGATAATGTGCACTGGAAGATAGTCGATAATTTGTGCTCGCCTTTAGCAGTAGGCATACTCGATCGACAATTAGCAGGAGTTAGTCTCATGCCTTTGTCCAGCATTCCAGAACAGCTTCACAGCTACCTCGAGCCGTGGGTTATTGGCACGACCCGCAAGCCCATCATCGAGTCGGCATATCCGCTGATGCTGATCGGGCACCCGGCCGACACGTTCGATGAAGCTATGGCCCACGCCAACCTGACTGGCCTTCCACTATTTCGGGTCAGCCTGATAAAGCTAAATTGTCTTTCAGTAGAAACGATTGCTTCGATCGTTGGGCTCATCACCGAATTCGCCGGATCGAGGTCATGTATGCTGATGCTAGAGGACGTTACCGAATGCCCGATGCGGTATTCACGTTCTGGTTTGGCCCAGCAACGGTTGGAAGCGGCCCTTAGTAAGGGCATCCGGTGCATGCCGCATCCGGCTCACATCATTTGTACGGCAGTATCAGAAGTCGGCGATGACGGACTGCGGCGGTTGTTCAATCGCATGGTCCTGCCCGAGCCAGAACAACTAAAGCGTATTCTGGCGGCTTGAATCTGCAAAGCGAGGCTCTGCCAGGCGATCGCGACTGGCAGCAGTTCGAAGCGTACTGGCTTCCAGGGCCGATGCCGCAAATCTGAGGGGTGGAGCGCCGTGATTGCAAGCACTGCGATCTTAAGCCTGCTTCAACTCCTTTCCCCATCGCTAAGCTGCTTCACCGCCCAGACTTGGACGATGAAGCTAGAGGAGAGACCGCCGAAACGCGCTGCCCCGTAAGAACGTCGCTGGTTCTCGCGGACTCGATATCGTCGAGTGTGTATTCGGTCACAGCTGTGAGGTCGGCTGGCTCAATGCCGGCTTCCAACATGCTTATGATTGTGCGGCGATCGTGATCCGTCAGCGCCTTCCTATCGCTGATCAAACCGAGACGGCGGAGCAGGTTCGTGACGGCATTCAGCATTAGGAGCCTCCAGCGAATGGCGGCTACAACTAAGGGTGTTTGACGCAGTGCGGTAGCCGTTGCTCTACCTGCAACGGAGGGGATTGACTGCTTCGCCGCCGCTGCGACCCAGCGGGGTCTTTCGGCTCGAATGACGACACCCGTCAGGCTTCCCATCAGCAGCAGCAAATGCTTGTCTGCTCTACCTGCAATTGAGATGGTGCTACATGACGTCGACATGCCCGAAGTGCGAAAAGCTGCTTACTCGTCTAAATCTGGAGACCGTCGACGGCAGTTCAGGTGTGGGCTCTTCGGTCTGGAAAACCGTCGTACTATCCTGCCCGTTCTGCGCGACGGCGATTAGCGCTCAGATAGACCCGATCGCAATTATGGCAGAGACTGTCAAGAAGGTGGCATCCATGCTGAGGGTGCAGACGTAGCTGTCGGTGGTTCCTCCAGATAGGGACAGTTAACCCGACATCTCCACGGCGTTCATTCGAGAAAGCTGATGCCGTTCATCTTCGAATGGTCTGCTGACTCGATTGTAGCTAAGCGACCCAGACCGAGGAACGACATGGCGTTGAGCCCAGCAAACCATTCAGTGGCGAAGGAGGAACTGGCCGATGGCCGGATTCTCATAAAGGTTTACGAGGGCGCCGCTCGGCCGCGGGAAATCTTGTGCCAGGATTCGGACGAGGCAGATCTGATCTATTACCGTGAATATGAGATACAGCGGAAAGCGGCCCTGTAGCGATCTCTGTCAATCCGCGGGTCATCATCGTGCTCGGCGCGGCCGGTCCGATTTGAATGTCCCGCAACCAAGTCTTAAGCATGAAACGCATATCCCAGTTTTCAGCCTAACTTTAATGAGCTCACTGCGTTGGATCCTGCATGGTCGCGAAATGCGAGGGAGAACGCGTGTCCGCTTTCATGACTAAGTTCAGCTTTGCGCTGAGGGTACCCCGTGCAGTCTCTGAAACTGACCTTGGCATTATCAAAGCGATGATCGAGATCGGGGCGGACGATAAGGAGATATCCGACCAATTCGGCTACTCGTTGCCTGTGATCGAGAAAGTGCGGATGAACCAAAACACTTCTCCCTACCGGGTGCTGGCCTCGTGAACCCCCAGCACCGTAGCAGAAGTCCTAGAAGCCGCGCAAAGCTCTTAGCTCGGAACCTAAATCACGGTCCGAACGGTGCCCAGGCTCGTTCTGTGCTTCGAGGAACGAGGTGCAGAATGTCCTACGATCGGTATAGCCTAGCGGAAACTTGTGATGGGACAACGTGGTCGATCATCGACCTGTTTACCGGGCATCCGGCGTTTGTCCGCGATATTGCGCTCGACTACTTGGAGATCGAGGAGGCCGACGCGCTTATCGAACTGATGAATTTCGCCGACCATCAGAGGCGCGTTCTGTTCGCGGTTCGCCGCGGGCTGGAATAACTAAGGGTCTAGTACCGATCACTGGATTGCAACGGACAAGCTATAACGCCTGAGGCAAACCGGCGACACCAATTTTACCGAGTGTCGCCGGCCCTTTGTACCTGCTTCAACGCTAACACTGGAGTTCCCTTAGGCGTTGTTGTCCAACCTTCGGCAATAGATCATACCTGGCTTGCGGCCCTGCGTACGAACAACGCCCCTACTCAGGCGCTGAGCGGCGCCGATCTGTCCAGATCCAATACAGATCAGTTTTAGCTGCCACGCACACTTTCTAAGATCTTGGTGAGGCGAGCGATTTCGCGCCGATGGAGGTCCGCTGCAGCGTCGTGCTTGCTCTCGATAAGAAGCCCTTGCCGACGTGCGATCTCCCGCTCCGCATAGTCCGTCAGCACAGTCATGACCCATCCCACCCGATCCACAAGCTCGTCGGGGATCCTGGCGCACTGACCTGTCCCGGTCCAGTGGCATGCAGACGCAAACAATCAGCCCCGGAGTGTTGCGCATAAGCCGCCCCGGGTTACCCGCGGATCGGCCGCTACAGCATACAAATTTGTATGATGGCGGAACCGCCCAAATCTGGGCGATGGCCATGACACCGTCCAGATCTAGACCGTTACCACATTGCGCAGTTCTGCGCGGTGGTACGGATTTCGTCCCACCATCCAGATTTGGATGATGGATCGATGAGCTACAATCAAAGCGAACGGTTGACGGGTATACCGTTTCGTTAGCCTCCCTTTGACCCGACAAGAGACCTTATCGGAATCCAAATCGCAAGGGCGTGGACTAGTCGCTATGCCAGAGTGCTACCTTGCAGCCCGACCGCCATGACGGATTCCAAAGAGACCGGCACTTCATGGGGACGGACATCATCCAAGCATCTAGCCATCGTCGCCGTACATTCACTCATAGATATCGGCCTGCCGCGACGCCAAGGGCGAATGTTGGGATCGCGATGCTCATGATCAGAAGGAATATCAAAACCCAGCCGCTCATTTTTTCAGATCTCGTTTTTCTTAGCGGGGTAATTAAACACGAACCATGCAGACAATGACAACCGGCAGTCCGCCATGACAGGCGCCCAATACCGCACGCCGGAGTGACAGCGCGCCATATCGCTACCTGCGGCGCTAGCCAGCGCTCGGTAATGGCATGGCCTACGTTCGCTCGGCCGCACTAGCCACTTCTACGCCGGTGTGGCAGGCATGCGCGACAGCTGCTGCAATGCTGATGGTAGGAGCACTGATCTTCGGTTGAGGACTGCATGACGAAATTGCTGATTATCTCGCCGCAGACCGGGGCGGCGGGCATGTCGGCAGATATCATCGTCATTGTGGGCGATTATGCCGGAACGCCGGTTAAGGCTCTCTATAAGGCCAGCCTGTCATTCCAGAAGCCGGTCGTAATGATCGCTGGGCTGATGGAACTGGATGGGACGAACAGATCTCGGCTGCTGGCTGAGGGGCGCCGGCAGTCGAAGAAATATCTCCGCCTGCGGTTCGTCGAGCGTGATGCTACTACGATCGAGGGAATTCGCTTCATTGGTATGCACAAGCCCGATGTCGGGTTCATTCTGGCCGCACTGAATGAACCGCATTACGGCCCCACTGTCATCGTCACCTACGATGAGTCTCGTGAGGACATCGACGCCATTACGATGACCGGAAATGTGGGCGATGGATCCATGCCGGTACCACAACGATAGAACCGCTGGTCCTAGAGGTCTGAGATAGCCCGCAGGTTGGCCAGGAGGTGCGACCATTAGCTGGTAGCGACAAGGGGCAGCGGGTTTCAGCCTCGACTACACGCTGGGTCAAAGAAACAAGCCGTCCGCACGTTTACGCACAGGGAACCGGGACTGCATCCTTCGAATTCTGATTGAAGGAAACTGTGTTGGAGCGCCTGACGATGTTGCAGTTTCAGCCACTCAAGGTGGCGACGACAAGCTCCGATAGTCATGGGCTTCTCGTCTCGAAAGACGGCTTTCTTGTTGCGATACTCGTCCAACTCGAACCTGAAAACCACGGCCAGCAGCTGTCTGGAAAATGGAACCTCGAAGCGACGTTCGATCACCTTCCATTCCCACCAGATGAAATCTTCGACGACCTCGATGATGCGGAGACCTGGCTGAACGACAGGTTGCTGGAAGGCAAGTGGGACGAGGCCCGGGAAGCGCGAGCTTTGAAGTTCGAACAGATGCCGCTGCCGATATTGCCTAAGGGAACTCCCGAGGAACTCGCTTAGTAGACGCCATTCATTGGGTTAGATGCGCACCAAGCGCTCGGCTGGCATTCTTGAGCTGAACAGAGAGACTGGTCGCTTCGCCGGCGGGCAAGCCGCCAGTGAGGTCGTCGCCGATCTTGAGCCAGATGCCCTGTACCAGCGTCTTCGCGTCCAAGCCCGGCCAGGTGATCTGCACGATTGTCCGCTGGGGAGTCCTGTCGTTGCCGGTCAGGTCGACAAAACCCATCGTCCTCAGGCGTTTGACCTGTTTCGAGATGGTGGTGGCGCTTACGGAAAGCTTCTCAGCAAGCAGAGACACGGTCATGCACGTACCCATCTCAAGCTGAAGTAGAACCTCGTCCAGGCCGACAGTCAGTCCGATCGGCGCAAGCCTGAGGGCCAGGAGCGCCCGGGTGGTCTTCGCGAGATCCAGAAGCTGCTGAACCAGATCATTTGCAGCGGGTATCGGATTGCCGGCGTCCGAACTTCCCGTAAGGTGCGTGCTCATAGCTAACCCTCTGATCTCAAAGAGGACCATGGGACCCTATGGCTAGACAAGCAATGGGATTTCGGTAGTGAATGCCCATGACTAGGAACTGTACGATTGCGCCCCCTTGGCAGGTCAGACTGTACGCTGGGACACAGAATGAGATGCCGAACGCCAAGGTTTCCCCTTCGTGATCAATCGAGGGAGCGACACCTTAATGCTTCCACGGTTGGATCGTACTCTCTGCCATGGATATCAGCGCCCCAAAGAACTAACCTGAGCACCCGATCGCGGCGTCGACTGCGAATTCGCGATCGAGCCTACATTCCAGGCCGTGATAGCTGCTGCCGTAGCCGCCGGCTGGAATGAAGCAGAGGTTGCCGAAGCCGTTTTGGATCTAGCACGCAACCATATCGCCGGCATGCTATCCGATCAGACCACCGACATCGACATCGAGGCCGCCGCTCGATTAGTGCCGTGACCGGAACGCATTGACATCTAATACCTTTTAAAGGATTGCCAGTTACGGTGTTGGCAGTTTCTGAAGGGTTTTAGTCATCACTTCGCACCCACATCTTCCAACCGCGATCGAATATCCAAGCCAATCGTCATTGAAGGATGTTCGCGATAACGAGCTGTCGCGCATGGTTGCTGAATGCGCGAATTTGGCCGAGCTGATGAGGGATTTCCGCTTGTCTTTGGTCACGCCGTCTGCCTTGACGCTCTGGCGGGTCCTTATTCAGGATGAAATCGCCACCGTTTCCAAAGCACATGAACGGCTCGAGGTGGAAATGTCCGATCGGGCCAATGGTGCTGCTGCTGATGCCGTGCCCGCACCTGGTGAGAAACTTGGATCGCTAGACGGACTTGAAGGCCAAGCCGACAGTCATAGCCTTTCTCTTTAGCAAACTTAACGGGTGATAGGGACTTCCTGCCTGTTTTGCTGTTTAGCATCAAGAATGTTGATGCGCCTCCGCTATGCGAGCACCCTCGCCCCAGACGTCACAACTGAAGCGATAGACGATATCGTCCAGTTTTCTGCAGACTGGAATCAATCGGTCGGCATCACTGGCATTCTCGCTGTCGAAGGCGAAAGCGTGCTTCAAGTTCTGGAGGGGCCAGGCGAGGAGGTGACTAGGCTTTTCGACCGGATCCTGCGGGACGCTAGGCACATGGGTGTCGTGGAGCTCGACCGATCAGCTATCGATGCTCTTAGGTTCGAGCGGTGGGGGATGATCAGGCGCACCATGCCAATCATGATGATGCTGTCCGAGGATAGCAGATAGCGGCTAGCGACGACGGTGGCAGGGACCCTCAATGTCTGAGCAACGCTGCTAGGCTTATGCCGTGACCCGCGGTAGTTCGCCGATCCGTGTCGTATAGCGCGGCGAGCGCATGTCGAACTTGGTCGACCACTCGCGTTTAATGCCAGCGGCCGCTGGAGCGATCGTACCGCGGCCGAACCTGCTGTTCACCGCGTCAATCACGCCCATCAGCCTCTCGGACTGCTCGCGATCACGGCGATCGAACAGCGGCCGCGGTGCGGTGCCGGCTCGGATCAGGTCGTCCATGACGATGCCGGCCTTCGCATACCGGTATCCGTCTCGGTAGATCGCCTGGGCGCCACGCTGAGCGGCGCGGATGAGATCGAGGGTATCGTTCGACGTCTCGGGCAGATGCACCGTCGTAGAGCCAGAATACCGTGGGTCGCGAGGATTGAACTCCGACATGTGCATGAAGACAGAGAGGTGCGAGGCTTTTAGGCAATGGCGACGAAGCTTCTCGCAGGCACGGGTCGCATATGAAGACACCGCCTCCAGGATGCCCGCCAGCGACGTTACGGGCCTGCCGAAGGATCTCGTCACCGCGCAGCCTTTCGTCTGCGGAGCGACGTGCTCTAGCGCCAGTCACTGCACGCCCCGCAACTCCAGAACGGTCCTCTCGCCAACGACAGACAGGAGCCGGCGGGCCAGGGTGAGGTCGAGGTCGCGAAGCTGGGAGACTTTCTCAACGCCGATGCCGATCAGCTTCCGCTCCGACGCTGGTCCGACACCCTAGACCTCACCGACGTCGACCTTCGCCATCCATGCAGAGCGAGACGCTTCGTCAGTCAGATGAGAGCCGGGTTCCGATTAAACTAAGCTGAGGTCGGCTATCGACTTAACCAACTCGAAACCATCCAGCCCTAGCGTCAGGTTATTGGGACCTATTCGCACAGACCCAATAGCCCGACGGCTGCGTACAAAAGGTCGTCGGGCAAATTTCAGCCTTCCAAAACTGAACCTTCGGCAGCATGTGCGTCGCCAAGCACGCGAACCAGCTCGATCAACCGCTGGCGCACTTTTTGATCATCAATTAACGCGACGGCCTTGTTTAACCGCAGCCCTTCGGCCGTTGATATGAACTCAAGAATTGCCTCTGTACCGTCTGAAACGTCAGACCTAAAAGGTGGGCTAGCATCGGAACCGTCGAACAGATCGGAAACACGGATGCGAAGCACTTCTGCGACTTTATGCAGGCTGCTGGCACTGACCCGATTTTTACCCTTTTCGTATTTTTGAACCTGCTGAAATGTCACACCAAGTTTTTCTGCAAGGGCGGTCTGGCTCATACCCATCATCTTGCGACGCAAACGAATCTTCTCGCCAACCGTCGCGTCGACTGGCTGCACTCTTTTAGCGTTAGGCAAAAATTTCCGATCACAACAGGGTCCGACAAGCGGCATATTGCGGCTACATCACTTACCAGTATGTTGCAACGCAACTTCTCGACACATCTAACGGGTCGAAGAGTACCCACATCTTTACATCGTGCTTCCAGTTTCAATCATTGTTCCTGCGGTCAGTACGTTTACGGCCATAGACATCAACTAAGATCACGGGCCTGCTCCTCTAACCGACAGGCTAGCGTAGAGAGAACAGCTCACTTCGTGGCTTTCCTGGTTCGGCAAGAAAGCAGACTATGCTGAAGATGACCGAAGCCGACTACATAGCACGTCATGATGAATGCATCGCTGCCGCTGCTAAAGCTATTCTACCCCTTGCAAGGCAACAGCAAATGGGTGCTGCGGACTCATGGCAAAAGTTGATTGAAAAGCTGGCAAGCGACGTAAATGACGCAAGGGGCAAACTACCTAACTTGGACTGAAGTTGCCCAACAAATCGACTTCGGACGAAGCGAAGGTGCTGCAACGTCCAATGCCGGAAGGCGTGCTGGTGATCATCGCACGGGGCGCGAAGAAGGTCAGCGCGAAAGCCCAGTAATTGGACAGACGCGTTGGCAAATTCCTTTAGACGGGCAGTACCTTAACTCACTCGGATACGTAAATTGGCTAACAACGAGTCGGCAACCTTCAAGGCTGCGAATAAGCACTTCCGGCCTTCTGCCGAGATTGAAGAATCGCGAGGCACTGGATCTGGCGCGGCTTCACAGGCCACTGCAACTGCCGAGAAAACAGCAAGGCTGAAAGCAGCACGGCTGGAGCGTGACGCTGCGGGGATGGTCGACAAGAAACAGGGATGAAAAAGGCTCCTGGGTGCGACTGAACGCAACCGGAGCCCTTCACATGCGCTGTCGTTGGGAGCGAAGCGCAATCGAACTAATACATAACTGTAGGTTGCCGTCTAGGGTTTAGGCAATTTAAACTGATGCCCTATTACTACGCAAACCATAGGGAAGGATGCAAAAGCAGCCCGTACCTTGGAGTCTCGCTATTCGGCGGTCTGGTGGCCCAACCTCGTCGGCAATGCCGCCAAGTTCTCCGAGCACGAGCGGATCGTCCTGTCGGCGTCGCGCAACGTTGGGACCGCAGAGCTGGTGTTCGCGGTGGCCGACAGCGGGATCGGCATGACGCCCGACCAGGTCGGGCGGATGTTCCAGCGCTTCTCTTAGGCAGACGACACGATCGCCAAGCGCTTCTGCGGGACCGGGCTCGGATTAGCGCTGACGAAGTCGTTCTGCGTGCTGCTCGGCGGGAATATAGAAGTCGAGAGTTCCCTGGGCGCGGGAACCCGTTTTACGATGCGGTTCCCACTGAACAAACATATGCAGTCTTCAGTTGAATGACCGCTCGTGGGTACAGAGAATGGCCACCTCTACGTCGTGGATGGGTCGTGAGCGTAATGGCAAATTTCCTAGGCGAAGTCATCAAAGTGGCTGGTCTGCTTTCGGCCCGCTGCGGTTGAGGGGCAATGTGCACCACGGAAGGCGTTCAGAGAGCGAATTGGATCTAGAAAGGAGATCGAAGGCGGTCGACTTCAGCGTTTTGGGTTGGTGGCGTCTCGTGGTGACACGGATGACAGACAGGCCCATCATCGTCCGACGTTCGGGCTTCCTCTTAAGGCTTCCGGTGTTCCTTGGAACACGCGTCCAAGCCGAGCTGCTATTCGAGAATCTGGCGGAGGGCTATGACATCGACGAGATCATCGAGAACTTCCGGAGTTTGGATAGGGAGGACGTGGAGGCTGCGATCATGCAAGCGGGAAAGGCGCTGATGAAGGCAATGGAAGAGGGGGAAAATACGTGATGACAGCGTCGGTTCGCTACCGTTCGCTTGACCTAGATCGCTATCCCCTATGTAGTCACTGAACGTATGCAGATAACGATAATCCGAACCCGAACTATCGTCGAGACGGCGCGCCACCCATCGATCTTGAACGGGCGCTGAGACACTATCTGGCGCTGGCGGAGGAGGCGAGGCGGGAGTCGTTGGACGACAGGCGACCTCGGTTGGCGACCTAATCACCGCAGAGACACTGCGATGTTCCGAATGGTATCCTCCATCCGCCTATCGGACGCTTTCTAATCTTTCGCCAGCCGATCCCGCTTCGCCCCCTGGCATGCTCCTTCAGCTAACGATCGTTTTATTGGCTCTTTCCGGGGCGGTCGTGTTCGCAGGCGCCGGGATCCAGGTCCAGGTCCAGGTCCGACTGTCCGCCACCCAACTCCTCGAGGTACATGTCGTCCGGATCGCATCCGGGGGACGTCACCTTAGGCGACCGCCAGCATGGTGGTATCGGGATCCTGATCGTCGACATCCCCGATCGAACCTAACCCTAGTTCGTCGGCAGGTTTCGGTCTGCTGAAGAGGTAGCCTTGGAGCTCGTGACAGCCGGTCAGGCGGAGATGATGCGCCTGCTCTGCGGTTTCGACACCCTCGGCGGTAATCGACATGCCCAGTCCCTGCGCGATGTCCTGGATTGCCTGAACGATGACCTGCGTGTCACGCCGGTCGACGAGGTCGTCAACGAACGACTTGTCGATCTTGATCTTGTCGAAGGGAAAGGACCGGAGGTAGCTCAAGGAGGAGTAACCCGTCCCGAAATCGTCGAGCGCTATCTGGACACCAAGGGCACGGATCTGCCGCAGGATGTCGAGCGCCCCCTCGGCGTCGGCGACAAGGACCGTCTCGGTCACCTCCACTTCGAGACGCGTCGGTGCAAGACCGCTGCGGGCGAGGGCACCCACGATAGTCGCCGTTAGCAACCGGTCCCGGAACTGGAGCGGCGACACGTTGACGGATACACGCTGTCCGTCCGGCCAGTCGGCGGCGTGACGGCATGCTTCGTCGATGACCCAGGCGCCGATCTCAGTGATCAATCCACTTTCCTCGGCAAGTGGAATGAACTCGACCGGCGGGATCAGGCCGCGTACCGGATGGGCCCAGCGGATGAGTGCCTCGCAACCCGTGACGAGACCTGTATCCGCAGCGATGTAGGGCTGGAAATGGAGGACGAGCTCGCCCCTGGGAATTGCCAGTCTTAGATCCTGGATAAGCGTTCGGCGCTCCTGTAGCGCATGGTCCATTTCAGGCGAAAAGAAACGGAAGGTACCGCGTCCTTCTCCCTTAGCACGGTAAAGCGCAGCGTCGACGTTGCGGAGAAGGATTTCGCTAGTCTCGCCGTCGAGGGGTGCGAAGGCAATGCCGACGCTAACGCCGACCGATACCTCGTAGCCGTCGATGACAAAGGGGGCCTTAAGCGATGCGATGATGCGTTCGGCGAAATCCTCGATTTCGGCGGCATCGATGTCTTGCGAACGCATGATCACGAACTCGTCGCCACCGAAGCGAGCCAGCAGGTCCTTGCGGCCCGCCACCGTTCCGAGGCGCCGGGCGACATCGATCAACAGCGCGTCGCCGGCGGGATGTCCGTAACGATCGTTGACAGACTTGAACCCGTCGAGATCTAAGCTGAACAGGGCGAACTGGGGCCCGTCCACATGAGCAAGGGCATCATCCAATCGCGCCGCGAATTTGGCCCGGTTGGGCAGATCGGTCAGCGCGTCGTGGTAGCCGAGGTGCGCGATCCTAGTCTCGGCTCTCTTGGTCGAAGTCACGTCGGTGCAGACGCCGCGATATCCGCTGAACTGGCCGCGTTCGTCGAAGAAAGGTCGGCCCGAGAACGACCACCACCGAAGATCGTCCAATATGTCGAACGGAATGAGGACGTCCCGAAATGCCAGACGCGACCGCGCGTCCGATCGGATGGCGTCTCGAGCGTCCACGTTGCCGGGCACTGCGCTGACCAGAAGGTCGCCGAAGGCGCGCCCTTCGATTTCCTCACGTGGGCGACCGAGCGCCTCGGCAAAGCGATCGGACACGTTTCGGTATCGAAGGTTTGGATCGGTCTCCCAAAGCCAGTCGCTCGCCTGTTCCTCGTAGTCCTTCAGCAGTACGCCGATCAGCTGTCCCTGCGTTTCCAGATCGATCCTCTGAAGCTGGCTATCGCCGAAAAGCCGTGACTGCCTCGAAACGCTGCGGATTACGGTCGCTCCTCCAATTAAAAAGAGGAAGCATATGAAGACGTCGAACCTGCTGGTTCCTTTGATAAGCAGGCTCGAACAAGTCAACGTACCGACGACGCCTACATAAGTGATAGCCGCGGCGGGAACCGTCGCGAGGACCAGGCCGCCCGCCCACAGCAAGCCGGTGATGAGACAGATGATTGTGGCGAAGGTTGATCCGGATGTCTGCGTAAGCAGCCAGGTCGGAACGCTCATGAAGCAGACGGCCATCGCGAACGCCTGACGAACACTCCGTCCCATTGCTCGCGTCGACGCCGTGCGTCGGTTCGGGGTAGGTCGAAGGACCCATGCCTGGATCACCCTCCAGGACGACGCTGTGGTAATCAGACAGAACCAGACTGTCAGAGCCAATGGCTGAGATTCAAAGAGAAGGAGCGTTAACCCGCCGGAACAGATGACATTCGCGATCATCATCGCTGGCACCAGCTGATCGACAGCCTGGAGCCGCAACAGCCTTATCCGCCCGTCACTCTCGCTGTTCGAAGTCGGCAACATACTCACCACCAGCTCTCCGGGAGCAAACCCCGACCCGGTGCTGCATGCCCTCCTGCCGGACTGTGTGCTGAGCAGCTGTCGGCAGTCTCTCGAGTAACCGATAGGATTTAAGAAACTCGGCTAACCATCACCGCAAATGTCTGGATCACTTCGGATATCAGCTACCGGGAGTCGTCCATGGGGACTGCTCGGTATCCAGCCCCTCGATCAGTGCTTCTAGCTGGAACACCAGCTTTCATGCAGAAACTCGACTGACGCCGTCCGCAGAACTCAGCTCGGAGTGGGGTTTCGTTGATGCGAAGTCTGTAGCTCTTGTCTAATGGTTCCTTGACCGCCGGGTGCGTTAATGACTGACGCCTTTACCAGGATACGGACGCAGAGGAAGCTGCTCGCCTAGGCACGGTAAAGTTGCTCACTGACTCCACCCGAATGGGTGATTTCGCACCGCAACATGAATGCTAGCCTCTCTCCATTCCCTTTGGAATTCACGGAGGCCACGGTGATCGCGCTAACTCTCTTCATCTGCCTGCATGCCGATCCCGATGCCTGCCGCCCCGAGCACCTCGAGTTCGATGGTTCGATTATGACTTGCTCCATGCACGGCCAGGCGGTCGCCGCCGAATGGATCTCGACGCATCCGAAATACCGGCTGACGAAGTACACGTGCGGGATTCGGCCTCTGCCGTCTGCCTGAGAAGGGATGGAAATGACCACTCCAGTAGACCAATTCTTGCAGCGGAATGCAGGCAGTCCTGAAAGCCAGGCCGTTCTAGCCTCTATGGACAAGGCGGCATCTCGCAAAAGCTAGTCTTCGGTCCCGGCTGTAGGAATGCTTTTGCCAGTTCGTCTATCCGCATCAAACACTGAGGCGACCGCCGTACTTTACCGTACGCAAATGGACTACTCAGCCGAGGCGCTTGAAAAAAATTAGTTAGCCAGACACATTGATGGTTAACCAATTATTAGGGCGACAGAATGGCTCTAGATGCGACGAGAATGGAGCCGGTCCTTATCGAGACTGATAGCGGGCAGTGGAGTGTGATCGACTTGAGCACGAAGTTGCCCATACAGGTGCGCCAGAAGGTTCTAGAAGGAATGTCTCTCTCTGAGGCGGACAATGCGTTGTCATTGCTCAGATTGATCAGAGGTCTTGGCGCAGGTCCTTTTACATCAGATGCCCGGCGCGGTCGGCAAACGAACTGAAGACTTATAAGTGCACTCGGAACGGTGACATTGGCTGAGTAGCCTTTACCTGTTCGATGAGATTGAGCGGATATCCGAACGTTTCCGCGATTTCGTTCACCTCCGCGCCGATTTCAATCATAGCCTCGATGATGCCGTGATCCGTTTCCGACAGGGTCGGCATCACCCGCATCGCTGCGCCAATTTTTGCGAGGAACGCCACCATAGTCTCTCCTGCAAGCGGTTGCCTTACAACAGAGACGCACTGAGCAGATTGAGGTTGCCTAAACATCGGGGATCAAAGAATTTAGCCTGCTACCATCAACATCCCATCAGAGATGACAGTGTGGATAGCGGTGAAAAGGACAGCCTGATGGGTCATTTCATTCGAGGATGGCTGCCGGTCAATCACCAGGTGCATCTACCCGGAAGGGCCATTGAGGCTGTTGGTGATCGGGCCAAGCAACCGATCATAATCCTTCCTAAGTTTCACAGGATACCGGATCGAGACGGAATGGATCAGGCCGCCACGGAAGATATAACGTTCGTAGAATATCCTGCCGTCCTTCAGATACCCCGATACCACCAGCCATTCCTTGCCGCCCTTATGGTAAGTGACGTCATCCCGGGACGCTCTCCAGCGATACATGGATGTAGGGGTCTCGCGCCTCTCATTCTCCCGCCCGTAGATGACGATCTGCGCGCCCGATCGTGACTCCCAGACCGCACCCTCTGGTGTCGCAGGGATCTCCTCAGGGAAAGCCTCCAAAGGGAAGCGAGCGGTCGTGCCGTAGATGTCGTTCTTGTAGCCAAAATCGCTGGCAACGACTGGTGAGGAAGCTAGGAAGACGGCCAGAAATGCGGCTGCTGCAGATTTCATTGTTTTATCGATCCTCCATACGCACCCTGAATGCGATCAGGCATGGATAGGTTCGATACTGTCACTGAACTTTTCAGGTTCCCTACTTCCTGAATGCCATGTGAACGCGCCCTTTGGTCGCCATTCACCCGAACGATTGCATGGTAGCTGCATCAGCCTTCGATCCAGGGAATCAAGATGATCAACGAAGCCAGAACTGCTGGTTGGAAAGCGCAGATGGAAGGTGTCGCTCGATGCGACAATCCACACGAAGCTGGGTCGGATGAATTCCGGGACTGGCAGGAGGGTCATGACCAAGCGGGTGCTGAGTCCACGGCGCCGTTGGAGAAGCGGATCCCAGCCGACCTCGGGCCAATCTAGCCTACTGAAATAATCGCCGCCCAGCCGCTCCGATGGCTTCTGGGCGTACGGCCCTTCGGAGAGCAGGGCGCGGTCAGGCGACGTCCCCTGGCCCGTACGATGATGGCCTGAGGTGACGATGATATGGATTGGCGGCTAGCGGTCCTTCACCGCCTCGGCAAAGCATTCCATCCCTGACGTAGCCTGGCATTCTATGCCGTAACCCTCGGCAACTCCCCTATACGCGCCGTGTAGCGTGGCGACCGCATGTTGAATTTCGTCACCCACTGCTGCCGAATGCCGGCGGCTGCAGGGGCGATTGTCCCGCGGCCGATCCTTCCGTTTAGCGCATCGATCCCGCCCATCAGCCTCTCGGACTGCTTGCGGTCCCGTCGATCGAAAGTAAGCGTCCTCCCGATCCCACCTTCCGTTTGTCGATCTGAGCGCCGAGTCTGACGATCCAACGCGAGGATCGTTTTGTGTCTGGATTTGACCATAGGCTTGACCCTGAGCGTCGAGGGCGCCGGGTTGAGATCATCAACGGGGCTGGGGGACGCCGGCATTGGTCGGCGGACGATAAGGCGCGGATACTTGAAGAGACGCTTGCGCCGGGAGCGGTGGTGTCGGAGGTGGCGCGTCGCCACGGTCTTCGGCCGCAGCAGGTTTTTGGATGGCGCCGGGAGGCCCGCATCGAGCCAGAGGCCGTCTTGGTCGTGCCGGCCTTCGTGCCGGTGGTGGTTGAAGCAGCACCGCCGGTTCCGGCGCCTATGCCGACAAGACCGAAGCGCCGACGGCGAACGGCACAGCGGCCGAGCGGCGGGATCGAGCTGGAGATCGACGGTGTCGTGGTGCGGGTGGGATCGGGCACGAACGCCAAGACCATCGCGGCGGTGATACAGGCGCTGAAAGCCAGCGCATGATCGGGCCGACCGGTGCGGTCCGGGTGATGGTGGCAACCAAGCCCGTCGACTTCCGCAAGGGAGCAGAGGGGTTGGCGGCGCTGGTGCGCGAGACGATGGGCGCCGATCCGTTCTCCGGCGCGGTTTACGTCTTCCGGGCCAAGCGCGCTGATCGGATCAAACTGGTGTTCTGGGACGGCACCGGCGTGGTGCTGGTTGCCAAGCGGCTGGAGGACGGTCAGTTCCGCTGGCCGAAGGCCAAGGACAGCGTCATGCACCTGACGGCGGCGCAGCTATCGGCACTGCTCGAAGGTCTCGACTGGCGCCGCGTCCACGAGGTTCAGACCAGCCGCGTCCCGTCGTCATCTGGCTGACCTCTGGGGACGCAAAAGCTGTTGCCGCCGGTGTGACGAGATGATTCACTTCTCGCATGACACCCGCTGCCGACACGCTTCCCGACGATCCCGGCACGCTGAAGGCGATGCTGATTGCCGAGCGTCTGCGGGCCGAACGTCTCGAGCAGATCATCAAGGAATTGCAGCGCCACCGCTTCGGACGCCGGGCCGAGACGCTGCCGGAAGATCAGCTTCTGCTGGGCCTTGAAGAGGTCGAGCAGGCCGCAGCCGATGACGAGGCGGCCGAAGAGACCGCGGCTCCGGACGTTCGGACAGAGCGCGCCACCAAGCGCCGGGCAAATCGAGGCTCGCTGCCTGCGCACCTGCCGCGGATCGAGACGATCGTCGACATCGAGGACAAGGCCTGCCCGTGCTGCCGCCATGCCTTGCATGTCATCGGCGAAGACGTCGCCGAGCGCCTCGACATCGTGCCGGCCCAGTTCCGGGTGCTCGTCACCCGCCGTCCCCGCTATGGCTGCCGGGCCTGCGAGGGCGTCGTGGTCCAGGCGCCGGCGCCGGCGCGGCTGATCGAGGGCGGCATGCCCACCGAGGCGACCGTCGCCCACGTACTGGTCTCCAAATATGCCGACCATCTGCCGCTGTATCGCCAGGCGCAGATCTACGCCCGCCAGGGTGTCCATCTCGACCGCTCGACGCTCGCCGACTGGGTCGGGCGGGCTGCCTTCCTGTTGCGTCCCGTCCACGAGCGGCTGCTCGGACAATTGAATGCTTCGACGAAGCTCTTTGCCGATGAGACGACGGCGCCGGTGCTCGATCCCGGCCGTGGTCGGACCAAGACCGGCCAGCTCTTCGCCTATGCCCGGGACGACCGGCCTTTCGCCGGCGAGGATCCGCCCGCCGTCGCCTATGTCTATGCGCCCGACCGCAAGGCCGAGCGGCCCATCGCTCATCTCAAGGGTTTTGCAGGCATCCTCCAGGTCGACGGCTATGGCGGCTACAAGGTGCTGGCCGAGAAGGGGGACGTCCGGCTCGCCTTCTGTTGGGCGCATGTCCGCCGGCGGTTCTACGAACTCGCCGCCGCCGGCCCCGCGCCGATCGCCACCGAGATGCTGGAGCGCATCGCCGCGCTCTACCGGATCGAAACCGAGATCCGCGGGCGACCGGCCGAGGTCCGCCGTCTCGCACGACGAGAAAGAACCAGGCCCGTCCTCGACGCGCTCGAGCCGTTCCTTCGTGAGAAGCTTCAGCTCATCAGCCAGAAGACCAAGCTTGCCGAGGCGATCCGTTATACGCTCTCGCGCTGGGAGGGCCTCGGCCGCTTCACCGATGACGGTCGTGTGGAAATCGACAACAACATCGTCGAGCGCTCGATCCGCCCACTGGCCCTGACCCGCAAGAACGCTCTGTTTGCCGGCTCGGACAGCGGCGCTGGCCACTGGGCCGTCATCGCCTCGCTGATCGAAACCTGCAAGCTCAACGGCGTCGATCCCCAGGCCTATATGACCGCCGTCATCACGCTAATCGTCCAGGGCCATCCCAACCGCTGCATCGATGATCTCATGCCATGGCAGTTCAGGCCCGCTGACGCGCTCGCCGCCGTGGCCTGAGGACGACGCTTACGATCGAAAAGTGGCCGTGGTCCGGTGTCAACGCGTACCGCATCGTGAGCGTGACACATAAGGCTTCGCGGTCAGGTGCGGCTACTACCTCCCTGGAAGTGAAGCAGCCTACGGCGGGAGCGGGCAAGGATGGGCGGAAGGCCGCGTGAGCCCGACAGCATGTCAGATGAAAGCGGCGCCCGTCGTGCTGTGTTGGGCAACGGCGGGCGCCTTGAGGCTGTGCGATTAGGACCCAATGATCGGAGGCTACGGCTTGATGTTTGCTCCCACGTTAATGACAAGCCACTCTGCGGCATGACCTGAATTCGGACGTCGAGAGGTAGCTTCTCGTCACGGGAGATAGGCTTGCGTCGTGTCTACAAGCCGGCCAGCAAACGCCCTTTGAATATCAGCAGACCCGTCAGGAAAATGCCGACTCCAACATAAGGGGTAAGGGCGGTGGTCAGGCGCGTCATGCTGAAATCCTTAACTAGCCGTTAAGGATTATCACCGCATGGGTCTAATGTCGACTGAGCATATAAGGCACTTTGTAGGTACCGCTGTTACCGAACGGCCCCTAACCGTAGGCGGATCTCAACGTCGCCTTGCGTATGCCACGAATAGCATTCGTCTTGGCGACGTTGACCCGAGCACTAGAGACGGCCTTGCTCCCATCAGTTCACAGAGGCCGATCAAGTCGAATGGAATTTTGATAGCTTTCGCGATCTGCATTAGCTCGCCGTCGGTGGCAACGTCTCCTGCCTCGATTGCCTCAATTCTGCCGACGTCAAGCCGCGTAAGAGAGGCCATAGTCGCTATTGAGGTTCCGGCGGCAAGTCTGAAGACTTTGATTGGCGAGTCTCCCCTTCCGAGGGACGTAGCAGCGGGAGTGGGTAGTGCATTCGTAGCTGTCTTTGCTCTCTCTTGATCTCATTGACCAGCAGAACATATCAAACACGGACGGTCAGTTGAATATATCTTTTCAAATGGTGCAGTGAACTTGCCAGGTAACCTTTACTTTAAAGCTTACTGAGCCGAGTATCGGCGGCGAGATGGCCGAAGCCTCCGTGTGTTGCCGATACTAGCTTCGACAGCCAAGCTTCGGCTTCGGTCGCTCTCTTGTTTGCCCGAGCGGCGTCCTCGTATGCCCGGCTGATCTCCCCCTGCGCCAACGCCAACTGTGCTTGCAGCGACCGCAGCTCGTCCCTCGAAATATCGGCCTGCAGTGCGGCCTTCGAAGCCATTTGCTCGACTTGAGCCTCCCTTTCGGAGAGTGCTGCCGCTGTGCTTCGGACCAGCTCTAGGGCAATGGACCAGTCAGCATTTCCGGTACCATCAAGGTTGGGGGCTGTTTGCTGCGATTGCTCCGTAGTTAGAAATGCTCCCTCTAGTTCGAAGTCTAGTGTGCTCGGGATATCGAAGCCCAGATCGGCCCGTGTCTCCAGCCGCTTGTCGGTTTCCATCCCAGTTCACCCTTACTCAAACTCAGCCCACGTCGCGGTGTTAACGGAGAATAACAGCTCAGCGAGCGACTAGGCTTCTAAGCGATCTGCCTTCGAAAAGTTCATCGCTGCGCCAGGTATTTTCGCCCACGCAACGAACCGCCTCCATCCTCCTCTGCCTCACCCTGTCACCCGTGATGTGGGCGGGGATCATTTGGGCGCTACCGTAGGCCCAGAGGCATGCAGCTCAACTAAGATCTCCCTTCCAAATGCAATGAATCTAGGCGATCTGGTGCAAAACTTGACAGTTTTATGACCGCTAGTTGGCTTACGATCTGTTTAGTGATTACATACGAAAGACGGGAGGAGATCCCGCGGGAGGAAATGTCATGAGCAGGACGTTCGATCACGCAACAAAGCTGAGCAGCAAGGTGGCGTCGCCACGTACGCAATTCGGGCCCGCACGAGGCCTAGTTATCGGTTTTGTAATCTGCGCGGCGTTCTGGGCTGGGCTCGCGATCGTAGTTTTTGGCTGACGGCGTCCGCCCGTCCGCCCGCCGTTCGATGCCGGCATAGACTTCAACGGCGACTCTGCGATCCGTATTTGGCACTGGCGGCGGGAAGGGTCTCGTCGTCTCGCAATAAACCCAGCCGCCATCGTGTCTCCTGCGGAAAAGCTTGTGTTTCCGAGAAGAGGGGCGGGTCTGCATTTCGAAGAAGTAGCGCAGCCAAGTGATTGGCTGCCAGTCGCCGTCGTTCGGAAGATCGATCTTTTTCAAGCTGTCACCAAATTCTCGCCCGACCCTCAACAGGGTATCGACCCGCAAAGTTCAACTAGCTGCCAAAGTATTCTGAGACTTTGCGGCGTCTATACGAGTCGTCAATTTTTGTCGTGGCTAGCCGATCAGGGTGGCCCATTTCCTTATCTAGAGGGTCACCCGCGAGACGATCGAGGCACTGCTGGCGCACTACGGCGAGGCAGGCGACGATTATAAAAAGATGGAGAGGCGCTCACGGCGAAATGCGCGCCTCTCCGGCCCACCCCGCTAAAAAGCAGGTTAGGAGAAGGTCAAATCGCTGAACGGCGTGCTCGCTGGGAATGTCGCGTCAAGCCGGCTGCCGTTGGCGCCGCCCTGAGTAAGCTTTTCAATCGAGCCTTGAGCGCGAAGGGTCGGGGCTTCGTAAATCTTCTTGGTCATTGTTCTCTTTCCGCTGTCAGAAATTGTCGACGTATATCGGGAGCTTACGTTGCGTTGGATGCCGAAAGCGAAATAACGGTAAGTTTCAGGCCGTAGGCTCAAGGCTCTCATTCCATATATCGCTAGGGCACTATTGATAACGCATTTGGTGGCTTGCGCGAGCCTCTATGGGGGCCTGTGCACTGAACGTGCTCGGCAGCCGTGGCGTCGCGAAGCCTTGCTGCGGGGAGGTCTGACCAGCGCAAACCTGAAAAAGCCGCTCGGCATCAGGGTCCCGAAAGGATCGCTTGCTGAAAGCTTAATGAACTGATTACCATAGGTAAAGCCTGGGAGGGATCACCTATGTATCTGCAGAAGCGCTCGGTTGGAATTGTGCTTGCCGTTCTTTCGGTTCTCGCAACTGCCTATGAGGCTGCCGCAGTATCCAATCTGCCCCTATTTTGAACGTAGCCTCTTTCTCCCTTTCGAGGGTGACAGCGGCTGTTTCGTTTCGCAGGTCGTCATCGACCGCGATTGCAGGGGTGGGATATAGGAGCGGGCGTGGATATCGAGAGCGTGCTATCCGAGAACGGCAAACTGATCGATGCTGCAGACGATGCCCTAATGACTGTGGCAGAGTTTGCGTTTCTCATCCGATCTGGAGGGGTCGTACCGGCAGACTCTGCCGATAGGCAGAGCCCCTTTCAAACGCTGCTTGACGATTTACTGGAGATCCGAGCTCGGCTGACAACGCAACAAGCTTATCTGAAACGCGGACGGCGGCTCGACTCGTAAGCCTCGACAGGTCCCTTGCAGCAGGACAGGCCCGAACCGACGACACCAATTTGACCGAGTGTCGCCGGCCCCGTGCATCTGCTTCAGCGTGGACACTGGATGATGATTCACCGCTGGTGGCTGATCCTACTGTCTTCGACCTTGCCTGACCCTTGTCTCGCGCCGACAGGACCGCGCTTAGGTGGTAAGTAGGTTCTGCTTACCTTTTGCTACTTGTCGATCATGACGCCGTTTGGGTTGAGTTAGAAGCAAGGAACGCTCAAGCTGCATCATCCTGGGACAAGAGATGCACTGCAGCGATTTCGTCCGAAATGTCGCCAAGGACTTGCTGAAGGTGCTTGATCTCTGCGGAGACCTCGTCATGCCGCCGGTGTAGTGCCCCAGCAATCTGATCCTTCGACCGGGCGCTGAGCAGCAGCTTCACCTCGGCGAGCGAGAAGCCAAGGTGAGCAAAGTGCGTGATCTTCTGTAGGCGGGTCACATCAGCGTCGCTGTATCGGCGGCGCGTGCCTGAGCTGCGCTGTGGCGAGATTAAATGAATCTCTTCATAGAAGCGCAGCGTGCGTTGCGTAACGCCGACCAGTGCAGCGACGTCTTTGATGTGGTGCGGATGGGAATTTTTAATAGCTGGCAAGGAGCGCTCCCGATATGCGGACTGAGCGCCTGCGGAACGGTAGTGTCTGTGCCATGAAAGCCCATTGATGGCGAAGAGTTCCGAAGGCAGCACATCACTGTCGACGAATGCGTGCATCTACGGCGCTAGCTGTATTGCAGGGTGATTATTCGCTCCGCAGAGCGCCTTCGCCATCCTGCTTTTTGCCGCGGGCTACGGTTCCGAGCAACCCATCTGGCAACGGCTGCTGCAGCCCTTTCGCCTCTGACCAGTCGGCACGCATCCACACATTCATCTCCTCGCCCGTCGTCAGGAGCGCGGGCATAAGACCGCGAATTTTAGCTCCAAAGATCCGTTTTT
>NZ_JBUZWG020000012.1:0-173507 GCF_055730125.2 Mesocryomonas fontinalis | reverse complement strand
AACGTCGGCAACGAAGGCATGACAGGGAAGCCGGTCGTGCTCGGTGGTGCGAAGGCGACGAACAGGATCGTCATGCAGGTAGCCGGAAACGGTCATTCGTTGCGAACAGAGCGTCTGGTAGAGGTCATGGACGAAAGTCGTGATTTCCGGCTCCTGCTGACACGATACGTGATGACCTGCGAGCTACAGTCTGAATACACCCTGCTGGCCGCTACCAATTACACAATCAACCAGCGCCTGGCGCGGTGGCTTCTGATGTATCACGACCGCATTGATGGCGATGACTTCCAGGTAACTCACGAACTTCTGGCGATGATGTTGAACGTTCGACGGGCGGGGATCACCTTAGCGATACATAAATTGGAAGGGGAACGTGCGATCCGGTCAACTCGGGGGGTGATCCATATCACCGACCGGGAGATACTGGAGGAGCAGGCTGCCGGCAGTTATGGAATTCCCGAGGCCTTTTACGAAGACATTATGCCGACAGTTTCGGCGAACGCAGGGGTAGAGAGCGCGGCCGCGATCATTTGACCGCTTATCTCTCTAGGTATGGCCGACCAGCACGCGAGTCGGACCTGACGATCGTACATTCGTTGGACGCGAGGAATTTGCGGATGCGGTTCGCCGGAACTGTCGGGTGACGCAGCCGTTAAGTGCTTGAAAAAGATAGAATATGAGCACAGCTACATTCACTCCCGCCCGGCATCGAAATTACTTGGCCCGCCGCCGGGTTCGGCCTTCCGAAGCACTCAGCCCTGCCCGCGGCGTAATGGTCGCGCTAGGCGTCTCATCGGCAGTGTGGGCTGGCTTGGCCTTCCTCATCTTCTAATCACTTTCGTCCGCAAGCCTCGCTACCGTTCACTAGGTAGCGGGGCTTTTGCGTTTCAAGCCTTTTGGCCTTCCTCGCCTTTGATCCGAGCGACATCGTCCGCTTCGGACTCCTCAATGTCCTCTGCTTCCGTGCTCTTGGTTTCAGCTACAACGGACGTGACGCCGCTGTCGCCATGGACCGTGGCCTCGACGATGCGTGGGTCCTTCTCGTCTTTGTCTGTCATTTCGGTTGGCTCTTCCCGTGGGTTGCCCAAGTGCTTCACATCACCGAGCGTGCCGCAGCTTCGATGTCCATGTCAGTGTCGGCATCCGCCAGCAAACCTGCAATGTGGTTCCGCGCTAACTCGAGCATCGCCTCGGCAACCTCGGCCTCACTCCAGCCGGCGATCATGGCACCGGCTATGGCTTCCTGAAAGGTCGCCTCCATTGCAAACTCGCAGTCAATTCCACGGCCGGGATGCTCAGGCGGGTGTTTTGGTGCGTTGATATCCATGGCGACAACCTAGGGCGATCAGACTTTGACGACCAGCGGCTCTGTTGTCGTCGTGCCAGCGTGGATCCACCGAGATACCTTGCCGGTTCTCGTGATGGCGTCGATATCCTCCCGCGGGCCGTCGTAGGTTACAATGACGGTCGGCCCATCGTGCGGTTCATCAAGCGCCGCCAGGATGAAGTCGTGGTCGGGCTTGTGCATACCGATGAAGCGAACCCCCTCGATCGTTGTAGCATCACGCTCAAGGAACCGTAGGCGGAGATATTTCTTCGACTGCCGGCGCCCTTCAGCCAGCAGCCGGGACCTGTTCGTCCCATCCAGCTCCATTAGCCCAGCGATCAGCACGACCGGCTTCTGGAACGACAGACTGGCTTTATAGAGCGCCTTCACCGGCGTGCCGGCATAGTCACCCGCAATGACGATGATATCAGCCGACATGCCGGCAGCCCCGGTCTGGGGAGAAGTGATCAGCAATTTTGTCATGCAGTCCTCGGGAATCGCGGCGCCAAGTCACGTCGCACAGACTCTCGAACGAGATGGTCAAGGCTACCACTCGGAACGAACATTGCTCCCTAGTGGTCCCACATCCGACAGAGGCGGTAGCCTATTACCCAGCCGATCGATGATCTGCTGCCAAGCATCGGCGGCTTCCAGATGGCGCCGCTTCGCGTTCGGCAGCGATGTTGCTGCTGCCGCTTTCAGACATTCCTGCTTGCGGTCCTGGTAATGGGCAATGGGGTAGTCCCGCGTCGGCGATGTCATGTAAAAAGCATCGCTCCCACCATCAGCATGGCTGCGGCTGTGCCGATGGCTGGCCAGATAGGAACGGACGACGAGACAACGGCGGGGCGACGAGAAGTGGAAAGGATCATCTGCAGGTCCTTTAACGTGGTGGCCTCAATCAAAAGCAAAGTCTTAATGGCTTTTAACGTTTGTGGTTGCAGGACCCTGCGGAACGAACGCTTCTGCACCTTCTTGGAAGGACCGCGCCATGTCGAAGCCAGATCCAGTTGGAACGAACCCGAACGACCAGATTCCCAAGGGCGGAGCCCTGAAGCCTGGGGAGATCGTTCCTGAGGAGTTCGAGGACGTAGAGCTCTATGCCGACGATAATGAGCTTGGCCCAGTCGACGAAGACGAGGACGAACCCGGCTTGCCGGAAGAGATCGAAGACCGCGAGAACCAGGCTGGCACCGAACAGATGGACCGCGGGAAGTTCAAGCGGGACTGATCGCAATGCCTGACAATGACCAATACCCCGCGAGCCGAAGGGCAATTTTCACTTGATCGGTGTCGTAATCCTTGTCGCGATAGTCACAATCATTGTCCTCGAAATATGCAAAAACCCTCCCGGGGAAGGGTCTGCCGCAGTGCCGACCCAGACCGATACCGTACGATGATAGCGGATTAGTATTCCGCTGCGGAACCCTTGCTGCATTGCGGTATTTGTCGACTCGATTGCTGCACTCGCACTTTGGATCAACCAATGGAAAACGCATCGCCTGCCCGCAGCTCCTCCATGGCCAACCTAGTCCGGGTCGTTTTGCCGATCACTATGGCAATCGCTCTACCTCCGCTTTTGCTGGGATGGGCGCTAGTCCAGGCGGCAAGCTACCTGAACTAGCTTTTTCTGCAGGTCGACCTTCGACGATTGCGCCGCTGATTACGGCGGTGCAGTCGACCAGCAGGCGGTAAGCATCGAAGAAATCTTCTCATCGCTTCGACGCGCTACATGGGAATTGATCGCAAGTGCTAAAGTCTGCTCTGCATCATATGCAGGTTCTGGTTTGGAGGCACATTTCATGATCGGTCGATGGTTCAACGAAGGCGTCGAAGCATACGGGAGCGGCGTCCGCGTCAAAGATTGCCCGTATCCTATGGGTTCAGAACAGCAGGGCCAATGGCTGGCCGGATGGACCCAGGCGCATGGTCGCGCAACGACAAATCAACCAAGTGCTATTGCTGAGCCGCCTAAAGATGCGGAATAGTTTCAAAGCCGCCTCAATCTTGCCGGACTACTGACTTTTCGCGTGCGGCTCGAAGTTCGGTAGACTTACGCCTGCGCGCAGCCATTTCCTCTAAATCGAGCTCGAGACCCGTTCCATTTTCATGGCGCTCTTCAAGCACCCGAAAATAGGGATACTCGACCATGTGACTGACGTCTCTCGGCATGTGCATGTCTTCTCCTTGTGAGGAGGACAGATTTAAGCGCGAGCGAACAGGCCGACATTCTCAAGTGTTAATTTTTATTGACCGTGGGGTATCGGTCAATCTCCCGATTGGAAGCTTCTACCGGGCAGCGACAAGCTGCGGCTCGGCATTGAAGGTCACCAGAAGTTGTCCGGTTCGGGAAATGGTCCAGTCCACCGTCGCCGACTGTTCAAAGACATCTTCGGTCACAGCCTTACAGGCGCCGTAGATTTTCGCTGCCGACGAACCACTGATCCGCATTTGTAGGGACATGTCGGACTCACAATCAGCTACATCCTCGTACGCGACCATAGAGGCCGGCAGTTCTGTACAAATTGATGCGTTGGTGTTGCAGCCAACTAGCAGCATCAGTGCAGCGACATGTTCCATCCAAGCTCTCCCTCGGTCAAGGAAAGCCGGGAACTGGCTAATGGTTCCTGTGGTCTGCCCGTCCGATGGGAAGAGCCCCCTCACCGGCAACTAGAAATTCCAGGGAGATAGAATGCTGGCAGCGAGGATCGTCACGACCCTCGGCTGCCTGGTTCTATGACGGTTAAGACGCGTCAGCGTTTTTGCGGGTAGCCTTGCGAGCCGGCTTCTCTGGCACCGGTTCGTCTGCCGGGTCTTTCTTTTTACGTCCCAGGCCGAGGCTCAAAGCCAACTCCGAACGCTTTGCGGCATAGTCCGCAGCCACCATAGAGTAGTTAGACGGGAGGCCCCATTTGCTACGATAGTCGTCCGGCGTCATGCCATACTTCGACATCAGATGGCGCTTCATCGACTTGAAGTGTTTTCCGTCCTCCAGGCAGATGATGTAGTCCGGTGTCACCGACTTCTTGATGGGGACCGCTGGCACCAGGTTCACGGGTTCAGGGGTAGTGACTTTCTCAGTTCCAAGCTCGCCGAGCGAGCTGTGAATGCTGGCGATCAGAGTAGCAATCTCAGTCGGCGCCACGCGGTTGTTGGCAACGTATGAGGCGGCGATGGAAGCCGTCAGAATGATGAGATCATTATTTGGTGCGTCATCGTTATGCATGTCAATCCGTGCGTAAGGAGAAGTCGGGCTGCCGTTAGAGGTATGTACTCTAAACTGCAAATCTGCAAATAAACGCACCCCCGGCTTGTTCTAAGAGGCATAACGTAGTCAGGTCGAATATGGGTTTTATAATCGTCGTTGGCGTCGCACTTTGGTTTTTCTTAGGCCACCCGGCCAAAAACGTCGCCAACATGTTCTGGCCGGCGGCCGCTGCGCCCTGGGAACAAGTCGACGCCTTTTACTACCCCGATCGAAGCGACCTGACACAGCATCACGAAGTGTCGGGCTTGGCGGACGTTTCGGATTGCCGCGGGGCTGTCACCAAAATGGCCGCGGACCTAAACGATATCGGATTATCTCGTGGTGATTATGAGTGCGGAGTGGGCCAATTGCCGTCTGAGTACGGCTTGAGGATCTATCGGATCACGGCAAAGTAAGCTCAGCCGTCAGGGACCTTTGCGAAGCCGCACGCCAGCGCCGCCTCCGTTCTCCGGGATAAACTCGATACCGGCGCCCTCTAGGGCACCCCGGAGCGCAGTTAGCGTCTCAGCGTTGCCTGCGCTGTGCCCATTCTCAAACCGCGTCACGGTCATGGACGATAGGCCGGCCAGATTCGCCAGTTCACGAACGCCAATTTGCAGGGCAGCTCGCGCCATTCGGCATTGCGCAGGATTTATCATTAACCACCTGTTGACAGGGTAGACAGTTTGAGGGATGCTTACCCTGTAAACAATACCGAGAACCTAACCCGAGAGCAACGAAAATGAAGAACGACATGATCCAGTCGACCAGCGAAGCTATGGCCAATCGCGCCGCGGTCGATCCGCTGCTTACACTCGTTCGCGCATACTGCGCCGAACGGGACCGCATCAACACAGACGAGAATGCAGACGACGAGCATTTCAGTTGGCTCTTCGATCGTCTCACGCACGACACGCCGGAATGCTGGACGGCTGAAGGCGCAGCCGAAGCGCTGCAGCTGGTCGCCGGCAACATACAGCACGACCTCTGCGATATGCACGGCCCCGTGCTGGCGTCGGTCATGACGTTTGTTGCACATCGCATCTGAGGCATGGCGACATTCAAAATTGAAGGGGCCGCTCTCGCGGCCCTTTCTTGCAGCCTGCTACTCAAGGCCTTCGGCACCAGCCAGACAGGTTACAGGAAGCACGTGCCGAACGACTTCACGTCAGTGATCTGCCAATTGTCTGCCGAGCGAGAACTACCAATCGCTCGAGTCTGGATGAGAATTCGGCATGGCGGGTTATCCACAACGAAGAACTTCCCATCTCCGCCGGGATAGGAATTCGTGGGCAGAACTCCGGTCTTTGAGATGAACTGCGTCATCGTCAAACTGATGACAGACGCCCGGGCCATTTCGCCCCGGCCTTCCCGCTCAGCCTGAGCCTGCGCACCCGTTTGGCAGTTCGCTAAGCTGAAGAGGATGGGTAGACACATCGCCTTCCTCGCATTCATCGGATTGCCACACGCTGGATTGGCACCACGTTGGCCGGGCGATCCGGCTCGCAGTAGCTTGCCCACGCCTCCATCATCAGCCGGCGTTTCTCTAGCGCGTCGCCCCGGCGGTAGGCCCGTTCAGTTGCATCACCGACAACGTGGGCAAGTGCTGCCTCGGCAACCTCACGCGCGTACGGAGAGACCTCGCCTGCCCAGTCGCGGAAAGACGATCGAAAGCCATGCGTGGTGATCTCCATCTTCATCCGGCGAAGGATCATCTCCATCGCCATTACCGAGAGCGGCCGCCCGCGCCGCGCGCCGGGGAACACGTAAGCATCCCGTTCGTCACCCAGCTCAGCCATCTCCTTGAGGATCGCCAACGCCGCGGCAGAAAGCGGCACGCGGTGTTCGCGTCCTGCCTTCATGCGCACACCAGGGATCGTCCACACTGCCGTCTTTAGGTCGATCTCCGCCCAGGTGGCGCCGAACGTCTCTCCGCTCCGTGCCGCGGTCAGGATCGTGAATTCGAGGGCTCGGGCGGAAACCGCCTGCCGCTTTCGAAGTTCGCCGACGAAGGCGGGCACGTCGCGAAAGTCCATCGCTGCATGATGACCACGGGATAACTTCTGCGCCTTCGGCAGAAGGTTGGCGAGATGCCCGCGCCACAGCGCCGGGTTCTCGCCCACGCGGTGACCTTTGGCCTTGGCGGCGTCCAAGACACGCTCGATGCGACCCCGTAGCCGGGAGGCAGTTTCGGGCTTCGCCTGCCAAATCGGTTTCAGCACGCCGAGGATATCTTCGGTCACGATCGCGTCGACCGGCTTGTTGCGTAGCGGGGCCGCATACTGAGTCAGCGTCATCTTCCACTGAGCGATGTGCTTGGCGTTCCGAAACTGGGGTGCCATCGTCTCAATGAAGTCGTCGGCAGCTTCACCGAATGTCGGGACGCGCGGTACCTCGACCCGCTTGTCCGCGATCGGATCGCCGCCAGCCTGAACAGTCGCCCTGGCGCTGGCGGCCATCTCTCGAGCCCTTGCGAGCGGCACAGCAAGAACGCCACCCAAGCCCATCTCCCTGGCTCGGCCATCGTGCCGAAAGAGGAAGACCCAGCGCTTTGCTCCGCTCTTGTCGATCGCAAGGTAGAGGCCGCCGCCGTCGGCATGCCGACCCGGCTTCATCAGCGTGGAAACGCCGCGGGCGCTAAGCCGATTGATCTCTCTAGCCAACGCCTACCCCTATATCCACCCCAACAGCTGACCATTATTGTATGTGACATCCGTGGACAACGAAAGACGGAAGATCGTCGTAAGCCCTGCAAGCATTGACTTGGGTAGAAGATTGAGGACGTCGCTAGACAGTAGTATGGCGGACCCTCTCTCCGCCATTCCCATTTCTTCTTCACCGCAGCAGTGGTGCAGGCCAGATGATCTGGCCAACATCGGCGTGCGCATTTCTCATGCCGAGTGAGCACATAACGATTTCTCAATCTCTGCAGCTTAGAGACGGCCAATTAGCCTGCTAAGCGAAGTCCGAAAATGCGTTTGGGAAACAGAGGTAAGGTGCCCCCCTTCGACCGGCGGGATCGGTCCGTCCGCGAAATTCGGATTATTCGACTTCGGATATCACGGCGTCTAATTATCCCTGCTCTCGCCCGTTTCGCGGCGGCGCGTTCGGGGTCGGCGGCGGTCGAATTCGCCCTCGTCGCGGCGCCGTTCTTTGCCATCGTGTTCATGGTCTTCCAGGTCGCCCTCTACCACTTCAGCACGCAATCGCTGGACTACGCGACGCGGCTCGCGGCCCGGCTTGTGATGACCGGCGACCTCCCCTCGGACGCGCACGACCTGCCGGCGTTCAAGCGCGATGTGCTCTGCCCGAACCTCCTCGACAACCTGTCCTGCGACGACATCATCGTGAACGCCTACAAGCTATCGCCTGAATCGGACCCGGACCTCGACACTGGCATCTACCAGTTCGTCGATGCGAAGGAGAAATCCCTGGCGGCCGTCAACCGGGGTCAGGCTGCCTTCTGCGTCGGGGGTCCCGGCGACTACGTCTTCCTCGACGTCGCCTACGCGATGCCGTCCTTCGTCGGAAATCTCCTGGGGGCGGGAGAAGGCGATCCACCGCTCTACCTCATGCGCTCGACCACCCTGGTGCGGAGCGAACTCTACAAGGGATCGCCTTCGTCATGCTGAAGCGTCTGTTCCGGGCGATCGCAGGTCTGACGCTCGTCTGCGACCGGTCCGCCGTCGCGGCCGTCGAGTTCGCCATCATACTCCCGATCCTGATGCTCATGCTGATGGGCGGCGCGGAGCTGTCGTCCTACATCACGGCCGCGAACCGCTCGACCTTCATCCCCGAGACCATCGGTGAGCTGGTGAGCCGATCCGACAAGACCCTTGGCGAAAAGGACATGGCCGGCTTCATCAAGATGGCCGCCCTCGTCGATCCCAACGTCATCCGATACGCCGCCGCCACCGGCAAGGCGCTGGAGAAGGCGGTCGACGTGACGGTTTCGAGCGTCGCCTTCAGCCTGAAGAACCCGGCCTGCAAGAAGGACTGCGTGTACGACGCCAAGGTCGTCTTCAGCGAAGCGCTGTCCGGCACCAAGCGCGCCTGCGGCACCCTGCAGTCCGGCGAGGACGCGACGATGTCGACCCTGCCGGCGGGCACGTTCGGCCCCGGCTCCATCGTGGTGGTCGACGTGGTCGCCTACTATCAACCGCTGCTGACGAGCTTCCTCGATGGAACGGTCGCGTTCCGGCGGTCGACCTATTTCCGCCCGCGGCAGGTGCCTGTCGTGAACTACGTCAAGAACTGCCCTGGATTTCCCACCACATGATCCGGAACTTCTGTCGGCTCCTCGCCCGACTTGGCCGGCGCAAAGATGGCAACGTAGCGATGATGTTCGCGCTGCTGGCCATACCGATGATCGGCAGCATCGGGCTCGCCGTGGATTTCGGGCAGATACTGACGGCCCGCAACAAGGCTCAGGTCGCCGCCGACGCCGCGGCTCTCCAGGCCGGCGGCGTCGCCCTCGAACTGATCAGCACCGGCGATGGCAGCGATGCCGCCACGGCTGCGGCCCTCGCGGAAGGCAAGCGCCGCGGCAGCCTCCTCTTCAGCGCGAATGCGTCGCAGCTGGGAATCCGCGATGCCGCGGCATCCATCGTCGTTACCCGCGACGGGCAGAACATCACGAGCCGCGTCGAATTCCAGATTTCCCGCAAGAACTTCATTGCCAGCATGTTCGGGCGGGACGACTATACCGCGAGCGGCACCGCGGTCTCGGCGCAAAGCCTTCCGACCTATTCGGACGTGCACATCGCCGTCGACATCTCGCAGTCCATGGGCATCGCCGCGACCAAGTCCGAGATGCTCCGTCTCTTCAACGCCAAGGTGAACCTGGCGAACGGCGGCACCAAGCAAACCTCCTGCGTCTTCGGTTGCCACGCGGTCGACAGCGGGGATGCCGAGAGCTATTCGGACGTCGCGGCCCGCCTGGGCATCCGCTTGCGCATCGACGTCCTGCGCGACGCCACGCTGAAACTCGTGGAGACGGCGCGCGAGGACTCCCAGTCCTTCCGATCTATCGCATCGCGATCTATGCGATGGGAATGACGCAGAGCTATACCAGCGGTTCGCTGCTGACGCTGCACGCTTTGTCGGGCAATTTCTCCACCCTCGCGACCGCCGCAAGCCTGATCTCGCTCGGGCCCAGCAAGGGCAACCGCTTCTCCGACAGCTACCAGAACGAGACCGTCGCCGAGCTCAACGGCGACCTCACCGCGTCAGGCGACGGGTCTTCGCAGGCGAAGGCGAAGAAATACGTCATCCTGATCACCGATGGCGTGCGTGACGTCCAGAAGGGCGGCAGCGGCTGCGTGCAAGCCAGCAACCGATGCGTCAGCGCCCTCGAGCAGGCGTCCTGCACCGCCATGAAGGCGAAGGGCATCACCATCGGGGTCCTCTACACCACCTATCTGCCGCCCGACCCGATCGCCGCTGGCACCAATTTTTACAAGACGCAGGTGGTCGACACCGGCGTCGCCGCCAAGATTCAGCCGGCACTCAAAAATTGCGCCTCGCCGGGATGGTTCTTCGAAGCGAGCGATGCCAGTGCCATCAATGTCGCCCTCGACAAGATGTTCAAGCAGACGCGGGACGAGCCGGCGCTGACGCAGTGACCCCTCGGTCAACCAGCCAGAGCGCACGGCATTTATCACGATGCACAGAGATGCTGTGTCTTTCTGAATCCAGAGCATCTCTCTTTGATTGAGTGGGGCACCCAATCGCCGGATGCCGAAGCCTACCCCGGCGCCCTGAAACCGCCGGGGCTAGCTTCGGGCGTCAGTCCATCTGGACGTTGGCGGCCTTGATCACCGGGCGCCAGCGGGCGATTTCGGCGGTGACGTGGGCGGCGAGCTGTTCGGGGGTGCCGCCGACCGTCTCGGCGCCCACATTGGCGAGCTTCTCCCTCACCGCCGGGTCGGCCAGCGCGGCGTTCGCCGCCGCGTTCAGCCGCGCGACCGCCTCGGGCGGGGTGCCGGCGGGGGCGAAGAGCGCGTTCCAGGTGTTGGTCTCGTAGCCCGGCACGCCCGCCTCCTCCATCGTGGGCACGTCCGGGAAGATCGCCGCGCGCTGCTTGGTCGTCACCGCCAGCGCCCTCAGCGCACCGGACTTGATGAAGCCGGTCGAGGACGGCAGGTTGTCGAAGTTGATCGGAACGTCGCCGGAGATCGCGTCGACCAGCGCCGGGCCGGAGCCCTTGTAGGGCACGTGCACCATCTCGGTCCCCGTCATCGACATGAACAGCTGGCCGGAGAGATGCAGCGGCGTGCCGTTGCCGGAAGAGGAGTAGACCTCCTCGCCCGGATGCTCCTTCAGCCGCGCGATCAACTCCTGCACGGTCTTGGCCGGGTAGTCCTTGTTGACGGTGAGGACGTTCGGCACGGTGACCAGCAGCACGACCGGGGCAAAGTCCTTTTCCGGATCGAAGGGCGGCACGGCATAGAGCGAGGCGGAGAGCGCGTGCGTGGCGATCGTGCCCATCAGGATGGTGTAGCCGTCGGGATCGGCCTCGGCGACGGCGGTCGCGCCGAGATTGCCGCCGGCCCCGCCGCGGTTCTCGATCACCATCTGCTGCCCCAGCCGCTCGCCCATCGCCTGCGCCACCACGCGGGCGACGAGGTCGGTCGAGCCGCCGGCCGCGAACGGCACGACGAGCCGGATCGGCTTGTCGGGATAGGCGTCCTGCGCCGAGGCTCCGCCCGCAAGGGACAGGATGGCGGCCAGCGCCAGAAAGGATCTCCGCTTCATTCTCGTCTCTCCCAGATCATTTTCTTTGCGGCGGTCGTCGCCGGGACGGCGAGCCTAGCGCGGCGCGGAAACGCAATCGACCGCCCCATTGGTCGGAGACTGTTCTGGCCGGACCCTTGCTCGTGCTCGTGCTGGACAAGCCGCAACCCCTCTGCGCCTGTCAGGCAACCCAAACCGTCCCCGCCGGTTGCTGGCCGACCGCCCTCTCCCGCCGCATGGAGCCGCCCCCGTGAAACGCTCGACGAAGATCCTCATCGCTCTGGCCTGCCTTGCCGCCGCCGCGCTCGTCGGCCGCGCGCTCTACAGCGAGGGCACGGCGGTCCAGCAGGTCGAGAACGTCGCCAGCCAGGTGACGCAGACCGAGTGCGACGTGGCCGACCGCGACCGCACCGCGTTCGAGACCGGCGACGCCCGGGCCGCGACGCTGGATTCCGACGTCGTCGCCGGGCTTCTCGCCAATTGCCAGAAACAGGGCCTGGCCCTGCCGCGTCCGGCGCCGCCGGCGGAATGGGCGCGGCAGTACAAGAAGTAGCCGCGCTCCATTTCCCCTCGTGGATTTTTTCCCCTCGCGGATTTTTGAGGCGCCCCGATTGCGCTGGCTCGGCGGCGCGATAAGCTCGTCTTCGCAAGGCCCGCGGTGGCGCGGCAGAAGAGGGGTGGCAGCATGGCGTCGATACTCAGGACCTTTACCGTCGGCCTCATGGCCGCGGCCTTCGCCGGCCAGGCCGTCGCACAGACCGCGATGACTTCCGTCGGTGACGGCGAAGGCGAAGTGCGGATCGTCGCCTGGCCGGGCTATATCGAGCGCGGCGAGACCGACAAGGGCTATGACTGGGTCACCGGCTTCGAGAAGGAGACGGGCTGCAAGGTCAGCGTCAAGACCGCCGCGACGTCCGACGAGATGGTGACGCTGATGAACCAGGGCGGGTTCGACCTCGTCACCGCCTCGGGCGACGCCTCGCTGCGGCTGGTCGCCGGCAAGAAGGTGCAGCCGGTGAACACCGACCTCATCCCCAGCTGGTCGAAGGTCGATCCGCGGCTGAAGGATGCGGCCTGGTTCACCGTCGACGGAAAGCATTACGGCGTGCCCTACCAGTGGGGGCCGAACGTCCTGATGTACAATACCGAGGTGTTCAAGACCGCGCCGACCAGCTGGAACGTCGTGTTCGAGAAGATGGACCTGCCGGACGGCAAGACCAATGCCGGGCGCGTCCAGGCCTATGACGGCGCGATCTACATCGCCGACGCCGCGACCTACCTGATGGCGACGAAGCCGGAGCTGAAGATCACCGATCCCTATGCTCTCAGCGAGGAGCAGTATGCCGCAGCGCTCGAACTCCTGAAGGGCCAGCGCCAGCTCGTCGGCCGCTACTGGCACGACGCGGCCGTGCAGGTCGACGACTTCAAGACCGAGGGCGTCGTCGCCTCCAGCTCCTGGCCGTTCCAGGTCAACACGCTCACCGCCGACAAGCAGAAAATCGCCTCGACCATCCCGGCGGAAGGTGCGACGGGCTGGGCCGATACGACCATGCTGGCGAGCGGCGCCGAGCACCCCAACTGCGCCTACAAATGGCTGGAACACTCGATCGACCCGAAGGTCCAGGGCGACGTCGCCGCCTGGTTCGGCTCGGTACCGGCGGTGCCCGACGCCTGCAAGGCGAGCGACCTCCTCGGGGCGGAGGGCTGCAAGACCAACGGCTTCGACAATTTCGACAAGATCCGCTTCTGGCGCACCCCGACGGCGAAATGCGAACAGGGCAGCTGCGTGCCCTATTCGCGCTGGGTGTCGGACTACATCGCGGTGATGGGCGGCTGACGGCAGCGGCAGGGCCACCGTCGAGCGTTTTCGATCTCCCCCCTTGAGGGGGAGATGCCGGCAGGCAGAGGGGGGCGCCATAGCGCTCGGCCGTCGCCGTTGCGAAAACTGGCAAAGCTGGCGGCAGCTTGCCCCCCTCTGCCCTGCCGGGCATCTCCCCCTCCCGGGGGGAGATCAGCCGTCATCAAAGCCCGCATCCCCCAGGATCTCATGCCCCCATGACCCCAGCCGTCTCGCTCCGCGCCGTCTCCCGCCATTTCGGCGCCGTCAGGGCAATGGACGGGGTCGATCTCGACATCGTGCCGGGCGAGTTCTTCGCCATGCTGGGGCCGTCCGGCTCGGGCAAGACGACGTGCCTCCGGGTGATCGCCGGCTTCGAGCAGCCGACCGCGGGCGCTGTCGCCATCTTCGGCGAGGACGTCACCGGCGTGCCGCCCTACCGGCGGGCGGTGAACACGGTCTTCCAGGACTATGCGCTGTTTCCGCATCTGAACGTCCGCGACAACGTCGCCTACTCGCTGATGCTGCGGAAGGTCGAGAAGCGCGAGCGCCGGCGCGAGGCCGACGCCGCGCTCGACCTCGTCAAACTCGGCGGCTATGGCGAGCGCAAGCCCGGCCAGCTCTCCGGCGGACAGCGCCAGCGCGTCGCGCTCGCCCGCGCCATCGTCAACCGGCCGAAAGTACTGCTGCTCGACGAGCCGCTCGGCGCGCTCGACCTGAAGCTGCGCGAGAGCATGCAGGAGGAGCTGAAAAGCCTGCAGCAGACGCTCGGCATCACCTTCATCTTCGTCACCCACGACCAGGGGGAGGCGCTGTCGATGGCCGACCGGGTGGCGGTGTTCAGCGAGGGCCGGGTGATGCAGGTGGGCTCTCCGGAGGAGATCTACCGGCGGCCCGTCAACCGTTTCGTCGCCGACTTCGTCGGCTCGTCCAACGTTCTGCCGCCCGAGTTTTCCCGCCGCGTCGGCCTCGACGCGCGCTGGGCGAGCCTGCGGCCGGAGGCGGTGCGGCTGGTGGCGCCGGGCAACGCGCCGGACCACCTCACCGGGTGCCTCGCCTCGACCAGCTATCTCGGCGCCACCACACGGCTCGGCATCGACCTCGGTGCCCTCCGCCTCCACGCCGTCGTCCCGGCGGGAACAGTCGTTCCGGCCATCGGGGAGCCGATCGCCATCGGCTTCGCCCCCGAGGCGCTGCACCTGATGGAGCCGGCGTGAGCGCCGTCGTCCTGCCGCGGCGGCCGGGACTTCTCGGCCGGCTGTCCGACCTCCTCTGGCGGCGGCCAAACCTTCTGATCGTTCTGCTGCTCGCGCCGCCGGTCGCCTGGCTCGGCCTCGTCTATCTCGGCTCGCTCGCCGCGCTGCTGGTCCAGAGCTTCTATTCGCTCGACGACTTCTCCGGCGTCATCGTCGAGGAGTTCACGCTCTCGACCTATGCGGCGCTGCTGCAGCCGGCGAACTTCGCGATCATCCTGCGCACGGTGGTGATGGCGGCCGCGGTGACGCTGGCGTCGGGAGTGATCGCCTTTCCCATCGCCTACGTCGCGGCGCGCCACGCCAAGGGCGCATGGAAGGCGCTGTTCTACCTCTGCGTGATGCTGCCGCTGTGGTCGAGCTACCTCGTCAAGGTCTACGCCTGGAAGCTTATCCTCGCGAAGGAGGGCATCCTGACCTGGCTGTTTGCGACGCTCCACCTGACGCCGCTGCTCGACGCCGTGCTGGCGATCCCCGGCGTCGGCGGCAACTCGCTGTCGGTCAGCTACATCGGCACCTTCCTCGTCTTCGTCTACATCTGGCTGCCCTACATGATCCTGCCGACGCAGGCGGCGCTCGAGCGGGTGCCGGTGAACCTCACCGACGCCTCCGCCGACCTCGGCGCGACGCCGTCCGAGACGTTCCGGCACGTGATCTTCCCGCTGGCGCTGCCGGGCATCATCGCCGGCTCGATCTTCACCTTCTCGCTGACCCTCGGCGACTACATCATCCCGCAGATCGTCGGCTCGTCGCGCCTGTTTATCGGCGAGGCCGTCTACACCCAGCAAGGCACCGCCGGAAACATCCCGCTCGCCGCCGCCTTCACCGTGGTGCCGATCGTCATCATGGGGCTCTATCTCTGGATGGCGAAGCGGCAGGGAGCGTTCGATGCGCTCTGACGCTGCCCCTCACTCTGGCGCTGCCCCGCTCGGCCTGAAGCTTGCCGCCGGCGCCGGCCTCGTCTTCCTCTTGGCGCCGCTGGCGATCATCTTCGTCTACGCCTTCACCACCGAGGAGAAGAGCTTCGTCTGGCCGCCGCCCGGGCTGACGCTGAAATGGTTCGCGGTGACCTTGGACCGGCCGGACGTCTGGGCCGCGCTGAAACTCTCGGTGCAGGTGGCTTCCGTCTCGACCGCCATCGCGCTGGTGCTCGGCACGCTCTGCGCTGCCGCCGTCAGCCAGACGAAGTTCTTCGGCCGCGAGACGATCTCGCTGCTCGTGATCCTGCCGATCGCCTTGCCCGGCATCATCACCGGCATCGCGCTGCGCTCGGCCTTCTCGATCGCCGACATCCCCTTCTCGTTCTGGACCATCGTGCTCGGCCACGCGACCTTCTGCGTGGTCGTGGTCTACAACAACGCCGTCGCCCGTTTCCGGCGACTGTCGGGCTCGCTGATCGAGGCGTCGATGGACCTTGGCGCCGACGGCTTCCAGACCTTCCGCCACGTGGTGCTGCCGAACATCGGCACGGCGCTGCTGGCCGGCGGCATGCTCGCCTTCGCGCTGTCCTTCGACGAGGTGATCGTCACCACCTTCACCGCCGGCCAGCAGCAGACCTTGCCGCTGTGGATGCTGGAGGAATTGATCCGCCCGCGGCAGCGCCCGGTGACCAACGTCGTCGCGCTGGTCGTGGTGCTCGTCACCTTCCTGCCGATCCTCGCCGCCTTCTACCTCACCCGCGATGGCGACAGCGTCGCCGGCGCCGGCAAATAACGGAGACTCTCATGGACACCGAGATGCTGATCGGCTCGGCCTTCACCGCCGGCACGGAGACCGAGGAGGCCGTCCTCAACCCGCGCACCGGCGAGACCATCCTTACCCTCGCGGAAGCCTCCCCCTCGCAGGTGGACGCGGCGGTCGCGGCGGCGAAGACGGCGTTCGAGACCTGGTCGCGGACGACGCCCGCCCAGCGCGCCGGCTACCTCCTGAAGATCGCCGATGCGATCGAGGCGGACGCAGCAAGCTTTGCCGCGCTGGAATCGCTGAACTGCGGCAAGCCGATCAACGCCGTCCTCAACGACGAGATCCCGGCCATCGCCGACTGCTACCGCTTCTTCGCCGGGGCGGTGCGCACGCTGCCGGGCCAGGTGGCGGGCGAGTACCTGCCCGGCCACACCTCGATGATCCGCCGCGATCCCGTCGGCGTCGTCGGCTCGATCGCGCCGTGGAACTACCCGCTGATGATGATGGCCTGGAAGCTCGCGCCGGCGATCGCGGCGGGCAACACCGTGGTGTTCAAGCCCTCCGAGCAGACGCCGCTGACCGCGCTGAAGTTCGCACGCCTGCTGTCGGACATCCTGCCGGAGGGCGTCGTCAACGTCATCCTCGGCCGCGGCGCCAGCGTCGGCAATGCGCTGATCCACCATCCGGGCATCGACATGGTCTCGATCACCGGCGATGTCGGCACCGGCCAGAAGGTTCTGCAGGCGGCCGCCACCACGGTCAAGCGCACCCATCTGGAGCTCGGCGGCAAGGCGCCGGTCATCGTCTACGACGATGCCGACCTGTCGGCCGTGGTCGAGGGGCTCCGCGCCTTCGGCTTCTACAATGCCGGCCAGGACTGCACCGCGGCCTGCCGCATCTATGCCGGCGCTGGCATCTACGACAACCTCGTCGCCGACCTCTCCTCGGCGGTCAACGGCATCCGCTACGACCTCGCCGACGACACGGAGAACGAGATCGGCCCGCTGATCTCCGGCCGCCAGCGCGACCGCGTCAGCGGCTTCGTCGACCGCGCCACCGAGTTGGGCCATGTCGAGGTCACCGCCGGCGGCAAGGTGTCAGGCGATCGCGGCTTCTACTTCCAGCCGACGGTGATCGCCGGCGCCCGGCAGGACGACGAGATCGTCCGGCGCGAGGTTTTCGGCCCGGTGGTCTCAGTCACCCGCTTTTCCGACACCGACGATGCGGTCGCCTGGGCGAACGATTCCGACTACGGCCTTGCCTCCTCGGTCTGGACGAAGGACGTGTCGCGCGCGATGGCGACGGCGGCGCGGCTGCGCTACGGCTGCACCTGGGTGAACACCCATTTCATGCTGGTCAACGAGATGCCGCACGGCGGCCTGAAGCGCTCGGGCTATGGCAAGGACCTCTCGCAATACGCGCTCGAGGACTACACCGTCGTCCGGCACGTCATGATCAACCATGGCTGACGCAGTTGCGGCGAGGGTGGGCGGCGCGGCGTCTTCGAACGATGGAGGCGGCCGAGAAAGCCCTGGCGGCGAGATTGCCGCCGGGACCGCCGGACCGTATGAGCGGGGATGCTGACCGCCGACGTCGCCCTCTGGGCCCCCATGCTCCTCACCCTCCTTGCCGCCAGCGTGCTCGGCGGGCTCCTTGCCGGGCTGTTCGGCGTCGGCGGCGGGGCGATCTTCGTGCCGGTGCTCTACCACACCTTCACCTTGCTCGGCGTCGACCCGGCGATCACCATGCACCTTTCGATCGCCACCTCGCTGGCGATCATCGTGCCGACGGCGCTGCGCTCGCTCGCCGCGCACCGCCGACATCCCGGCATGGTCGACATGGCGCTGCTGCGCGAATGGGCGGTGGCGGTGCCGCTCGGCGTCGTCGCCGGCACGGTGGTGGCGGCTTATTCCTCCACCGCGGCGCTGAAGGGGATCTTTGCCACCATCGCCTTCGTGCTGGCGCTGAAGATGATCATCGGCCGGCTGCCGCTGAGCTTTGGCACCGATCTGCCGGGCCTTGCCGGGCGCTCGCTCGCCGGCTTCCTCATCGGGCTCCTTTCGGCGCTGATGGGGATCGGCGGCGGGGTCCTCAACAACACCTTCATGACCGCCTGGGGACGGTCGATGCACCAGGCGGTGGCGACGTCCGCCGGCGTCGGCGTGATCATCGCGATCCCCGGCCTCGTCTCCTATGGCGTCGCGGGCTGGGGCGATCCGCGCCTTCCCGCCTTCAGCCTCGGCTATGTCAGCCTCGCCGCGACGCTGATCGTGGCGCCGGCGGCGATGCTCGTCGCCCCGATCGGCGCGCGGCTGGCGCACCGCCTGTCGAAGCGGCGCCTGCAGGTGGCCTTCGGCGTCTTCCTGCTCGCCGTGGCCCTGCAGTTCGTCTGGGGCCTCGTCTGAAAGCCAAAACCGGCGTCAGTCGAAGACGACACCCTTCTTCAGGAGAAAGCAGCCATAGGGCCGGGACTCGGTGGTCTGCACCACGGCATAGGCCCGGCGCGCCGCCTCGTAGAAGGCGAAGCGCTCGACCTTCTCGATCCCGATGCTCTTGCCCTCGGCGGCATCGACCACCGCCTGCATGTCGGCGTGCACCTCGAGCACCGCCTCGTGGTCACCGACGACGGCCATGCGCCGCACCGGCTGGTCGACGAAGCTGTCGAGCGGCAGCAGCGTCAGGATCGCGCGGGCCGCCTCGGTCGTGTCGACCCCGGTCAGCTGCACGAGCTTGCCGCTGACGGTGGCCCGGGCGGTCGAGACGGCCGGGAAATTACGGTCGGCGAGCACCAGTTCGTCGCCATGGCCCATCTCGGCGAGGATCGCCAGCAACTCGCTGCCGATGATCGGCGGTATCGTCTTCAGCATGTTTCCTCCGGATGAATGCTTCGGCCCCGATGTCGTAACAGCGGACAAACCCGAGCGGAAGCCGATCCAGACTCTGTCGCTCCGTCCCTCCCCGGCGGCTTCTCGAACCCGCCGACCCGTGACACCCGGCGGGAAGGCCCTATGTCAATTTCATAGAGGAGAGATCACCATGAGCCGCATTCCCACCGACGCATTCGACAACCAGCAGGACCAGCCGGACGACGAGGACCGGATGAAGGACCAGGGCGCCCAGCGCGTCCAGCAGGACGAGATCGAGGTGGCCCTGCGCAACCGCAAGACCTATCCCGAGATCAAGGCTCCCACCGGCAAGTAGTCCAACGCAGAAAGGCCGGATACCCCGCGGCATCCGGCCTTTCCTCAGTCTGATAGACGCCCGCGCCGTCCCCCGGCGCGGGCGTCGTCGTTTCAGGCGAACAACGCCATCGCGCTCTTCAGCGTCATCACGACACCCCAGGCGAGCGGCAGGCCGACGAAGATCCAGGCGAGCGCCACGACGATCGGGCTGGTGGTGATTTTCTCGTTCATCGCTCTCTCCTCAGGCGGCCAGTGGACGGGGATCGGCCGGCAGATGGTGCTTGGCGGCGACCGGCTTCATCAGGAAATTCAGCAGGAAGCCGACCGCCAGAAGGCCGGCCATGATGTACATCGTCACCGTATAGGCGTCGGCCTTCGCCACGCCGTTGGCGATCTGGTACTCGCGGATGTAGTTCACCAGCACCGGCCCGGCGACGCCCGCGACCGACCAGGCGGTGAGCAGCCGGCCGTGGATAGCGCCGACATACTTCGTGCCGAACACGTCGCGGAGATAGGCCGGGATGGTGGCGAAGCCGCCGCCGTACATCGACAGGATGATGGCGTAGAGCAGCACGAACAGGACAATCGAGCCCATCTGCCCGGCTGTCGGCACCAGCGCGTAGATCACCACGCCGAGGGCGAAGAAGATCATGTAGGTGTTGCGCCGGCCGATATAGTCCGAGGTCGAGGCCCAGAAGAACCGCCCGGCCATGTTGAACAGGCTGAGCAGGCCAACGAAGCCGGCGGCCGCGGCGGGGGTGATGATGCCCGGGAACATCTCTTGGCTCATCAGCGAGGCCTGGCCGAGCACGCCGATGCCGGCGGTCACGTTGAGGCAGAGCACGCCCCAGAGCAGCCAGAACTGCGGCGTCTTCAGCGCCTCGTCGACATGGACGTTGGCGGAGGTGACGAGGCCGCTCGACTTCGTCGCCGGCACGTAGCCCTCCGGCAGCCAGCCCTCGCGCGGCACACGCACCAGGGTCGCGCCGACCATCATGTAGACGAAGTAGATCAGGCCCATCGCGACGAAGGTGCCGGCGACGCTGAACTGGCTCATCAGGTAGACCGAGAGCGGCGAGGCGATGAAGGCGCCGCCGCCGAAGCCCATGATCGCCATGCCGGTCGCCATGCCCGGCCGGTCCGGGAACCAGGTCATCAGCGTCTTCACCGGCGAGATGTAGCCGAGGCCGAGGCCGCAGCCGCCGAGGACGCCGTAGCCGAGATAGACCAGCCAGAGCTGGTGGGTGGAAATGCCGAGCGCAGCGACGAGGAAGCCGCCGCCGAAGAAGCAGGCGGCCGTCGCCATGGTCCGGCGCGGCCCGACCCGCTCGACCCAGGCGCCGCCGAAGGCCGCCGAGAGGCCGAGGAAGACGATGGCGATCGAGAAGATCCAGCCGAGCGAGGGGATCGTCCAGTCCTGCCCGACGGCGGGCTCGGTGCCGCCGATCAGCAGCGACAGCGGCTTGTTGAACACCGAGAAGGCGTAGGCCTGGCCGATGCAGAGGTGCACGCAGAGCGCGGCCGGGGGTACCAGCCAGCGGTTGAAGCCGGGCTCGGCCACCGTGCGGGACCGCGACAGCCAGCCGCCTCGCCCCATGTCATTGCTTGTCGTCGCCACCGCTGTTCCTCCCAGAGTTCGGTTGCACGCTTCCAGCTTTCGCCGTCAGGCGCAATCGTACAAAGGGCTGATCAACATCAGCAAAACCCTTCCGGCAAGTCGCTGGGATGCAGCGCGACACATATCAGCGGTTTTATTTGGTCTGGTTCAGGCCGTCGGCGTCGAGACGAGCGCTTCCCCGTGCTTCTGCGCAACGGTTCCGGCAGCACGCGCTGCGGCGGCTGGCGGCTGGGCCGCCTTCGGCGCCGGCTTGGTGCGTTTCCACCAGTCGAGATAGGCGGCGAGAGCAAAATGCAGAGCCAGCCCCACACCGATCAGGGCGGAGTCGTACAGGAGGGTCGAAGGCCGGCCGAAATGCACGATCTGTGCGATCAGCGACAGCGCCGTCCCGAGGGCGAACACGGGCAGGGAATGGCGTCCGAGGAGGGTGAAGGGATTGTTCGCGCCGACCCGCTGCAGCGGCGAGGTCAGCGGCGCGTGCGCGAAGACGTAGATCATCGCCAGGAGATGCAGCAGCCGCGGCAGCGTGACGAAGGTCTTGTCGAAATAGCTGATCAGGAACGGCCAGCCGAGCAGCCGCTCGGAGCCCCAGGCATCGAGGCCGACGAACACATAGGCGCCGATGAGGTAGGCGATCGCCAGCGCATAGAGATAGCCGCTGTACGGCACCGCCGGCAGGCCACGCTGCCACTTCGACAGGCCGCACCACAGCCCGATGGCGAAGATGAACTGCCAGGCCAGCGGATTGAAGAACCAGCCGCCGGGATAGGGAAAGTTCGGGATGTCCAGCCGGTAGAGCCCGGTGACCAGCCAGAGCAGGCCCGCCGCCAGCAGCATGCCGTGCCGCCCGACGAGCTTTACCAGGAGAAGGTGCACCGGCAGCATCAGGAGGATCACCGAATACATCGGCAGGATATTCACGTAGCCGAGCTGGTGCGAGAGCGTGATGACGCCGACCAGCGCCTCGATCGGCCGGGTGATGAAGGTCTCCAGCCCGAAATGCAGCAGCATGTCGCCGCGCCCGAAAGCGAGCGCTGCCCAGCAGAACAGGCCGATGGCGAACATCGTCAGCATGATGTGGACGAGGTAGAGCACGCCCGCCCGGCGCCAGGCCTTCAGCAGGGTGATCAGCCGCGCGCCGCCGAGGAAAGGCTTGGCGTAGGCGAAGGCCGAGGCGAAGCCGGCCAGGAAGACGAACAGCTCGGCGGAATCGGAGAAGCCGAAATTGCGGGAGGTGTAGTTCTCCCAGATGTTGCCGGGCACGTGGTTGACGAAGATCATCGCGAGCGCGATGCCGCGGTAGAAGTCGACCCGCTGGTCTCTCATCGGTTTCGGCGGCGGGACGACGGTCTCTGACGGCATGCGGCAAACGGCTCCGAAGGCTATCGGCACGGTGGAGAGGCCACGCTGCCGGGTGACGATCGTCGTCGATCAGGCCGGGTTGGCAGCCAGAACCGGAGCCTGGCGGATGTCCTTGTCGACAGCATGGCCGTCGAGAATCTTCTCCAGCCGGCGACGCCAGGATTCGGACGCGCGGACGACGGGCTCGGGGTCCAGCTCGAAGGGCGTGGCGAAGAGGCCGTGGCGGCGCGCGAAATCGCCGAGCTGCGGATTGCCGGAAAGGCTGATGAGCAGCGGCGAGAACATCAGCGGGACGGCGATTGGGCAGACCCAGAGGAAGAGGTTCGGCGAATAGAAGAAGGTCGCGAGCAGCAGCGCGGTACCGGCGATGACCATGTACCAGCTGGCCTTGAACGAATCGCGCAGCGGCAGGCTGCCGTCCTCGCGCTCGGTTGCCGGCCAGCCGCTGTCGGCGCCGATCAGGATCTCGCCGACCGCCTTGGACTGGAACATCATCATGATCGGCGCCAGCGTCGACGTCATCGCGAGCTCGGCGGTGGCACCCGCCAGCACCTGCCAGGCGCCGCCGAACGACTTGCGCTTGGAGCCGAAGGCGCTGGCGAAGGCGATCAGCGTCTTCGGCAGCAGCAGCAGCAGGAAGATGCCGAACAGCAGCAGCAGCGCCTTGCCGGTCTCGGGCGTCGGGAAGACGGGGAACAGCGAGTCGGCGGGGAAGTAGTTCGGCTCGGCGGCGATGATCGGGTCGAGCAGCGAGACGATCAGGAACATCAGCCAGATCGGCGACGCCGCATAGGCCATGATGCCGCAGACCAGCGCGATGCGGCTCCAGAGGTTCAGCTGCGGTGCCGTGATCAGCCGTCCGTGCTGCAGGTTGCCCTGGCACCAGCGGCGATCGCGCTTGGCATATTCGATCAGGTTGGACGGGGCTTCCTCGTAGGAACCCTCGAGGTCGGGATCCAGCCGGACGCGGTAGCCGCCGCGGGCGAGCAGCGCGGCCTCGACGAAGTCGTGGCTGAGGATGTGGCCGCCGAACGGCGCCTTGCCCGGCAGTGAGGGCAAGCCGCAGCAATCGGCGAAGGCCTTCACCCGGATCATCGCATTATGGCCCCAGAACGGTCCCTCGCGCCCCTGCAGCGCGGCGATGCCGCGCGAGAACACCGGCGAGAACAGCGCCGCGGAGAACTGCAGCGCGCGGCCGAACAGCGTCCGGCGGCCGATGATCAGCGGCTGCGTCTGCAGCAGGCCGAGCTCGGGGTCGGCATCCATGCGGTTGACCATTTCGAGAATGGTCTGCGGCCGCATCAGGCTGTCGGCGTCGAGCACCAGCATGTAGGCGTAGGCGCCGCCCGACGTCGTGACGAAGTCGCCGACATTGCCGGCCTTGCGGCCGATGTTCTTGACGCGGTTGCGGTAATAGAGGTGCCCGGCGACTTCCAGCTCGGCCGCCAGCACAAAGGTCGCCCGGCGCTCCGCCTCGACGAACTCCGCCTTGGTGGAATCGCTGAGGACATGGAAGTCGAAGCCGTCGAGCCGCTTGATCGCCCGCAGGCCCTCCATCATCGCTGCGATCCGCCCGAACACCGCCTTCGGGTCCTCGTTGTAGACGGGGACGAGGATGGCCGTGCGGTTGGGGCTGGAACGCGAGGGAATGGAGACCGACTTGCGCTCTCCGATCCCCGACAGAATGCCGGTGACCGCGGTATTGAATCCCCAGGCCAGCCAGACGCAGCAGATCGTCAGCAGCGAGACCTGCAGCACCTGCAGGCGGCTGGTGCCGCTGGCGGTGACGATCGACGCGAACAGCCCGCCGGCGATAAGCGCGAGGATCACCGCGGTGGCGGCGAAGCAGAAACGGCGAAAGGCGATCAAGGGGCGGCCTATTGTCGGACGATGCATGACGCCAGGATCAGCGTCCTGGCCGGGAAGTGCGAAGTCTCGCGTAGCTTTATCAACTTCCCGTGCATCTCGCCACCCGGCCGAAAGATCGGCCCTCAGCGGCGAAAGGCGACGGGAACCATCAGCCAGCTAGCAGAATAAGCGCTTGGCGACCGAAATCAGCGGCCGAAGGAAACAAGCTTTGACCAGGAAGAAGCCGAGCGCTCGCCCGAACGCTCGCGCAGGATCGACTGGATCGGCATGACCAGCGCCGACTGCGGCGCCGGCAGGACGAGCTTGCGCAGCATGGCCAGCGCCAATGGCTTGCCTGCGATGGCGGCCTTCAGCACACCGGGTGCATGGGACGGATCGCGCCCTTCGAAGACGAGGCGCTCGGCGATCGCGGCCAGCAGCGCCTCATCCGAAAGATCGGGGCGCCCGAGGAGAGCGCCCGAGGGACGGGAGCTGCGAACGGGCTGACGCGGCGCTGCAACGACGCTGTCCAGCGTCTGGGGCTTGTCGGAAAGCGTTGCGAACACGGTCATACGGCATCCGTCCATTGATAGAGCCATGTTTCAGTGACAATGCGTTGCAGCATCGAAAGTTTCGCGCGCAGTTCCACCGGGGCTGAGTTCAGCTTCTGGATCTCGAGCGACAGGCGCCAGCCGCCATCCGGCAGGCGATCGAGCGCCGTGTGCACCAGCTTGGCATTGTCCGGCGTGTCGATGATGGCGTCGAGCACGGCGTCTGCCGGCAGGTTGCCGATGGTGCCCTTGATGAAGTTGATGGCGAAACGCCGGGTGTTCGGCGACGTCTCGTCGGCCGCGTTGCCCCCGACGCCACCATAGGTGCCCGCGACATAGGCGAGGCCCGTCGCCTCCTCCACGACATTGCCCCAGCGCATGCGGTAGCGGAATTCGTACTGGCTGCCGGCGTCGGGCTTCTTCTCCGGCACCCAGAACGCGACGATGTTGTCGTTGATCTCGGAATTGGTCGGGATCTCCACCAGCTCGACCATGCCGCGGCCCCAGTCGCCGAGCGGCTCGATCATCAGCGAAGGCCGAAGCTCGTAGCGCGACTCGATGTCCTCGTAGTGCGAGAAGTCACGGTCGCGCTGCATCAGGCCGAAAGCCGCCGGCGAGGCTTCCTGGAAATAGGACAGCGCCAGGGATTCGGGGTTCTTCAGCGGGCGCCACAGCCGCTCGCCGTTGCGCCGGTGGATCGACAACCCGTCGCTGTCGTGCACTTCCGGGCGGAAATCGTCGCGGTTGCGCCGGTCGTTCTCGCCGAAGGTGAACATCGAGGTCAGCGGCGCCACGCCGAGACGGTCGACGGCGTTGCGGAAGTTCAGCCGCGCGGTGACGTCGATCAGCGTCTCCGGACCCGGCGTGATGGTGAAGGCGTAGGCGCCTGTCAGGCTCGGGCTGTCCAGCTCGGCATAGAGCTGGATGGTGTTCACGCCCGGCTCCGGCTTGACGATGTAGAAGGCGCTGAAGTGCGGGAACTCTTCCGCCGTCTGCGTCGCCGTGTTGATCGCAAGGCCGCGCGCCGACAGGCCGTAGCGGTTGCCCATGCCCAGCGCGCGGAAATAACTGGCGCCGAGGAAGGTGACGAGCTCGTCGAAATAGTCCGGACGCTGCAGCGGATAGTGCAGGCGGAAGCCCGCCACACCCGGAAGCGTGATGCGCTGGAAGATCGTCGGATCGAGCGGCGCGCGGTATTCGAAGTCGGCGCCGGAGAAGGCCTTCAGCTCGAAGCGCTTGCCGTCGCCGAGATAGATCCGCGTGGTGTCGCTGACCCGTGCGCCGGGATAGAAGGCCTGCAGCTGGAAGCTGAGCGGATCGCCTTGCCACAGCGCATGGTCCGGCCGGAAGCGGATCGCCCGGTGCTCGTCATAGGTGAGATTGGTCAGCGCCTCCGGCAGCGCCGCCTCGTTCTCGACATACGGCGTCTCCGCCCGCTTGCGCATCATCGCCGAGAAGGCATCGTAGTCGAAATTGTCGATGACCGTCGCCTCGGCGCTCGGCGCCTGAGGGGCCGGCGGCGTGGGTGCCGGCGGGACGGGAGCCGGCGAAGGCGCCGATTCCTGAGCGACGCCAGAGCCGGCGGCGGCCGCCATCACGGCGGCGGCGACGCCCATCTTCAGGGCGGCGCGGCGGGAGAAATGGGGACGCTGTTTCAACTAGATCGATCTTTTTATAGTGCAGCTGCTCACTCCCTTAGCATATGCACAATTCCGCGCATTGCATAGCGAGTGGCTGGCGATTGGGACTCTTAATAACGCTCTAATGCGCCATCTGCGTGACCAAAGCGTTGACGAAGGATCGAAGCGGTTTGGGACAGGAAAAGATGCGGCAGGTTGCGGGTGTATTGAGCGAGGTGGCGGCGGTGCTCGGCGAGGGAATTGCCGTGAACCCCATCACCGGGGCACTCGCCTGGTTCGACATTCCGGGCCAGAAGAAGCTTACCCACGACTTCGTCACAAACATGACGACCGAGGAGCCGCTGCCCGAGATGGGCTCGGCCGGCGCGGCGGTCGATGCCGACAGCGACATGGTTTTCCTGGCCAGCGGCCTCTGGCGCCGTCAGCGCGCCGACGGTGCGCTGGAGCGGCTGGCGGCGATCGAGGCGGACCGGCCGGATCTTCGCAGCAATGACGGCCGGACGCATCCCTGCGGCGCCTTCTGGTGCTCGACCATGGCGCTCGACAAGACCGAGGGCGCCGGGTCGATCTACTGGTTCTTCAAGGAGGAGCTGCGCCAGCTCTACACCGGGCTCACCGTCGGCAATGCGATCTGCTTTGCCGAGGACGGCAGCTATGCGCATTTCTCCGACACCCCGCGCGGCACCATCTGGCGCGTCGCCACCGACCCCGCGACCGGGCTGCCGATCGGCGAGCCGGAAGTGTTCCATCAGGCGGTCCCCGGCGATCCCAGCGGTCCGGACGGCGCCGTCCTCGACCGCGACGGCCGCCTCTACAGCGCCCGCTGGGGCGGTGCGCGCGTCGACATCTTCGACCGCGACGCCAGCCTCGTCGGCCAGATCACCACCGGCGGCCCGAACACCACCTGCCCGGCCTTCTGCGGCCCGGACCTGTCCTGGCTTGCCATCACCACCGCGCGCGACGAGTTGAGCCTTGAAGAACTCGCCCGCCACCCGCAGTCCGGCAAGACCTTCATCGTCGACATCGGATGCCGCGGCCGGCTCGATCCGCCGGTGCGCCTCGGCTGACGGGCCCCGCCTTGTGTGCCAGAGCTGACAGGTCACGGCTGGCGGGCCACGGCTCGCGAGAAAACCGCGGCGCCGTCCGGGATCAGACGCGGCGGAAGCGGTAGACGCTCTCATGGGCGTAGGCGTCGCCGGCGCCGAGCAGCGTCGCCGGAAAATCCTTCTGGTTCGGCGCGTCCGGCCACTCCTGCGGCTCGAAGGCGATGCCGCCATAGGCGGCGATCCCTTGCCCGTCGAGGCCGATGATCGTGCCGTCGAACAGCGCCCCGTCATAGACCTGCAGGCCTCTTTCGGTGGTCGAGAGATGCAGTCCGACGTCGCCGCCGCGCACCGTGGCCACCGGCCGTGGCCGGACCGTGCGGCCGCCGTCGAGGCAGAAGTTATGATCCAGCATCTCCGGCCCGTCGGCGAGACGCTTGGGCGTCCGGAAATCGAAGCCCGTCCCTTCGACCGGCTGCACCGCGCCGGTCGGGATCAACGCCGCATCGACCGGCAGATAGGCCGCAGCCCCGACCTGCAGCAGATGATCGCGGGTCGAGGCTTCGCCCGAAAGGTTGAGGTAGAGGTGCGACGTCATGTTGAGGACGCTGCGCCGGTCGACGGTTCCCTCAAAGCGGACGACGAGGGTGCCGGGATCCTCGACGGCGAAGATCGCGCGGACATTGGCGGTGCCGGGATAGCCGTCAACGCCGTCGGGGGAGACGAGGGTCATCACCACCCGGTCCGCCCGGCTTTCCGCGATCGTCCAGTCGCGCGCCCAGAACCCTGTCGTGCCGCCATGCAGCTGGTTCGGCGGCTCGTTGATCGAGAGCTGGTGCACCGTCCCGTCCACCGGCAAGCGGCCACCGCCGAGGCGGTTGGCATTGCGGCCGATGGTGGCGCCGAGAAAGGCGCGGTTGGCGGGCCCGTAGAACGACGCGTCGGGCGTCCCGAGCACCAGCGAATGCGCGACCCCGGCGAGGTGGACCGACTGGATCGACGCCCCTGCCGTGAGGACGACGACCTCGATCGAGCCCGTCTTCAGCGTTACCGATGCTGTCTCGGTCATGTCCGTCTCCTCCGCCTGCCGGCCGCCTCGGAAAGGTGCCACGGGAGCGCTGCCGATCCAGGCGGCTGCCCCTGCCTTGCAGGCGGCGTCCCCCTCGAAAACGCTCCGGTTTCCGGGGGATGCTGTAGGAGGCCGGGCGGGCGGAAGTCAAACCGGCGCGCCGGCCGATGGGGCGGGAAGCCTTTTCGAAACGCTAGCGAAGCCGGCGCAGCTTGGAACTGAGGAGATCGTCGACCTGGTCCAGAACCGAGGTGACCCGGGCGACGTCGGCAAGGCTCAGCGAACTGACGAGATCGGCTTCCAACCGGTTCCAGATCACTTTGACCGCGGCCCTGGCCGCCTCGCCCTCCTCGGTCAGCATCACCATGGTGCGCCTTGCATCGCGGTTGCTCGCGGCCCGCAGCACCAGCTTCTTCTCGATCAGCCGGTCGAGCATCTTGGAGACGGTCGAAGGGCGAACGGCGAGCTGGTCGGCGAGCGCGGAAACGCTGACCGGCGAATCCCGCTCCAGCCGGTGCAGCAGCTGGTCCTGGCCGGGATGCAGGTCGATCTCGCTGAGCACCAGGGTCAGGAAGGCGCGGGTCGACTTGGCGATGGAGAGAAGCGAGGGAACGATATGGCTGGTATCGGTCCCGCTCGACACCGGCGAATTACGCCCATTGATCAAGCTGGGAGTCAAAGTCCGGGTATCTTCCGTAAGAGCAAGGATCCAAATCGGCAGAAGCGGTCGCTGTGCAGCGTTAATCCTTCATCAATTCAAGTCGTGCGACCGATCGTTGCAATTTGCGCGAAGTCCTTCATACCGCCGCTCTGCACGACTGACAATTCAGCCTTTCGTTGTGGCGGCCCTGGTACGATTTCGCTCGGTTGTAGCGGGTTGCCGCAGGCTTGTGCTCATCGTGGCGACGTTCAACGGAGGAAGACATGGCCGACATCAGGGTGATCTGCGCGATCGGACACAGCGGCCAGCTCGGCCTCGACGGCGTGCTGCCCTGGGAGGGCAATCCCGGCCGCCCCTTCGTCGAGGATGTCGAGCGCTTCTTCGAGGTCAGCCGCGGCCACGTGCTGATCGCCGGCCCGCGCACCGTGGCGTCCTTCCCGCCCTTCGTGAAGCTCGACCGCACCATCGTCGAGATCCGCTCGCACGAGGATCCGCAGGAAGTGCTCTCGCGCTTTCCCGACCGGGTCGTCTATATCGGCGGCGGCCCGCGCGTCTGGGACGTCTACGCCCCCTTCGTCCGGCACTGGGACATCAACCGCGTGCCCTATGACGGCCCGGCCGATACCTGGTTCGATCCGGCCTGGCTGATCGCCGGCGGCGCCGGGCGGCGCTGACGTCCGATAGGTCTTAGCCCGGCAGCTTCGCGCCGAGGTCGCGCGGGTGCTTGCCGCAGTCGCGGGCGATCGCCTCGCAGAGCCCGATCATCAGCTGGCGGACGGCCTCCGGCACGTCGGCGCTCTCGGCTTTGCCGGACAGCGTCATCGGCGAGATCAGCCGCAGGCTGTTGGTGAGGAACAGCCCGTCGGCGGCGTCGAGGCTCTTCGGCGACACCGAGCGCTCGATCGGTCTAAGGCCGAAATCCTCGCCCTCCTCGATCACCCAGCCGCGGGTGATGCCGGGCAGAACGCCATCCTTCAGCGGCGGGGTCGCGAGGTCCATGCCGTCGGCGACGAAGAGATTGCCGAGCGAGGAACAGGCGACGACGCCCTTGGTATTGAGGAACAGCGCCTCGCTCGCGCCTTCCCGCTCCGCCCGGCGCGAGGCGAGGATAGCGTCGAGATAGCCGAGGCTCTTGATCCGCGACAGCGGCGAGGTCTCGTTTCGGCGCACCTCGGCCATCGCGCAGCGGATCGGCGCGAACATCAGCGAGGGCGTCAGCGGCGCGCTGGACCCGAGGATCAGCGGCGCCGGCTCGGACGGCAAACGAAGCCCGCGCTGTCCGGGGCCGCGCGTCACGGTGAGGCGGATCGAGCCGTCGACCTGGCGCTCCGCCAGCGCCGTCATCGCCGCCTCGATCTCGGCGGTCTCGACCGGGATTTCCACGAGTTCCAGCGCCGCCGCCAGCCGCGCCACGTGCTGCTTCAGCCGGAAGACGGTGCCGCCGATCGCCAGCGCCGTGTCGAACAGCCCGTCGCCGAGCAGGAAGCCGCGGTCGCGCGCGTCGACCGCGGTGTCGGCGGGCACGAAGCCGCCTTTAGTCCAGACGGTCTGCATGCCAGCGCTCCGCAAGCCCGAGAAAGTTCTTGAAGAGGGTGAGGCCCTCGGGGGTCAGCACCGATTCCGGATGGAACTGGATGCCGAAGGTCGGGTGCTCGCGGTGTCGCAAGCCCATCACCTCCCCCTCCTCCGAACGGGCATCGACGATGAGCTGCCCGGCCATCGCCTCGGTCTCCTCGACGATCAGCGAGTGATAGCGCCCCGCCTGCATCGGGCTCGGCACGCCCGCGAACAGGTCCCGGCCGTCGTGCGTGATGGCGGAGGCGCGCCCATGCAGCGGCCGGCGGGCCCGCTCGACCCGGCCGCCGAAAACCTCGCCGATGCACTGGTGCCCGAGGCAGACGCCGAGGATCGGCACCGTGCCCGACAGCTTCTCGATCAGCTCCAGCGAAACCCCTGCCTCGGCCGGGCTGCAGGGGCCGGGCGAGACGACGATGGCGCGCGGTGCCCTCGCCACGATCTCGTCGAGCGTGATCTTGTCGTTGCGCACCACATCGGTCCGGCCGCCGGCGCGCTCGACATAGCGGGCGACGTTGAAGACGAAGCTGTCGTAATTGTCGACGACAAGGATCATGCCGCGTCCCCGGCGGGCGCTTTCCCGTTCCAGGCCCCGGCTCTGGCTCTGGCCTCTGCCTCTGCCTCTGCTTCGGCAGGCGCGGCCTCGAACGCGGCAAACACCCGCGCGGCCTTGGTCAGCGTTTCCTCGTACTCCGCGGCCGGGTCGGAGAGGACGGTGATGCCGCCGCCGGCCTGCAGCGTCGCGCGGCCGTTCGCCAGCGTCACCGTGCGGATGGCGATGTTGAGGTCGAGCGCGCCGTCGAAGCCGAGATAGCCGATCGAGCCGCAATAGATGCCGCGCGCCGTAGCCTCGATCTCGGTGATGATGTCCATTGCCCGGATTTTTGGCGCGCCGGTGATCGATCCGCCGGGGAAGGCGGCAGCGACGAGGTCGAGCCCGTCGGCGTCGCCGCGCAACGTCGCCGAGACCACCGAGGTCAGGTGGTGCACACCGGCATAGCTCTCGAGCCCGCAGAGCACCGGCACCTCGACCGAATCGGGCGTCGCGACGCGGGCGATGTCGTTGCGCAGGAGATCGACGATCATGATGTTCTCCGCCCGGTCCTTTTCCGAGGCGACGAGCGCTGCGCCGAGCGCTGCATCCTCGGCGGGGTCGGCGGCGCGCGGCGCGGTGCCCTTGATCGGCCGGGCCTCGACGCTCCGCCCCGAAAGCTTCAGGAAACGCTCGGGCGAGGAGGAGGCGATCGTCAGGCCGGGAAACTCGAGATAGGCGGCGAACGGCGCCGGATTGACCGCGCGCAGGCGCTCGTAGAAGGCAAAACCGTCGAACGCCGGGGGGAGCGTCGCGGTGAACTGCTGGGCGACGTTCGCCTGGTAGATGTCGCCGGCAAGGATGTACTCCCGCACGGTCTCGATCGCCGCCTCGTAGCGGGCGCGGGTAAAATTCGACGACCAGTCGAGCGCTGCCTTTCCGGCGGCGTGAGCGCGTGCCGCAGGCTGTGCGAGTGCCGCGAGGAACTCGCCGATACGCGCTTCGGCACGGGCGGCGCGGTCGCTTTCCGCCGCCGGAAAGCCGGACGAGAGAAGGGTCGCGCTTTCCGCCTCGAGGTCGAAGGCGAGAATCGTGTCGTAGAAGTGCAGCAGCAGCGACGGCGCCTTCGAGTCGAGCCCCGGCGGGCGGTCGAGCTCCTCGAGATGCTGGGCGAAATCATAGCCGATGGCGCCGATCGCCCCGCCTTGGAACGGCGGCAGGCCGGGCAGTGCCGGCATCGCGAAGCGCTGCATCACCTCCCGCAGGCAGTCCAGCGGCCGGCCTTCCAGCCGCGCGCCGTCGAACACGGCGCCCTCGGCGTCGACGGTGAAGGCGGCAAACGGCGCGGCCGCGACATAGGCGTAGCGGCCGAGACCCGGATGCGGCATGGCGCTGTCGAGGAAGGCGAGCCCGCCCATCCCGCGCAACCGTGCCGCGGCCTCGGCCGGGGCGATGAAATCGATGCGTCGCTGCCACATGGCCGGATGTGAAGCATGCTTCCCCGGCTCCGTCAAAGTGCGAAGCCGCCTCTCGCGGCGATCTTTTGCCGCGCCCCCGCTGGAGCCCGTCCTGACGCCGGCGGGCGCAAAGTCCGGCCTGCGCAGCCGGCGCCCTTGATCCAGGGCGCGACCTTCCCTGATATAGGCCTTGATATAGGCTGATGTTGCAGCGCGGGATGAACGGCTTCAGTGTCGGCCTCGCGCAATCTTGCCGGGTTAGGCAGGCGCGACGCTGCGGCCTGCCGCAGCCCGCAAAGCTCCGAGGAGTGCCGACATGGCAGACTACGACCTCATCGTCATCGGCAGCGGCCCGTCCGGCCGGCGCGCCGCCATCCAGGCCGCCAAGCTCGGCAAGACCGTGCTGGTGGTCGACAAGCGCGCCGAGGTCGGCGGCGTCTCCGTCCACACCGGCACCATCCCGTCGAAGACCATGCGCGAGACCGTGCTGAACCTTACCGGCTGGCGGGAGCGCGGCTTCTACGGCCGGTCCTACCGCGTCAAGAAGGACATCACCGCCGCCGACCTGCTCGCCCGCACCTCGAAGACGCTGGAGCACGAGGTCGACGTGCTCGAGCACCAGTTCAGCCGCAACTACGTGCAGACGGTGCAGGGGGTGGCGCGGTTCGTCGGCCTGCACGAGATCGAGGTCCGCTCGAGCGAGACCGAGGCCGAGGTGCACACTGCCGCCTTCGTGGTGATCGCCTGCGGCACCCGGCCTTTCCGCCCGGCCTACATCCCGTTCAACGGCACCAACGTCCTCGACAGCGACGAGATCCTCACCATCGACAAGCTGCCGCGCAGCCTGACGGTGATCGGCGCCGGCGTTATCGGCGTCGAATACGCCACCATCTTTTCCGCCCTCGACGTCGCCGTCACGCTGATCGAGCCGCGCGAGACCTTCCTCGACTTCGTCGACAAGGAGCTGATCGAGGAGTTCGTGCACGAACTGCGCGACCGCAACGTCTCGATTCGCCTGGGATCCGAGGTGACGTCGGTCGCGCTCGATCATGCCGGCCGGCCGCATTGCGAGATCGCCAGCGGCCGCAACGTGACCAGCGACGTGCTGCTGTTCGCCGCCGGACGCGTCGGCGAGACCGATGGGCTGAACCTTCCGGCCGTCGGCATCGCCAGCGACCACCGCGGCCGCATCACCGTCGACCCGAAGACGCTGCAGACCTCGGTGCCGCACATCTACGCCGCCGGCGATGTGATCGGCTTCCCGAGCCTTGCCTCGACCTCGATGGAACAGGGCCGCCTCGCCGCCTGCCACGCCTTCGGCCTCGCCCCGCCGCCGCCGCCCGAGTTCTTCCCCTATGGCATCTATTCCGTGCCGGAGATCTCCACCGTCGGCATGACCGAGGAGGAGGTCCGCAAGCGCGGGATCGCCTACGAGTGCGGCATCGCCCGCTTCCGCGAGACCTCGCGCGGCCACATCATGGGCCTCGAGACCGGCATGATGAAGATGATCTTTTCCAAGAAGACCCGGCGCCTCCTCGGCGTCCACATCATCGGCGAAGGCGCGACCGAACTCGTCCACATCGGCCAGGCCGTGCTGAACCTCAAGGGCACCATTGACTACTTCATGGAGTCGACGTTCAACTATCCGACGCTCGCCGAAGCCTACAAGATCGCCGCCCTCGACGCCTGGAACCGCGCCTTCGCGCCGTCGGCCGCAATCCCGGAGCCCGCCGATCCGGTCGAGGCGAGCGAGCCGGTGTCCGCCGCAGCGGCGGAGATCGCCGCCGCCGCGGAGTAGAGAAGGCCGCAGCCATAAAGGCGTCCCTCTTCTCCCCTCCGGGGAGAAGGTCGCGGCAGCGGGATGAGGGGCAGCGCGGCCCCCCGCCCAAAGACCGACGCGCAGTCGTCTGGCGCCCCCCTCATCGGCCTGCCGGCCACTTCTCCCCGGAGGGGCGAAGAAACAGCTTCACCGCCGGGTGTCTTGGCGGCAGACCGCGTCATCGACCGAGGCGTGAACCTCAGTGCGAGATCGTCGGGATCGAGAACTCGGCGCCGGCCTTGATGCCGGACGGCCAGCGCGAGGTGACGGTCTTGGTGCGGGTCCAGAACTTGATCGAATCCGGGCCGTGCTGGTTGAGATCGCCGAAGGACGAGCGCTTCCAGCCGCCGAAGGAGTGGTAGGCCATCGGCGTCGGAATCGGCACGTTGATGCCGACCATGCCGACATTGATGCGGCTGGCGAAGTCGCGCGCCGCGTCGCCGTCGCGGGTGTAGAGCGCGACGCCGTTGCCGTACTCATGCTTCATCGGCAGGGCGATCGCGTCCTCGTAGGTTTTGGCGCGGATCACCGAGAGGACGGGGCCGAAGATCTCCTGCTTGTAGATCTCCATGTCGGGGGTGACGTGGTCGAAGAGGCACGAGCCGACGAAGAAGCCGTCCTCATAGCCTTGCATCCTGAACCCGCGGCCGTCGACCTTCAGCTCGGCGCCTTCCGCGACGCCCTGTTCGATCAGGCCGAGGATCTTCTGCTGCGCCGCCTTGGTGACCACCGGGCCGTAATCGGCCGAGACGTCGGTCGCCGGGCCGATCTTCAGCGCCTCGACCTTCGGCACCAGTTTCTCGATCAGCGCGTTCGCCGTCGCCTCGCCGACCGGCACCGCCACGGAGATCGCCATGCAGCGCTCGCCGGCCGAGCCGTAGCCGGCGCCGATCAGCGCGTCGACCGCCTGGTCGAGATCGGCGTCGGGCAGGATGATCATGTGGTTCTTGGCGCCGCCGAAGGTCTGCGCGCGCTTGCCGTATTTCGCGGCCTCGGCATAGACATAGGCGGCGATCGGGGTCGAGCCGACGAAGCTCACCGCCGAGATGTCGGGGTGCTGCAGGATGCCGTCGACCGTCTCCTTGTCGCCATTGACGACCTGCAGGATGCCTTTCGGAAGGCCGGCCTCGATCATCAGCTCGGCGAGGCGCATCGGCACCGACGGATCGCGCTCCGAGGGCTTCAGGATGAAGGCGTTGCCACAGGCGATGGCCGGCGCGAACATCCACATCGGGATCATCGCCGGGAAGTTGAAGGGCGTGATGCCGGCGCCGATGCCGACCGCCTGGCGGATCGAGTACATGTCGATGCCGGGACCGGCGCCCTCGGTGAACTCGCTCTTCATCAGATGCGGGATGCCGATGACGAACTCGCAGACCTCGAGCCCGCGGACGATGTCGCCCTTGGAATCCTCGATCGTCTTGCCGTGCTCGGAGGACAGAAGTTCCGCCAGCTCCTGCATGTTCTCGTTGAGCAGCGCCACGAACTTCATGAACACCCGCGCCCGGCGCTGCGGGTTGGTGGCGGCCCAGGCCGGCTGCGCCGCCTTCGCCGCATCGACCGCAGACTGCAGGTCCGCGGCGGTCGCCAGCGACAGCTGCGCGGTGACCTGGCCGGTCGCAGGGTTGAAGATCTCGGCCGTGCGGCCGGCCGAGCCCGGCACGCGCTTGCCGTCGATGAAGTGGCCGATGCTGGTCATGTCCGTCTCCCTGATCCGATATGCCGCGCAGTGTCCGCCAAACCGGGACCGAATCAAGACATGCCAATGCGCATCCGTTGTGCAAAAACCCGTGTCCCTGTTTCGTTCGAAAGTGAATGCCCGTGAACTGGGACGATATCCGGCTCTTCCTCGCCGTCGCCCGCGCCGGCCAGATCCTTGCCGCGGCCCGCCGGCTGGGGCTGAACCACGCGACCGTCGGCCGCCGGCTCGACCAACTGGAGAAGGCGCTCGCGGCCAAGCTGTTCGAGCGGCGGCCGAACGGCTGCACGCTGACCGCCGACGGCGCCGCCTTCCTGCCGGGCGCCGAACGGATGGAAGCGGAGATGCTGTCGGCCCGCTCCGTGCTCGGCAGTGCCGAGGTCGGGCTCAGCGGCACGGTCCGGATCGGCGCGCCCGATGGATTTGGCACCGCCTTCCTCGCCGCCCGCGTCGGCGTCCTGACGGAAAGGCATCCGGGCCTCACCATCCAACTCGTGCCGGTGCCGCGGGCCTTCTCGCTGTCGCGGCGCGAGGCCGACATCGCCATCACCATGGACCGCCCGGAGGAAGGCCGGCTGGTGGCGCAGAAGCTCGTCGATTATGCGCTCGGCCTCTATGCCGCGACCGCCTATCTCGAGGTGCACGGACGGCCCGAGACGCTCGCCGATCTCGCCTCCCACCGGCTGGTCGGCTATGTCGACGATCTCCTGTCGACGCCCGCACTCGACTACGCCGCCGAGATCGCCGGTAATGTCCGCAGCCGTTTCGAGATCTCATCGGCGCTCGGGCAGACCGAGGCGGTGGCGTCGGGGGCGGGCATCGGCATCCTGCACGCCTTCATCGCCCGGCAGCGCCCCGGCCTCGAGCGCGTCCTGCCGGCGCGGGAGCTGCGCCGCGCCTACTGGCTGGTCTATCACGAGAGCGCCCGCGGCAACGCCGCCGTCGCCGCGGTGGCAGCGGCGATCCGCGAGATGGTGGAGGCGGAGAGAGCGGGCTTCCTCTGACGCCGCCGGCCGCCGGCTATCGCGAAGCCCGGCCCTCTGCGCTATATCGAGGGCATCGACGAAGAGGGACCGCACATGGGACAGATCTCCATTTCCCTGCCCGACGACATCAACGCCTATGTCGCACGCCGCGTCGAGGAAGGCGCCTATGCCGACGCCAGCGACTTCGTCGAAGCCTTGCTGCGGCAGGACCGGGAGAGCCGGCCTCTGACAATGGAGGAACTGAGCGAGCGACTGGAGCGGGCGGAAGCCGGCGGCTTTGGCGAGAGAAGCTTTGCCGAGATCACGGAGGAGGCGCGGCAGCGTGCGAGAGCACGCGGCATGCTCCCTTGATGCGCCGGGTTCGTTTCCGGCGCGCGGCCGAAGACAGCCTGATCGACATCTATTTGCAGTCCATCGAATATTTCGGCGTCCAGCAGGCCGAGCGATACCAGGAGGGCCTTTCCGGCATCTTTTCGCTGATCGCCGACCAGCCGGCGATGGGGCACAAGAGCGACGACGTCCTCCCCGGCAGCCGACGCCATGTCTGGAAGGCCCATGTGATCTACTATGTGGTCGAGGAGCAGGGCATTCGGATCATCGACATCCTGGCCGCCGGTCGTGATCCCGTTCGGGCCATCCGGTCGCCTCTCGCCGGCGAGGACTGACGGCCGGTCGGCTGCTGCAATCCTTGAGGTTTACGCCGGGCGCCGTGCCGCCTATCACCGGCTGGCGAGGCCGGGGACGTCCAAAAAGTCCGTCGGCCGCAGTGCAGGAGCTTTGTGCATGGCGATGTCGAACCAGGAACACCCCTTCTTCCGCCCGCTCTGGCGCCGGATCGCCATCGTCGCGGTGACGGCGGCTTGGAGTGCGGTCGAGTGGTATCACGGCGAACAGGTCTGGGGCATGCTGACGCTGGGCATCGCCGTCTACTCCGCCTGGACCTTCCTGATCACCTATCCGAAGCAGCCCGGCGAAGCGAAGTAGGCCCACGGCCCACCGCTGCAGGATCGCACGGCCCGCGCGGGTGAGCGCATTTTCCCGTCCGGGTTTATTCGCCGTCAGGGTTTTTTCGCCGCCTGAGCTCTCCGCCGAGAATGTCGGATCACGGCGGCATTTTCAGGTGACCTGCAAACCATTCTTCATCAATTTAATAGCAAGCTACCGTTATCCGCGGCAGGGAGAATCCGCATGCGCCTCTTTCCCGACGCGGCCACCCGTGACGCCGTGATCCTCCTGGCTTTCAGTCTTGTTGCCTTCGGCCTGCTCCGGCATATCGACGCCCATGAGATGCTGGATGACTTCTTCAGGAAGTACGAGGACTGGCAGGCCGACGACCTCTTTCTCGGCCTTCTCACGACCGGGCTTCTGGGCTTCGTCTATGCCTGGCGGCGGCTCGCCGATCTGAAGCGGGAGGCCCTCAAGCGCAACAAGGCCGAAGGCTACGCCGAATGGCTCGCCTATCACGACCCGCTGACGCGGCTGCCGAACCGCCACTTTCTCGAGGCGCGCCTTGCCGACGGCGACTGGGGCCTGTCACTGGTCGGCTCCGTCATCGCCATCGACCTCGACGGCTTTAAGAAGGTCAACGATCTCGTCGGCCATCACGGCGGCGACGAACTCCTCGTTGCGGTCGGGCGCCGCCTGAGCGAGAGCTTTCCGGACGACGTCGCCATCCGGCTCGGCGGCGACGAGTTTCTCCTCGTCACGCCCCGCACGGGCAGTTCGGCGAAGGCGCTCTGCGAGGAGATCGTGCAGGTCCTCAGCAATCCCCAGGTGATCGCCGATCTCCAGGTGGAGGTCGGCGCCTCCGTGGGCCTTGCAGCTTGCGGCGGGAAGCTTGGGGTGGAGGCGGCCATGCAGCAGGCGGACCTTGCCCTCTACGCGGCCAAGCGCCAGGGCCGGAACTCGGTCTGCACCTACGATCCGAGCCTCCAGAACGCTTTGGCGGAACGGATCGACCTCGAGCGGTCGCTGCGCAAGGCGATCATCAGCGGCAGAATCCGCCCGCACTACCAGCCGCTGGTGGACATGCAGACGGGAGCGGTCCGCGGCTTCGAGGCGCTTGCCCGGTGGACGCTCGACGACGGCACCGCCGTGCCCCCCTCCGTCTTCATCGAGCTCGCCGAGGAGGCTGGCCTGATCACCGAACTGTCGGGCCAGCTGCTGCGCCAGGCCTGCCTCGACGCCAGGACCTGGCCGGCCGACACCTATCTCGCCTTCAACCTGTCGCCGACGCAGCTGACCGACCGCCTTCTCGGCCTCCGGATCATCCGCATCCTCATGGACACCGGCCTGCCAGCGAGGCGCCTTGAACTCGAGGTCACCGAAAGCGCCGTGGTGCGGGATCTAGACGCGGCCATGGCGATCATCGGACAGTTGCGGGAGGCCGGCATCCGGATCGCCATCGACGACTTCGGCACCGGCTTCTCCAGCCTGTCGCAGCTCGCCAATATCCCGTTCGACCGGATCAAGATCGACCGCAGCTTCGTCAATTCGTTCGAGGGCAACGAGAAGCAGGCGAAGATCGTGAAGTCGATCGTCGGTCTCGGTCAGGGGCTCGGCGTCGAAACGACGGCCGAGGGGATCGAATCCGCCAGCCAGTACGAGCACCTCAAGCTGCTCGGCTGCAGCAATGGCCAGGGCTATCTGTTCGGCAAGGCCATGCAGGCGTCGGACGTCGTGACCTTCATCGAGAACGCCCTGCCCCACCGCGAGTGCGCGTAGAGCGCCCTGCGGACTGGCGGCGCTCCGCAAGGACGAGGCGCCTCATCGATCATGCCTTGCCGGTGACGCCCGCCATCTCGAAGGTCGCCATGCCCGAATGGCAGGCGGCCGCGGCCTTGACGATGCCGGCCGCGATCGCCGCGCCCGTTCCCTCGCCGAGGCGCATGCCGAGCGCCAGCAGCGGCACCTTGTCCATCGCCTCCAGCGCGTCGATATGGCCGGGCTCGGCCGAGACGTGGCCGAACAGGCAATGGTCGAGCGCCGACTTGTCGATTGACCAGAGGATCGCGGCCGCCGCGGTCGCGACGTAGCCGTCGATGATCACCGGCACGCGCTGCAGGCGCGCGGCGACGATCGCCCCGGCCATCGCCGCAAGCTCGCGGCCGCCGAGCCGCCGCAGCACCTCCAGCGGGTCGCCGAGATGGTCGGCATGGAGGGCCAGCGCCTGCTCGACCACCGCCGCCTTGTGCGCCATGCCCTCAGCGCCCTGGCCGGTGCCGGGGCCGACCCAGTCGCTGGCAGCGCCGCCGAACAGCGCGGCGAAGACGGCGGCGGCGATGGTGGTGTTGCCGATGCCCATCTCGCCGATGCAGAGGAGATCCGGCTCGCCCATCAGGCATTCCATGCCGAACGCCATGGTCGCCGCGCAGGTGCGCTCGTCCATCGCCGCCTCTTCCGAGATGTCGGCGGTCGGCACTTCCAGCGCGAGGTCGAAGATCTTCAGGCCGAGGTCGTAGGCCGCGCAGATCTGGTTGATCGCGGCGCCGCCGGCGGCGAAGTTCGAGACCATCTGCACCGTCACCTCCGGCGGATAGGCCGAGACGCCCTTGGCCGCGACGCCATGATTGCCGGCGAAGATCGCCACCAGCGGCCGCGTCACCGCCGGAGTGCGGCCTTGCCAGGCGGCGAGCCATTCCGAGATCTCCTCCAGCCGGCCGAGCGAGCCGGCGGGCTTCGTCAGCTGGCCCTCGCGTGCCCGCTTGGCGTTGACGGCGGCAATGTCCGGGCCCGGCATCTGCCGCACGAGAGCGCGGATGTCGTCGAAGGGAAGGCCGGTGGCGGACATGGAGAACCTCGTGGCGAGCTGGACAGGGCGGCGGTCTGGCGTCCTGCTCTAACGCCCGGCGAACCCGGTGTATAGTTTTGTCGCCTTTGTCGGCTGCAACGGACCGCGCTATGAAGGCGCATGCCGCTACTCCTCGCCAGCACGCTCCGCGCCCTCGCCTTCCTGACCCGGCTGCCCGCCGCGTCGCGCGCCTTCACCGGCACGCATCCGCTCGGGCTCGACGCGCACGCCTTTCCGCTGGCCGGCCTCGTCGCCGCCTTGCCCGCGGCACTGCTGATCCTCCTCGGCAGCGCGCTCGGCCTGTCCGCACCGAGCATCGCCGTGATCGCGGTGACGGCCATGGTGCTCGTCACCGGCGGCCTGCACGAGGACGGGCTCGGCGACGTTGCCGACGGGCTCGGCGGCCACAAGCCGAAGGCCCGGGCGCTGGCGATCATGAAGGACAGCCGCATCGGCGCCTACGGTGCGCTGGCGCTGGTCCTGTCGCTGGCGCTCCGCATCTCGCTGTTGGCGGAGCTCGTCGCGGCGAGGCCCGGTCTTGCCGCGCTCGCGGTGCTGGCGGTCGCGGCAGGGAGCCGCGGCGCCATGGCCTGGCTCTGGTCGAGCCTGCCGAGCGCCGATCCGCGGGGTCTTGCCGCCCGGATCGGCCAGCCCCCGGCGCGCACCGGCCGGACCGCCGGCCTCATCGGCGGCGGCTTGCTGGTCCTCAGTGGGATCGCCGCCGGGCCGCTCGGCGCTGTCCTGCCGCTGCTTCTCGGCCTGCTGATCCTCGGCCAGTTCCGCAAATTCATCCGCCACCGCCTCGGCGGCCAGACCGGCGACTGCCTCGGCGCCGCCCAGCAGCTCACCGAGATCGCCGCACTGCTGGGCTTTGCGATCGCCGTCAGCGCCGGCTGAAAATCACCCGAGACCCGCGACGAGAAACAGCCCGAGCGCCAGCGCGATCAGGAGGTTCGACAGGCGCCGCAGCAGCACCAGAGCGCGGTCGATGTCCTCCCCTGTCGCGGCAAGGCGCCCCTCGGGATGCAGCAGCGGCGCATCGACCACCAGCGCCCCGTAGCGCCGCGGACCGCCGAAGGCGAGGCCGAGCGCGGCCGCCGCCGCCGCTTCCGGCCAGCCGGCATTCGGCGAACGGTGGAGGCCAGCATCGCGCCGGGCGACGCACCAGGTCGTGCGAAAACCGCTGGCGCCCGGCATCGTCGGGGCGATGACAGCGAACATCAGCGCGTTGACCCTTGCGGGCACGAGGTTGGCGAGATCGTCGAGCCGCGCGGCGGCCCAGCCGAAAGCGCGGTGGCGCTCGCTCATGTGGCCGATCATCGAATCGGCGGTGTTCACCACCTTGTAGGCGAGAAGGCCGGGCAGGCCGAAAACGAAATAGAACAGGAAGGGCGCGACGATGCCGTCCGAGGCGTTCTCGGCAAGGCTCTCGATCGCCGCACGGCAGACGCCCGCCTCGTCCAGCTGGTCGGGATCGCGCCCGACGATCATCGACACCGCCCGCCGTCCCTCGGCGAGCCCGCCTGTCTCAAGCGCCTCGGCGACGCGGCGGACATGCTCGGCCATGCTCTTCTGTGCGAGGAAGATGCCGACGATGCCGGCTTCGAGGACGAGGCCGACAGCGCCAAGCGGGACGAGCAGCGCGTGCAGCGCCAGGCCCGCCAGAACGGCCACCGCGAGCAGCCCGAGAATGGCGACGGCGCCATTGCGGCGGCGGGCGGCGAAGGAGAGGTCCTCGCGGTTGAAGCGACGGTCGAGCCCGCCGATCGCCCGGCCGATCCATACGACCGGATGCGGCCAGCGACGCCACAGCCAGTCGGGGTCGCCGATGAGGCGGTCGAGGAGCGTACCGAGGAGGAGGGTCAGGAAATGCGCGGTCACGTCGGTGTCTCTCTAGGGCCTATCCCGTTGCGGCAGTTCGCCCCCCTCTGGCCTGCCGGCCATCTCCCCCTCGGGTGAGGAGATCGGCCTGTCGCAGACCTCGCAGCTTCTGATCTCCCCCTTTGAGGGGGAGATGCCCGGCAGGGCAGAGGGGGGTGAGCCCCGGCAACCGCGTCACGCCGGCACACTGCGCGCGCGATCATGCCCGGTCGATCACGTGCAGGAACGAGCCGCCGACAGTGCCCACCCGGCGCCCCATGGCACCGAGGTCCGCGCCTGCAGCATCGCTCGCCGTCAGCAGCGGCGCGCCGCCACCTTCCGTGAGGATGCTGGCATAGTGGAACTCGTGCGCCGTCATCGCGCCCGTCCACGGAAAATCCATCACCGCCCGCCGATAGCCGAGATGCCGGCGCCGCACGGCGAAACTCGTGGCGACCGGCAGCAGGCCGAGCATCGCATGCGCGGCGCCGCCCGCATCCACCAGCGCCTCGCCCAGCACCATGTAGCCGCCGCACTCGCCATAAACGGTCGCGCCGCGATCCGCCGCCGCCTGCATGCCGGCCTTGAAGCGCCCCGCAGCCGCGAGCCGGCCGGCATGGAGCTCCGGATAGCCGCCGGGCAGGTAGACCGCATCGGCCGCCGCGTCCGGCGCCTCGTCCGCCAGCGGCGAGAACAGGTTGATCGACGCCCCCTGCGCCCGCCAGCCGGCCAGGAGATGCGGGTAGGCGAAGGCGAAGGCGGTGTCGCGGGCGACCGCGATATGCTGTCCGAGCGGCGGCAGGCGCGGGACGACCAGCCCCTCCCAGCCCTTACCGCGCGCCGGCAGGGCCGAAAGCTGCCGGAGCGCCGAGAGGTCGAGCCCGGCCTCGACCCAGTCGGCGGCGCGGTCGAGGAAGGCGTCGAGGTCGCCGTGCTCGCCGGCCTGCACCAGGCCGAGATGGCGCTCCGGCAGAACCAGCCGGGGATCCGACGGCAGCACGCCGAGCACCGGCACGCCGAGCGGCGCCAGTGCTTGCTGCAGCATGCCGGCATGCCGGGCGCTGCCGACGCGGTTGAGGATGAGGCCCGCTAGCCTCACCTCGGGCCGGTGGTCGCGAAACCCGCGCACCAGCGCTGCCACCGACTGCGACTGTTTGGCGCAATCGACCACGAGGACGACGTTCAGCCCCAACAGAACGGCGAGATCGGCCGAAGCCCCGGTGCCGTCTGCGGCCCCGTCGAAGAGCCCCATCATCGCCTCGACGAGAAGCCCCTCGGCAGGCTCGCCCGCGACCGGGCCCGCGACCGCCTCCGCCGCCAGCGCCGCCAGCAGGTCAGGGCGCATGGCCCAGGGATCGAGATTGACGCACGCCGCCCCGCTTGCCGCCGCATGGAAGGCGGGATCGATATAGTCCGGCCCGGCCTTGGCCGAGGCGACGGCATGGCCGGCACGGCGAAAAGCCCGCAGCAGGCCGAGCGTCACCGTGGTCTTGCCGGAGCCGGAGGCCGGCGCGGCGATCAGAAGGCCGGGCATGGCGCGTTGCTCCAAAGCTTTCGCCGGATCGCCGGACACCGTATAAGCCGGACATGGCGCCGGACAACGACCCTCGACCGGACACTTCCCCATCGCCGGAGATCGCCCGACGCGACGCCCCGGCGCGCGGTGCCGAGGCACCGACGGGCGGCACCGAGGCGCCGGCGCTGCGGCGCGGCTGGACGACGGGCGCCTGCGCCACCGCGGCGACCAAGGCGGCACTGACGGCGCTCCTCACCGGCGACTTCCCCGACCCCGTCGAGATCCGCCTGCCGAAGGGCGAGACGCCGGGCTTCACACTGGCCCGCCAGTCGCTCGGCGACGGCATGGCGATGGCGACCATCATCAAGGATGCCGGCGACGATCCGGACGTCACGCATCTCGCCGAAATCATCGCCCGGATCCGGTTTGGTAAGCCGGATTCCGGCATCACCTTCCACGCCGGCGAAGGCGTCGGCATGGTGACGCTGGAAGGCCTGCCGATCCCGCCCGGCGAACCCGCGATCAACCCGGTCCCCCGCGCCCTGATGCGGGCCGTGGTCGAGGAACTCTGCGTCGCCCACGGCCGCGCCGCCGACGTTGAGATCGAGATCGCCGTCACCAATGGAGCGGCGCTGGCGGAAAAGACCTGGAACCCGCGGCTCGGCATCGTCGGCGGCCTGTCGATCCTCGGCACGACCGGGATCGTCCACCCGTTCTCGTGCTCGGCCTGGATCCACTCCATCCACCGCGGCATCGACGTCGCCCGCGCCGCCGGCCTCGGCCACGTCGTCGGCTCCACGGGCTCGTCGAGCGAGGATGCCGCCCGCGCCCTCTATCCCGGCCTGCCGGAAATCGCCTTCCTCGACATGGGCGATTTCGCCGGCGGGCTCTTGAAATACCTCCGCGTCCATCCGGTGCCCCGCGTCACCATCGCCGGCGGCTTCGCCAAGCTGACTAAGCTCGCCGCGGGCGCCCTCGACCTGCACTCCGGCCGGAGCCAGGTCGACTTCGCCTTCCTCAACGTCCTCGTCCAGCAACTCGACCCCGACCGCGGCGAGGCGCTTCAGGCCGGCATCCTCGGTGCCAATACCGCGAAAGCGGTGCTCGACCTCTGCAGTGCTGCTGGCATCGACCTTGCCGCCGCCGTCGCCAAGGCCGCGCTCGCGACCGTTACCGACACGCTGCGCGGCGCAGCGGTGGAAGCCGAAGTGATCGTCGTCGACCGCGCAGGCACGGTGGTCGCGCGTGCCTGACACCATCCTCGTCCTCGGCGGCACGGCGGAATCGCTGATGCTTGCCACCCGCATCACGGCCGAGCGCCCGGCCGACCGGCTGATCGTATCGCTCGCCGGCCGCACCAAGCTGCCGGTCGTGCCCGCCGGCGAACTGCGCATCGGCGGCTTCGGCGGCGCGGACGGGCTCGCGGCGTATCTCGCGGCGGAAGGCGTGACCCGGCTCGTCGACGCGACGCACCCCTTCGCTATCGGCATGTCGCGCAATGCCGAAAAGGCAGCAGGCATCGCCGGCATCGCGCGGCTGGCGCTGGTGCGGCCGGAATGGGCGCCGGTGCCGGGCGACCGCTGGACCATGGCCGACTGCCTCGCCTCCGCGCGCGACGCCTTGCCCTCGGGCGCCCGGCCGCTCCTGGCGCTCGGCCGGCAGCATCTGGCGCCGTTCGCCTCGCGGCCGGATCTCAGCCCCGTGCTGCGCATGGTCGACGCGCCCGCCGACCTGCCGTTTCCGGCCGAGGTGATCGTCGGCAAGCCCTCGCCCGACTGGCGCGAGGAGGCCGAGATGCTGCAGCGGCGCGGCATCACCCACGTTGTCTGCCGCAACTCCGGCGGCGCTGCCTCATATGCCAAGGTCGCGGCCGCCCGCCATCTGGGCCTTCCGGTGGTGATGATCCAGCGCGCCGCCGCGCCCGCGCTGCCGCACGCGGCCGACGTCGATGGCGCGATGGCCTGGCTCGCCAGCCTCACGCCCCAGAGCATCGGGGATGCCCGACCGAAGGCCGCCCTGAAGCGCTAACCCTCGGCATCGGACTGTCCGTCGACCGTTTGAGGCTCTCCGGCCATGGCTTTCCGCTTCGGCCGGAGCACATGCACATGCGCCGCGTCGTAGAGCTTGGAGTCGATGAAGTCGGTCGCCCCCAGCGCCCGTCCGACGAAGATCAGCGCGGTGCGCGTCAGCTTGGCGGCCCGCGCCTGGGCCTGGATCGTCGACAGCGTGCCCTTGATGAACGCCTCGTCCGGCCAGCCGACGCGGTAGGCGATGATCGCCGGGCAGTCGGGCCCGTATTTCTCCAGCGGCTCCAGCTCGCGCTGGATGTGCGGGATGTTGCGGATCGACAGGTGGATGGCGAGCGTCGCGCCGCTCTGCCCGAGCGTCGAGAGCTCCTCGCCGGCCGGCATGGACGAGGACTTCATCGCCGTGCGCGTCAGGATCACCGTCTGGCACACCTCCGGCACCGTCAGCTCGGTCGCCAGCGCTGCGGCGGCGGCGGCAAAGGCCGGCACGCCCGGCGTCACGTCATAGGCAATGCCCAGCGCCTTCAGCCGCCGCATCTGCTCGGCGGTGGCACCGTAGAGCGAGGGATCGCCGGAATGCACGCGCGCGACGTCGAGGCCCTTCCCGTCCGCCGCCGCCATCTCGGCGATGATCTCGTCGAGCGTCATCGGCGCGGTATCCAGCACCCGCGCCCCCGCCGGCGCCGCCGCCACGACCGCCTCCGGCACCAGCGAGCCGGCGTAGAGGCAGACCGGACAAGCCTCGATCAGCCGCAAGCCGCGCACGGTGATTAGATCCGGCGCGCCGGGCCCGGCGCCGATGAAGTGGACGGTCATGCCAAGGACTTTCGATCGTGCGCGGATGGCGGAGTGGTGATCTCCCCCCTCGAGGGGAAGATGGCCGGCAGGCCAGAGGGGGGCGAACTGCCGCCGAGATTTGAAATGGCCGGGCTGGACGAATGGGCACCTCGGGCACCCCCCTCTGCCTTGCCAGGCATCTCCCCCTCAAGGGGGGAGATCGCAGCTGCGGCAGACGATCGCATCCCCGTCCCCGCCTTTCCGGAATACCCGCGCGGCGTGAACGCCCAGCGCCGGCCGTCGCCCGTCTGCACCACCCGCGTCTCGGACGAGCCGACGATCACCACCGTCAGCATGTCGACCTCGTCGATGTCGAGCGCCGACAACGGGACGATGCGGACGTGTTCGCCATCGCGGCCGAGATTGGTGGCGAGGATCACCGGCGTGTCGGCGGGTCGGTGTTCGAGCAGGCGCTCGCGGGCGAAGGCGAGCTGGGTGCGGCGGCGTTTGGAGACGGGGTTGTAGAAGGCGATGACGAAATCGCCTTCCGCCGCCGCCTGAATCCGCCGCTGGATGTCGGCCCAGGGCGTCAGGAGGTCCGACAGCGAGATCGTGCAGAAGTCGTGGCCGAGCGGCGCGCCGGCGCGGGCGGCGGCGGCCTGCAGGGCGGAGATGCCGGGCGAGACGGCGATCTCGATGCGGCCGGCGGCTGGGCTGACGCCCTTGGTGTCGAGCAGCTCGAACACCAGCGTCGCCATGGCGTAGATACCGGCGTCGCCCGAGCAGACGAGGCTGACGGTCCGACCCTCGCCGGCGAGCTCCATCGCATGGCGCACCCGCTTTTCCTCGGCGCCAAGGTCGAAGTCGTGCCGGACCTTGGCCTCGGCGAGCGGCCCGAGGAGGTCGAGATAGAGCGAGTAGCCGACGAGGTCGGTGGAGCTTGCAACCATGCGGCTGACCTCCGGCGAGCGCCATTCCGCGCCGCCCGGCCCGATGCCGACGACGTAGAGCATGCCCCGCGCTTGTCCGCTCGCCGCCATGTCGATCGGCCGCGGCGCTTGCGCGAGGGCGGCGGTGCTGCGTTTCGCCTTGCGCTTGGCGACCAGCAGCCGGCCCTCGGGCCCGGCGGCGGCCAGCGCCGCGCCTTCCGAAACGCCATGGCAGCCGGTCTCGGCGAAGACGATTGCGGAGGGCGTCGCGAGCCGCGGCGCCTCTGTCTCCAGCGTCGCGGCATCGAAGAAGCGCGCGGGCACGCCGAAATGCGCGGCGACCGCGTGCACCGCCGCCTCGTCGGCCTTGAGATCGAGCGAGAACACGCCCGCCAGCGACAGCGGCGAGACCCCTGCCTCGGCCAGAACCGTCTCGGCCAGCGCGATCACCTCCTCGGCCGGGGCATGGCGCTCGGCGCCGATGCCGAGGGCGAGCGTCGCCGGGCGGTAGAGCAGTTCCAGCGGGTTCGGCGTCCGCACGGCTTCCGAAATCGCGAGCGTCACCGTGCCGGCGGCAGTCCGCGTGCCGGGACCGTCGACCAGATCTGCGGCAAACGGCAGGCGCGAAGCCTCCAGCCAGGCCGCCGTGCCGTCCAGCCGGGCGACGGCCCCGGCGACGAGCTCGGCCATTGCGGGTTTGGCGTCGCAGGCGGGATCGAGACGGTAGCCCGCCGGCGGCGCGTCGAGCGCGACGCCGAAGCGCAGGTCCCCCGCCGTCGTCACCGCGGCCACGGCCCCGAGCGCCGCCGACAGCGTCCGCGCGAGATCGTTTGCGCCGTGATGGCCGCCGAGCAGCGGCACGACGACCGAGCCATCCTCGGCGACCGACAGCACCGGCGGCTCGTCCCGCTTGTCGCCGAGGACAGGCGCGAGGAGGCGGATCACCGCGCCGGTCGCCATCACGGCGACGATCGGCCGGCCGGCGGCAAACAGGCTGCGCAGATGCGCCCCCGCCTCGGAGAAGCCGACATCGGCGTCCGAGACGCGGGCCGCGGCGCCGTGGATCTCGCCGCCGAGGGCGGTTCGGATGCGCTTTGCCAGCGGCAAGGCGGCGGCGGAAAGGACGAGGATGGCGGGGGTCACGAAACCCTCCCTCTCTGAATGGCCGAGATCGCCGGCTCGCAGCCGGTATAGCCGAGGATCATCGAGAAATAGGGAGCGTCGCCGACGACTTCGGCCAGCGGCATCACCCGCTCCTCCGCCAGCGAGACGCGCTCGAGATACCAGCAGGCGTCGGTCAGCCCGAGCTCGTCGATGACAGCCCGCACGCGCGCAAAATGCCGGCCGAGCTTCATGATCGCAAAGCCTTCGACCGCCCCTATTCGCGCCGCGATCTCGGCGTCCGGCAGCGGCCCCGGAATGACCGTCAGCACGTCGTTGCGCGCGGCGAGTGGGCGGCGGAGCGCGGCGGAGGCGGCCATCACCGAGGAGATGCCCGGCACGATCTCGGTCGGATAGAGCGGGGCGAGACGCTCGAACAGGTACATGAACGAGCCGTAGAAGAACGGGTCGCCTTCGCAGAGCACGGCGACATCCAGGCCCGCGGCGAGCCGCGCGCCGATCGTTTCCGCCGCCGCGTCGTAGATCGCCTGGCCGGGAAACCGCTCGACCCGCATCGGGATGACGATGGCGATTTCCTCCTGCGCGCCCGGCAAATGACCCTCGACGATCTGCCGCGCAAAGCTCGGCCCGGTATCGGGCGCCGGATAGGCGATCACCGGCGCGGCGCGGAGGATGCGCAGCGCCTTCAAGGTCAGCAGTTCGGGATCGCCGGGGCCGACGCCGACGCCGTAGAGCGTGCCGGTCATGCCGGCTTCTCTGGAGCAAGCGGTGTGCCCGCCGGCGTGCCAGGCTTGCCGTCCGGCGACGTCGCCCCGCTTGGCTTGACGAGCGCCCAGTGCACCACCGGCATGGCCGGCCGCCAGCCGCGGAACGGCCCGACAGGCTCGGCGCGGTCGACCGAGAGGCGGATCAGCTCGCCGCCGAGCCGGGCGTGCAGGTCGATCAGCAGCCGCTCGGACTCCAGCGTCACCGCATGCGCCACCATTCGCCCGCCCGGTTTCAGCCGCGCGAAGGCCGGCTCGAACACCCCGTCCGACAGCCCGCCGCCGATGAACACCGCATCGGGCGCCCCGCCGACTTCAGCGAACACCGCGGGCGCCTTGCCGCCGACGATCTCGATCCGCGGGGCGCCCAGCGCCTCGGCATTGCCGGCGATCATCGCCCTTCGGGCTTCCAGCGGCTCGAAGGCGACGGCCCGGGTGCGGCGGGCGGCGCGCATCCATTCCACCGCGATCGACCCGCTGCCGGCGCCGACATCCCAGAGCACCGCGCCCGGAAACGGCGCGAGCGCCGCAAGCGCCACCGCACGGGCGACGCGCTTGGTCATCTTGCCGTCGTGCTGGAAGGCGTCGTCGGGCAGTCCCGGCACCACCGGCACCAACGCGGCGCCGGGCTCGGCGATGCAGTCGATGGCGATGATGTTCAGCGCGGCGACGCCATCCAGCGCAAAACCCTCGGCGCGATCCTGGCGGATGCGCTCGGCCGGGCCGCCGAGATGCTCGAGCACGGTCACCCGGCTCGGTCCGTAGCCGCGCGCGCAAAGGAGCCTGGCCACCTCGGCCGGCGAGCCGGCATGGTCCGACAGCACCAGCAGGCGGGCCGAGGGCAGGATGTGGCGGTGGAGGCCCGCCAGCGGCAGGCCGTGAATGCTCACCGTCTCCACCGTCTGGAGCGGCCAGCCGAGCCGCGCGGCGGCCAGCTGGAAGGCGGACGCCACGGGCAGCACGCGCATCTCGTCGGGGCGGTAGACGTCCGCCAGCGTCGCGGCGACGCCGAACCAGAGCGGATCGCCGGTCGCGAGGATCACCGTCGGCAGGCCCCGCCGTGCGGCGATGTCGGAGAGCGTCTCCCGGAATGGCGAGCGCCAGGCGAGCGTCTCCTGCGTGCCGCCGAGCATCGCGAGATGCCTTGCGCCGCCGATCACCAGCGTCGCGCCGCTGAGCACCGCTCGGGCCTCGGGCGACAACGTCGCAAGGCCGCCGTCGCCGATGCCGATCACCGTCAGCCACGGCGAGGGCGCCTGGGCGCCGCTCTCCTCGGGAAAATGCGTGCCCGTCATGCGACGCCGCCGCCGAGGCCTGCAGCCAGCGCGTTCACCGCGGCGGCCGCCAGCGCACTGCCGCCGCGCCGGCCGGTGACGGTGACGAAGGGGATGCCGCGGCTGTCGCGGATCAGCTCGGCCTTCGATTCAGCCGCGCCGACGAAGCCGACGGGCAGGCCGAGGATCAGCGCCGGGCGCGGCGCGCCCTCGTCCAGCCGCTCGAGCAGGCGGAACAGCGCGGTCGGCGCATTGCCGATCGCCACCACCGCGCCGTCGAGATCCCAGTCCCAGAAGTCGACCTGCGCGGCCGAACGCGTCGTCGCCTTCTCCAGCGCCAGCGGCAGCACGCCGTCATCGTTAAGCCGGCAAACCACCTTGTTGCGGGCACTGAGCGAGCGCCGGATGATCCCGTGCGCCACCATCTCGGAATCGCAGAGGATCGCCCGCCCGGCCGCCAGCGCCGCTCGGCCCGCCTCGACCGCGCCCGCCGAGACCACGAGATCGCGGACGAGGTCCGTCATCCCGCAGGCATGCACCAGCCGGATCGCGAGGTCATGCGCCTCTTCCGGCACGCCGGCCAGGTCGACCTCCGCCCGGATCGCCGCAAAACTCGCCGCATAGATCCCGGCGGGGTCCTTGAGGTAGTCGATACGGGGCGGCGACGATACGGCATCGACGATCGTGGGGTGTGGCGACGCAACAGGAGCGAATCCTTTGCCAAGACCCAGTATCCAACCCTCCTCGCACACAACGGCCTCTTGCTCTCCCTCGCTCAAGTCCGGCGGGCACAAGAAGAAATCGGCCAGTTGACCGCGCGCATCTGCAGAAGCAAAGCCTTCAGCCAAGGTCTCGACCTGCGCTTCGTCAAGGCAACTCCGATCAGCAAGGACAATAGGAAAGATCGAAGGGTAAATTTCCGCGATGACGCAATCGGAAGCATGATCGCCGCTAAAGCCGGTCTGGAAAGGCCAGACGGCAACCTTCCCGTCAAAGTCCGGGTCTTGGATAAGCTGCTGGAGCCGAGAAATGCCCAAAAGGGCTTGGCTACCCACGCTGCCGGGGAAAGCCAGTTTCCACACTGGCTGGGCACCTTTGGCACGCTGCTCGCAAAGACGGCGCTCCGGAAGATTGATCGCGTACGGTGCAGGCTTGGTTGCCGTGAGCCCTTCGACGTCGAGGTGAAGCGGCCGCCCCCAAAACATGGGACTGGATTGAAGCGGACCCAAGTTCAACCTTCCTCCCACCTCAAAGCGGTTCGACCTGTTATCCGCATTGTCTTCCACTAAGCCCGCAATCCTAGCCCAGAGAGCCTGCCAGTCAGGGGTGCCGGAGACTGTCGCAGCCGTCCCTCTGGGATAGCCGAATGGAAAGTCGAACCCGAGCAGAAGCCGCTTACCGTCGCCGATCGCCACCCGGATATGCTCCCGAATGAGGGCCATGGCCTCATGTCGGGTGCGAGGGTTGGCGCTGGCCATCATGGTCACTTCGCTGCCGCAACGCTCGGCGCATCCGATCCAGATCGAGTCCTTGCCGCTGGTCGGCGAATTCGAAGCCGACCAGTCAACCATCACGTAGCGATCGAACAGTCCGCTCATCCCCGGACCAGCGACTTCGGCCCGAGCGGGTGGTCGGCCTGCGGATAGGGGTGGTGGACGTGGTCATGCCCTGCCGGCCCGTGCGCATGGCCGGCGGCATGGGAATGGCCATGGTCATGGCCATGCGCATGATCATGGCCGTGCGCGTGCCCATGATCATGCCCGTGCCCGCGCGCATGCGGCTCGGGCGGCGGCGGGGCGGCGGTGGCGGGGTTGGTGCCGATGGCGGCAATGGCCGCCGCGCGGCAGGCGCCGGTGCAGGTCATGTCGCAGAGCTTACAGTCGGCCGAGGAGCCGACGCCCTCGACATGGTGGTGGTGGCTCTCCTGCGGCAGGCCGACCTCGGCCTCGAAGCCCAGCACCTGCTCGCGGTACTTGCACATCTGGCAGTTCATGTTGTTGGTGCCCTCGAGGATCTCCCGCAGGCGATCGACGAAGGTCTCGACGACGAGGTCGTGCGCGCCGAGATAGGGCGCCTTGACGAACTCGATGCCGGGATGGCGGGCGGCGACGAGGTCGGTCTGGTCGTAGATCCGCCGCACCAGGACACCGGTGAACAGGAAATACGGGAAGACGACGATCTTCTTGTAGCCGAGCCGGGCGGCGTGATCGAGGCCCGGCTGGACCAGCGGAAAGGTGACGCCGGAATAGCAGGTCTCGCCCCAGCCGAAGCCGAGCCCTTCCCAGAGCATCCGCATCACCTTCGAGACGTTGGAGTTGGCGTCGGGGTCCGAGGCGCCGCGGCCGACGACCATCAGCATGGTGTCGTGCAGCGGCTCGCCGTCGCGCCAGCCGGTGCCGCGCAGCGCCTCGCGGATGCGCTCGCCGGCGGCGCGGATCATCTTCGGGTCGATGCCGAGCTCGCGGCCATAGGTGATGTCGAGGCCGTTCGCCTTGGCATAGGTGTTGAGCACCGAGGGAATGTCGTTCTTGGCATGGCCGGCGGCAAACAGCATGCCCGGTAGCGCCAGCACCTCTTTCGCGCCGCGCGCGCGCAGCGCATCCAGCCCCTCGCGGATGATCGGCTTGGCAAACTCCAGATAGCCGTATTCGATCGCCCAGTCGGGCAGGCGGGCGCGCATCTTGGTGGTGAGGCCGGCAAATTCCGTCATCGCGGCCGCATCGCGGCTGCCATGGCCGCACATCATCAGGGCTTTCATCGCACGCTCCTCGCAACGCCGGAGGAGACGCGCAGGGATCCCCCACGCGAACCGTTCCGACAGCTCCGTCCTGGCCCCCTGTTTGGGTCGGCCGCACCGGAATCTCTCTCAGCCCGGGTCTTCCGGGCACCGTCAGGCGGGCCGAGGTAAACAGCACGGCGCGGGGGACGTCAAATCAAGTTGGCTTTGGCGGGGACGCGAGATACGAACGCGGGCGGGAACCGTCCTCTCCACCGCGTCATGTCCACACGTTAGAGACTCTACTCGCAGACCTTCGAGCTTCGTCATCCCGGGTCAAGCCCGGGATGACGAAGCTGAGAAGTCCGCGCCTTTCGCTTCGCACGCCGACCGTGCCACTCGCCCACCCCGCGCGCCCCTGCGCACCGGCGCCCCGAAAGACCCCGCATGCTCGCCGAGACCTTCGCCCTCCTCGTCTTCGCCGCCTTCATCGCCGGCTTCGTCGATTCGATCGCCGGCGGCGGCGGGCTGATCACCATTCCGACGCTGCTGCTCTCGGGCGTTGACCCCTTGACCGCGCTCGGCACCAACAAGCTGCAGGGCCTGTTCGGGTCCGGCTCGGCGTCGATCTCCTATGCCGCCAAGGGCCATGTCGACTTGCGGAAACTGGCGCCCACGGCGCTGCTGTCGTTTGCCGGCGCCGTGGTCGGCGGGCTCGCGGCGCTGGTGCTGCCGACCGACGTCCTTGAAACGCTGCTCCCCTACCTCCTCATCGCCATCGCCCTCTACTTCGCCTTCAAGCCCGGCCTGTCGGACACGGATGCCGAGCGCCGGGTGTCGCCGGCCTTCTTCGTCGGCCTCGTGGTACCGCTGGTCGGCTTCTACGACGGCCTGTTCGGCCCGGGCACCGGCTCGTTCTTCATGCTCGCCTTCGTGACGCTCGCCGGCTACGGCGTGCTGCGGGCGACGGCGCACACGAAACTCCTGAACTTCGCCTCCAACCTCGGCGGCTTCGCCGTCTTCGCCTTCTCCGGGGTGATCCTCTGGAAGCTCGGCCTCGCCATGGGCGCCGCGCAGTTCGTCGGTGCGCGGATCGGGTCAAGCTTTGCCATGCGCTTCGGCGCGAAGCTGATCCGGCCGCTGCTGGTGGTGGTGTGCCTCGCGCTGGCGCTCAAGCTGCTGCTGTCATGACGGACAGGAAGCCGCCCGCCGCGATCATGCTGCAAGGCACCGGCTCGGATGTCGGCAAGACCGTGCTCTGCGCCGGGCTCTGCCGGCTGTTCACCCGCCGCGGGCTGAAGGTCCGCCCGTTCAAGCCGCAGAACATGTCGAACAACGCCGCCGTCGCCGAGATCCCCGGCACGGCCCGACGCGACGACCCTTCGGGTCGCCCGGAGTTCGGCGAGATCGGCCGGGCGCAATGGCTGCAGGCGCTGGCCTGCATGACCCCGCCGACGGTGCACATGAACCCGGTGCTCTTGAAGCCGCAATCGGAGACCGGCAGCCAGATCGTCGTGCAGGGCCGCGTCTTCGGCGAGGCGAAGGGGCGCGACTACCAGCGGCTGAAGCCGGCGCTGCTCGCCAAGGTGCTGGAGAGTTTTGCCCAGGTTGGCGATGGGGCCGACCTCGTCATCGTCGAGGGTGCGGGCTCGCCGGGCGAGATCAACCTGCGCGCCGGCGACATCGCCAACATGGGCTTTGCGACGGCGGCGAACGTGCCGGTGGTGCTGGTGGGGGATATCGACCGCGGCGGCGTCATCGCCTCGCTGGTCGGCACGCATGTGATCTTGGCCGAAGAGGACCGGGCGATGATCCGCGGCTTCCTCATCAACAAGTTCCGTGGCGACGTCACGCTGTTCGACGACGGGCTCGCCGCCGTCACCCGCTTTACCGGCTGGTCATCGCTCGGCGTCGTCCCCTGGCTGAAGGCCGCCGCGCGGCTGCCGGCCGAGGATTCGGTCGCGCTGGAGCGCCTGTCCCGCCCGCGCACCGGCGGGCTGGTGGTGGCGGTGCCGGTGCTCGGCCGCATCGCCAACTTCGACGACCTCGACCCCTTGCGCGCCGAACCCGGCGTCGACCTCGTCTTCGTCCGCCCCGGCGAAAGCCTGCCCGACGACGCCGCGCTGATCGTCATCCCCGGCTCGAAATCGACCATCGCCGACCTCGCCGCCTTCCGGGCCCATGGCTGGGACCAGGATCTTGCCGCCCACGCCGCGCGCGGCGGCCGGGTCGTCGGCCTCTGCGGCGGCTACCAGATGCTTGGCCGCTCCGTCCGCGACCCCGAGGGCATCGAGGGCGACGCGCGAGAGGCCGAAGGCCTCGGCCTGCTCGATGTCGAGACGGTCATGGCGCGCGAAAAGACAGTCCGCGCCACCTCAGCGACGACCCCCGCGGGCGAGCCGCTCGACGGCTACGAAATCCACCTCGGCCGCACCGAGGGGCCGGACTGCATCAGGCCCTCCGCTCTCGTCGACGGCCGCCCGACGGGTGCGACCAGCGCCGACGGACGGATCACCGGCACCTATCTGCACGGCCTCTTCGGCGCCGACGCCTTCCGCCGCCGCCTCCTCGCCGACCTCGGCCTCGCGACGGACCTTCGCGATGATCGGCAAGGCGTGGAGGACGCGCTAGACGCGATCGCCGCGGATTTGGAACGCGTGCTGGATGTCGAGGCGCTGCTGGCGATCGCACGGGGGTGAGGCGTCCGTTTGCCTGAGCGGCGTGGCGACCAGCATGCGACGTCGGCAGGAAGGACGCCGGGAGCGCAGGTGCGTGGAGCAGGTAACGCGACGCAGCGAACCCAGTAAGGCGTAGTTGGCACCGGCGGCGGCCAAGGACGCGAGGTGCAAACCTCAACGCTCGTCATCCTCGTGCGCAGCACGGGGACCCATGCCTCAGCCTATCCGCACAGTTCCCGCGCAGAATTATTACGCAACATCTACCGCAGCAGATGATTTGAATGCCCCGGCATGGGTCCCCGCGCTGCGCGCGAGGATGACGAGACTTTGGACGTTGGCTGAACTCACTCCGTGTCGTTGGCGAAATTACTCAGAGGCTTGCCATACTGCATTTCAGGTGAGGTCAGTTGCTTGATATCCTCGCCCCAAATCTCACCCGACAGAATACCCCCTGCTGCATCAATCTGCGCCACAGCCCCCCGATCGCTCAACCGCCCCCCGCTTAGCCCTGCGAAGCCTTGAATTTCTCCGCCCAATCCGGGTGCCAACGCGACAGCGGCGGGCGGTTTTCGGCGATGTCGCCGGCGGCCCAGCGGATGCGCTTCTCGTCCATCTCCCGCGTCACCTCGCCGTCGGGGCAGAGGATGTAGAAATCGCCGGCGGCAATTCGCTCAAGCGCGAAGTCGGCGGTCTGGTCGGCCGTCCAGGCGCCGTCCGGCTTCTCGGTGCGGCCCTTGGCGGTGAGGCCGGTGAAGACGAAGCCGGGGATCAGGAGATGCGCCGACAACTGGCTGCCCTCGAGGTTGCGGAACTCGTGCTGCAGCGCCTCGGTCAGCACCTTCACGCCGGCCTTCGAAACGTTGTAGGCGGGGTCGCCCGGGGGCGTGGTGATGCCCTGCTTGGAGCCGGTGTTGATGACAAGGCCCGCCTCGCCGCCCGCGATCATCCGCGGCACGAAGACCTGGACGCCGTTGATCACCCCGCCGAGATTGACCGAGAGCACCGCGTCCCAGGCCTCCCTCGTTCCGAGGATGCCGCTGCCCGGCTGGATGCCGGCATTGTTGACGAGAACGTGGACCGCGCCCCAGCGACCGAAGACCATGTCCGCCAGCGCCTCCATCGCCTCGCGGTCGGCGACGTCGCTGGCGGCTGCGATGATCATGTCCGCTTGGCCCCCGGCCAGCCCCTCGAGCTCGGCCATCGCCGATTTCAGCGCCGCCTCGTCCCGGTCGACGATGCAGACGCGCATGCCGGCGGCCGCGAACCGGCGGGCGAGCGCGAGGCCGATGCCGGACGCGCCGCCGGTGATGAAGGCGGCGTGGCCTGAGGAGATCAGGGGATGGGTCATCAAGGGCTCCTGGTTCGTCAGTCGTTCGGTGCGTCGTTCATTCATGGTCTCGTTGCGACGGGAGATAGCCGAAATGGCGGAAAGGTCGATGCTTCGGCCCGCGGTGGCGCAGGCCGGCCATTGCCCCGGCCCGTCCACCCGTCTATCGTCCGCCCTGGATGGTCCCGCGGCGCACGTTGCGTTTCGGGCTAAGAGGGAATGCGAAGGATCGACCCAAACAGGGGGTCCGTATCGCAGCCGACCCCGCGACTGTAGAGCGGCGAGGCCCCTCCACCGCAGACCGGATTTGATCCGTCTCTGCGGAAAAGCCACTGGAGCTTTGCTCTGGGAAGGCAGGAGAAGGCCGACGACCCGTGAGCCAGGAGACCTGCCATCCCATGGAAAAGGCTGCGCTGTCGCGGCCTTCACGGAGGTTGACCTGATGAATTCCACCCAGACGCTCGACACTGCAATCGGCACGGCAGTCGTCCCTTCGACGGCAACGAGAATTGTCGCCGGCCTGTTCGCCCTCGTCCTCGGCGCCTTCTTCATCTTCGGCGTGGGCTTTGCCCATTCGCAGACGCTGCACGACACCGCCCACGATACCCGGCACGGCTTCGGCTTTCCTTGCCATTGACGGCGGGCTGACGGAGACGCCGCGGTCGGCCTGACCGCGACCCTCTCCGGAATATCCTGAAGACGCCCCCTGAAGACGCCCGGAGTCCGTGCCGCGCTGCCCCCAGCTTTGCTGGCCCGGCGCTCGTCCCGTGTCGTTTCGACGGGCTCTCCTCGGCCGTCGTCTTGGTTCGTCGTCTCCGAATGTCGTTCCGTCTATCGGCCCACCCGCGACCTTGCCCGCAAGGCAGCGCCGGTGCGGCCGACGAAAGGCTATCATGATCACTCGTTTTCTCCTGGCCGCGCTCGGCGCTGGCCTTCTCGCCGGGCTGCTGATCACCCCTGTCCAGTACGCCCGCATCGTACCGCTGATCCTCCACGCCGAGACCTTCGAGGGCGAAGGGGGGCACGCCCATGCCGAAACTGCGGCACCGCATAGCCATGACGAGGCCGCCCCGCACGACCATGTCGCCGCGGCTGCCGTCGCCCCGGCCGCCGCACCGGAAGAGGCCGAGGCGCCGCCGCTGACCGACAGCCGGCTGTTCAACACCGTGCTCGCCAACCTCGTCACCGGCGCCGGCTTCGCGCTGATCCTCGCCGCCGCCAGCCTCATCCTCGACCGCGCGGTCACCGTCCGCAACAGTGCGCTCTGGGGCCTTGCCGGCTTCTGCATCCTGTCGCTGGCGCCAGCGCTCAGCCTTGCGCCGGAACTCCCGGCCATGCCGGCGGCCGATCTCCTCGCCCGGCAGATGTGGTGGCTCGCCACCGTGATCCTCGCCGCCGGCGGCATCTACGCGCTGGCGCTGCGCGGCGAAATCTCAGCGAAGGTGCTCGGCGGCATCGCGCTCCTTGCGCCGCATCTCTACGGCGCGCCGCAGCCCGCCGACCTGGCGAGCCCGGTGCCGCCGATGCTGGCGGCCGAGTTCGCCGTCGCCTCGCTCGTCACCGCGGCCGCCTTCTGGCTGATCCTCGCCGCGCTGTCGGGCTATGCCTTCGACCGCCTGCGCGAGGGACGGCCGGCCCGGCACGCGCTGGCATGACCGGCGACGAGACGGGCACGACAGCGCCCCCGCCATCGGCCGCAACCCTCGCGCCGAGCGCAAACCCTGCGCCGGGCACGACCCTCGCGCCGGGGGCAACGCTCGTCCTCGGCGGCGCGCGCTCGGGCAAGAGCCGGCTGGCCGAGCGGATGGTGCTGGGGTCGGGGCGGCGGGCGGTCTACCTTGCCACCGGCCGCGCCTTCGACGGCGAGATGGAGACGCGGATCGCCGACCACCGGGAACGCCGGGGGCCGGAATGGTTCTCCGTCGACGTGCCGCTGGAACTGGCCCCGGCGCTTGTCGCCCATGCCGCCGCCGACACCGCCGTGCTGGTCGACTGCCTGACGCTCTGGGTCACCAACCTGATGCTGGAGGGGCGCAATGTTTCACGTGAGTCAGACAACCTCGTCGCCATCCTCGAAGACGGCCTGAAAGGGCCGGTCGTCCTCGTCTCCAACGAGGTCGGCCTCGGCATCGTGCCGGACAATGCGATGGCGCGGGAATTTCGCGACCATGCCGGCCGCCTGCACCAATCCATCGCCGAAATCGCCGACCGCGTGCTGTTCGTCGCCGCGGGCCTGCCGCTGACCTTGAAGGGATAGACATGTCCAGGACCACCAAGATCCCCGCCACCGTGATCACCGGCTTCCTCGGCGCCGGCAAGACCACGCTGATCCGCAACCTGCTGCAGAACGCCGGCGGCCGGCGCATCGCCCTCATCATCAACGAGTTCGGCGATCTCGGCGTCGACGGCGACATCCTGAAGGGCTGTGGCATCGAGACCTGCCGGGCCGAGGACGTCGTCGAACTGACCAATGGCTGCATCTGCTGCACCGTCGCCGACGACTTCATCCCGACCATGACCAAGCTTCTCGAGCGCGCCGACCGGCTCGACCACATCGTCATCGAGACCTCCGGCCTCGCGCTGCCGCAGCCGCTGGTCGCCGCGTTCAACTGGCCGGAGGTGAAGGCGCGGGTCACCGTCGACGGCGTCGTCACGGTGATCGATGCCGCCGCCGTCGCCGCCGGCCGCTTTGCCGACGACGAGGACGCGATCAGGGCACAGCGCGCGGCCGACGACAGCCTCGACCACAACAACCCGCTGGAAGAGCTGTTCGAGGACCAGATCCGCGCCGCCGACCTCATCGTCCTCAACAAGGCCGACCTCGTCGATGCCGCAACGCTCGAGGAAGTGCGGGCCGAGGTCGCTGCGGTCTGCGGAGAGCGGGCGGTGAAGGCGGTGACGGCCGAGAACGGCGTCCTGCCGGCCGACGTGCTGCTCGGCCTCAGCGCCGCGACCGAGGACCAGACCGCCCATCGCCGCTCGCACCACGAGATCGAGCACGAGGGCGGCGAGATGCACGACCACGACGACTTCGACAGCTTCGTCGCCGAGGCCGGCCCGGTCGCCGATCCCGCGGCTTTCGCCTCGGGCCTCACCGCCGTCATCGCCGCGCACGACATCCTGCGGATCAAGGGTTTCGCCGACGTGCCGGGTAAGTCGATGCGGCTGGTGGTGCAGGCCGTCGGGCGGCGTGTCGAGACCTATTACGACCGGCCCTGGCGCCCGGACGAGGCGCGCGCGACGCGGCTGGTGGTGATCGGCCTGCACGACCGGCTGGACGCGGCGGCCGAAGCCGCGATTTCCGGCGAACTCCTTGCCCTCACCGGCCTGCGGGAGACGACGGCGGCCTGATGCATCTCCTTCTCGCCCAGCGCGGCAGCGTGGCGGAAGCGGGCGAGGCGGTCGATCTCGGCCAGTCGCCCGCCGACGTCGTCGTGCTGTCGTCCGCCGACACCGAACTGGCGAGCCTTGCGGGCGCTGCCGGCGCGCTCTGCGATGCCGCGCCAAGCCTGCGGCTCGCCAACCTCCTGCGGCTTGCGCACCCGATGTCGGTCGACGCCTATGTCGCCCGCACGCTCCGGCACGCAAAGCTCGTGGTGGTCAGGCTGCTCGGCGGCGCGGCCTACTGGCCGTACGGGCTGGAGGCGCTGCTGGAACTGGCTGAGACGCGGGGCGTGATGCTGTGCGCGCTGCCGGGCGACGACAAGCCCGATCCGAGCCTCGATCGGTTCTCCTCCGTGCCGCCGGAAGCGCGAGACCTTCTGTGGCGCTGCCTCGTCGAGGGTGGGGCGGAGAATGCGCAGAAGTTTCTCCTCGGCTGTGGCGCACTGCTCGGACGCGGCGACTGGCCGGCCGAGGCGCAGCCGCTGCTGAAGGCGGGGGTGCTGGCGCTGCCATCGCCCGCCGGCGCATCGAGGGTCGGCGGGGCTCACCCCCCTCTGCCGGGCATCTCCCCCTCTAGGGGGGAGATCGAGCGTGCTACGGTCGGCGATCATCCGATCTCCCCCCTTGAGGGGGAGATGCCCGGCAGGGCAGAGGGGGGTGTGCCAGCAGCACCCGTCGGGATGACGCACAGCCCATCCCTGCAACTCCCCGCCAACGCACCGCCGAAGGAAGCGGACGTGGCACCGCCACCCCTCGCCGCCATCGTCTTCTACCGGGCGCTCGTCCAGAGCGGGCAGACCGAGCCGGTCGAGGCGCTGTGCGCGGCGATGCGGCAGGCGGGGCTCGATCCCCTCCCCGTCTACGTCACCAGCCTCAAGGATCCGGTATCGGTCGAGACCGTCCGCGCTCTCTTCGCCCGCCGGCAACCGACTGTCGTCGTCAACCTCACCGGCTTTGCCGTGTCCTCGCCGACCGGGCCGCGCGTGCCGACGGTCCTTGAGGAAGGCGGCGCCGTGGTGCTGCAGGCCGTGCTGTCGGGCGGCCGCGTCGAGGCGTGGGAGGGCTCGGCGCAAGGCCTTTCCGGCCGCGACCTCGCCATGCACGTCGCGCTGCCGGAGGTGGACGGCCGCGTGCTGTCGCGCGCCATCGCCTTCAAGGCGGCGGGCGAGTGGGATGCGCGCTGCGAGATCGAGATCGTCGCCCACCGCGCGGTGCCGGACCGGGTGCGCTACGTCGCCGACCTCGCCGCCGCCTGGGCAAAGCTGCGGCAGACGCCAGCGGCCGAGCGGCGGGTGGCGCTGCTGCTCGCCAACTACCCCAACCGCGACGGGCGGCTCGGCAACGGCGTCGGGCTCGACACCCCGGCCGGCACGATCGAGGTGCTGCGGGCGATGCGAGCGGCGGGCTACGGCGTCGAGGACATTCCGGCGAACGGCAACGCGCTGATCGACCATTTGATGGCCGGGCCGACGAATGCCGGAATTGTTTCACGTGAAACGCGCGAGACCTTGCCGATCGCTGATTATCATCGCCATTTCAAGACCTTGCCGGAGGCCGTCCGCGATGCCGTGACGGCGCGCTGGGGGGCACCGGAAAGCGATCCCTTCGTCGATCCCGCCTTTGGCTTCGCTCTGCCGCTCGCCCGCTTCGGCACGGTGATGATCGGCGTGCAGCCGGCGCGCGGCTACAACATCGACCCGAAGGAGAGCTACCACTCGCCGGACCTCGTGCCGCCGCACAACTACTTCGCCCTCTACTTTTTTCTCCGGCACGCTTTCGGGATGCACGCGCTCGTTCACATGGGCAAGCATGGCAACCTCGAATGGCTGCCCGGCAAGGCGCTGGCGCTGTCAAAGGCCTGCTTCCCCGAGGCGGTGATGGGGCCGGTGCCGCATCTCTATCCCTTCATCGTCAACGATCCCGGCGAGGGCACGCAGGCCAAGCGCCGGACGTCGGCCGTCATCATCGACCATTTGACGCCGCCGCTGACCCGGGCGGAAAGCTACGGCCCGCTGCGCGATCTGGAAGCGCTGGTCGACGAAGTCTACCAGGCCGCCGGCAGCGACCCGCGCCGGGTGGCGCTGCTGACTGGGGAAATCGTCGAACTGATGCGGGCGACCGGGCTCGACCAGGATGCCGGGATCCTCGCGGGAGAAGCCGAGGCGACGGCGCTGGAAAAGCTCGACGCGCATCTCTGCGACCTCAAGGAAATGCAGATCCGCGACGGGCTGCACGTGTTCGGCGTGGCGCCCGAGGGGCGGCTGCTGACGGACCTGGTGGTGGCGCTGGCGCGGCTGCCGCGCGGGATGGAGCCGCGGGATGCGTCGCTGCACCGGGCGCTGGCGGTGGATTTGGGGTTGGGCGGCAAGGTGCCTTGCCCGGCGCAGGCCCCCTCATCCCGCTGCCGCGACCTTCTCCCCGAAGGGGAGAAGAAGCATGTCCGGACGACATCGACAGAACCTGATGCCGTCCTTCTCCCCTCCGGGGAGAAGGTGGACGCGAGCGGGAGCGAGGGGCCGGATGAGGGGGACGCCCCACCCTTCGACCCCCTCGACTGCGACATGGCAGCGCCGTGGACGGGACCGCGTCCACAGCTTCTCCACAGCCTGTCCACCGATCCCTGGCGCACCGCCGGCGACACCGTCGAGCGGCTGGAGCTCTTGGCAGCGAAGCTTGTCGCAGGAGAGGCGGACGAGGATATCCACTGGTCGTCCACAGCCCCGGTGCTCGCCGAAATCCGCGAACGGCTGCAGCCGTCCGTCGTCGTCTCGGGCCCGGCCGAACTCGCCGGGCTCCTTGCCGGCCTCGACGGCTGCTTCGTCGCGCCGGGTCCGTCGGGCGCGCCGACGCGCGGGCGGCCGGACGTGCTGCCGACCGGGCGCAACTTCTTTTCCGTCGACACCCGCAGCGTGCCGACGCCGGCGGCCTGGACGCTCGGCCGCAAGTCGGCGGAACTCCTGGTGCTCAGGCACCTGCAGGACCAGGGCGAATGGCCGACCTCGATCGGGCTCACCGCCTGGGGCACCGCCAACATGCGCACCGGCGGCGACGACATCGCGCAAGGACTGGCGCTGATCGGCGTGAAGCCGCTGTGGGACGTCGGCCGGGTGACCGGCTACGAGATCACCCCGCTCGCCCGCCTCGGCCGGCCGCGGGTCGACGTGACCTTGCGCATTTCCGGCTTCTTCCGCGACGCCTTTCCCGACCAGATCGCGCTGTTCGACCGAGCGATCCGGGCCGTCGGCGCGCTGGACGAGGACGCCGCGGACAACCCGATCGCCGAGCGGATGCGGACGGAAGCGGCCGCTCTCGTGGCCGACGGCGTCGCGCCGGACGCGGCCAAGCGGCGCGCGGGCTTTCGCATCTTCGGCTCGAAGCCCGGCGCCTATGGCGCGGGCCTGCAGGCGCTGATGGACGAGAAGGGCTGGACGGACAAAGGCGACCTCGCCGAGGCCTTTCTCGTCTGGGGCTCCTATGCCTATGGGTCCGATGCAGAGGGCGAGGCGCGGCGCGACAGTTTCGAGGCCAGGCTTTCCGGCGTCGAGGCGGTCGTGCAGAACCAGGACAACCGCGAGCACGATCTCCTCGATTCCGACGACTACTACCAGTTCGAGGGCGGCATGACGGCGGCGGTGGAAAAGGTCTCCGGCCACCGGCCGCGGGTCTACCACAACGACCATTCCCGCCCCGAGCGCCCGGTGATCCGCACGCTGGAGGAAGAGATCGGCCGGGTGGTCAGGGCGCGCGTCGTGAACCCGAAATGGATCGCCGGCGTCATGCGGCACGGCTACAAGGGCGCGTTCGAGATGGCGGCGACGGTCGACTATCTCTTCGCCTTCGCGGCGACCACCGGGGCGGTGCGCGACCATCATTTCGAGGCGGTCTATTCCGCCTACGTGCTCGACGACAAGGTGCGCGCCTTCCTGCAGGACAACAATGCCCCGGCGTTCGCCGAGATGACGGCAAAGCTCGCCGAGGCGATCGAGCGCGGCCTGTGGTCTCCCCGCTCGAATTCGGCGACATTCGACCTCGACCGATTCCACACCGAGAAAGCATGACATGGCCGAGAAGTCCGAAGCGCTCCTGAACATGACCGAGGCCGAGCTCGACGCCCGCCACGCCGACAAGATGAAGAAGAAGAAGGCGGCGCGCGACAAAATCCTCGCCACCAAGACGGTGGAGAAGGGGCTGGTCATCGTCCACACCGGCAAGGGCAAGGGCAAGTCCACCGCCGCTTTCGGCCTCGTCTTCCGCGCCATGGGCAACGGCATGAAGGTCGGCGTCGTGCAGTTCGTGAAGGGCAAGTGGGAGACCGGCGAGCGCCGGATACTCGACCACTTCCCCGATCTCGTCACCATCACCGCGATGGGCGACGGTTTTACCTGGGAAACCCAGGACCGCCAGCGCGACATCGAGGCGGCGAAGGCCGCCTGGGAACGCGCGAAGACGCTGATCATGGACGAGGAGCACCAGCTGGTGCTGCTCGACGAGCTCAACATCGTGCTGCGCTACGACTATCTCGACGTCGCCGACATCCTGGCCGTCCTGCGCGACAAGCCGGCGATGAAGCACGTCGTCATCACCGGCCGCAACGCCAAGGAAGAGCTGATCGAGTTCGCCGATCTGGTGACCGAGATGGAGGCGATCAAGCACCCGTTCCGCGCCGGCGTGAAGGCGCAGCACGGGATCGAGTTTTAGGCTGAACCGCAGGGCCGGCACTGGCGTAAGGCGATCGAGGTTGGGGCTGAGAAGGTTGCGGTGCCGCGATCGGATCTGAGCCAATGGCGTCGCGGTGTGAGCCCCCCTCTGGCCTGCCGGCCATCTCCCCCTCGGGTGGGGAGATCGGCTCGTCGTCCATGTCGCCAGAGCCGTCAGTTTCGGTCAGGTGATCCGGTATTCGATCGGCTTGAACATCCCGCCATTGCTGGCGGGGGCAGAGCAGGCGGTGAGGCCGACGATGAGGTCCATCTCGGCGCGGAAGACGATGTGGTCGCCGGCCTTGCTCAGCGGCGGCAGGACCTTGAACGTGCCGGTGGCGCCGTCGACGGGGACGTTCATAAAGCAGTTGAAGGCAACGGGAATGGCGTCGTCCTCGATGCCGTAGGGGGCGAGAGCGGCGGCGAGATTGCCGTGGCAGCCGCGGTGCGGCGGCTCGTTGTCGTAGCAGAGCCGGAACGTCGCCTCGCTGCAGGGCGTCAGCAGGAAGTCGTGGCGGCCGACCGTATCGGCGATGATCTCGAGCATCACGTTGGAGCGGTTGGAATAGAGCTTGTCGCCGGTGGTGAGGTAGATCCGCTCGGCATAGTCGAGCGTCCGCCCCGACGAGAGCATCTCGCGGATGTCGGCCTTGGCGATGGTGAGGAGGTCGGCGACCTGGCCGCCCAGCGGATCGATGACCGTCAGTTCCTGTCCGGCCTTCAGCTCGAACGCCTCGCCGCTCCGGGGCGGGATGGTGTGGGAGATGGTGTGGGAATGGGTCGTGCTCATCGGGCGTCCTTCCGCTTGACAGGGGCCAGCTTGACGGGGGCCAGCTTGGCGGGGGTCAGCGTGGCCACGCCGGCATCGGACCGGCTGAACGGGCAGGACCAGCCCTCCGGAACCGCGCGGCCACTGTACTGCCGGGCTTCCGAGATGGTGCCGTGCCGGGCCAGCATCGGGTTCATGTCGCCCGCGAGCTTCACGTCGCGGTCGAGGATGGCGGTGCGCAGCTTCTCGTAGCGGTTCTGCTGGCGCAGCATCTCGAACTGGTCGTGCAGGTTGAACACCATGGTCGGATGCTCGAAGCGGCGCGCCGGACGGCTGGCCCTCGGGTGCAGCCCAACGACGAAGAACGCCTCGCCGCCGAAACTCAGCGAGAAATGCGGATCGTCCGGATCGTGGCTCACGCGCTCGTCATGCGCCTGACCACGCCATGCATCCTTGTCGGCGAGCGACTGGACGCGCTCCCAGAGCCGCGTCTCGAACGCCTCCTCGGTGAGGTCGGACGGTCCCTCGAACACCACGGCAAAGCTGGTGAAGAGCGTCGGCTGCCTGGCGTACTCCCAGGCAAAGCGCATCAGCCGGTCCTGGATCTCGACGTCGTTCCACGCGCTGTCGATGCTGCGCGCGACGTAGACGGTCATCGTGCCCTTCTGCACCGCAGACTTCGCACCGACGCACGGAAAGGCCTGGTCGAGGATGAACGCCCTCAGCTTTTCCTCTGCCCGGGGGATCGTCGTCGTGTCTGATTGCATGAGCATGCCGGTCTCCATCAAGGAGTCCGTGAACTCGCCCTTTCCGGCGTTGTTCCGGGCACGGCGGACCGGCGCCCGCGGGGCGATGGCGGTGCCTTAGCGCGCGACACAGCCTGCGTGGATCCAGACGCGCAAGCGGCAACGGGGCGAAAACCCAGACGGGTCAAGGATTTGATGGCGCAACCGCCGGGTGCAGGGCCGTCTCGCATCGCCCGTTCCCGCCATCACTTTCACGTCGGCAGCGGGTTGGCAGCGGGTCTCTCGGTGCGCTTTCGCGCCGACCGAAAGCCTGCGGGGAGAGCACGGGAAAAGGGATTGGCGGCCCCTTCGTCGGCGTCCGCTTGCCTCGGGTCGCGGGAACGCAAGATCGGCAGGGCTCGCTTGCAAAATCCGGCCAATGGCGGGATAGGTTGCCCGAGTGAAACCGCCGCCCGCAATTGTGCGCGCTCCGCCAACTGGATGACCTCGGATGACCGGTAAGCGGCTTCTCATCTACAGTCACGATTCCTATGGTCTCGGTCATCTCCGGCGCTGCCAGACGATCGCCAACCATCTCTCGTCCCTGCACGAGGACCTGTCGGTGCTGATCATCTCAGGCTCGCCGGTGGTCGGCTCGTTCGATCTGCACCCGCGCGTCGACTTCATCCGCGTGCCCGGCATCGTCAAGCTCGACAACAACAACTACGCCCCGACCGCGCTCGGCATCTCGACCGAGGACCTGATGGAGATCCGCTCCGTCATCATCCTCGAGACCGCCAAGCGCTACAAACCGGACATCTTCCTCGTCGACAAGGAGCCGCTCGGCCTCAAGGGCGAGGTGCGCGACAGCCTGACCTACCTCAAGGCCAACGGCACCAAGAACATCCTCGGCATCCGCGAGGTCATGGACGATCCGGCGCGGCTGCGCGAGGAATGGGAGCGCAAGGGCGCGACGGAGGCGGTCGACACGCTCTACGACGAGATCTGGGTCTATGGGCCAAAAGTGGTCTACGAGCCGCTCGACGGCGTCGGCCTTGCCGACAAGACCATGGAGCGGATGCGCTATACCGGCTATCTCCGGCGCGCCATCGGTGCCTTCTCGGAAGAGACCCCGGAGGAGGAGCCCTACATCCTCGTCACCGCCGGCGGTGGCAATGACGGCGACGTGATGATCGACTGGCTGATCTCGGCCTACGAGGCCGATCCGAGCCTGCCGCACCGGGCGAAGATCGTCTTCGGGCCGTTCCTGTCGACCGACGAGCGCACCGGCTTCCGCGACCGGATCGCGAAACTCGACCGGATCCAGGCGATCAACTTCCACACCAACATGGAAGCCATGGTCGACGGCGCCGCCGGCCTCGTCACCATGGGCGGCTACAACACGTTCTGCGAGATCCTCTCCTTCGACAAGCCCGCGCTGATCGTGCCGCGCACGCATCCGCGGCTGGAGCAGTATATCCGCGCCAGCCGGGCGCAGGAGCTCGGCCTCGCCCGCCTGCTGCTGGCGAATGGCGACAATGCCGCCGGGCGGATGGCGGCGGCGCTGCACGCCTTGCCCGCCCAGCCCCGGCCGTCCCAGGCGCAGATCCCCGGCCTGCTGGCCGGGCTGGAGCAGATCGAGGTGCTGTTCTCGGCCTCGATGGCTGAAAAAGCCGGGCGCCCGGCCCTGATCGACAGCCACGGCTGACCGGATGCAGACCAGCCGACCGCGGGTCGCGATCGTCCTCAAGGGCTATCCGCGGCTGTCCGAGACCTTCATCGCGCAGGAAATCCTCGGCCTGAAGCGCATGGGCCTGCCGCTCAGCCTCGTCTCGCTGCGCTTTCCGACGGACGACCGCGAGCACCCCGTGCACCGCGAGATCGACGAGGTGCCGCGCTACCTACCGGAATATCTCTACCAGGAACCGCTGCGCGTCCTGAAGGGATGGCGCATCGCCCGAAAACTGCCGGGCTACGGCGCGGCGTTCCGAAAATTCATCGCCGATTTCCGCCGCGACCCGACGCCGAACCGCGGCCGGCGTTTCGGCCAGGCGCTGGTGATGGCGGCGGAGCTTCCTGACGATACTGGGCTGATCTACGTGCACTTCCTCCACACGCCGGGCTCGGTCGCCCGCTACGCGGCCGAGATGCGCGGCCTGCCCTTCGCGGTCTCGGCGCATGCCAAGGACATCTGGACGCTCGAGGACTGGGAGAAGCGCGAGAAGCTCGCCGACTGCGCCTGGCTCGTCACCTGCACGCAAGCGAACGCCGAGCACCTGCAGGCGCTGGCACCCGACCCTTCGCGGGTCGAGCTGGTCTATCACGGGCTCGACTTCGCCCGCTTCCCGCCGGACGGGACGCCGGCGGAGGCCTTGAACGAGGCGCCGCGCGACGGCAGCGATCCGGCACGGCCGGTCCGGCTTCTCACCGTCGGCCGGCTGGTCGACAAGAAGGGCTATCGCGGCCTGTTCGAGGCGCTGGCGCTGCTGCCGCCGGAGCTCGCCTTCACGCTCTCGATCGTCGGCGGTGGCCCGATGAAGGACGAGCTGCGCGCGCTGGCCGAGCGTCTCGGTCTGGCGGAGCGCATCCGCTGGCTGGGGACGCTGGCGCAAGCGGAGATCCTCGGCCTCTACCGCGCCAGCGACCTCTTCGTCCTCAACTGCCGCGTCTCCGATGATGGCGACCGCGACGGCCTGCCGAACGTCCTGATGGAAGCCCAAAGCCAGGGCCTCCTCTGCGTCTCGACAAAGGTCTCGGCGGTGCCCGAGCTGATCGTCGACGGCGAGACCGGGCTGCTGGTCGAGCCCGATGCGCCCGCCGCCTTCGCCGACGCGGTCGCCCGTGCCGCCCGGGACCCCGCTTTGCGGCGCCGGCTCGGCGAGGCCGGCCGGGCGCGGGTGACCGGGCATTTCGGCTACTCGGAGGGGATCGCCACGATCTATAGGCGGATCACGGAAACCCTCCGGCGGGAGCCGCCCGGGCCCCGGCGATGAGGATCGCTTTCTACGCGCCGATGAAGCCGCCGACCGGGGCGGTGCCGTCGGGCGACCTCCGGGTGGCGCGGCTGCTGATCGAGGCGCTGAGGCGCGGCGGCGCGGCGGTCGATCTCGCCTCGGCGTTCCGCAGCTACGACCGCGGCGATGCGGTGCGCCAGGAACGGCTGCAGCGGCTCGGCGCAGCGCTGGCGGAGCGGCTGATCGCCCGCTACCGCGCCGATCCCGCGACGCGGCCGGACGCCTGGTTCACCTACCACCTCTACCACAAGGCGCCGGACCATCTGGGTCCGCGGGTCGCCGAGACGCTCGGCATTCCCTACGTGGTCGCCGAGGCCTCGCATGCACCGAAACAGGCGGGTGGGCGCTGGGACACCGGCTACCGCGCCGCTGGAAGGGCGATCACTGCGGCCGACCGGATCTACTGCCTGAACCCGGCTGACGCCGCTTGCCTGCTGCCGCTGGTGCGCGATCCCGGCGTGCTGGCGCCGCTGCCGCTGTTCGTCGACACGGCCCCGTTCCGGCGCGATGCCCTTGCCCGGCAGGCGGCGCGGGCGGCGCTCGCCGCCGAGTTCGGCCTCGATCCGGCGGTGCCGTTGCTGCTGACGGTGGCGATGATGCGCGAGGACCAGAAGCTTGCGTCCTACCGCGTGCTCGCCGAGGCGCTGGCGGGGCTCGGCGAGACGCCGTGGAACCTCGTCGTGGTCGGGACGGGCCCGGCGGAGGCGTCGGTGCGGCAGGCGATGGCGGATCTCCCCGTGCATTTCGCCGGCCTCCGGCAAGGCCAGGCGCTGCGGGACGCCTATGCCGGCGCCGACCTCTTCGTCTGGCCGGCGGTGAAGGAGGCGGTCGGCCTGGTCTTCCTGGAAGCGGCCGCGTCGGGGCTCGCGGTCGTCGCGGGACGATCGGGCGGCATCGACACCCTTCTCGACGACGGCGTGAGTGGCCTGATCGTCCCCTCCGGCGATGCGGCGGCGACCCGGGCAGCACTCATGCGGCTGCTCGCCGACCCCGCCGCCGCCCGGCGCATGGGCGAGGCCGCGGCGCTTCGGGCCGAGGCGCTGAACGACACCGACGCCGCCAGCCGCTTCCTGCGACAGGACCTTGCCGGCCTTGTCGCCGGGCATGCTGCCTCGCCCCGGGTCCCCTCGGCATGACCGAGTTCCTGATCCTGCGCCATGCGCCGACCGCCTGGAACGCCGAGAAGCGGATCCAGGGAAGCACCGACGTGCCGCTCTCGGACGAGGGCCTGGCAATGGCGCGGCGGTGGCGGGTGCCGGATTTTGCGCGCGCCTGGGCCTGCCGGACGAGCCCGCTCGCCCGCGCCATCGGCACCGCCGCGGCGATGGGGCTCGACCCCTCCCCGCTCGACGCCCTGACCGAAATGGACTGGGGCGCGCTCGAGGGGCGACGGCTCGCCGACATCCGCGCGGAGGGCGGCATGGCCTTCGCGGCGGAGGAGGCGAAAGGCCTCGACTTCCGCCCCGGCGGCGGCGAGAGCCCGCGCGAAGTCGGCCTGCGGGCGCTGGCGGGGCTCGCCGCGCTGGCCTCTCCGGCGGTGGTGGTGACGCACAAGGGCGTGCTGCGGGCGCTCTTCGCCATCGCCACGGGCTGGGACATGCGGGCGAAAGCGCCGGTGCGGCTCGCCGACGGCTGCGCGCATCATTTCCGCCTCGATGCCGAAGGCCGTCTCCAACTCGTAGAGGCCGGCATCGCGCTTGCGCCGCTGGCCCCCGCGCCCTATCCGGAGGACGCGGCAAGCGGGGACGGCGACACCGGGTCCGGCAACGGATCGATGAGGGACGCGAAGTGAAAATCCTGTTCTACGTCCAGCACCTCCTCGGCATCGGCCACCTCAAGCGCGCCGCCGCCATCGCCGCGGCCATGAGCGAGGCCGGGCTCGAGGTGACCGTGGCGCATGGCGGCGAACCGGTGGCGGAGGTGACCTATCCCGGCGCGAGGCTCGTCCAGCTGCCGCCGGCGATGATCCGCGACGAGGCCTTCTCGACCCTCGTCGATGCCGAGGGGCGCGATGTCGACGATGCCTGGCGCGAGCGGCGGCGCGATGCTCTGCTTGACCTCGCCCGGACGCTGCGGCCGGACGTGGTGCTGTTCGAGCTGTACCCCTTCGGCCGCCGGCAGTTCCGCTTCGAGCTGCTGCCGCTGATCGAGGAGGTGTCGTCCTTCAGCCCGCGCCCGGCGCTCATCTCCTCGGTGCGCGACATCCTCGTGCGGTCGTCGAAGCCCGGACGCGAGGAGGAGACCGCCCGGCTGGTGGCGGAGCATTTCGACGCCGTGCTGGTACATGGCGACCCCGCCTTCGCGGAATTCGGCGACAGTTTCGGCGGGGTGGCCGAGATCGCCGACAAGCTCCACTACACCGGCTATGTTAGCGCCGCGATCGGCATGCCCGCCGCAGGCGCCGGTCCAGAGACCGTCGGCGCCGGCGAAATCGTCGTCTCGGCCGGCGGCGGCAGCGTCGGTATGCCCTTGATGCGGGCAGCGCTCGCCGCCCGGCGGCGCAGCCGGGCGCATGGGCTGGACTGGCGCCTGTTGACCGGCCCCCGGCTGTCCGACGCCGACTTTGCCGAGATCGAGGCGGAAGCCGCGCGGGCAGCAAAGGACGGCGGCGGGGCGGTCGTGGTCGAGCGGTTCCGCGCCGACTTCACGCAGATCCTGCCGCGGGCCGCGCTGTCGATCTCGCAAGGCGGCTACAACACCACCATCGACCTCCTGCGCGCCGGGGTGCCGGCGGTCATCGTGCCCTATGGCGGCGATGCCGAGACCGAGCAGGCCGACCGCGCGCGGCGGCTGCAAGAGCGCGGCTATCTCCACGTCCTGCCGGAGAGCGCGCTGGACGGGCTCGCCGAAACGATCGACGCGGCGCTGGCCGACGCGCCGCGGCGGCGGGCGATGGCGCCGGTGGACTTTGCGCTCGACGGCGCCGCCACCACCGCCCGCCTCGTGGCGGAAGTTGCGGGGCGCCGGAAGCGATGAGGGGACCGCTCTGGACGCAGCTGCGGGACGCGCTCTCCCGTCTGGGCGAGGATGGCCGTCCGGTGGACTTCTGGCTGCGCGACGACGACGCGGTGGCGCCGACCCCGGCGCTCGACCGGCTGATCGAGGTCGCCGGCGACGTGCCGCTGGCGCTGGCGGTGATCCCGGCCCATGCCGGGCCGGCGCTGGCGGAGCGTCTGAACGGGCTGCCGGGCGTGACGGTGCTGCAGCATGGCTATTCGCACGCCAACCACGCGGCTGAAGGTGCCAAGAAGTGTGAGCTCGGCGCCGAACGCCCGGCCGCCGACGTGCTGAGCGAGCTTGCCGAGGGGCGCCGGCGGCTGACGTGGTTCACCGGGGGCGCCGACATGCTGGTGCCGCCCTGGAACCGGATCGGTCCGGACGTCGTGGCGGGGCTTCCGGGGCTCGGCTTTGCCGCGCTGTCGGTCTACGGCGACCGGCCCCAGCGCGGCGACGGCGTGATGCGGATCAACACCCATGTCGACCCGGTGGACTGGCGCGGCACCCGCGGGTTCCTCGGCGAGGAAGCGGTACTCGGCATGCTCATCGCGCGGCTCGGGCGTCTGGCGGACGGAACGGCGGAGCGGGACGAGCCGACCGGCATCCTCACCCACCATCTCGTGCACGATGCGGAAGGCTTCGGCTTTCTGGAAATTCTTTTGCCGGCAATCACGGAACATCCTGCCTGTCGCTGGCAATCGGCGAAAACACTGCTAGGTCTTGAGACAACACGCTAAATTGTCTGGGGCACCATGACCGATCTGCTGCGCGTCGAAGACCTCACCGTCGAATTCCAGACCATGGCGGGCAAGACGCGGGCCGTGAACGGGCTGAGCTTTCGCGTCGAGGCCGGCAAGACGGTCGCCATCGTCGGCGAATCCGGGTCCGGCAAGTCGGTGACGGCGCAGGCGATCATGGGCCTGTTGCCGCCGATCGCGCGGCGCCTCGACGGCCGCATCCTCTTCAACGACGGCGCCAAGGGCAGCATCGATCTGGCCGGCCTCGGCCAGAAGTCCGAGGCCTTCGCGAAAATCCGCGGCGGGCGGATCTCGATGATCTTCCAGGAGCCGACGACCTCGCTCTCGGCCTTCCACACCATCGGCGACCAGATCGGCGAGGTGCTGAAGATCCACCGCGGCGCCGACGACAAGGCGGCGCGCAAGGCGAGCATCGACGCGCTCGCCTCCGTCGGCTTTCCCGATCCCGAGCGCAAGGTCGACGCCTATCCGTTCGAACTCTCGGGCGGGCTCTGCCAGCGCGCGATGATCGCGATGGCGATGATCTGCAAGCCGGCCCTCCTCATCGCCGACGAGCCGACGACGGCGCTCGACGTGACGGTGCAGGCCGAGATCATGAAGCTGATGCGCCAGCTGCAGGACAAGGACGGCACCGCCATCCTCCTCATCGCGCACGATCTCGGCGTCGTCGCCAACATGGCCGACGAGATGGTGGTGGTGCACCATGGCAAGGTGATGGAGAGCGGCGCAGCGGAAGACCTCTTCGCCGAACCGCGGCACCCCTACCTCAAGGCCTTGCTGAAGGCCGTGCCGCGCTTCGACATGGAGCCGGGCGAGCGGCTGATGCCGATCCGCGAGATCAAGGTCGACATGGCGAGTGCTGCCGGGCGCCGCAAGCAGGCCGCGCCCGAGGCGGGCTCGCAGGAAGTGCTGCTGAAGGTCCGCGACGTTTCCAAGGGCTTCAGCAACCGCAGCGAGACGCGCTGGCTCGGCAAGAAGAAGCAGGCGCTGTCGATGGCGGTGAACGCCGTCAGCCTCGACATCCGCCGCGGCGAATGCCTCGGGCTCGTCGGCGAGAGCGGCTGCGGGAAGACGACGCTGTCGAAGATCATCGTCCGCTCGGAGACCGCCGATGCCGGCACGGTGGAGATGCGCGAGACGCCGGGAGCCGGCAGTGCCGCGATGATCGACGTGCTGACGCTCGACGGCGAGCGGCTGCGCGACTGGCGCACGCGGGTGCAGTACGTCTTCCAGAACCCTTATTCCGCGCTCAATCCGCGGATGACGGTGCTCAGCATCCTGTCGGAGCCGCTGGTGATCCACGGCATCGGCGACGCCAAGAGCCGCAAGGCGCGGGTCAGCGAACTGCTGCGGCTCGTCGGGCTCGACGACACCCACATGAACCGCTACCCGCATTCCTTCTCCGGCGGCCAGCGCCAGCGGCTCGGCATCGCCCGTGCCCTCGCGCTGGAGCCGGAGCTGATCATCTTCGACGAGCCGGTCTCGGCGCTCGACGTGTCGATCCAGGCGCAGATCCTGAACCTTCTCCGCGACCTCAAATCGGCGCTGGGGCTGACCTACCTCTTCATCTCGCACAATCTCGCCGTGGTCGACTATCTCGCCGACCGCATCGCGGTGATGGCGGCGGGGCGCATCGTCGAGCTCGCCCCGCGCGAGGCGCTGTTCCGCGAACCGCTGCACCCCTATACCCGCGCGCTGATCTCGGCGGTGCCGCAGCCCGACCCGAACCACCGGCTCGACTTCGACAAGATCAGCCTCGAGCGCCAGTCGAACCCGGCGATCTGGGGGGCACCTTTCTCGGCCGACGAGGCGAACGGCGAGCCGCATCTGATCCCGGCTGGCGAGGACCACTACATCCGCGCGCACAGCGTGCCGAAGCGGCTGGACCTTGGCGGACGCACGCCCGAGGAGCACGCCGAGATCGAGAGATCGCTTGCCAGCGACCCGAAGGGCAGCGACACGGTGAACCTCGATTTCGCGAGCGGATCGCTGGAGGGATGGAGCGTCCGGCGCCTGGCCGGTCCGCACTCCGCCGTGGTGCAGAGCGACGTGGTGCGGAGCGGCCCCCATGCCTGCCGCTTCGAGCTGCGGCAGGGCGATCATGTCAGCCAGGGCCTGCGCGCAGAGCTGCGCGACTGGTACAACCCGCCCTTCGACAAGGACATCTGGTACGGCTTCTCGACCTTTCTGCCGCATGAATTCCAGCCGCCGGCCGGCACCGGCGTGGTGCTGGCGCAGTGGCACGATCAGGCGGCGCTGGGCGATCCCGCCGGCAAGCCGCCGCTGGCACTGCGCTACCTCGACGGAACGCTGCGCTTCACCGGCGCCTTCGCCGAGGTCGCCTCTGCCGATCCCGAAAAGCGCTACGTGTTCCACGAGATCCCGGCCGTCGCGCATGGCAGCTGGCTGGATTTCGTCTTCCGGATCCGCTGGTCGCGCCACGGCACGTCCTCGATCTCGGCCTATCTCGGCGGGGCGCCGCTGTTCGGGTTCGACGGGCCGCTCGGGTATCGTAACGAGGTGAAGGCGCCGTATTTCAAGCTCGGCGTCTATGCCAGCGGCCCGATCGACGGGCCGCTCATCGCCTATCACGACAACTACCGCCGCGGTTTCGGCCCTGAGGCGGTCGGCGCGGACGGCATCCCGGTGCGCGAAGCCGAGCCGGCATGAGCCGTCTGGCCGTCTTCGGCGAGATTTTAAGCCCTGCCGACGGCACCGGCAGCCGCGCGGCGCTGGGCCGTGGCGGGTTCGAGGACGTGGTGCTGCTGGCGCCGATCGACGGCGCCGATCCCCTGGCCCGGTTGCGGCAGGCTTGCAGCGGCGCGCGTGCAAACGGCTGCGACTGGATGATCGCGCCCGCGCCAGGCGAGATGCTCCGCCCGGACGCGCTGGCGATCGCCGCGCCGGCGCTCGGGCCCTATTGCGCGATCTTCGGTGGCGTCTTGGTGGCCGGCAGCGGCGAGGCCGTCTGGCGGCCGTCGCGCCTCGCCTTCGACGAGCCCGAGCGGCTGGGGCATGCCTTGCTGCACTGGTGGGTCGGCGAGACGCACTTCGTCCGCGTCGCAGAGACGGAGGCGGTTCTGTCGGCGCTATCGGCCGGTGCCGGCTGGCTCGACTACCTCTTCGCGCTCTGGGCGAAGGTCCCGGCGATCAAGCTGGCGCAGCCGCTGACCACCGTCAGCGCGCCGCCGGCGCTGGCGGGCCCCGATCTGCGCGCGGCGGTCATCCGGCGGCTTGCGGCCGATCCCGTGCTGCTGCCGGTGCGTTTCGGGCGCGAGACCTTCCTCTTGCCCTATACCGGCGAGAACGCCGGCATCGAGCGCGACCAGACCCGCGGCGACTTCTTCGAGGCGGAGGAGCTGCACGCCCTGATGCGCCGGATCGGGCCGGGCAGCCGGATCGTCGACGTCGGCGCCAATACGGGCAACCACACGGTGTTCTTCGCCGGCCCGATGCAGGCAGCCTCGGTGCTGCCGTTCGAGCCGCTGCCGGAAGTCGCGGCGATCCTGCGGCGGGCGGTGGCGGCGAACAATCTCCCGAACGTCGACCTGTCGCTGCTCGGCATCGGCCTGTCGGACGGGCCAGGGCGCGTCCGTGCCGTCCGTTCCGAACGCGGCGGGCTCGGCGCCTCGCGCCTTGTCGACGACCCCGCGGGCGAGATCCCGGTCATGCGCCTCGACGATGCCTTGACGAAAGGCGTGGACTTTCTGAAGATCGACGTCGAATCCATGGAGATGCGCGTGCTGGCCGGTGCGGAAGCGACGATTGCGCGCGAACGGCCGCTGATCTTCATCGAGATCGCCAACGACAACACGCTGGCCTTCTTCGAATGGTTGACGCAACGGAACTATCGGGTCGAGCGCATCTTCTCCGACAAGGGCCATTCCAACTATCTGATCGCCCCGCTGGGCGACCGACGAGGGAATTGACGATGTTCTTCGCGCCATCCCCATCCCGTTCGAGGCGCCTGCGCATCGCGGTTCTCGGCTCGCTTACCGCCGCCCTTCTGTCGGCAACGGCGTTTGCGGCCGACATGAAGGAACAGCCGGTCTTCGCCGAGAAGGTCGCGGCCAAGGAACTGCCGCCGATCACCGAGCGCGTGCCGGCCGAGCCGCTGGTGGTCGACATGGCCGCGCGCGGCGCCACCCCTGGCGAGTACGGCGGCACGCTGCGGCTGGTCGAGGGACAGGCCAAGGACACGCGCCGCATGGTCGTCTACGGCTATGCGCGGCTGGCGGGCTATACGCCGGAGCAGGAGATCGTGCCCGACATCGCCCGCGCCATCGACGTCGAGGAAGGCCGGATCTTCACCATCCACCTGCGCAAGGGCCACCGTTGGTCGGACGGCGAACCCTTCACCGCCGACGATTTCCGCTACTACTGGGAAGACATCGTCAACAATCCCGAGATGACCGCAAAGGGCCCGCCGCGGGAGTTGATGGTCGACGGCCAGCCACCGATCGTGACCTTCATCGACGACGTGACGATCCGCTATGAATGGGCGAAACCCAATCCCTACTTCCTGCCGGCTTTGGCGGGGGCGCAGCCGTTGGACATCTACCGGCCCGCCCACTACCTCAAGAAATTCCACAAGAAATACGCCAATCCCGAGAAGCTGGCGGCGCTGGTGGAAAAGAAGGGCCAGCGCAACTGGGTGGCGCTGCACTTCAAGTACGACCAGTCCTACAAGAACGCCAATCCGGACCTGCCGTCGCTGCAGCCCTGGGTGCTGGTGACCGAGCCGCCGTCGGACCGCTTCATCTTCGCCCGCAATCCCTACTTCCACCGCGTCGATACCGTCGGGCACCAGCTGCCCTATGTCGACGAGGTTGCCATGACGATCGCGAGCTCGCGACTTGTGCCGGCCAAGACCGGCGCCGGCGAGTCGGACCTGCAGGCGAGCTACCTGTCCTTCGGCAACTACGCCTTCCTGAAGCAGGCGGCGCCGCGGCACGACTACCAGGTCCGCCGCTGGAAGAACGGCAAGGGTGCGCAGGTGGCGCTCTACCCGAACCTCAACTGCGAGGATCCGGAATGGCGCAAGCTGTTCCAGAACACCGATTTCCGACGCGCCCTGTCGATCGGCTTCAACCGCGAGGACATCAACCAGGCGATCTATTACGGGCTGGCGCTGCCGATCACCGACACGGTGCTGCCGGGCTCGCCGCTCTACGACGAGGCGCGCACGAAGAAGTGGGCGAGCTATGATCCGGACCAGGCGAACGCCTTGCTGGACGGGCTTGGCCTCACCGGAAAGGATTCCGGCGGCATCCGCCTCCTGCCGGACGGTCGGCAGATGATGATCGTCGTCGAGACGGCCGGCGAGGACCTCGAACAGATCGACGTGCTCGGGCTGATTGCCGAGGACTACCGCAAGATCGGCATCAAGATCCTGGCCAAGCCGACCGAGCGAGATACGCTCTCGCGCCGCCTCGGCTCGGGCGCGACGCTGATGTCGGTGTGGACCGGCCTCGAGAACGCCTATCCGACGCCGAACAGCGACCCCGGCGAGCTGGCCGCGACCAATTCGGAGCAGAACGAGTGGCCGCTCTGGGGCCAGTACTACGAGACCAAGGGCTCGATGGGCCAGGCGCCCGACCTGCCGGCGGTGCAGCAGCTGCTGTCGCTGAACAGCACCTGGAAGGTGACGCTCGACGAGGGCGCGAAGGCTGCAATCTGGAAGCGCATGCTGGACATCAGCGCCGACGAGGCCTTCCGCATCGGCATCGTCTCGGGGGTCGACCAGGTGGTGGTGGTCTCGAACAAGCTGCAGAACGTGCCGCAGACGGCGATCTACAATTTCAACCCGGGGGCGTTCTTCGGGGTCTACCGGCCGGACACCTTCTACTTCGGCGACGGCCAGCAGCAGCAGGCCGCCGCGACGCCCTGAGGGCCTTTGCAATCCCGGCAATAGGGCCGGCACGAGACTGGCAGCCCCGCCGCCCGTGGGGCTTCTTCGCACCCTTCGCGTTCAGGCTCCGGCATGACGCCCCTCCTGAAACGGCAAGTCCGGCACGGCGCTCCCGCCAGCCCCAGCCTCGAGGCCCCATGCTCGGCTATCTCTCCAACCGCGTCCTGACGATGCTGGGCACCCTGGTGGTGATCTCGGTGCTCGTCTTCATCATCATCCAGCTGCCGCCGGGCGACTATCTCACCACCTATATCGCCGAGCTCAGGGCGGCCGGCGAGTCGGTCACCGACGACCGCATCACCTTCCTGCGCGAGCAGTACGGTCTCGATAAGTCGCTGCCGCTGCAGTATTTCGAGTGGGTCACGGGCCTGTTCCGCGGCGATCTCGGCTACTCCTTCGAGTACAACATGCCGGTCTCGGAAGTGGTCGGCGACCGCCTCTTCCTGACGCTGCTGCTGAATTTCGTCACCGTCCTCTTCATCTACGCCGTATCGTTTCCGGTCGGCGTCTACATCGCGACGCATCAGTACTCCGTCGCCGATCACAGCCTCTCCTTCCTTGGCTATATCGGGCTCGCGACGCCGAACTTCCTGCTTGCGCTGATCCTGCTTTATGCCTCCAACACCTTCTTCGGCATCTCGGTCGGCGGCCTGATGGACCCGGTCTATACCGACGCGCCGTGGACGATGGCCAAGACCAGCTCGCTGATCGGCCACCTCGTGGTGCCCGTGCTGGTGATCGGCACGGCCGGCACCGCCGGCATGATCCGTCGCCTGCGCGCCAACCTCCTCGACGAGTTGCAGAAGCCCTATGTCGTCACCGCCCGCGCCAAGGGGCTGTCCGAGGGCAAGATCCTGCGAAAATACCCGCTGCGCGCCGTGCTCAACCCCTTCGTCTCGGACATCGGCACGCTGCTGCCACAGGTGGTGTCGGGATCGGTGATCGTCTCGGTGGTGATGTCGCTGCCGACGACGGGGCCGATGCTGCTCTCCTCGCTGCGCAGCCAGGACATGTATCTCGCCGGCTCGTTCCTGATGTTCCTTGCCGTCCTCACCGTCGTCGGCATGCTGGTCTCCGACATTCTCCTGGCGATGATCGACCCGCGCGTCCGCCTGACCGGAAAGCGCAAGGCATGAGCCGGCTCGAACACGTCGTTTCCACCGCGCCCTTCGATCCCGACCGCACTATCGCGGAAGGTTCGGTCTATTCCGAGAAGTACATGCGGGCCTCGCAGCGCCAGCTGATCTGGTGGCGCTTCAAGCGGCATCGGATCGCGCTGATCGCGCTGTGCTTCCTCGTGCCGGCCTATCTGACGGTGTTCTTCACCGAGATCATTGCGCCCTACGGGCTGGAGACGCGCAACACCTCGCACATCTTCATGCCGCCGCAGGGCATCCACCTGTTCCACGAGGGCCGCTTCGTCGGACCCTTCGTCTACGACATGAAGGGCGTGCTGAACCTCGACACGCTGCAGCGCAACTACACGCCGGACATGTCGAAGCCGATGCCGATCCGCTTCTTCTGCAGCGGCGACCGCTATGATTTCTGGGGCGTCATCCCCGGCGACTTCCACCTCGTCTGCCCGCCGGAGGGAGGGACGATGTTCCTGCTCGGCACCGACCGGCTTGGCCACGACATGCTGTCGCGGCTGATCCACGGCGCGCGGATCTCGCTGACCGTCGGCCTCGTCGGCGTCGCCATCTCGTTCGCGCTCGGCCTGTTCTTCGGCGGCCTCGCCGGCTATTTCGGCGGTAAGATCGACTACTGGGTGCAGCGGGCGACGGAAACGCTGCGATCGATCCCCGAACTGCCGCTGTGGCTCGCGCTGTCGGCGTCGCTGCCGGTGACCTGGAGCCCGATCCTCGTCTACTTCGGCATCACGCTGATCCTGGCGCTGCTCGACTGGCCGGGCCTTGCGCGCGCAGTCCGGTCAAAACTCCTGTCGCTGCGCGAGGAGGATTTCACCGCCGCCGCCGTGGTGATGGGTGCGACGCCCGGCCGGATCATCTCGCGCCATCTGCTGCCGAACTTCATGAGCCATCTCATCGCCTCGGCCTCGCTGTCGATCCCATCGATGATCCTCGCCGAGACCGCGCTGAGCTTCCTCGGCCTCGGCCTGCGCCCGCCGATCACCTCGTGGGGCGTGCTGCTGTCGGAAGCCCAGAACATCGAGGCCGTGGCGCTCTATCCCTGGCTGCTGATGCCGATGCTGCCGGTGATGCTGACCGTCCTCGCCTTCTCGTTCCTCGGCGATGGCCTGCGTGATGCCGTCGACCCACATTCGTCGAACTGAGGCAGCATCCGGCGCCGCGGCAAAGCGGCGCCGGGGCAAGTCGGCGCCGGGGCACTGAGGGCATCCGGTGGGACGCAGCAAAACGCCTATCTTTCGAAGAGCTTAGAGGGCGTCGCTGGATGACGGCGGCGCTTGGCGCGGCGTCGCTCCCGCCTGCAGGATAACGATCTCGACCGGCTTCTCGACGCCGGGGATGGCGGTACGCTGCCGCATCAGCGACCGGCCGGGGACAAATCCCTGGCTCTCCGCCTTCGCCAGCGTCTTCTGCGTCGTCAGCGCGAGCGAGCCGATCTGCTTGTTGTACTTCTCGAGCTTGGCGCAGAGATTGACCGCGCTGCCGATCACGGTGAACTCCAGCCGTCCCTCGACGCCGACGAGCCCCGATATCACCGGTCCCGCCACGACCGCGGCGCCGATGCCGTCGGCGGCGAACCAGGAGGCGTGCCCCTCCGTCTGAACAAAGCCCTCGAAGCCCTGCCGGACTGCGTCGGTGCAGCGCAGCGCGTCGACCGCATGGGTTTCGGATGGCCGGACGGCGCCGAAGGTCGCCATGATGCCGTCGCCGAGAAACTTGTCGATCGTCCCGCCATGCGCGCGGATGATCGGCACCAGCACGGCCTGGACCTTTGCCAGCATGAAGATGACGTCGGCGGGCGGATGCCGCGCGGCGATGGTGGTGAAGCCACGGAGGTCGACGTTGAGGATCGACGCCTCGCGCAGCGTGCCGCCACCGGGCGCGATGTCGATCGCCTGGCCGCGGATGTCGCCGGCCACCGTCGGATCGAAGAAGCGGGCGAGATTGCCGGCGGCCTCCGCCTCCGAGATGGAGGACACCAGGAGGCGCTTGGCGAGCGTCAGCGACAGCGCCGACACCGCGGTGACCAGCGTGATCAGCAGGATCTTGTCCACCTCGGCGCCGAGCAGCACCATGTTGCTGGTGAGATAGGCGACGTAGTTGCGGGTGATCACCGCGTGCTCGGGATCGAAGATCAGCACCCAGCCGAGAATGCAGAGCCAGCCGATGGCCGCCATGGCGCCGGCCGCGACGACGAAGCGGACCTCGAAGCGCAGGGTGCGCAGCGCGATGAACAGGAAGACGTAGAGCATCGTCGGCGACTTCAGGACGAAGCTCGGCGGCTGGCCGTACTGCTTGTGGAAGCTCCAGATCAGCGCATACAGCAGGATGAAGTCGAGGGCGATCGAGGCGTAGACGGCCGCCGCCGGCACCGGCGGACGCAGCGCCCAGACGAGGCCGGCGGTGGTCGCCACGAGGTAGGCCACGAAAAAGTAGGGCGTCGGCGAGGACAGCATGCCGACATCGTCGGGCCGCGGGGCGATGAGATAGAGCCCGAAGACGAAGGAGACGACGAACAGCTGGATGATCTTCACCAGCACCTCGCCGACATCGTCACGGCGCACCACCCGCGCCTGGATGGTCGGCGACAGGGTCTCGGAACTCGAGCCGCCGCGCAGCTGCGCCGCGATCTCCGCCCAGCGGATCCGGCCGTTTACCCGCGGGGTGTCGGGGCTCTCATCCAAGGTCGGCATCGGCGGTGGCCGGCGCCCGATCCGGCTCGAGCGTCAGGTCGAGCGTCAGGCCGGTCCGGCCGAGCAAGGCACCGGGGAACGCGGCCTGCGCTTCCGCCTCGATCCGCGCCAATTCGTCGTCGTCGCGGATGTGCGAATGGTGGAAGAGCACCAGCCGCTTCGCCCCCGCCGCCTCGGCCAGGCGCACGCCCTGCTGCCAGGAGGAATGGCCGAAACCCTTGTGCCTCTCCATCTCCGCATCGCTGTAGGTGGTGTCGTAGAACACCACGTCGGCCCCTTCGAACAGCTGGAGCGCCGCCGGGTCCAGTTCGCCCGGCACATGCTCGGTATCGGTGACGTAGGCCGCCACCCTTCCGGCATGGGAGACGCGATAGCCGACGGCGCCGTTCGGATGCTGCAACCGGGCCGTCGAAATCTCGATGCCGTCGCGCGGATGGAGCACGTCCCCCGGCGCAAAGGTGCGGTAGTCGATGTCGGCGGCGAAGACCTTCGGCGTGATCGGCAAGAACGGCGCGCGCATGTAGTCGGTGACGATGTCGGCGCAGGAGCGCCCGTCCAGCATATGCCCTGCCGAGACCGAGATGGCGCAGCCCTTGCGGTATAGCGGCACGAAGAAGGGCAGGCCCATGATGTGGTCGTAGTGGACATGGCTGAAGAACAGGTCAATGTCGCAGGTGCCCTCCACCGCGAGCTGCCAGCCGAGCGGCACGATCCCGGTGCCGGCATCGAAGATCAGCCGATGGCCGCCGACCTGCATCTCGACGCAGCATGTCTCGGTGCCGTAGGCCCGCTGCCGGTCTCCCGACCCCGGCAACGTGCCCCGCGCACCCCAGACCTTGACGCTGAACGCTTCCGCACCGTCGTCGCTCACAGCCGAATGACCTCGCCAGGCGTTTTGCCGGCGCACCCGGCCGTGTCGATGCGCGTCCTGACGGCGATCACCCGTGCGCGTTCCGCGACTCCGCCGCGACGAGGTCCGCGGTGGTGCGGCTGAGGCGGAAGCCCAGCTCGCGCAGCATCGCGATACCCATCGACGGGAAGGTGGTGAGCAGCTCGCCGAAGCACTCCTTGTTGACGCGCAGGGCCGTCAGGTCAGAGGTCGCCTCGACCGTCGCGGTGCGCGGCACGTCGCAGAGGATGGCGATCTCGCCGACGAAGTCGGTCTCGCCGACCTCGGCCAGCTCGATCTCGCCCCGGTCGGTATCGGCGAACACCCGCGCCTTGCCGCTGAGGATGACATAGGCACTGTCGCCGGCATCGCCTTGCGCGAACAGCTTCTCCTTGGCGCGGTAGCGCACGACCTGGGAGGTGAAGGCCAGGAGCTTCAGTTTGGGAGCATCGACGCCGGAAAACAGCGGCACGCGCCGCAGGATATCGACCTCGTTCTTCAAAAGGCTCATGACGACCACGATCTCCGCGAGAGATAATTACGCATGCTGGCGAGTGCCATCACCGGCTCGTTTCGCTGAACTGTGCGAATGAGTGATGACATTCATGTAATGTCGATGGGACTGTCGGACATCCCACCCCGCATGACAAGTGTTCGCTTTGCCGGCACCATCGTTGGCCTGGCAAGGGAGCGGCATCGGCGGCCGCAAGGCCCCGGCGCGGCGCCCGGTTATTCAGCGGCCGCATCGACAGCGACCCGCGGCGGCGGCGCATCGGCCTCGCCGACCGGCTGCGGCTTCTCGGCAGCCGGCGGTTCCGCCGCCTGCTCGGCCTCCACCTCCTCGACGAACTCCGGCAGCTTGTCGGACGTCACCGGCTCGTCGCCAACGACGCGGCCGCCCTTGAACTCGACGACGCGCTCGAAATGCTGTGCGTTGGCAGCCGCCGACAGCACCCAGAACGTGCCGAAAGGCTGTTCGGGCTGCGAGCCATACGCGATCGTCGAGGCGCAGATCTTCGACTGGCTCTCCTGGTCGAGCGCCGACAGGCCGCGGTTGACGATGAGATAGTCCGGCGCCTTCAACAGTGCGCGCGCCAGGCCGAGCTTCTGCTGCTGGCCGAGCGACAGGCGCTTGGCGCCGGCGCCAAGATCGTAGGACAGCCCGGCCTCCTGCACGATGCCGGCGAGCCCCATCTCCTCGAAACTCCTGAGCAGCAGTCCCTCGACCGCCTCGCCGGCATTGGCGAGCTCGTAGGCGATGCGGCCGAAGAGCACGTTGTCCTGAATGCTGGAGGCCGGATTGAATTCCTCGGGCTCGTTGAACACCAGCACCTCCGCCAGCTCGGGCGGGATCTCCTTGCGGAACAGTTTGCGCGTCTCCACCACCTTGGCCATGAAGGCCTCGTCGATGAAGCCGAGGCGGTGGCGGGGCTCGATATAGCTCAGCGCCAGCCGCACGAGGGCGGCCCGCTCGGGCTGGGCTGCCTGCTCGTAGCTCCGGCCGGCGGCCCGCGCGAGCACCTGGCGGTAGTCGCCGAGCTCTTCCGCCGTCATCACCGAAATGCGCTGCAGCAGCGGATTACCGGGCTCGAGGTCGCCGAACAGATCGATCATCGTCGCCGCGATATCGCGGCCGATCTCGAACAGGCTGGCGGCAAGGCCGGTCGCCCGGAGCGTCTCTCGGGCAAACGGATGCACGTAGAACTGCGACAGGCCGAGCCGGGCATCGCGCGGGGCGCCGAAGACGATGTTCTCCATGATCGTCGCGTTGACGATGTAGCGGTCGGGATCGAAGGGCTCGACATAGGCTTCCATGCCCTCGGCCTTCAGGCGCTCGCGGAAGGCGTGCCGGGCCTGCAGGATGGTCGCGGCAGCCTCTTCCTCGAAGGCTTCGGGCACGCGGGTGCGCAGGCCGAAGAGATGCACGTCGCGGTCGAGGACGACGAGCTGCAGCACCGTGGCGATCCGCCCGTTCAGATCGGCAGCGGAGGAAAGGCCGATCGCCTGATAGTCGATCCACTCGTCGCGAACGTCGAGCAGCGTGTTACCCGACAGCCGCGTCTCGTGCCGCAGCAATGCCTCCTTGCGATCCTTCGGGCGCTCGACATGGCCGACGGGGTAGTGCTTCAGCCCGTAGAGAAGCGATTCGCGCAGGCTGGTGCGGGGAAAATAGGTGGAGGCGTCGATATAGGCGACGCGGCGGCCGGTGACGGCCTCCGGCAGCGCGGCGAGCGGCGTGCCGTTCAGCGTCAACTGTCCGGTGCCGGGCGGGCGAAGCCGCGCCAGCACTTCCGCCACATGCTCGGCCCCCTCGCCGATAGCGGCGACCGCGGCCACCTTCTGGTGGATCGGCAGGTCGAGCGTCACCTCCTCGAACAGTCGGCCGTCCGACTCGTCCTGCGCGCCGACATTGGTCAGCACGAAGCCCGCGGCGAGCGGCCCCACCACCGCCTCCGACGGCTCCTGCAAGGTGATCTCGGCGATATCGTCGATGTCGAACTGCTCGACGACCTGCTCGTATTTCACCGTCACGTCGAGACGGATCTGATCCCAGTCGATCAGGTCCTTCAGCGGCGAGGGCAGGTCCTTGTAGGCGGCGATGACGGCGACGAGCTGGCCGATGTCGAGCTGGCCGGTGATCGCGAAATAGCCGCCGAAGAGATAGAAGATGAAGGGCGTGACCTGGCTGAGGAAGTTGTTGAGGAACTTCACCAGGAATTTCCACTGGTAGATGTCGAAGCGGATCAGGAAGATCCGGCCGAGCTCCTCGGACACCCCGGCCCGCTCGTAGTTGGACGTGTCGTTGGTGTGGACGCTGGAGATTCCCTCGACGATCTCGCCGACCCGGCCGGCGAACTGGCGGGCGGTGAGCTGGCGCTGGCGGCCGAGCACCAGGAGCCGGCGCCGCATGCGCGGGATCAGCACCACCTGGATCATCATCACGCCGAGCGCCACGAGGCCGAGCGTGAAGCTCTGGACGAAGATGAAGACGATGGCGGTGAGCACCTGGCTGATCAGGTAGACCGGCGTCACCACCGCATCGCCGATGAAGCCGCCGATCGGCTCCAGCTCGTCCTTGATCATCGAGGCGATCTCGGGCGAGCGCAGCTGCCGGAAGCGCAGGATCGGGAAGCGCAGCACTAGGTCGACGAACTCGTAGCGCATGCGCCGGAGCATGCGCTCGCCGAGCCGGCCCTTGTAGGTGTTGAGGTAGTATTTGAACCCGCCGTTGATGATTACCAGGAGCAGGAAGAGGCCGCTGAGGAGATAGAGCGCATGCAAGCGGCTGAGATCGAACCCACCGAACACCGGCAGGTCGTTGCCGATGAAATCGGGCAGCGGGATCGAGAAGCCGAGATAGTTGTGCGTCGCGGACGCACCTTCCTCGAAGCCCTGGCCCTGGATCGGCCCGTTGACGATCAGCTTGGGCAGGTTCAGCGACAGGAACAGCGCCGGGATCGAGGCCACGACCACGAACAGCATCCAGATCTGCTGCTTCTTGGTGTGAAGCCAGGCATAACGGTAGAGCGAAACTGACATCGGCGCCGTCATATCCTGGATTCGCGACAGGCGATGCTAGCAGTCCGGCGAACGCGGCGCCAGAATAGCGCCTTCGCCATCCAGAGGGTGTTGCCGAACCGCCGACCCTGCACCTGCCCGGCTCGCCGCTCGCTTGCACGGCGGTGCGCAGCGCCGTGCCGCAGCTGTGATTTGCGGGAGAGCGCGCGAGCGACCATTTTCAGGGGGAGAAAATCCGTTGCAGCCCGTGGGACAGCCCGACACGTGGCCTCACCGTCCGGCTCAACGGCTCCATTGTTTCGCCCTGTCGCCCTTCACGCTACCAAGGAGTGGACCGATGTCCGCCAACAGCCATCTGACGAAACGTTTCGGCATCGCCGCCCTGACGCTCGGACTGCTTGCCGGGGGCGGCGCCCTCGTCAGCCAGCTGCCGGCACAGGCTGCCGAGCAAGCGGTCGTCATCCCGCCCCCGGCGGTCGACGAGAGCGGGGCCAAGGGCATGGAAACCGCGCTCCTCGCCGGCGGCTGCTTCTGGGGTGTGCAAGGTGTCTACCAGCACGTAAAGGGCGTCGAGAACGCCGTTTCCGGCTATGCCGGCGGCAAGGCCGACACGGCGACGTACGAGCAGGTCTCGACCGGCTCGACCGGTCATGCGGAGACCGTGGCGGTGACCTATGATCCGAAGCAGATCACCTACGGCCAGATCCTGCAGATCTACTTTTCGGTCGCGCATGATCCGACCGAGCTGAACCGCCAGGGGCCCGATCACGGCACGCAGTACCGCTCGGCGATCTTTCCGGTGACGCCGGAGCAGAAGACCATTGCCGAGAAGTACATCGCGCAGCTCGACAAGGCCGGCGTCTACGGCGAGAAGATCGTGACGCGGACCGACGCGGCGACGAAGTTCTACCCGGCCGAGGCCTACCACCAGGATTTTCTCGCGCAGAATCCAAGCTACCCGTACATCGTCGTCAATGACCAGCCGAAGATCGACAATCTGAAGCAGGTCTTCCCGGCGATGTTCCGGGCCAATGCGGTGCTGGTCGCCGACGCCAAGAGCTGATCACAGCGCGGACGGGCGCTCCGGTGCTTGCCACCGGCGCGCCGCCCCGCCATCTCTCGGTGCAAGTCCAACTGCCGGGAGACGGACATGGCACCGCCGAGGATCACCATCACCTTCTGCACCCAATGCCACTGGCTGCTACGTTCCGGCTGGATGGCGCAGGAGCTGCTCTCGACCTTCGGCACCGATATCGGCGAGGTCTCGCTGGTGCCGGGCACCGGGGGCGTGTTCGAGATCGCCTATGACGGCGAGGTCATCTGGGAGCGCAAGCGCGACGGCGGCTTTCCGGAAGCCAAGGTGCTGAAGCAGCGGGTGCGCGACCGGATGGACCCCGGCCGCGACCTCGGTCACAACGACCGCTAAGCCGGCAGGACCGCGCGCCTGCGATGCCGCGCAGCGCTTCGGATATCGGTTTTGGACCTCTGGATACACGAAGGCCGCGACACCGGAAGTGTCGCGGCCTCTCTACGTCCGGCGTCGCGCTATGCCCTCGGTTCGTCTTAGCGGGCGTAGTAGACGACGCGCCGCTCCGCCGTCTTCACCACGTAGGGACGTCCGTCGTGGTAGAAGTAGGAGTAACCGTCATAGCCTTCGACCGGCTGCAGTTCGGCGCTGGCGGGCACCTCGTAGCCGATCTCGACATTGCCATCGATCGCCACCGGATCCAGCGGGTTGTCGGTGACGTAGCCGATGAGTTCGTCCGGCATGTCGTCCGGTGAGACGGCCAGCGCCCCCTCTTCCACCGGAATGCCATCCTCGTCGACGTAGACGACCTGACGATCCTCGGCCCGCACGACGATCGGGCGGTTGTCGGCATCGTAGAAGTAGACGTAGCCGGGATGCTCCGGCACCGGCGCGAGTTGCACGTCGACCGGCACGACACTGCCTTGGCTGATACGCCCTTCGAGCACGACGGGCGGGGTCGGGTTGTCGACGATGTAGCGGCGAACCGACGGCGGCGCCGGGACGACGGCGATCACCGGCCCCGCCGATGGCCCGCTCTGGTCGACGATGATCCCTTGGGCGAGCGCCGGACCGGCAAAGAGCGCCACAAGGGCGGTCGAGAGGAGAAACTTGCGCATGGGCTTGATCCTTTGGAACATGTCCTTCGGTGTCAAAAGCCCTCTCTATGGTTCCAAGTTCCGGATTTCGTGATCACACGATGTGGCCGCTTGAGACCGGAAGAGCCTCTCGAGGGAAAGCCCGGTCTGCTGGTAGCACCCCTTCGGTCCCGCCGAAGCGGGGCCTCGCGGCCCTGCTGGCAAAGGGGGGATGCGGCCTTGCGCCGCCCGCTCAGCCGAGCTCGATGACGACCTTATCGGGATAGAAGGCAACGTGATCGGCGATCTCGGTCACGCCCGCCTTCGGCGCGGCATAACCCCAGACCGCGTTCTCGGCGGCGTGGCCGCCGGCGGAGATCGTCCAGTACTGCGCCACTCCCTTGTGCGGACAGGTCGTGTGCCGGTCGGTCGGCAGCAGGAACTCCATCGCGACATGCGCTTTCGGGATGTAGTAGACGGGATCATGGCCGCCCTCGCGCAGCCTCAGCGCCTCCTTGGTCGAGGCGAGGATGTTGCCGTTGAAGTGGACGGTCACCGGCCGCGTCTCGCGCTCGATGGTGATGTATTGGTCCTGGCCGGGGGTCATGGCATGCTCCTTTGAGGGTGTGCTTCCTCTGAACCTTGGCCGGACGGCAGAGTTCCGCCTTCCCGCACAGGCCCGCCCGCTCCGACGCTGTCGCAAAACCGCTAGCCGATCCGCCGCGATGTTCTAGAAGGGGCTCGACGTCTTCAGGTCAGGAGAGATCGCCATGCGCGCCCAGCCGACAGCCTCCCACTTCATCCACGGCGCCTATGTCGAGGATCCCGCCGGTGCGGTGTTCGAGAGCCTCTACCCCGCGACCGGCGAAGCCATCGCGCGGCTGCATGCCGCGACGACGGAAACGGTGGAGAAGGCGGTCGCTTCCGCCGCCATCGGTCAGGCGGAATGGGCGGCCAAGACCGGCGCCGAGCGCGGCCGCATCCTGCGCCGCGCCGCCGAGATCATCCGCGCGCGCAACCGCGAACTTTCGGAACTGGAAACCCTCGATACCGGCAAGGCGCTCGTCGAGACGCTGGTGGCGGACGCCGCCTCGGGTGCCGACTGCCTCGAATATTTCGGCGCGCTCGCCGCCGACATCAAAGGCGAATACATCGATCTCGGCGGCTCCTTCGCCTATACGCGGCGCGAGCCGCTCGGCATCTGCGTCGGCATCGGCGCGTGGAACTACCCGATCCAGATCGCCTGCTGGAAGGCCGCGCCGGCGCTCGCCTGCGGCAATGCGATGATCTTCAAGCCCTCGGAGGTGACGCCGCTGTCGGCCTTGAAGCTTGCCGAGATCCTGATCGAGGCGGGCGTTCCGAAAGGCGTCTACAACGTCGTCCAGGGCGCCGGCGACGTCGGCGCGGCGTTGGTCGGCCATCCCCGCGTCTCGAAGGTCTCGGTCACCGGCTCGATCGCCACCGGCGCGCGGGTGATGCAGGCGGCCGCCATGCAGACCAAGCCGGTGACGCTCGAACTCGGCGGCAAGTCGCCGATCATCGTCTTCGCCGATGCCGACCTCGATGCCGCCGTCTCCGGCGCCATCCTCGGCAATTTCTACTCGACCGGCCAGATCTGCTCGAATGGCACGCGCGTCTTCGTCGAGCGCAGCGTGCGGGCGGCCTTCGTTGAGAAGCTGGTCGAGCGGGCGCGGAAGATCCGGCTGGGCGATCCGATGGACGAGGCGACCGACATGGGCCCGCTGGTCTCGCGCGCCCAGTACGACCGGGTGCTCGCCTATCTCGCGCTCGGCACCGAGGAGGGCGCGACGCTGGCGCTCGGCGGCAAGGCGGCACGGCCCGCCAACTTTGCCGAAGGGCTGTTCGTCGAGCCGACCGTCTTCACCGACGTCACCGACGCGATGCGGATCGGCCGCGAGGAGATCTTCGGCCCGGTGATGTGCATCTTCGACTTCGACGACGAGGCGGAAGTGATCGCCCGCGCCAACGCGTCCGAGATGGGCCTTGCCGCCGGCGTGTTCACCCGCGACATCGCGCGCGGCCACCGGGTGGTGGCGAAACTCCAGGCGGGGACGTGCTGGATCAACGCCTACAATCTGACGCCGGTCGAGATGCCGTTCGGCGGCATGAAACGCTCGGGCTTCGGCCGGGAGAACGGCCGCGCGGCGATCGAACACTACACCCAGCTGAAGTCCGTCTATGTCGAGATGGGATCGGCAGAGGCGCCCTACTAAGGCGGGCAAGGGCGGGCAGTGGCCCTGCTAATCCGGGCAACGGCCGGCAGTGGCAACTTAGCCGGGCAAGGCCGGCAGCGATTGACAAGCGCGGCTACCGCTGGTGGTTAGGACACGCAATGCGAGACTGGCTGATGAGACCGTGAGCGTGGACCAAGCGCGTCAATTCCTGGTGGAAAAGCTGCAGGCGGTGGCCGACGGCGATCGCTCCGCCTTGCGTGATGTCTATGAGAGAACTTCCGCGAAGCTATTCGGCGTCTGCCTGCGTATCTTATCCGACAGGGAAGAGGCGGAAGACGTGCTGCAGGAAGTCTATCTCACGGTTTGGAACAAGGCGGACCGCTTCGACGCCGCCCGCGCGAGCCCGATCACCTGGCTGGCGACCATCGCCCGCAACCGCGCCATCGACCGCCTGCGGGTCGTCGGCCCCCGATTGCGGGACCGGCCGGTCGACGCGGCGCTGGATATCGCGGCGCCCGATCCTGACGGCCTCGCCATGCTCGAGCGCAGCGAAGCCAACCAGCAGCTGGTCGACTGCCTCGAGACCCTCGACGAGCGGGCGCGCGGCGCCATCGTGTCCGCCTTCTACGGCGGGCATACCTACGAGCAGCTGGCGACGCGCGACAACACGCCGATCGGGACGATGAAGAGCCTCATCCGCCGCGGCCTCGCCAAGCTCAAAGGGTGTCTCGACCGATGAGCGACGCTGCCGACTTCGTCGACGACGACATCTTTGCCGCCGAATACGCTCTGGGCGTTCTGGATGGCGCCGGCCGCAGCCGGGCCGCCCGCCGCGTCCGCCTCGATGCGGCGTTCGCCCGCGCCGTCGAGGACTGGGAGACGCGCCTTGCTCCCATGCTGACGGCGATCGAGCCGGTCGAGCCGCCGGCAGGCCTCTGGCAGGCGATCGACACCGATCTTGCCCGCATCGCCCGTGTCCGCGCCGCGCTGACGCCAGGCGTCGCTCCTGCCACGACCGGTCGCGTGTCGCACCTCTGGCAATGGTTCGGCGTCGGCTCTTTCGGCCTTCTGGCCGCCAGCCTTGCGCTGCTGTTCGTCGTCGTCCAGCCGCGACCGCAGCTGCCGCCGCTCACCGCCTCGCTTGCGGCCGAGGGTGGCGGTGCGCCGCTCTATACCGCGGTGGTCTATCCCGGCGCGCTGAGTGCGACGCTGGTGCCGGTCTCGGCGAATGCCGATTCTGCGAACGCGCAGCAGCTGTGGCTGATCGAACCGGAGAAGAACCCGGTGTCGCTCGGCCTCCTCAGCGCCACCGCGCCGCTGCGCATCGACATCACCCGCGAACAGCTTGCCAAGGGCGGGATGCTGGCGATCTCGCTGGAGCCGCCGGGCGGCTCGCCGACCGGACAGCCGACCGGCCCGGTCATCGCCACGGGCGAGCTCAAGGAAATCTAGCGCGCCGTGTGTCCGATCGGGCGCACGGCGATCGCATGGCCCCGTGCGACAAGTTCGGGGGCCTTACGGTTCTGCGCGTTCGACAACGCGGGCACCCGACCAGCGCTGAGGCCGGCAGGCTTGAGCCCCCCGGCTGTGCGACATTCCGCCGCCATTACATGCGCCGCGCAAGTAAGCCCGCGTTTTCTAAGCACTTTCTGCTGAAGACGACGGATAAGGCGCGCGCTTTTGCAATCAATCGGCCTCGCCTTCAAATTATTCGTAGGCCACCTGCATCCGTTGCTTCGGGAGCACTCGTATATCCCGCACCTCTCCACAACGGGGAGAAACAGGGAGCCCTGACATGAGCCGCAACCTTTCGACCTATGCCGCCATCCTCGCCGGAGCACTCGCGCTGGCCGGCCCCGTCTCCGCCCAGGTAATAGTCGGCGGCGCGCCGATGTACGCGTCCAAGACGATCGCCGAGAACGCGCCCAACGCCCCGAACCTGTCGACGCTCGTTGCCGCCGTGAAGGCCGCTGGCCTCGTCGACACCCTCGCGTCCAAGGGCCCGTTCACCGTCTTCGCCCCGACCGACAAGGCTTTCGGCAAGCTGCCGGCCGGCACCGTCGAGACGCTGGTGAAGCCCGAGAACAAGGCGACCCTGACCAAGATCCTGACCTACCACGTGGTCTCCGGCAATTATTCGGCCAAGGAACTGATGGCTGGCGCCAAGAAGAAGGGCGGCATGCACCTCACCTCGGTCGAGGGCGCCCCTCTGACCGTCAAGATGAGCAAGGGCAAGCTCATCGTCATCGACCAGAAGGGCAACGGCTCGGTCATCCAGACCGCCGACGTCAAGCAGAAGAACGGCGTCGTGCACGTCATCGGCTCCGTCCTGATGCCGAAGTAACAGCGCACGGCGTCGAGCCGTCGCCTTCAGCGTGAAACACGAGCCCGGTCGCCACACGGCGGCCGGGCCTTTTTGATACCGGCCGCGAAGATAATGCCGCAGCGCATGGCGGGCAGCGGGCGGCTCGGCTAGAGCATCCTGCGATGGGGTGGACTCACTCCCTCAAAGAAAGATGCTCTAGCTCCCATCAGACAGAGCGTCCTGTGTGCGTCCTTGCGGATGCACGGCGCTCTAGAAGTGGCGGCCGATGACCAAGCTCTTCTCCCTGCTGATCTGCCTGTTGATGCTGGTCCAGGTGATCCGCCCGCTGGGCCTGCCGCTGCTCCGCCGGCGCATCGACTTCTGGCGGCTGGCACTGGCCGCCCTCGTCATCTTCGGCATCACCACGCTGATCCGGCCCTGACGCCGGTCGTTTGCCGGTGACGCCCGGCGGATTTGCCTGGCGCCGGTCGTTTGCCGGCGATGTCCGGTGGATTTGAATGTCGGACGGTGCTGGTGTAGAGCGGTCCACCGATCGTGACATCGCCGCAACAGCCGCTGCCGGCTGCAACGACGGATCGTTCGGGCCTCATTGTCAGCGCGTTTGGCTGGTAGCGCCGCTGAGATCTTCTACCGCTCGTGCCAGGCTGGACAGTATTTACATGGACCGTATTCGCATCAGGGGCGGCAACACGCTGAACGGGACGATCCCGATCTCCGGCGCCAAGAACGCCGCTTTGCCGCTGATGATCGCCTCGCTGCTCACCGACGACACGCTGACGCTCGAGAACGTGCCGCATCTCGCCGACGTCGAGCAGCTGATCCGCATCCTCGGCAACCACGGCGTCGACTATTCCGTCAGCGGCAAGCGGATGAGCCAGACGCCCTCGAACGGCCGCACCATCCACTTCACCGCGCGCACCATCGTCGACACCACCGCTCCCTACGAGCTGGTCTCGAAGATGCGCGCGAGCTTCTGGGTGATCGGCCCGCTGCTGGCCCGGATGCACAAGGCCAAGGTCTCGCTGCCCGGCGGCTGCGCTATCGGCACGCGGCCGGTCGACCTCTTCATCGACGGCCTGCGAGCGCTCGGCGCGACGCTCGACATCGAGAACGGCTACATCGTCGCCGAGGCCAAGGGCGGCCTCGTCGGCAACCGCTTCGTCTTCCCGAAGGTCTCGGTCGGTGCGACGCACGTGATGATGATGTCGGCAGCGCTCGCCAAGGGCCAGACCGTCCTCGAGAACGCCGCGCGCGAGCCGGAAGTGGTGGACCTTGCCGCCTGCCTCAACGCCATGGGCGCGAAGATCTCCGGCGCGGGCACGCCGACCATCACCATCGACGGCGTCACCGCTTTGTCGGGCGCCCGCCACCGCGTCCTGCCGGACCGGATCGAGACCGGCACCTACGCCATCGCGGTCGCCATGGCCGGCGGCGACGTGATCCTCGACGGGACCAGCTCGCATCTCCTGCAGAACGCCTTCACCGCCCTCGGCCAGGCCGGCGCCGTCATCACCGACGTGCCGAACGGCGTGCGGGTGGTGCGCAATGGCGGCGGCGTGCAGCCGGTGGACGTCATCACCGACCCCTTCCCGGGCTTTCCGACCGACCTGCAGGCGCAGTTCATGGCGCTGATGACGCGCTCGAGCGGCGTCTCGCACATCACCGAGACGATCTTCGAGAACCGCTTCATGCACGTCCAGGAGCTGGCCCGCCTCGGCGCCAAGATCTCGCTGTCCGGCCAGGTCGCGACGATCGAGGGCGTGCCGCGGCTCGCCGGCGCCCAGGTGATGGCGACCGATCTGCGCGCCTCGGTGTCGCTGGTCATCGCCGGCCTCGTCGCGGACGGCGAGACCATGGTCAACCGCGTCTACCATCTCGACCGCGGCTTCGAGCGGCTGGAAGAGAAGCTCGTCGCCTGCGGCGCCGATGTCGAGCGCATCTCCGGCTAAGCGGCCCTCGCCGCCCTTCTGCCAGGGCGGCGCTGGCGCGATTTTACCTTGCGGACGGCATCGTGCCGCCCGCCGCCTTGCTTTTTAGGCCGAAAGGCCTGATTTAAGGCGCAATTCATTCCTTCAGGGCCACGTCGCGACGTGGCCGTCCCTGGCGGGTCCGACCAAAGCGTCGGCCGCCTTTCCCGTTTGAGGTCCGTATGGCGAAAGAAGAAGTTCTCGAATTCCCGGGTCTGGTGACCGAACTCCTCCCGAATGCGACCTTTCGCATCAAGCTCGAGAACGACCACGAGATCATCGCGCACACTGCCGGCCGCATGCGCAAGAACCGCATCCGCGTGCTGACCGGTGACAAGGTGCTGGTCGAGATGACCCCCTACGACCTCAGCAAGGGTCGCATCACCTACCGCTTCAAGTAGCGGCGGGACCGCGCGGCCTGATGGCAACGAAGCTCCACCTCGTGCTCGCGTCCGGCTCGCCCCGGCGGCTGGAGCTCTTGCAGCAAGCGGGCATCGAGCCCGAGCGGCTGCTGCCGGCCGACGTCGACGAGACGCCGGAACGCGCAGAGCACCCGCGCTCGCTCGCCAAGCGGCTGTCGAAGACCAAGGCCGAGACCGCCTTCGCCATCCTCAAGGAGCGCGGCGAGGGGGAGAACCGTCTGGTGCTCTCGGCCGACACCGTCGTGTCCGTCGGCCGGCAGATCCTGCCGAAGGCCGAGCTGATCGACGACGCGGTGGCGAACCTGCGCATCCTCTCCGGCCGCACCCATCGCGTCCACACCGGCGTCTGCCTGATCGGCCCGTCGGAAAAGCTGCGCCAGCGGCTGGTCGAGACGCGGGTGCGCTTCAAGCGCTTGTCGCGCGACGACATCGACAGCTATCTGGCTTCCGGCGAATGGCGCGGCAAGGCGGGCGGCTACGCCATCCAGGGCCTTGCCGGAAGTTTCGTGGTGCGCCTCGTCGGCTCCTACACCAATGTCGTCGGCCTGCCGCTCTACGAGACCATCGCGCTGATCGGCGGCGAGGGTTTCGACATCCACCAGCGCTGGCGCGATCCCGGCGCGGCCCCGTCAGCGACGTGACCGCGACATGACGGCGACGGTCACCCCGCTGCGCCCGCGCGGAAAATGCCCGGAATGCCGCAAGGCATCGAGCCAGGCGACGTTTCCGTTCTGCTCGCCGCGCTGCAAGGCGGTGGACCTCAACCGCTGGCTCTCCGGCAGCTACGTCATTCCCGGACCGGCCGAGGAGCTTTCGAGCCCCGAGACCGACGAGGACGAGCGGTAGCGCCGCGAGCCTCTTCGACTTCGCACCCCCCGCCTACTTCCGCACCGCGCTGGTCGCCACGTCGAGGCCGCCGGTGATCGACAGCCAGTCGCGCGGGTCGAGCGCGCTCTGCCGCTTGACGTAGGTATAGGGCGTCTCCCGCCAGGGCTTGACCCGCCAGTCGAGATTGTCGAGCACGAAGTCGCCCGCCGTGGTGCGCAGCGTCAGCACCGCGTGGCCCTCGCCATTGCGCTTGCGCACCACGGTGATCAGGAGGTCGTCGAGCGAGATGCCGGCAGCGTGCAAGGCCCGGCGCTTGGCGAGCACGTAGTCCTCGCAGTCACCGCGCCCGCTGGGATAGGTCCAGCGCTCCTCGACGCCGTACTGGGCGAGATCCGACATCGGCTCGATCGCCGCATTGGTGGCGGTGTTGATCGCGGCGACGGTCGCGGCGAGGACGGTGGTCAGTGCCAAAGGCGGCGCGAGCGGCCCGGGCTGGCGCGTACAGTCGCCCTGGTTTTCCTGGCAGAAGAGATGATGTCCGATGGGCACCGTGGTCGAAAGGCCGACGGTCATGGCGTCGGCGCTCGCGGCACCCACCCCTGTCAAAACCCATAGGACAACCGCCAACCCGGCGCCGATGGCGCGAGCTCCCTGCATGCCTGACCTCCGAGACCGGAAATATCTGCTGACCAGGGGATGGTGGGTGCATTGCAAAATCTAGTCAACGCGGCGGTCCCGGCTGGAACATGGCTGAGGCAAGCTTTCGACGGCCGATGACGCGCCATCGGCAGCCGTATGCGTTGACAACCGAGCCGAAAAGCGTCGGCGGCACAGGCACTTCACCCGGTGAACGACCGGCCTGTGACGTTTCGGTCACAGGCCTGCGACAATTCTGCCAACCCCGTCCCGGGACGGGAACCTTTGCCCTTAGCTGCCGCGCGCCTGCGTGACGAGATCGCGCGCGGCCTGCTCGATGCGCAGGAGGTCCTCCTCGCGCGACAGCCGGTGGTCGCCGTCACGGACGAGGGTCAGCACCACGCCCTCGGAGGGCAGCAGCGTGACCAGGTCTAGGGCATGGCTGAAGGGAACGTCCGGGTCCATCATCCCCTGGATCACATGCACCGGGCAGCAGGTCTCGATCAGATCCTCCATCACGAGGTTCTGGGCGCCGTCCTCGAGCAGCGCCCGGGTATAGACCGTCGGCTCGGGCGAGTAGGCGGAGGGCTCGGTGCAGAAGCCTTTCGCCAGGAGATCGGCCTTCTGCACGTCCGACAGAGCGGGCTCGACGAGCCGGCGGGTGAAGTCGGGCGCTGGCGCCAGCAGCAGCAGGCCGGCGATCCGCTGTCCGGCGCCCGCATGGCGCAGTTCGGCGACGAGGCGAAGCGCGATCCAGCAGCCCATCGACGAGCCGACGAGGATGACCGGCCCCGCTGGCATGGCGGCGAGCACCGCCTGCGCCTCCTCCAGCCAGCGCGAGATGGTGCCGTCGAGGAAGCTGCCGCCCGACTCGCCGTGCCCTGAATAGTCGAAGCGGCAGAAGCCGAGCCCGTCGCTTGCCGCCAGCGCCGACAGCCGCTCGGCCTTGCCGCCCCGCATGTCGGAACGGTAGCCGCCGAGCCAGAGCAGAGCGGGGGACGAACCCTCGAAGCTGCGGCAGGCGATGTCTCGGCGCGCCTCCCCAGCGCCGACGGCGATGAAATGCGGGGCGTCGGGAGAGATCGTGGTGCTCATGGCGATTTCCTGCGGACCGTTTCGGGCGGGGCGCGTCATTTCTTGACACGATGAGGTGAAAATGCAGTTCGTCCGTGCTATATCAGGGGAGCTACCGGGGTGACGCGTGGATTGAAACACCTGCATCGGGCCCGGCATCAAAGATAAAGCATCAGCGTGAGCGGAGCCCGAGCGGGCCCGGCCGGCAACCCGCCGGCCCCTCCATCCGCCGCCGCCGTGTATCGCCAACGTGTGTCGTCAACAGCCAGGAGACAACGACCATTCGCAGACCATTTCGTGCGCCGCCGGTCCAGAAGGAAGGGCCGCGTTCCAACAAGGACATCCGGATCCCCTTCGTCCAGCTGATCGATGCTGAAGGCCAGAACCGTGGCCCGACACCGACAGCCGAAGCCTTGGCGCTCGCCGAAGAAGCCGGCCTCGACCTCGTCGAGATCGTTCCGACCGCCAATCCGCCGGTCTGCAAGATCCTCGACCTCGGCAAGCTGAAGTACGAAGGCCAGAAAAAGGCTGCCGAACAGCGCAAGCGCCAGAAGACGGTCGAGGTCAAAGAGATCAAGATGCGTCCGAACATCGACGATCATGACTACGAGACCAAGATGAAGGCGGTCCGCCGCTTCTTCGAGGAGGGCGACAAGGTCAAGCTGACGCTGCGCTTCCGTGGCCGTGAAATGGCGCACCAGGACCTCGGCATGGTCCTTCTGAACCGGGTTCGCGACGAAACCGCTGAAATCGCCAAGGTGGAGGCCGAGCCGAAGCTCGAAGGCCGCCAGATGATGATGGTCCTCGCCCCGCGCGGCTGACCGCCATAGGCTGCGGCTTCGGCTTGGGAACGGGACACCCCGGGACCGGAAGCTTCGTTGCTGCCGAGCCATGCAGGATTACCGCAAGACCGGGACGGCGAAAGCTGCTTCCGGTCTTGCTTTTTCACCGGTCCGTCCGCTATAGGACCGTCTTCGACCGAGCGACCCGGCAGGGCATGCCGTGGCCGTTCCCAATGCCCCGCGCGACAGTCCGAAATTCTTCGAATTGCTGGCGACCCCGCTCCCCGAGCGGTGACCGCTGCCGCGCTTCCACTCAAGGAGAGCAAAATGCCCAAGATGAAGACCAAGGCGGCCGCGAAAAAGCGCTTCCGCTTCACTGCCAACGGCCGCGTCAAGGCCGGTCCTGCCGGCAAGCGCCATGGCATGATCAAACGCTCCAACGACTTTCTGCGCAACACGAGCGGGACGATGATTCTGTCCAAGCCCGACGAGCGGATCGTCAAGATTTACATGCCGTACAACCGCTAAGCGGCCCGGCAGCGTTAGAGATCAAGGAGCAAGATCATGGCACGCGTTAAAAGAGGCGTCACCTCGCACGCCAAGCACAAGAAGGTTCTCGAGCAGGCCAAGGGTTTCCGCGGCCGCCGGAAGAACACGATCCGCACGGCGCTCGCCGCCGTCGACCGGTCGAAGCAGTACGCGACGCGCGACCGTCGCACCAAGAAGCGCAACTTCCGCGCCCTCTGGATCCAGCGCATCAACGCTGCCGTCCGCGAGCACGGCCTGACCTACGCCCGCTTCATCGACGGCCTGACCAAGACCGGCATCGAAGTCGACCGCAAGGTCATGTCCGACCTCGCGATCCACGAGCCGGAAGCCTTCGCGGCGCTCTGCGCCTCGGCCAAGGCCGCGCTGGACTACCTGAAGGAACAGAACCCCAACTCGTACGAGCGGGCGATCGGCGAAGTACGCGCCGCCTAAGGGCAGCGTAGCTGCCTGAGGCAGCAGGCTTTCCATCGGACTTTCAAAAGGCCCGCCGGCATCTGCCCGCGGGCCTTTTTCTTTGATGGCGATGCCGACCATCGGCCAAAGGGCCAGAACGCTTTTCTTCGCAGGCCCGGCACGTTAGAACCCCGGCAAGGCCGAGAGAGCGTCGTGCGTCCTTGCGGACGGACGACGCTCTGGGCCAATCGACGTACCCGTATGGAGTGGACCGTGACCGATCTTGCAGCGCTCGAGGCGCAACTGACGACCGCCATCGCCGCCGCCTCCGACGAGGCCGCGCTCGAGGCGATCCGCGTCGCCGCGCTCGGCAAGAAGGGCGAGATTTCCGAGCTGCTGAAAGGGCTCGGCAAGATGAGCCCGGACGAGCGTCGCGAAGAGGGACCGAAGCTCAACGGCCTGCGCGACCGCGTGACGGCGGCGCTGGCGGAGCGCCGCGAGGCGCTGGCCGATGTCGCGATCACCGCCCGCCTGGCGGCCGAGACGCTCGACGTCACGCTGCCGGTGCGCGCGACGCCCGCTTCCCGCGGCCGGCTGCACCCGATCAGCCAGGTGATCGACGAGATCACCGCGATCTTCGCCGACATGGGTTTCTCGATCGCGGAAGGGCCGGACATCGAGACCGACCACTACAACTTCACCGCGCTGAACTTCCCCGTCGGCCATCCCGCCCGCGAGATGCACGACACGTTCTTCCTGAACTCCGATGCCAATGGCGAGCGCAAGCTGTTGCGCACCCACACCTCTCCGGTGCAGATCCGCACCATGGAAGCGCAGAAGCCGCCGATCCGCATCGTCATCCCCGGCAAGACCTACCGCCAGGACTCGGACGCCACGCATACGCCGATGTTCCACCAGGTCGAGGGCCTGGTCATCGACAAGTCGGCCAACGTCGCCAACATGAAGTGGGTGCTGACCGAGTTCTGCAAGACCTTCTTCGAGGTCGAGAGCCTCAACATGCGGTTTCGCCCGTCCTTCTTCCCGTTCACCGAGCCGAGCCTCGAGGTGGACATCCAGTGCGACCGTTCCGGCTCGGAGATCCGCTTCGGCGAGGGCACCGACTGGCTCGAAATCCTCGGCTGCGGCATGGTGCACCCGAACGTCCTCAGAGGCGTCGGCCTCGACCCGGCGGAGTACCAGGGTTTCGCCTGGGGCATGGGCATCGACCGCATCGCCATGCTGAAATACGGCATGCCGGACTTGCGCGACTTCTTCGACGCCGACGTGCGCTGGATCGAGCATTACGGTTTCCGCCCGCTCGACGTGCCGACGCTGTTTGGTGGCTTGAGCAGCTGACATGCCGACGCTGCTGCGGTGGAAGGGATATCGCTTCTTCTTCTACTCGGCAGATGGTTGGGAGCCCCCGCCTATCCACGTCATGCGCGATGGGCGGGAAGCAAAGATCTGGCTGCGGGACTTCCGCCTCGCAGCCAATGCCGGTCTCTCCGACCGGGACCTCGGCGAGGTGCTGAAGGTTGTTCGAGACAAGCAGGCAGAGTTCCTGGAGGTCTGGCATGAGCATTTTGGACGTTGACGTCGAAGCGACACAGCCGGTGGAGGCGAGTTGCCACGACGGGGCGTTGAGGGTCCGCCTGCAGGATGGGCGGGAGCTCAGCGCGCCGCTCTGGTGGTACCCGCGTCTTCTTTCGGCCGATGCCGTATCGCTGTCCCTGATCGAGCTGTCGCCGATGGGCCTGCACTGGCCGGCGATAGACGAAGATATTTCGGTCGCCAGCATCCTGCGCGGCCAGAAGGCGCCGGGGGCAATTGCGCCCTCGCGCAACGCGGCGGGGTCCTGATGTCCATCCGACTGATCTTCCTGGAAGCGATCGGCGTCGTCTGCGGCGCGGTGATCGGGGTGCTGGTGTTCCTGATCCTCGCCTGGCTGTTCGCCGGCGACTATCTCGCCCTCATCGACACTTTCGGCGGCATCGCGGTCGCCGTGGTGGTCAGCGTGATCTTCGCCGTCTTCTACCACTACATGTCGCAGACGCCGGCAGCGCTCGCCTCGTTCTTCGTCGGCTTCGCGCTGCCGGTGGCGATCGGCGCGATGATGATCGGCAATGCCGCGACGACGATCGGCCCCTTGCTGGCGGTCTTCGGCTTCGCCCTCTCGGCGCTTCTCGTCTACCGCTTCGTCTTCACCCAGGCTGCCGGTCGTGCGCCGATCGCTACGGTCGAGGCGACGCCGGCGCCGCTGCCGCCGACAGATTCCCCGCGGGGCCCGTTCTGATCGACGGCGCCGGCCTGCCCGTCAGGCCGCAGCGCCACCGGTCCCCGCAACATCCGTTCCGCCGCGCTCAACCGCGGCCGCTGACCTGAGGTCGACGACACATGAAATTCACGCTCTCCTGGCTGAAGGACCATCTCGAGACCGAGGTCCCGCTTGCCGCGCTCTGCGACAGGCTGACCGCGCTCGGCCTCGAGGTCGACGGGATCGACGACAAGGCCGCGATGCGGCCGTTCCGCATTGCCCGCGTGCTCAGCGCCGAGCGCCATCCCGATGCCGACAAGCTGCAGGTGCTGATGGTGGATGCCGGGCCCGAGGTGAACGGCGGTAAGCCGCTGCAGGTGGTCTGCGGCGCGCCGAACGCCCGCGCCGGGCTCGTCGGCGTGCTCGGCCTGCCCGGCACCTACGTGCCCGGCCTCGACGTGACGCTCGGCATCGGCAAGATCCGCGGCGTCGAGTCCAACGGCATGATGTGCTCGGAGCGCGAGCTGCTGCTCTCCGACGAGCACAACGGCATCATCGACCTCCCCGCCGATGCCCCGGTCGGCACGGCCTTTGCCGACTACGCCGATCTCGCCGATCCGGTGGTGGAGATCGGCCTGACGCCGAACCGGCCGGATGCCACTGGCATTCACGGCATCGCGCGCGATCTCAACGCCGCCGGCCTCGGTAGGCTGAAGCCGCTCGACGTCGCGCCTGTGGCCGGCAATGGCCCTTGCCCGGTCACGGTGACGCTAGACTTCCCCGGGGGTGACAGTCTCTGCCGCGGCTTCGCGCTGCGCAAAGTGTCGGGCGTCAAGAACGGCCCCTCGCCGGACTGGATGCAGAAGCGGCTGCTGGCGATCGGCCTCCGCCCGATCTCGGCGCTGGTCGACATCACCAACTACCTCACCTTCGACTGCGGCCGCCCCCTGCACGTCTTCGACGCCGCCAAGGTCTCGGGCGGCTTGGTGGTGCGGAGTGCCCGGGAGGGCGAGACCATCCTCGGCCTCGACGGGCGCACCCACGCGCTCACGCCCGGCATGTGCGTCATCGCCGACGACAAGGGCGTCGAGTCCATTGCCGGCATCATGGGCGGCGAGGCGTCAGGCTGTGACGAGGGCACCACCGACGTGCTGATCGAATCGGCGCTGTGGGAGCCGCTGAACGTCGCCCGCACCGGCCGGGCACTCGGCATCATCACCGATGCCCGCTACCGCTTCGAGCGCGGCGTCGACCCGGACTTCATGGAGCCGGGACTGGAACTCGCGACGCGGCTGGTGCTGCAGATCTGCGGCGGCACCGCCACCGATGTCACCGTCACCGGCAAGACGGCGCCGGAGCGGCGCTCGATCCGGCTCGCCTTCACCGAGGTCGAGCGGCTGACCGGCCTCGCCGTGTCGGCGGAGGAGCAGACCGGCTTCCTCACCCGTTTGGGCTTCGAGGTGACCGCCGACGGGACAAGCGCCGACGTCGTGCCGCCGACCTGGCGGCCGGACGTCGAGGGCAGCGCCGACCTCGTCGAGGAGGTGATGCGGATGAAGGGCGTCGACCTCATCGAACCGCGGCCGCTCGCCCCGCTCGGCTCGGTCAACGGCCGCATCCTGACGACGCCGCAGATCCGCGACAAGGCTGCGCGCCGGGCACTCGCCGCCCGCGGCATGGTCGAGGCGGTGACCTATTCCTTCGTGCCGGAAGCCCATGCGAAGGCCTTCGGCGGCGGCGCGGAGACGCTGCGGCTGGCCAACCCGATCTCGGCCGACCTCTCGGACATGCGCCCCTCGCTGCTGCCGAGCCTGATTGCCGCCGCCGGCCGCAACGCCGCGCGCGGCAATCCGGACGTCGCGCTGTTCGAGGTCAGCCATGTCTACGCGTCGGACCTGCCGGACGGGCAGCGGCGCGTCGCCGGCGGCATCCGGCGCGGCACGGCGGGCCTTGCCGGCGCCGGACGGTTCTGGAGCGGCAATGCCGCGCCCGTCGGCGTCTACGATGCCAAAGCCGATGCGATCGCAGCGCTCGAAGCCGCGGGCGCGCCAGTCGCCAACCTGCAGATCGAGGCTGGGGCCAGCGCCTGGTACCATCCCGGCCGCTCCGGCCGGATCAAGCTCGGCCCGAAGGTCGTGCTGGCCGAGTTCGGCGAGTTCCATCCGCGGACCCTCAAGACCATGGGCGCCACCGGTGCCTTCGCCGGCTTCGAGGTGTTTCTCGGCGAGATCCCCGAGCCGAAGCGCAAGGCCACGCGCACCAAGCCGGTGCTCAACCTGTCGAGCTTCCAACCGGTGCGGCGCGACTTCGCCTTCGTCGTCGACGCCGCCACCGAGACGCAGAAGATCCTGCGCGCGGTCGAGGGCGCCGACCGCAAGCTGGTCTCCGAGGTCCGGGTGTTCGACATCTTCGTCGGCGCAGCACTCGGCGACGACAAGAAGTCGGTGGCGGTCGAGCTCACGCTGCGGCCGATGGAGCGCACGCTGACGGACGAGGAGCTGGAGGCGGTGTCGGCGAAGATCGTCGCGCAGGTGGCGAAGGCGGCAGGCGGCGTGCTGCGGACCTGACGCCGGTGAGGGCGGAGCCGCGCCCACAACTCTCCGGCGATGCCGCCCGGCCCCTGCGCCTTTTCGTCGCATTCTCCTTCTAGGTGCATTTCTGCCCCGGCCTCGGTCGGGGCAGAACGCATTTGGGAGGAAATCGCATGCTTCATATCTCCAGGCTTTCCGGGACCGCCGTCGCGGGTCTTGCCGCCCTTGTCCTCTCGACGGTCTCGCCGCTGGCGGCCGAGATCCACGTCATGGCTTCCGGCGGACTGACGGCGGCCTACAAGGAGGTCCTGCCGGCGTTCGAAGCGGCGTCGAAGCACGACGTCGAGAGCGCCTATGGCGCCTCGCAAGGCGGTGCCTCCGACTCGATCCCCAGCCGGCTGAAGCGCGGCGAGCCGGCCGACGTCGTCATCATGGCGTCCGGTGCGATGGACAAGTTGATCGAGGCCGGCGAGGTGGTGCCCGGCAGCCGCGTCGATCTGGCGAACTCGCTGATCGGCGTCTCCGTGCGCAAGGGTGCGCCGAAGCCCGACATCTCCTCGGCCGAGGCCCTCAAGAAGACGCTGCTCGACGCCAAGTCGATCGCCTATTCCGCCAGCGCCAGCGGGACGTATCTGTCGGAGGAGCTGTTTCCGCGCCTCGGCGTGATGGAGGCGATCAAGGACAAGGCGAAGCGGATCGAGAGCGAGCGCGTCGGGACCGTGGTCGCCCGTGGCGATGCCGAGCTCGGCTTCCAGCAGGTCTCCGAACTGCTGCCGATCGAGGGCCTGGATTTCGTCGGGGTGCTGTCGGACGACGTGCAGAAGGTCACGGTCTTCTCGGCCGGCCTCGTCGTCGGGTCGAAGCAGCCGGAAGCGGCCAAGGAGCTGATCGACTTCCTCGCGTCCAAGGCGGCCGCCCCGGCGATCGAAAAGAGCGGAATGACGCCGGTTCTCCCCTGAGCCACCCGCCAGCTTCGCGCAGGCTTTCCGGCGCCAGTGTCGCCGAAGGTCACGAAAAGGTCCCACCCCGCGTGCACGTCATGCGGGATGGGAGCCGGCGCGACGCCGACGGGGTGCAGGGCATGAGCAGGAAAACGCTGAACCGGGTCGCGGGCATCGCGACCCTTGCCGCCACGGTGCTTGCCGCGCTCGCACTGGGCGGCCTTCCGGCCGCAGCACAATCCGTGCCGGCCAAGCAGCTGTTCGGCGCGGCGCAACTGCCCGCGGCGATGCCGACCGAAAGCCTCGGCTTCTATTCCAAGGGTTGCATTGCCGGCGCCGTGGCGCTGCCGATCGACGGACCGACCTGGCAGGAAATGCGCCTCTCGCGCAACCGCCGCTGGGGGCACCCGGCGATGATTGCCTTCCTCGAGCAGTTCTCCAAGGACTCGGCCGCCAAGGGCATCTGGCCCGGCATCCTCGTCGGCGACATCTCGCAGCCGCGCGGCGGGCCGATGGCCTCGGGACACGCCTCGCACCAGATCGGCCTCGACGCCGACATCTGGTTCCAGCCGATGCCCTCGCCGCGCCTGACGGCCGCGGAGCGCGAGGACTTTCCGTTCCGCTCGGTGCTGCGGAAAGGCACGTTCCAGGTCGATGACCGCGTGTGGAACAAGAGCTACGAAAACATCCTGAAACTGGCCGCGGTGAACCCGAAGATCGAGCGGATCTTCGTCAACCCCGGGGTCAAGCGCAAGCTCTGCCAGACCGTCGGCGGCGACCGCTCCTGGCTGAGCAAGGTCCGGCCGATGTACGGGCACGACGAGCATTTTCACGTCCGGCTCACCTGCCAGGCGGGTTCGCCCGGCTGCGAGGCGCAGGACCGGCCCTCGAACAACGACGGCTGCGGCGATCTCGACTACTGGTTCAACGTCGCCCTGAAGCCGCCGAAGCCCGGCTCGCCGCCGCCGAAGCCGCGGGCGCCGCTGATGATGTCGGCGATGCCGAAAGCCTGCCGCGTCGTGCTCAACGCCCCGGACGGCGGAGGCACCGCCTATGCCGCGACGACGCGCCCGGCCTTGACGCCATCGGCGACCACCGCCTTGCCCGCCTCCGCCGCAGGCTTTGCCCCGACGCCGCCGCAGAGCGTGCCGATCCCCTCGTCCCGGCCGCTGCAATAGGCCGAGCACCGGACAGGTTTTGCCTTGGAGGACCGACCGGTCAGGCTTTGCTTTCGACGGTGAATGCGATAATCCGCGGGCTTACCAATCGATTTAAGGCAGGTAGTCCATGTCCCTGACGCTCGACAGCAGCCAGGCCCTGAAGTTTCCGATCCTGATCGGCGACATCGGCGGCACCAATGCCCGCTTCGCGCTCCTCGTGGATGCCTTCGCCGAGCCGAAGACCTTTCCGGTGGTGAAGACCGCCGACTTCGCGACGCTCGACGACGCGATCCAGGCGACCGTGCTCGACAAGACCTCGCTGCAGCCGAAGTCGGCCGTGCTGGCGGTCGCCGGACCGATCGACGGCAATGAGATCGCGCTCACCAACTGCGCCTGGGTGGTGCGGCCGCGCGGCATGCTGCAGACCCTCGGCCTGCACGAGATCATCGTCCTCAACGATTTCGAGGCGCAAGCGCTGGCGGTCTCCTCTCTGCCCGAGCGTTCCCGCCAGAAGATCGGCGGCGGCACGCCGCACGAGGGCGCGAGCCGCGTCGTCGTCGGCCCCGGCACCGGCCTCGGCGTCGCCGGTCTGGTGCGGGCCCGCAAGATGTGGATCCCGGTCGCCGGCGAGGGCGGACACATCGACATCGGCCCGCGCAGCGACCGCGACACCGCCATCTGGCCGCATCTCGAAACCATCGAGGGCCGGGTCTCGGCCGAGCAGGTGCTGTGCGGCCGCGGGCTCGTCAACATCTACGACGCGCTGTGCAAGGTCGACGGCGTGGCACCGGTCTATACCGATCCGGCGGAGATCACCGAGGCCGCATCGAGCCGCCGCAACGACCAGTCGGGCGAGGCGGTCGAGCTCTTCGCCACCTATCTCGGGCGGGTCGCCGGCGATCTCGCGCTGGTCTTCATGGCACGGGGCGGCGTCTACATCGGTGGCGGCATCTTCCAGCGAATCATCCCGATTCTGAAGCAGGAGAGCCTTCGCCAAGCCTTCGAGGACAAGGCGCCGCATTCGGCGCTGATGCGCGAGATCCCGCTCTACATCATCACCGAGCCGCTGGCGGCGCTGTCGGGCCTCGCGACCTTCGCCCGCACGCCCCGCTTCTTCGGCATCGAGACCACAGGCCGCCGCTGGACGGCCTGACCCCGGCTTCGCGCATAGGCAGGACGCGCCTGAGAGGCTATAGACGCCGGATCGAGTGTTCCGGACGGCATAGCCCAGCGTGAAAAAACCCAAGATTTCCCTGACCGACCACCGCGAGCGTGGTCTCGTCATCCGGCTGTTGAAGCGCGTGATCGCCGAGAACGGCCGCGACTATCTCGGCCAGTACGCCATCGCGGTCGGCTGCCTCGTCGTGGTGTCCGGCGCGACCGCCTTCCTCGCCTGGATCATGCGCGACGTGATCGACCAGATCTTCGTCGAGCAGAACCGCGCGCTGCTGTTCGCCTTGCCCATCGCCATCTTCCTCACCTTCCTGGTGCGCGGCGTCGCGACCTATTTCCAGGGCGTGATCCTGTCGCGGATCGGCAACAACATCGTCGCCCGCTACCAGCGGCGGCTGTTTCGCCACCTGACCGAGCTGTCCGTCGACTTCTTCGGCGAGAACCGCTCGGCGCATCTCGCCGCGCGCATCAACCAGAACGTCTCCGGCATCCGCGACACGCTGAACCTCACGGTCACCTCGATCGCCCGCGACCTCCTGACGCTGGTCTTCCTGGTCGGAGTGATGATCTTCCAGGATCCGGTGCTGTCGGGCATCGCGCTGCTCGCCGGGCCGCCGGTGGCCTGGATGATCTCCAGCCTGTCGAAGAAGCTGCGGGTCGCGACGCGCCAGTCGATCGACCTCAACGCCCGCGTCCTCGCCTCCATGCAGGAGACGGCGCAGGGCATCACCGTGGTGAAGGCCTTCACCATGGAGGAGACGCTGCGCGCCCGCATCGAGACGCTGATCCTGGCGGCCGAAAGCCGCTCGAACCGCATCGCGGCGATCACCGAGCGGTCGGGCCCGGTGACCGAGACGGTCGCGGGCATCGCGGTGGCGGCGGTGATCGGCTATTCCGGCTATCGCGCCATCGAGCACGGCTATTCTCCCGGCTCGATGTTCGCCTTCATCACCGCGCTGCTGCTCGCCTACGATCCCGCACGGCGTCTCGCCAAGCTGCAGGTCCAGCTCGAGCGGGCGCTGGTCAACGCCCAGATGATCTACGAGATCCTCGACCTGAAGCCCCGCCAGCCGGATGCCCCGGACGCCAGAGTGCTGGCGGTCGATCGCGGCGAGATCGTCTTCGAGGACGTCGACTTCGGCTATTATCCGGAAGAGCTCGTGCTGCGGAAGCTGAGCTTCCGGGCGCCCGCCGGCAAGACGACGGCGCTGATCGGCTCGTCGGGCGGCGGCAAGTCGACGGTGATCTCGCTCGTCCAGCGTTTCTACGACGTGGCCGAGGGGCGGATCCTGGTGGATGGCGAGGACATCCGCGACGTTACCAAGGCGTCGCTCCGCGGCAACATCGCCTATGTCTCGCAGCAGCCCTACCTGTTCGAGGGCACGATCCGCGACAACATCCGCTACGGCCGGCCCGACGCGACCGATGCGGAGATCGAGGCGGCGGCGAGCCTTGCGCAGGCGACCGAGTTCATCCTGACCCAGCCGAACGGCTTCGACACGCCGCTCGGCGAGAACGGCACGACGCTGTCGGGCGGTCAGCGCCAGCGCCTCTCGATCGCCCGCGCGCTGGTGCGCAACGCGCCGATCCTGCTGCTCGACGAGGCCACCTCGGCGCTCGACAACCGGTCGGAGACCCTCGTGCAGGCGGCGCTCGACACGGTGATGAAGGGCCGCACCACGCTCGTCGTCGCCCACCGTCTGTCCACCATCGTCGGCGCCGACCAGATCCTCGTCATCGATGGCGGCGAGGTGGTCGAGCGCGGGACGCACAGCGAGCTGCTCGGCCGGCAGGACGGGCTCTATTCGAAATTCCACGGCCTTCAGCCGCGTGACCACCATGCCGCGGCGCTCGCCGCATCGGTGACGCGCTGACCGCCTGATCTCAAGGGGAGCGTTCGATGGACGCGATGAAACTGGTCGTCGTCGGCGCCGCCGGGCGGATGGGACGCATGCTGGTGCTGACGATCGACGCCGTTGAAGGCGCGGTGCTGCATGCCGGGATCGAGCGGGACGGCTCGCCGGCGCTGGGCGCTGACGCCGGCCAGCTCGCCGGCCTCCCGCCGTCGGGGGTCATCATCACCAGCGACATCGCGCAGGCGCTTGCCGGCGCCGACGGGATCGTCGACTTCAGCACGCCCTCCACATCGGTCGCCCTCGCCCGCCATGCGGCGGACGCCGGCATCGTCCACGTCATCGGCACCACCGGCTGCTCGCCCGAGGACGACGCCGCGATCGCCGAGGCGGCGCAAGGCGCGGTCATCGTCAAGTCGGGCAATATGAGCCTCGGAGTGAACCTTCTCGCCAGCATGGTCGAGCTGGCCGCGCGCGCGCTGCCGGAGGAGGATTTCGACATCGAGATCCTGGAAATGCACCACCGCCACAAGGTGGACGCCCCCTCCGGCACGGCGCTTCTGCTTGGCCAGGCCGCCGCCACCGGCCGCCTGGTGGATCTCAGTGAAGCCTCCGTCCGCGTGCGGGACGGTCATACCGGCCCCCGCCCGGCCGGCGCCATCGGCTTTGCCACGCTGCGCGGCGGCTCGGTAATCGGCGAGCACAGCGTGATCTTTGCCGGCCAAGGCGAGCGGATCGAGTTCGTCCACCGCGCCGAGGACCGCGCGATCTTCGCCCGCGGCGCGCTGCGGGCAGCGCTCTGGGCCCGCGGCAAGGCTCCCGGCCTCTATTCGATGCGCGACGTGCTCGGTCTCGGCACAACACGCCAAGACTGACCGTCGCCGTCCTTGGTCGCCTCAGGGCGTCGCTGTCCGGCAATACCGGGGTCTCCATCGCATCGGAGCCGGCATTCCTGCCTGTCGCGAGGCACACGCGAAACTTGCGCAGGTGAGGCGGATGGTCATCGCAACTCTTCCCAAGCGGCGCGGCTTGCGGCAAAACCACGTCTGGGCCGCGATTCATGGTCCGACCCGTCATTCGCTTCTGCCGAGAGCGACGGGCCCTCGTCGATCCGGCTGGCTGGAGTGAAGCATGACCCGCACCCTCGTCCTCGTCCGCCATGGTCAGAGCGAATGGAACCTTCAGAACCTCTTCACCGGCTGGAAAGACCCCGATCTCACCGACAAGGGCGTCGAGGAGGCCCGTACCGCCGGACGACGCCTGCGCCAATACGGGCTGCATGTCGGCACCGCCTTCACCAGCGAGCTGTTCCGCGCCCAGCGCACCCTCAGCCTGCTGCTCGAGGAGCTCGGCCAGCCGCACATCCCGACCATCCGCGACGTCGCTCTCAACGAGCGTGACTATGGCGAGCTCTCCGGGCTGAACAAGGACGATGCCCGCGCCAAGTGGGGCGAGGATCAGGTGCACATCTGGCGCCGCTCCTACGACATCGCCCCCCCCGGCGGCGAGAGCCTGAAGGATACCGGCGCCCGCGTCTGGCCCTATTACATCCACAACATCCTGCCGAAGGTACTGTCGGGCGACAACGTCATCATCGCCGCGCACGGCAACTCGCTGCGCGCGCTGGTCATGGCGCTGGAGGGCATGAGCCCCGCCGACATCGTCGCCGAGGAGATCGCGACCGGCATCCCGATCGTCTACCGGCTCAACGCCGATTCGACCGTCGCCGAGAAGGCCGTCCTCAGCGCCTGACCGGCGCGCCCGGTTCGCCCTCGTTCCGGACGGCGGCGTACCAGCGGCAGAGATCGGTAAGGAAGCAGGCCTCGCACTGGGGCCGGCGTGCCTGGCAGACCGCCTTGCCGAACTGGATCAGCCAGAAATGACCGTCCGCGCGGGCAAAATCCGGGGCGTCCCGGTCCAGCTGCCGCGCGGTCTCGTCGGCGGTCTTCGCCGCCGTCAGGCCGATGCGGTTGGCGACGCGAAAGACATGCGTATCGACGGCGATGACGTCCTGCCCGAAACTGAAGCTCAAGACGATGTCGGCACATTTGCGCCCGACGCCCGGCAACGCCATCAGGCCCTCGCGGGTGTCCGGCACGACGCGCCCGTGCTCGGCGATCAAGGTCCGGCAGAGCGCGAGGATATTCTTCGTCTTCATGTTGTAGAGGCCGCAGGGCTTGATCGCCGCGGCGATCTCACGCTCTGAAAGCTCGAGCATCGCCTCCGGCGTCCGCGCCAGCGCGAACAGCTGCTCGACGGCCAGCGCGGTGTTGGCGTCGCGGCTCTGGGCCGAGAGAATGCAGGAGACCACCGAGCGGAACGGATCCGGCTGGTCCTTCGGCCCCTTCGCCGTCGGCGTGCGGCCGGGCATCTCAGCCCTGAGACGCCGGAAGGCCTCGGCTGCTTCCTCGGCACCCAGGCGTCCCCATGCTGCCACGGGCGTCGACGTCATGCGCGCGACAACAGGCCGGCCTCCCAGCCGAGCATTGCGCGCTTGCGGGCGATGCCCCAGTGATAGCCGGTGAGCGCGCCGGACTTGCCGACGACGCGGTGACACGGGACCACGAAGGAGATCGGGTTTCGCCCGACCGCCGCCCCGACCGCGCGGGCCGCCTTCGGCATGCCGACCGCTTCGGCGACGGTCGAATAGCTTGTCGCCCGACCGACCGGCACCGTCAGCAGCGCTTGCCAGACCCGGATCTCGAAATCCGTGCCGATGAGGACGATGCGCAGCGGCGCAGCCTCCTGCCACTCCGCCGGCCGGAAGCTGCGGTCGGCGATCCCCGCGATCTTCGCATCGTCGCGGGTGAAGGCAGCCATCGGCCAGCGCCGCACCATGTCCTGAAAGGCCAGAGCGTCGCCCGCCTCGCCGCCCTCGGAAAAGCCGATGCCCGCGAGGCCCCTGTCGGTCGCGACCACCACCGCGCGGCCGAAAGGCGAGGCCGCAAAGCCGTAGACGAAGTCGATGCCCGCGCCGCGCGCCTTATAGAGGCCGGGCGACATCGCCTCGTGCTTGACGAAGAGATCGTGCAGCCGCGACGGCCCGGACAGGCCGACGTCGAAGGCGGCATCGAACAGCGAGGCGCCCTCGCCGAGCAGGCGCCGCGCGTGGTCGATCGTCACCGCCTGCAGGAAGGCTTTTGGCGAAAGGCCGGCCCAACGCTGGAACAGCGCCTGCAACGCCTCGGGCGGCAGGTCGACGGCCTCCGCGATCTCGGCGAGCGAGGGCTGGGCGCGATATTCGGTGGAGATGAACTCGATGGCCTGGCGAACGACCGCATAGTCGGAGCCCGACGGCGCCGGGGCGACAGCGTCGTCGAGCAAAGTGCGGCGGGCCGGAAGCTGCGTGGTAGCGGACATCTGGGACATGGTGAAACTCCTATCGTCGCCGCGACAACAGCACCTGTTCCCAAAAGTCGCTACCCGATTTCCGGCGGGGTCCATCAGGCGCTCGGCACCTATTAGGCGCTCGGCGCCTATTAGGCGCTCGGCGCTTATCAAGCGTTGCGGGCCTTCTGCAAGGCGCGCCCGAAGGCGGTGGCGAAACTCTCGCGGTCGTCGGGGTTGAGGAACCCTCCGATCTCCGTCGAGCGGCCCTGCCCGCTGACGGCCATGCGGGTAATGCCGATCTCGTCGTGGCGCGCGACCTGGAACCGCGCCCAGAACGGATTGAAATGGGCTTCCTGCACCACCCCGCGCGGCGAGACCTTGCGCACCAGGAGATCGGTGCGCGAGACGCAGACCTCCTCCCTGGCCTTGGCCGAGCGGTAGCTGGCCTTGAAGGCCAGCCAGACGAGCGCGACGTCGAGGCCGAAGAAGCCGACCACCGGCCAGGCGCCCTCGATGAGGAAGCCGAGGCTCGTGCCGAGGCTGACGACGCCGAGGAATGCCATCAAAATCGTGAAGCCACGCTTGCCGAGCGAGCGGTAGGGGACCAGCAAGGCGCTGAAGATCGGCGCGTCGGCGCTGGTCTCGCTGGCGGTCGTGTCGTCCGGGGATGCGTTGTCAGCCATGGGTCAAGCTCGCTATATCCCGACCATGCCAGAAAAACCGCCTCTCGCCAAACCGCCCCGGTCGCCCCGCGCCAGCGACATCTCGTCTCGCCCTGCCGCAGCGAAGCCGGCACAGAAGCGGGCGCCCCGCCTGCCCTATGCGAAAGCGGACATCGCCGAGATATTCCGCCGGTTCGAGATCCAGCGGCCGGAGCCAAGGCCCGAACTCGAATACCGCAACGCCTTCACCTTGCTCGTCGCCGTCGTGCTCTCGGCCCAGGCGACCGATGTCGGGGTCAACAAGGCGACCCGCGCCCTCTTCGATGCCGCCGACGACCCTGCCGCCATGTTGGCGCTCGGCGAAGAGCGGGTGCGGACCTTCATCCAGTCGATCGGCCTCTACAGGACCAAGGCGAAGAACGTCATCGGCCTCTCCCGCATGCTCGTCGAGGAGCATGGCGGCGCGGTGCCGGTCGACCGCGCCGCGCTGGAGGCGCTCCCGGGCGTCGGCCGCAAGACGGCAAACGTCGTCCTCAACACCGCTTTCGGCGAACACACGCTGGCGGTCGACACCCACATCTTCCGGCTGGGCAACCGGCTGCGCCTCGCGCCGGGCAAGACGGTGGAAGAGGTCGAGCAGAATTTTCTGCGCATCATCCCGCCGCAGTACCTTCGCCACGCGCACCACTGGCTGATCCTGCACGGCCGCTACGTCTGCAAGGCGCGCAAGCCCGAATGCGCGATCTGCATCATCGCCGATCTCTGCAAGGCGGCGGAGAAGACCTCGGACGTGCCGGCGCTGCTGGTGCCGATCCCGCCGCTGCTGCCGGACACGCTGCTGCCGGATGCGCTGCTGCCGGACACGCTATCGCTCCAGCCGGACGGCATCGTCTCCTGAAAGCCGCGCCCCGGAAGGCGCCGCCAGCGGCGGCAGGCCATGCTCTCGCGCCGACACGCGCTGGTGCAGGTGCACCATCATTGCCGCGGCGAACAGCGGCGTCAGCAGGTTGAGGAAGGGCACCGCCATGAAGGCGGCGATCAGCAGCCCGGCGCCGAAGACCGTACCGGCATAGCGGCCGCGCAGGGCCTTGGCCTCGCCCTCGCCGCGATAGCGCATCGCCGCGAACTCGAAATACTCCCGGCCGAGGAGATAACCGTTCACCACGAAGAAGGCCGCGATGTTGATCCCCGGCACGAGCAGCAGGAAGAGCGCGAGGACGTTGCCGAGAATGACGATGCCGAAGAACTTCGCCGACAGCACCAGACCGGGCAGGAACGCCATCGCCGTGCCGGCCCGGGAGGCAGGATAGGCGTCGCGCTCGACCACTTCCGCGACGTCGTCGAGGAACAGCGAGGCGATCAGCGCGGAGATCGGTCCGATCAGGAAGGCGAGGAGCACGGCGAGCATCAGCCCGCCAACCCAGCCTGCCGCGGTCGACATCTGGTCGATCCAGGCCGGCATGTCCGGCATGAGCCGTGCCAGCGTCGGCAGGATCGCCGACTGGAACAGCGCCTCGATGCCGAACCAGAGCGCCACCAGCACCACGACGGACAGGCCGAGCGACTTCCAGAGCGCGGCGCGAAAAGGCGCGGAGAAGAGGGCGCCGAGCGCTGCGAAGGCCGAAGCGAAGATCATCTGACACTCCAGGAGGGCCCGGCGGGAACCGGTCCGTCCTGAGATAGGCGGGGGCAGGTGTGGCGGCAATGCCGCTGCCCTTGCCAGCCCTCCGGTACCCGACCCCTTGCCCAGATCCGGCACCCTGCACCCAGCGACTGGCCAGACGCCCCGCCCGACGATCCGGCGGCCGGCCTGGCAACGGCCTGGCACCCAATCCGGCACCGCCGCGCACCGGCGTCTCGCCATGCCGTCGCATTCCCGCTAAGGCATGCGGCAACCAGATGAGGATGGCGCCATGACCGACTACGACGTGCTGACGATCGGCAATGCCATCGTCGACATCATCGCCCAGAGCGACGACGAGTTTCTCGTCGCGCACGCCGTGCAGAAAGGTGGCATGACGCTGATCGACGCTGCGCGGGCCGAAACGCTCTACGGCGCGATGGGCCCGGCGGTGGAGACCTCCGGCGGCTCGGCCGCCAACACGGTGGCCGGCGTCGTCAGCCTCGGCGGCACCGGCGCCTACATCGGCAAGGTCTCGCGCGACGCGCTCGGCACCATCTTCACCCACGACATCCGCGCCCAGAAGGTGCGCTACGACACCGCACCGCTCAGCGGCGAGCCACCGACCGCCCGCTCGATGATCCTCGTCACGCCGGACGGCGAGCGCTCGATGTCGACCTTCCTCGGCGCGTGCGTCGAACTCGGCCCCGACGACATCGACGAGGCGCTCGTCGCCGCGGCGAAGGTGACGTATTTCGAGGGCTATCTCTGGGATCCGCCACTGGCCAAGGAAGCCATCCGCAAGGCGGCCGCGATCGCCCACGCCAATGGCCGCGAGGTGGCGATGACGCTGTCGGACGCCTTCTGCGTCCACCGTTACCGCGCCGAGTTTCTCGAGCTCATGCGCTCGGGCACGGTCGACATCGTCTTTGCCAATGAGAGCGAGGCGCTGGCGCTGTACGAGACCGAAGACCTCGCCTTGGCCCTGCAGCGGATCGGCGAGGATTCCAAGCGCCTGGCCGCGGTCACCCGCAGCGAGAAGGGCTGCGTGATCGTCGAGGGCGGGAAGACGACGGAGGTCGCGGCAGCGCCCCTGGCGCGGCTGCTCGACACCACCGGCGCCGGCGACCTCTTCGCCGCCGGCTTCCTGCGCGGCTACACCGCCGGGCTGCCGCACCAGCAGAGCGCGATCCTCGGGACGATCGCCGCCAGCCACATCATCGAGCAGATCGGCCCGCGCCCGCAGCAGCAGCTGCAGCGCCTGCCGGCCGCCCGCGCGATCCTCGACACCATAGCGCCGGCATAAAGCCGGGATCACGATAGCGCCAGAACGCTTGGCATCGGCCGTGACCGGACAGAGGTAGGAAGGACCAGCCCCTTTCAGGAGACCTCGATGACCCGGTTCCTTCTCCTCGCCCTCGGTGCCACCGCGCTGTCCGCTGTCCCGGCCGCTGCCGTCGACCGCTCGGTCGACAGTGCTGCGGGAACCCTGCGGGTTACCACGCTGACCGAAGGCTTGACGTCGCCCTGGGGCATGGAGTTTCTGCCCGGCGGCACGCTTCTGGTGACCGAAAAGGGCGGGGCTCTGCGCCTGGTCTCGCAGGAGGGAGCCGTCGGCGAGCCGATCGGCGGCCTGCCAGAGATCGATGCGGGCGGTCAGGGCGGGCTTCTCGACGTCGCCCTGGATCCAGACTTCGCTGACAACCGCTTGGTCTATCTCAGCTATTCCGAAGCGGGCGACGGCGGCAACTCGACCGCGGCCGGCCGCGGCACGCTGTCTACGGACGGCACCCGGATCGAGAACTTCCAGAAAATCTTCACCCAGCTGCCGAAATACGAGGGCAGCAAGCATTTTGGCTCGCGCATCGTCTTCGGTCCCGAGGGCCACCTCTTTCTCGGCCTCGGCGAACGGTCCGACACGCCAATCCGCGAGGGGGCACAGAGGCTCGACAACCATCTCGGCAAGGTGGTGCGGATCAACCGCGACGGCACGGTGCCAAATGACAACCCGTTCGTCGCAACCGAGGGTGCCCTGCCAGAGATCTGGTCCTACGGGCAGCGCAACATCCAGGGCGGCGCCCGCCATCCCGAGACCGGGGCCATCTGGTTTTCCGAGCACGGCCCGAAGGGCGGCGACGAGGTGAACGTCGTGGAGCCCGGCCGGAATTACGGCTGGCCGGTCGTCTCCTACGGCGTCAACTACAACGGCACGCCCGTCGGCTCCGGCCAGGCGACCGGCGAAGGCTTCACTCCGCCCATCCACCAATGGACCCCGGTGATCGGCGCGTCCGGCATGGAATTCTACACCGCCGACACGATCCCGGCCTGGAAAGGCAGCGCCTTCTTCGGGGGCCTCGCGAGCACCGACCTGGTGCGCCTCGGGCTCGACGGCACGACCGTGACGGGCGAGGAGCGCCTGTTGAAGGAACTGGGCCTGCGCATTCGCGATGTGAAGCAGGGTCCGGACGGTGCGCTTTACGTGCTGGCCGAGGACAGCGGCGAAATCCTGCGCATTGCGCCGGAGAACGCTGGCTAGCCCGGCAAGGGACCGTGTCCCGGGATGTCGGCAGGAGGATAACGCAGCCTCTCCCTGCCGGCGCCGGGCAATGGTTGACGCCGGTGTTCCGGCCCGCTGATCGATAAAAAGCTTCGTATTCGTAGGGCTTTCACCATTGTGGCAAGAGGGTGGCGGCACGATACGCTGCTTTAATATCGGGAAGGCAAAAAGGGCAGGTTCGCTGCTCAGGACCCCGATCCCATGCCCTCCCCGATCAATGCCATCGTCGCAGATCTCAGTCCCTCCGACCTCCTCGGCGCGCTCAGCCACGCGCTCGATCTGACGGAGGGTCAGCCGATCGGCCACTGCGTTCGCGCGACGTGGATCGGCATGAACGTCGGGCGGGAGATGGGATTGTTGGAAGCCGAGCTCTGGGAACTCTACTACGCCGTTATGCTGAAGGACCTCGGGTGCTCGTCGAACGCGGCGCGCATCTGCGAACTCTATCTCGCCGACGATATCGGCTTCAAGCGCGACTTCAAAACGGTCAGCGACAGCCTGCCAAAAGTCCTTGGCTTCGTCTTTTCGCATACGGGCCTGAATGCTGGTTTGACCGAGAGGCTGCGGACCATTCTGAGGATCATGAAAGGCGGCGGCGAGATCGCCAACCGACTGATCGAGACCCGCTGCCAGCGCGGTGCGGAGATCGCGGCGCAGTTGCGCTTTCCCGAGCCCGTGTGCCGGGCGATCCACTCGCTCGACGAACACTGGAACGGGGCGGGCCGTCCGGATCATCTGGCCGGCGATGCGATCCCGGTCTATGCGCGGATCGCCCTCCTCGCCCAGGTCGTCGACGTCTTCCACCGCTCCGACAGCCGGGCGGCGGCGATCGCCGAGGTCACGGCACGCACCGGCACCTGGTTTGATCCCACGGTGGCCGCCGCCTTTGCCCGGGTCTCCCGTTCGGAGGACTTCTGGGCCATGCTGGACGCGCCCGACGTCGATGCAGCGGTCCGCCGGCTGGAGCCGCGCCGGGCGGTGATCGTCGTCGACGAGGACTATCTCGACGACATCGCCCGCGCTTTCGCGCAGGTGATCGACGCCAAAAGTCCCTTCACGTCGGGGCATTCCGAGCGGGTCGCCGTCTATGCCGACATGATTGCCACCGAGATGGGCAAGCCTGCCGGCGAGCGGCGCTGGCTGAAGCGAGCGGCGCTTCTGCACGACATCGGCAAGCTCGGCGTCTCCAACGCGATCCTCGACAAGAAGGGCCCGCTCGACGAAGCCGAGTGGCGGTCGATGCGAGACCATGCCGCCATGTCCGAGAACATCCTGCAACGGGTTCCCGCCTTCGCCGCGATGGCGCGGATCGGCGGCGCCCACCACGAGCGTCTCGACGGCAAGGGTTACCCCCGCGGCCTTGCTGGCGCCGAGATCGATATCGAGACCCGGATCGTCAGCGTCGCCGACGTCTTCGACGCCCTGACGGCGCACCGCCCCTACCGCGCGGCGATGGCGATCGACGCCGCGCTCGCGTTGATGCGCCGCGACGTCGGCACCGCCTTCGACCCGGTCTGCTTCGCCTTGCTCGAACGCGCCCTGGCCGGCATCGAGAACGATCTGGCGCGCGCTGCCTGAGCTGGGGGCAAACGCTGTCGCACTCGTGCCAGCATTTCGGTCGGTCCAAGCGATAAAGGCTGCAGGGCTGTTTTTGCTGGTGCGTCCGACGTCTCTCGCGTAGCGCGGGTAGGACACACCGCCGCTCACGCTGCCGCCCTCAGCCGTTCGCCGGCAACGCGGTAGGAGATCGCCTCGGCGAGGTGCACGCGGCGCACGGTTTCGTCGCCATCGAGATCGGCAAGCGTCCGGGCGACTTTCAGGATGCGGTGATAGGCGCGGGCCGAGAACTTCATCTGCTCGGCCGCATCGCGCAACAGACGGGCACCCGGCTCGTCCGGCGCGGCGACGGTCTCGATGAGCGCCGCCGAACAGGTTGCGTTCACGGTGGCGGCGGCCATTCCGAGCCCCTCGTATCGCTCCCTCTGGATCAGGCGGGCGGCTTCGACGCGCGCCTTCACGGTCGCCGAATTTTCCGCTGGCGCAGGGCGGATCAGATCGAAGGCGGTGACCGCCGGCACATCGACGCGCAGGTCGATCCGGTCGAGCAGCGGCCCGGAGAGGCGCGCCTGGTAGTCCGCCGCGCAGCGCGGGCCGCGGGCGCAGGAATGTCCGGGCTCCCCCGCCATGCCGCAGCGGCAAGGGTTCATCGCCGCCACCAGCTGGAAATGGGCGGGATAGGTGACGCGGTGATTGGCCCGGGCGATGACGCTCTCGCCGCCCTCGAGCGGCTGGCGCAGCGAATCCAGCACCACCGGCGAGAACTCCGGCAGCTCGTCGAGGAAGAGCACGCCGCGGTGCGCCATCGACACCTCGCCCGGCCGCGCCCGCAGCCCGCCGCCGACCATGGCGGCCATCGAGGCTGAATGGTGCGGCGCGCGGAACGGCCTACGGTCCGACAGCTTGCCGCCGGCAAGCTCGCCGGCGATCGAGGCGATCATCGACACTTCCAGGAGTTCGCGCGGCGTCAGCGCCGGCAGGATAGACGGCAGGCGCTGCGCCAGCATCGACTTGCCAGAGCCCGGGGGCCCGATCATCAAGAGGTTGTGGCCGCCGGCGGCGGCGATCTCCAGCGCCCGCTTGGCGACGATCTGCCCCTTGATCTCGCAGAGGTCGGCGAGATTGTCCGGCGCGGCGCGGATCGCCGGCGCCGGCCGCGATAGAACCTGGGTACCCCGGAAATGATTGGCGAGCTGGATCAGGCTGCGCGGCGCGAGGATCGCCATGTCGGCGCTGGCCCAGGCCGCCTCCGAACCGCAGGCGGCCGGACAGATCAGCCCGAGACCGAGGGCATTCGCCCCCATCGCCGCCGGCAGCACGCCGGCGACCGTCGCGATCATACCGTCCAGCGAGAGTTCGCCGAGCACCATGAAGTCCGCCAGCGCATCGGACGGGATGGCGCCGAGCGCCGCCATAAGCCCGAGCGCGATCGGCAGGTCGTAGTGCGAGCCCTCCTTCGGCAGGTCGGCCGGCGCCAAGTTGACGGTGACCTTCTTCGGCGGCATCGAGAGGCCCGAGGCGTGCAGTGCTGCCTGCACACGCTCGCGGCTTTCGGCCACCGCCTTGTCCGCGAGCCCGACGATCTGGATGCCGACCTTGCCGGGCGCGATCATCACCTGGACGTCGATCGGGATCGCCTCGACACCCTGGAATGCCACCGTCCTGACCCGAGAGACCATGCCGCGCCCCACCGGAAAGGCGCCGGCCGAGGTTACAACCCGCCGCGATCACCACAACCCGAACGCTAGCTGAGATCTACCAACGCAACAAGAACAGGAAGGGAACAAAGACGGTGGCCGGCCACCGAGATCGCATAGGCCTCGGTGGTACGCATGTCGCCTGCCCTGATCCGGCGCGCGGGCGCTCAGCTTCGGGTGGCGGAAACCTTGGTCTCGATCGCGTCCCAGAGGAGGCTGGCGATATCCGCTCCCCCAAAAGCCTTCACCTCGCGGATGCCGGTCGGCGAGGTGACGTTGATCTCGGTCAGATAGTCGCCGATCACGTCGATGCCGACGAAGAGCAGGCCGCGCTCCTTCAGCGACGGTCCGATCCGCGCGCAGATCTCGCGCTCGCGTTCCGTCAGTTCGGTCGCCTCGGCTCTTCCGCCGACATGCATGTTGGAACGCGCATCGCTCTCGGACGGCACGCGGTTGATCGCGCCAGCAAACTCGCCATCGACCAGAATGATGCGCTTGTCGCCCTTGCGCACGTCTTTCAGGTAGCGCTGGACGATGAAGGGCTCGCGGAACAGGAGGCCGAAGGTCTCCATGAAGGAGGTGAGGTTGCGGTCCTCCTTGGTGATGTGGAAGACGCCGGCGCCGCCATTGCCATAGAGCGGCTTCATCACGATCTCGCCGAACTCGGCGCGGAACGCGGCGACCTCGAGCGGATCCTTGGTGATCAGCGTTTCCGGCATCAGGTCCGGGAATTCGGTGACGAAGATCTTCTCCGGCGCATTGCGCACCGAGGCGGGATCGTTGACCACCAGCGTCTTCGGGTGCACCCGCTCGAGGATATGGGTCGAGGTGATGTAGGCCATGTCGAAGGGCGGGTCCTGGCGCAGCAGCACCACGTCGGTGTCGGCGAGGTCGATGCGCTCGACCGGCCCGAGGGTGAAGTGATTGCCCTCCTCCTCGCGCAGTTCCATCCGCTCGGCGCGCGCCGTCGCCCGGCCGTCGCGCATCGACAGGCGCTCTGGCGTGTAGTGGTAGAGGCTATGGCCGCGCCGCTGCGCTTCCAAGGACAGCGCAAACGTGCTGTCTCCCTTGATCGAGATCGACGAGACATGGTCCATCTGGACCGCGACGGTAAGGGCCATGGGGCACTCCTTCGGGCATGGTTCGCAGCGGAGGTAGCGGGGAAGCGGCCCGCTGGCAATCGCGGCAGCGGTGAACAGGCCGGGATGTGCTACACTGGCCCCGTCCGCGGCAAGGAGTCGAGATCATGGACTGGCGCATTGAAGATGCCGAGAACCAGCTTGGAACGGTCATCGACCGTGCCCTCAGCGAGGGACCGCAGACGATCCGGCGGGAAGACGCGGCGGTGGTGGTGGTCAGCGCCGCGGAATACCAACGGCTGTCGGAGAAGAGATCCCCCATCAAACGGGTCTTGTTCGAAGGCCCATCACTCGAAGGTCTTGATCTCAGCCGGGACAAGTCGCTGCCACGGGATATCGACTTCGGCACCCGATAATGGCTTGTATCCTCCTCGATACGTGCGTGTTGTCGGAAATTCGGCATCCCCAAGGCAATTCCGGTGTGAAGTCGTCGGTCGAGCAGATCGTCGACAGCGATATCTTCGTCAGCGTCATCAGTTTCGAGGAAATTCGCAGAGGCATCCTATTGATGCCGGCGGGACGCCAAAGTGCAGAACTTGCCGATTGGCTAGCCGATCTCGAAGCGACGCTCGCACGGCAAACTTTATCGGTCGACCTCTACGTTGCCAGGAGATGGGCCGAACTGACGGTTTCATGCCGGAAGAAAGGACGCCAAATCGCCACGGCGGACGGGCTCATTGCTGCAACTGCGCTCGAAAACGGCCTAACCGTCATGACCCGCAACGTCCGCGACTTCGAGCCGACGGGGGTCGCGCTCGTCAACCCCTGGCTTCCGACGCCCGGCTGATCCTCACCGCCCTCGCCAGGCATCCTTCACGTGCACCGGCCAGCGCCGCGGCAGCACGGCGACGATGTCGAAGCGCAGGCTGAGGCGGGCGTGGTCGCGCTGGCGGGCGAGCCAGAGGTCGGCGGCGGCCTCGATGCGGCGCTGGGCGGCGGGCCCGACCGAGTCCATCGCGGCCGTGAGGGTCGCGCGGGCCTTCACCTCGACGATGGCGATCAAGTCGCCGCGGCGGGCGATGAGGTCGATCTCGCCGAGCGGCGTGCGGTGGCGGACGGCGAGGATGCGGAAACCCTTGAGCCGGAGTGCCCAGGCCGCCAGCCACTCGCCGCGATGGCCCTTGCGGAACCGTTGCCGCCGCTCGCCCTTGCCCGGCGACGCAGGCGCAGGCGCGGGCGAGCGACGGCCGGCGGGCGGGACGGGTTTCATCCCGGCGTCTTCAGCTGCAAAGCGCGGGCGTAGAGGTCGCGGCGGGACAGGCCGGTCAGACGGGCCGCTTCCTGCGCCGCCTTGGCCGGCTTCATCTCCGCCATCAGCCCGGCGAGGATGGTGTCGGCGTCGGCCTCGCTTGCTGCCGCCTCCGCGGCCGGCGGGGCGATGCAGACGACGATCTCGCCGCGCACCCGCTCCATCGACTCGAAATCGGCGGCCAACTGTGAGAGCGCCCCGCGGTAGATCGTCTCGAAGGTTTTCGTCAGCTCTCGGCAGACCGCCGCCTGGCGCTCAGCACCGAAGACCATGGCCATGTCGGCGAGGCTGTCGGCGATGCGGTGCGGCGCCTCGAAGAGCACGATCGTGCCGGGAATGCGCGTCAGCTCCTCCAGCCGCGCGCGACGGGCCCCCTGCTTCTGGGGCGGGAAGCCGGCGAAGAAAAAGGCATCGGACGGCAAGCCCGAGGCGAGCAGCGCCGACAGCACGGCGGACGCGCCGGGGATCGGGATCACCGGAATGCCGGCCTCGATCGCCTGGCCGACGAGCCGGAAGCCGGGGTCGGACACCAGCGGCGTGCCGGCATCGGAGACCAGCGCGACGCTCTGCCCGGCCTGGAGGTCGGCGAGCAAGGCCGCGCCGGACTCCTCGGCATTGTGCTCGTGATAGGCGAACATCCGCCGCTTGATGCCGTAGCGCGACAGCAGCGTCGCCGTGACGCGGGTGTCCTCGCAGGCGAGACGGTCGGCGCCGGCGATGATCTCCAGTGCCCGCAGCGTGATGTCGCCGAGGTTGCCGATCGGCGTCGCCACGAGATAGAGGCCGGGCTCAGGCTTCTGGCCGGCAAACCGGTGGTCGCGGACGCTGAAACCGCGCTCCGGCGTATGGTCGGGATCGATGCTCATTGCCGGAGCCTAGCAGAGATCGGCGACGACGGCGTCGAGCACCAGCATTCCGGCCGGCGTCGCGCGCAGCCGGTCGGGCCCGAGCCGCTCGACCATGCCGTGGGCGCGGAGGTCCGCCTCGCTGACCGGGTCGATGTCGCGGCCGGTGAGCCGGCGCCAGCGCTTGAGGTCGATGCCCTCGGTGAGGCGCAGGCCCATCAGCAGCAATTCGTCGGCCTCCTCGCTGGGCGTCAGGAGGTCGTCGGTGACGACGCCGGAATCCCAGTCCTCGACCATCTTCAGCCAGGTCTCGGGGTGCCGCTCGGTCGCTACCGCGTACCGGCCACCCTCGCCCATCAGCCGTCCGTGCGCGCCCGGCCCGACGCCGGCATAGAGGCCATAGCGCCAGTAGGTCAGGTTGTGCCGGGACTCAGCGCCGGGCACCGCATGGTTGGAGATCTCGTAGGCCGGCAGGCCGCGTGCGGCGGTCAGCTGCTGGGTCGCTTCGTAGAGCGCCGCCGACAGCTCGCCGTCCGGCACCGGCAGCTTGCCGGCCTTGCGCAGGGCGTGGAAGGGCGTGCCTTCCTCGATGGTCAGCTGGTAGAGCGAGAGGTGGTCGGCGGCGAGGTCGATCGCCTCGGTCAGCTCGGCCTCCCAGCCCTCGACCGTCTGGCCCGGCCGGGCATAGATCAGGTCGAAGGACAGCCGCGGAAAGATCTCGCGGGCGAGTGAGATCGCTCCCTTGGCCTGGTCGACATTGTGCAGCCGGCCGAGGAATTTGAGATCGCGGTCGTTCAGCGCCTGGACGCCGAGCGAGACGCGGTTGACGCCCGCCGCGCGGTAGCCGCGGAACCGCTCGGCCTCGACGCTCGACGGGTTGGCCTCGATGGTGATCTCGGCGTTCGCGTCGACCGGCCAGGCCTTGGCGATGGCATCGAGGATCGCGCCGACGGTCTGTGGGCGCATCAGCGACGGCGTGCCGCCGCCGAGGAAGATCGAGGTGACGCGCTCACCGGACGAGCGCCTCGCCATCTCGGCGATCTCGCGGACGAAGGCGGCGGTGTAGCGCTCCTGGTCGATCGCCTGGTGACGGACATGGCTGTTGAAGTCGCAATAGGGGCATTTGGCGGCACAGAACGGCCAGTGCACGTAGACGCCGAAGCCCGGCTCGCGTGCTACCGGCGGAAACGTCCGGACGTTCCCCATCGCCAGCCATTCGGTCATTCGGCAGGCTCTCCCGCCGGCCGGACGCCTTCCGGAAACGCCTCGGCGACGAGCTTCTGCACCGAACGCGCGCGGTGCGAGAGCGGGCCGGGCGCCGTCCAGATCGAGCCGTGCTTCTCCTCGGCGTTCATCTCGCCGAAGGTCTGCGTGCTGCCGTCCGGCATGAACACCGGATCGTAGCCATAGGCGATCTCGCCGCGGCGGCCGGGCCAGACGAGGGTCCCCTCGCACTCGCCGAGATATTCCTGGGTATGGCCATCCGGCCAAGCGAGGCAGAGCAGCGAGACGAACTTCGCCCGGCGCTGGGCCGGCTCCAGCGCGCCTTTCTGCTGTAGCTTCTCCTCGACGAGGCGCATCGCCATGTCCCAGTCGCGGTCCGGGCCGGACCAGTCGGCGGTGTAGACGCCCGGCTCCCCGCCCAGCGCTTCGACGCAGAGGCCGGAATCATCGGCGAGCGCCACTTCGCCGGCTGATGTCGCCGAGGCAAGGGCCTTGATGCGGGCGTTCTCGACGAAGGTCGTGCCGGTTTCGTCCGGCTCGGGCAGGCCGAGTTCGCCAGCCGTCACCAGTTCGATCGGAAGGCCGCCGAGCAGGAAGTCGAGCTCGCGGATCTTGCCCTTGTTGTGGCTGGCGACGAGCAGGCGCCTGCCGTCGATCCTGCGCATCCCGGTGCTCATCGCCGTCTCCCTTACGCGATCGCCTGGCGCTGCAGCTCGACGAGCGTCGCGATGCCGGATTTCGCCAGGCCGAGGAGGCTCGCCAGTTCAGCCTCGCTGAACGGCTCCTTCTCGGCCGTGCCTTGGATCTCGACGATGCCGCCGCGGCCGGTCATGACGAAGTTGGCGTCGGTGTCGGCGGCGGAATCCTCGAGATAGTCGAGGTCGAGCACCGGCTCGCCCTTGTAGATGCCGCAGGAGATCGCCGCGATGTGGTCCTTCAGGACCTTGGAGCGCTCGACCATGCCGCGGCCCTCCATCCAGGCGAGGCAGTCGTTCAGCGCGACGAAGGCGCCGGTGATGCCGGCGGTGCGGGTTCCGCCATCGGCCTGGATGACGTCGCAGTCGATGGTGATCTGCCGCTCGCCGAGCGCGCCGAGGTCGACGATGGCGCGCATCGAGCGACCGATCAGGCGCTGGATCTCCTGGGTGCGGCCGGACTGCTTGCCGCTCGCGGCCTCGCGCCGCATCCGGTCGCCGGTGGCGCGCGGCAGCATGCCGTACTCCGCGGTGACCCAGCCCTTGCCGGAATTCTTGAGGAAGGGCGGCACCCGCTCCTCAAGGCTGGCGGTGCAGAGGACATGGGTGTTGCCGAACTTGACGAGGCAGGAGCCCTCCGCATGGAGGGAGACGCCGCGTTCGAGCGAGACGGCGCGCAACTGGTCATTGGCGCGTTTGGAAGGCCGCATGGGTAAATCCTGTCATGGGATGTGTCGCAGATGCGCCGAAGCGCGACTGGCGTTAACCGGCTTTTAACCGGCGAGGGGGCGGGGCGCAAAATAATTCCTGCGAGGAGCCGCGCGATCCCCGACCATCGCCCCTCCGGAAGCGACCAGAGAACGTGCAAAGAGCTGCCTTCGACGCTTGATAGAGGCGCTTGGCCCTTATGCTTCATGGCCTTATACTCCGCAGCCGATGCAGAGAGAACGTGCGATGAACGACTTCAGACAGCCGGCACCGGAATTCCCCGGCATGCTCGACGAGCGGTCGCGCGACATTTTCAAGCTGCTGGTCGAATCCTATCTCGACATCGGCGAGCCGGTCGGCTCCCGCGTGCTGTCGAAGCTGCTGACGACCTCGCTGTCGCCGGCCTCGGTGCGCAACGTGATGAGCGATCTGGAAGCGCTCGGGCTGATCTATTCGCCGCACATCTCCGCTGGGCGGATGCCGACCGAACTCGGCCTGCGCTTCTTCGTCGACGCTTTCCTCGAGGTCGGCGACCTGCCGCAGCGCGAGCGCGAGGCGATCGAGGCGAAGGTGCAGGCGACCGGCGACCTTCGGCCGATGGGCACGCTGCTGACCGAGGCGAGCCAGTTGCTCTCCGGCTTGTCGCGCGGCGCCGGCCTGGTACTGACGGCGAAGTCCGATCTCCGGCTGAAGCACATCGAGTTCATCCGGCTGGAGGCGACCAAGGCGCTGGCGGTGCTGGTCGGCGAGAACGGCGACGTCGAGAACCGCGTCGTCGACCTGCCGTCGGGCGTCACCGCCTCGCAGATCGTCGAGGCCTCGAACTTCCTCAACGCCCACATCGTCGGCCGAACCCTCGGTGAGGCGCGCGACCGCGTGCAGGCGCTGAAGGACGAGACCTCGACGGCGCTCGATCTCCTCAGCCAGGGGCTCGTCGAGGAGGGTCTCGCGGTGTGGTCGGGAGCGGCGATAGGCCAGCCGGCGCGGCTGATCGTGCGCGGCCGCGCCAACCTCCTCGAAAACGTCACGGCGTCCGAGGACCTCGAGCGGCTGCGCATGCTGTTCGACGATCTCGAGAGCAAGAGCGGCATCATCGAGTTGCTGGACCTTGCCGAGACCGGCAATGGCGTGCGGATCTTCATCGGCTCGGAGAACAAGCTGTTCTCGCTGTCGGGCTCTTCTCTCGTCGTCGCGCCCTATAGCGACGGCGACCAGAAGGTCATCGGCGCGGTCGGCGTGATCGGCCCGACGCGGCTCAACTACCGGCGCATCGTGCCGATGGTCGACTATACCGCGAGGCTGGTATCGCGTCTCCTGACGCAAGGCTCGGTCGGCCGGCGATCTTGATTTTCGCGGCCCGGCATTCGATATGCGGGCGACATCTACATTCACGTACCGGTGACCGCCGGGCTTCGGCCTGGCACGACCGGCGCGCCGGCGGATTGAAAGAGGAATGATGAGCGACACCGACAAGCGCGACGCCGAGATCGACGAGACCCTGGAGAACGAGGCCGAAGCCTCTCCGTTCGCCCGCGGGGACTATTCCGACGCCGACGCCGAGGCCTTCATCGCGCGCGCCGCCGCCGAGCGGATTGCCGATCTCGAGGCCGAGACCGCCGAGGTCAAGGACCGCATGATGCGGCTCGCCGCCGACATGGAGAACCTGCGCCGCCGCACCGAGCGCGAGGTCAAGGACGCCCGCACCTATGCGGTGACCAATTTCGCCCGCGAGATGCTGTCGGTGATGGACAATCTGCGCCGCACCGTCGCGGCCGTCCCCGCTGATTCCCGCGAGAATGGCGATGCCGGTCTTGCTGCCCTGATCGACGGCGTCGAGTTGACCGAGCGCGGCATGCTGGCGACGCTGGAGAAGTTCGGCGTCAAGAAGCTGGAGCCCGAGGGCCAGCGCTTCGACCCGAACTTCCACCAGGCTATGTTCGAGGTCCCGAACACCGAGGTCACTAACAACACCGTCGTCCAGGTCGTCCAGGACGGATACGCCATCGGCGACCGCGTGCTGCGCCCGGCCATGGTCGGCGTCTCCAAGGGTGGCCCGAAGGTCGCCGCGGAGCCGAAGCCGGCGGAGACCGAGGGCGGCGAGGGCTGAGGCGCTCAACTCGATTCTTGGCTCAGCCTATGGCATGCTCCGCGGAAGATACTCTGAGGAGCATGCCATGGGTACTCAAGTCGAAATCGACGAAGCCCTGCTCCGGGAAGCGATGGCCGCGACCGGCTTGACATCTGGTCCCGCCACCGTCGCGGAAGCGCTTCGATACGTTATCGAGAACAGAAAACTTCGAGCAGCCCTCGGTGAAATCAGCGGGATGGGCTGGGAAGGCGACTTGGACGCCATGCGTCTGGACCATGTCTACGAGCGGACGTGATCGTCGTCGACAGCTCCGTCTGGATCGACAGCGTTCGAGGCGCCTCGACACCTGAGGTAGCCCAACTGCACAGGAGTTTCAGGGCGGACGAGATTCTGGTTGGCGATCTCGTGATGCTGGAGGTGCTGAGGGGCGCCCGGCATGACAGGGACGCTCAGCGGCTGGAGCGGACCCTGCGCCAGTTCGCCATCGTCCCGATGATGAACGAGACCATCGCGCAGGAAGCCGCCCGCATCTACCGCACCCTCCGCGCCGACGGCATCACCATCCGCAAGACGGTCGACCTCATCATCGCGACCTTCTGCCTGTTGGGCGACCATCATCTCCTGCACAGCGACCGCGACTTCACCCCGATCGCTGAGCGCTTCGGGCTCAGGCTGGCCTGACCGGCCCGATCAGAACCGCGGCGGCTTCATTCCCGCGTGCCGATAGGCCGAGACCGCCGTGTTCGCCATCAGCAGCGCGATCGTCATCGGGCCGACGCCGCCGGGCACCGGCGTGACCGCTGCGGCGACGGCTGCGACTTCTTCATACGCCACGTCGCCGACAAGCCGCGTCTTGCCCTCGCCCTTCTCCGGCGCGTCGATGCGGTTGATGCCGACGTCGATGACCACGGCACCCGGCTTCACCCAGTCGCCGCGGACCATTTCCGACCGGCCGACCGCCGCCACCAAAATGTCGGCGGTGCGGCATACCGCCGGCAGATCCGCCGTACGCGAATGGGCGATGGTCACCGTCGCGTTGGCGGAGAGCAGCAGCTGCGCCATTGGCTTGCCGACGATATTGGAGCGGCCGACGACCACCGCGGTCTTGCCCGACAGGTCGTCGCCAAGGATTTTCCGGATCAGCAGCATCGAGCCGGCCGGGGTGCAGGGCACGAAGGCCTCGTCCACCGCGCCGGTGCCGAGCCGGCCGACATTGAGGAGGTTGAAGCCGTCGACATCCTTGTCGGCCGAGATCGCGTGGATCACCCGGTTGGCGTCGATCTGCGGGGGCAGCGGCAGCTGCACCAGAATGCCGTGGATCGAGACGTCCGCATTGAGGTCGTGGATGAGGTCGAGCAGCGCGGCCTGCGATGCGTCGGCGCCGAGCACGTGCTTGACCGACTTGAAGCCGCACTCCTCGGCCATCCGCGCCTTGGAGGCGACGTAGACCTGGCTGGCCGGGTCTTCGCCGACGATCACGACGGCAAGCCCCGGAGCAATGCCCGCCCGTTCCAGCAAGGCCGCGCTCGCCGCCTTCACCGCGCCGATGATGTCGGCAGCCGCCGCCTTGCCGTCGATCCTGATCGCTTCGCTCATCTCATCTCCAGCACGCCGGTCCTTGCCCGCCGTCTTTCTATCGCGCTGGAAAGCGGACGGAAAGGCCGGCGGGCGTCAGGCGACGTCAGGCGACGTCGCGCGCCAAGGCTGGCACGCGGCGGGCAGCGGCGTTGGCGAGACGCGAAAGTCGATCAGGCGGCGAGGCCAAGCTCCTTCAGGAGTGAGGAGACGCGCGTCTGTTCCGCAGCGAGGAAGGTCGCGAACTCGGCCGACGGCATATAGAGGTTCTGCCAGCCGCGGTTCTCGCAGATCTTGTTCCACTCGTCGCTCTTGGCCATCGCGCCAAAGGCCTCGTCCATCGCCGCGAGGTCTTCGTCCGTCAGCTTCGCGGTGCCGACGAGGCCGCGCCAGTTGACCAGCTCGGTATCGACGCCTTGCTCGCGGAAGGTCGGCACGTCGATGCCCTTCAGCCGCTCCGGCGAAGAGATGCCGAGCGCCCGCAGCTTGCCGGTAGTGATCATATCGGCAAACTCGTTGTAGCCGCCGGTGGCGACCGTCACCTGGTTCGACAGCACCATCGGCAGCATTTCCGAGCCGGCGCCGACGACGATGTAGTTCATTTCCTTGACGTCGCCGCCGGTCGCCTTGACCACCTGCCCGGCCAGAAGATGGTCGGGGCTGCCGAGGCCGAAGCCGGCCCAGGACACCGCGCCCGGCTCGGCCTTATAGGCCTTCACCAGATCGTCGAGCGACTTGATCGGCGATTCGGCGGCGACCACCAGCGGCTGGTATTCGCCCTGCAAGCGGGCGACGGGCTTTGCCTGCGCCAGCGAGACCGGCGACTTGTTGATGATGACGGCGCCGACCATGCCAAGGCCCGCGGTGAGGAGCGTCGAGCGCTTGCCGCCGCCGATCAGCTGGGCGAGGCCGATCGTGCCGCCGGCGCCGGGAACGTTCATCACCTCGACATTGCCGACCAGCTTCTCGTTCTGCAGCAGCATCTGTGCCGTACGCGCCAGGGTGTCGTAGCCGCCGCCGGTGCTGGCTGCCGCAATGATCGTCAGCTCTTCGAGCGCGGCGGCTTCTGCCGGCGACGTCCGCAGCAGCGGCAGCGCAGCGCCGCCTGCGAGCGCTGCGAGGGCCATGGAAAAGTCGCGCCGGTTGATGGTCATGGTGTGTTCCTCCCGAACATGATGACGCCTGCCATTCTCCCGACGGCAAACGAAACGGGAGGCTACCGCCCGGTGGCTGTCGAAAACCTGTCGCGCCGGTTGCACGGCGTCGCCATTACGCCCTCGCGTTGGCACGATCACCGCGCCTTCCGGCACCACGAACGTCACTGAATCCACACGGCGAGCCATAATCCATTTGGTTGCATCGCCCGGAAAAATTCCCTCACAAGTACGGGCTTCTTAATTTTCGGAAGGCATACGGTAGCTTGCTAAGCTTCTGAAGCGGTGGTTCGCCGCTCAGCCTTTTCGCTCGGAGATTTCCCCTCGCTCGGCCGACCCCCGGACCGATCGCAAAAAAACAGGTGCCCCCATGTTTCGCACGTTTTCCCTGCACGCCAAGGTCTGGATGATGGTGATGGCGAGCCTCGCCGTGCTGACGGTGTCGTTCGGTATCGCCAACGAGATCGTCCTCCGCGAGGACGGAGTCCTCCGCGCAGCCGAGAGGCAGGAGAGCAACATGCGCGTTGCCTGGGAAGTGCTGGACAGGCTCGGCCCGATGCGGCGCGACGGCGACGCCCTCTATGCCGGCAGCCAGCAGCTGAACGGCTTCTTCGGTCCGGTCGACCGCATCAAGGACCTCGTCGGCGGCACGGCGACGATCTTCATGGGCGACCTGCGCATTGCCACCAACGTCAAGAAGCCGGACGGCAGCCGCGCGGTCGGGACGAAACTTGCCGCCGGCCCGGCCTATACCGAGGTCTTCGCCGGCAAGCCATATCGCGGCGAGGCCGATATTCTCGGAACCCCCTTCTTCACCGCCTACGACCCGATCAAGGACGCAGCCGGCAAGACCATCGGCGTCCTCTATGTCGGCGTTCCCAAGGCCGACTTCTTCTCCTCGATCAACAGCCTGCAGATCCGGCTTGGCCTCTTGTCGGTCCTGGCGGCCGCAATCCTCGGCATGCTGGTGCTCTGGATCTCCAAGCGGATGTTCGCCCCGCTGCGTGATCTCACCGAAACCGTCGCCGAGGTGGCCGACGGCAAGACCGACCGGACGGTGGTCGGCACCGACCGGCAGGACGAAATTGGCCGGATGGCCGGCTCGGTCGAGCATCTGCGCCATGCGATGATCGAGCAGAAGCGCCTTAAATCGGAGTCTGCCGAGGCAGCGGCAGAGCGGGAGGCCGGCCGCCGCCGGCAGGCCGAGACCAGCGCGGACACCGCCGAGGCGCAAGCCTTCTTCGCCACCGAGGTGGAGGCGGGCTTCGAGCGGCTGGCCAACGGCGACCTGACGGTGCGGCTCGAGCAGCCGTTCGCGACCGAATACGAAGGCGTGCGCGGGCTGTTCAACCAGAGCGTCGCGCGGCTGGAGGAGGCGATGGCACAGGTCATCCGCTCGACCAGCGCGCTCCGGACCGGCCTCAGCGAGATCGCGGTCGCGTCCGGCGACCTCGCCCAGCGCACCGAACAGCAGGCCGCGAGCCTCGAGGAGACCGTCGCGGCACTCGGCGAGGTGACCTCCGCCGTCGCGAGGACCGCCGACGGCGCCGCCAACGCCCAGCGCGCGGCCGTCGCGGCCCAGACCAATGCCGAACGCGGCGGCGAGATCGTTGGCCGGGCAGTGACCGCCATGGCGGCGATCGAGCAGTCCTCGGACAAGATCGGCAAGATCATCGGCGTCATCGACGAGATCGCCTTCCAGACCAACCTCCTGGCCCTCAACGCCGGCGTCGAGGCGGCGCGGGCGGGCGAAGCGGGCCGTGGCTTTGCCGTCGTCGCCCAGGAGGTGCGCGGCCTGGCCCAGCGCTCGGCCGAGGCGGCGAAGGAGATCAAGGAACTGATCTCGACCTCGTCGGCACAGGTCGGCGAGGGCGTCGATCTCGTCACGGCGTCCGGCAAGTCGCTGGAGGAAATCGTCACGCAGGTCGCCGACATGAGCGTCATCGTCGGCAAGATCGCCAGCAGCGCCCGCGAGCAGGCGACAAGCCTCAAGGGCGTATCGGCCGCGGCCGACCAGATGGACAAGGTCACCCAGCAGAACGCCGCGATGGTCGAGGAAACCACGGCGGCAGCGCAGACCCTGTCGACCGAGACGGCGGAACTGGCGGGGCTCGTCGGCCGCTTCCGCACCGCGGACGGAGCCGCGCCGCATGCCGCCAGCCGCCCTGCCGCAAGCCTTCCTGCCACGGGCCGCCCTGCCGCGGGCCGCGCGGTGGTCCAGATGCGCAGCACCGGCCGCGGCGGCGCGGCGATGAAGCCGGAAACCGACGGCTGGTCGGAGTTCTGAGCGCCCGCTCCGTGAACCATCCCCCCTCTGTGACAGGCCGGCCCAGTTGCCGGCCTGTTGCGTTTCAGTGCGCCCCTGCGGAATAGTCGGCACCGATCGCCGCTGTGTCGGCCCGTGGGAGCACTGCCCGTGAAACTTCAGAACAACGTCGCCGTCATCACCGGCGCGGGCTCCGGCATCGGCCGCGAGATCGCGCTGGCCTTCGTGCGCGAGGGCGCCCGGATCGCCGTCTGCGACATCGACCGGCCCGCCGCCGAGGCGAGCGTCGCTGAGATCGAGGCGGCCGGCGGCGAGGCGCTGGCGATCGAGATGGACGTCTCGGACGAGGCCGCGGTCGAGGCCGGCGTCGCAGCAGCAGCAGCACGCTTCGGGCGGATCGACACGATGATCGCCAATGCCGGCATCCAGATCGTCCACCCGGTCGAGGATTTTCCCTATGCCGAGTTCCAGAAGGTGGTGAACGTCCACCTCGGCGGCGGCTTCCTCCTGACCAAGGCCTGCATCAAGGTGATGTACCCGCAGAAGTCGGGATCGCTGATCTATATGGGCTCGGCGCACAGTCATGAGGCGTCGCCCTTGAAGAGCGCCTATGTCGCCGCCAAGCATGGGCTGCTGGGCCTCGGAAGGGTGATGGCCAAGGAAGGCGCACAGCATGGCGTGCGGTCCAACGTGATCTGCCCCGGTTTCGTGAAGACCCCTCTGGTGGCCAAGCAGATCCCCGAGCAGGCCGAGCGGCTCGGCATTTCGGAAGACGAGGTCGTCAACCGCGTGATGCTCGGCAATACCGTCGACCAGGAGTTCACGACCATCGAGGACGTCGCCGACGTCGCCGTGTTCCTGGCGGGCTTTCGCTCGAACGCGTTGACCGGCCAGTCGATCACCGTCAGTCATGGCTGGCACATGTCCTGATTCCCCGGACGGATAACTCGGAAAAGCCCTTATGCAGATTCTCCAGATCCAGCCGATCGTCGCGCTGATCGCCGGCGTGCTCATCCTTCTGATGCCGCGCTTGCTCAACTACATCGTCGCGCTCTATCTTATCTTCATCGGCATCACAGGCCTGGTGGGCACCTACGGCTGATCGACCGCGCGATGACACGGGGTGGAGGGCGATGCCCCCTCCCGTTAGAAGCGCGAGCGATGGAAAGAGGACGTGCGCCGCCGGCAAGGCGGCAGCGTCCGGCAAGGGTGATCGCATGCTACAATCCAGACACCGTATCCTCGTGCTCGGTGGCGGGGCGGGTGGGCTCGAGCTCGCCGCCGCCCTGTCGGGGGACCGGTCGCTCGACGTGGCCCTCGTTGACCGCGTCAGCTCGCATATCTGGAAGCCCCGCCTGCACGAGTTCGCCGCCGGCACGGTGAACTCGACGCTGACCGAGATCAGCTTCTACATGCTGGCCCGAATGCGCGGCTTTCGCTTCGAGCAAGGCAGCGTCGTGTCAATCGACAGGGCGGCCAAATGCGTCCGGCTCGCCCCCGTCACGTCCGCGAGCGGGCAGACGATGGCGCCGGGCCGCAGCGTCGGCTACGACACCTGCGTCATCGCGCTCGGCGGAATCACCGCGGATTTCGGCATACCCGGCGTGCTCGACCACGCCGTCCGGCTCGACGCGAAGGCCGATGCCGACGCCTTCCGCGAACGCTTCATCGGCCTGATGATCAATGCGCGCGAAAGCGGCAGGCCGGCGCATGTCGTCATCGTCGGCTCGGGCGCCACCGGCACCGAGCTCGCCGCACACCTGCGCGTTTCCGAACAGGCCTTCTTCGAGCGCCCGGCCAAGCGGCCGCAGGCCAAGCTTCTCGACCTCACCATCCTCGAGGGGGCACCGATGTTGATGCCCGGCGCCGACGCGGGCCTGCGCGCCGGCGTCCTCAAGCGGCTGGCCGCCCTCGACGTCTCCGTCGTGACGAACGCCAAGATCAATGCCGTCCATGCCGATGCCGTGGGCTCGGCCACCGGCGACAGCTGGCCGGCCGACATCACCGTCTGGGCCGCGGGCCTCGTCGGCTTGCCGGTTCTGAAGCAGCTCGGCGACTTCGAGACCGACCGCAAGGGCCGGATCGTCGTCGACGCCTATCTGAGGACCGCCGACCCCGCCATCTATGCCATGGGCGATGCGGCCAGCCTCACCCCCCAGGGTGCGGAGATGGCGCTGCCGCCGACAGCGCAGATCGCCAGCCAACAAGGACGCTACCTCTGCGGCGCGCTACCGGCCGCCATTGCCGGAAAGCCCGTCGAGCCTTTCGCCTTCAAGGACAAGGGCAAGCTGATCTCGCTCGGCGATGCCGGCACCGTTGGCCTGATGGGCTTTGCCCGGCGCGACGACTTCTTCATCGACGGACAGTTCGCCAAGGCCGCCTACCACGCGCTGCAGCGCCAGCATCAATGGTCGGTGCTCGGCACCTTGCGCGGCTCCGTGGCGATCCTCGCCGATGTCATTTCGCCGACGAAGGGACCCGCCCTCAAGCTGCACGGCTGAGGCTAGACGGAAAGAGGCGGCAGAACCTGCGCTCCGCCGCCTCTTGGATCAGCCTATCGCTTTAGCCGGTCGGCTCAGGCGGCCTTTGGCTTCGTCCAACCCGCCAGGACCTTGTCGAGCGTCATCGGATAATCGCGCACCCGAACGCCGGTGGCGTTGTAGATGGCGTTGGTGATCGCGGCCCCGACGCCGGAGATCGCGAGTTCGCCGATGCCCTTGGAGGCCAGCGGGCTCGCCGCATGGTCCCGCTCCGGCAGCATGATGACCTCTAGCTGCGGCACGTCGGCATTCACCGGCACGTGGTATTCGGCCAGATCGTGGTTGACCATCAGGCCGGTGCGCGGATCGACTACGAGCTCCTCGGTCAGCGCCGTGCCGATGCCGAAGATCTGTCCGCCATAGCACTGCGACGTCGCCGTCTTCTCGTTGAGGATACGGCCGGCCGCCGCCACCGTCAGCAGCCGGCGGATGCGGGTCTCGCCGGTCACCGCGTTCACCGCCACTTCGCAGAAGTGCGCGCCGTAGCTCGCCTGGTGGGTCTCCTTGAACGCCTTGCCCGGTGCGAAATTGCCGAGCATGACGATCGGCTCGCCCGAGAGAACGACGGTCAGCGGCGTCTGCTTGTTGCCGGCGATCGCGGTGCCGTCCTTGAGGGTGAGATCATCGGACGACACGCCGAGCTTCTCGGCCAGTTGCTCGATGATGCCCTCGCAGGCGGTGTAGACCGACGAGCCCGAGGAACTGGCGCCCCAGGAGCCGCCTGAGCCGGGTGCCGGCGGCAGCGAACTGTCGCCGAGCTTCACCGACACCTTCTCGACCGGCAGGCCCAGCATCTCGGCCGCGATCTGCTGCAGGATGGTGTAGGTGCCGGTGCCGATGTCGGTCATATCCGTCTCGACCGTCGCCGAACCGTCGGCCAGCAGGGACACGCGGGCCGATGCCTTCTGCAGGATGTTCTTGCGCGACGCCGTCGACATGCCCGTGCCGATGAACCATTCACCTTCGCGCCGGGTACCCGGAACCTTGGAGCGGTCGTTCCAGCCGAAATGCCGGGCGCCCTCGTCCATGCACTCGACCATCATGCGCGAGGAAAACGGCAGGCCTTCCTGCGGATCGGTCTCCGGCTCGTTGCGCTTGCGGAACTCGATCGGATCGAGGCCGAGCTTCTCGGCCATCTCGTCCATGGCGTTTTCGAGCGCCAACATGCCCACCGCCTCACCCGGCGCCCGCATCGAGGACGACAGGAGGATGTTGACGTCGACCTTGCGGTGCGTGATCTGCCGGTTGTCGCCGGCGTAGAGGAACACGGTCGAGATGCCGGCGGGCTCGAAGAAATCGTCGCCGGGCGTGTTGCCGGTGATGGTGTCGTGCGCGATGGCGGTGATGATGCCGTCCTTCGTCGTGCCGATGCGCACCCGCTGGATGGTATCGGTACGGCGCGAGGTCGTCTGCATCACCTGCTGGCGGGTGAGCGCGATCTTGACCGGACGGCCGGTTTCCTTGGCGCCCATCGCGGCGAACACCGACTCCGGACCGATGCCGAGCTTGCCGCCGAAGCCACCGCCGATGAACGGGTTCAGCAGGCGGACATGCTTCTTGTTGACGCCGAGCGCCTTGGCGAGCTGGCCGACATTCGTCTGCACCAGCTGGTAGCAGCCGTACATCGTCAGGTCGTCGCCGTCCCAGACGGCTACCGCCGCGTGTGGCTCCATCGCCGAATGGCTCTGGCTGGGCGTCGTATAGGTCGCCTCGAACGTCACCTCTGCCTTGGCGAAGGCCTTGTCGAAGTCGCCCTTCACCACCGTCGACGGCATAACGCCATCGCCCGGATCGTAGGCGCCCGCCTTGCCCTCCTCAAGGTCGTAGTGACCTTCGGAGGCCTCGTAGCGAACGTCGACCAGCTTGGCGGCCGCGCGTGCGACCTCGAAGCTCTCGGCAATGACGAGGCAGATCGGCTGGCCGTAATGGGTGACTTCGCCGCCGATCGGTGTCGGTGCGGGATCGCCCGGGTCGGCCGCCGCGCGCGGACCGTTCTCATCGGTGATGACGGTAAGAACACCGGCCGTCGACAGTGCCTGCATCGTGTCGATCTCGACGATCTTGCCGGAGCCGATGGTCGAGGTGACGAGATAACCGAAGGCCACCTCCCGCCCGTGCAGGTTCTCGTAGGCGTAGGTCGCCTTGCCCGACACCTTCAACGGGCCCTCGAACCGGTCGATGCCCTTGCCGATGACGCCCTGCACACCGCGGTCGAGACGCGTCTCGCCGATCGGCTTGTCCATCTGGTAGTCGTAGGACTTGCTCATGCCGTCACTCCCGTCGCCTCGCTGAGGACCGCGGGCAAAGTCCGCCGCATCAGCTCGATCTTGAAATCGTTTTCGCCCTGGCCCTTCGCCTCGGCGAGCAGCAGGTCGGCCGCCTTCTCGAACAGCGCCTGCGACGGCGCCTGGCCGTTCAGCATGGCCTCCACCGCGCCATCGCGCCATGGCAGGTGGGCGACGCCACCGAAGGCGAGGCTGACGCCTTGCATCTTGCCGTCCTCGACCTTCACCACCGCCGCGACGGAGATCAGCGCGAACGCATAGGACGCGCGGTCCCGGACCTTCCGGTAGACATGCTTGCCGCCCGGCGCCTTCGGCAGGTGCACGGCCGCGATGAGTTCGCCTGCCTCGAGATTGGTGTCGAGGTCCGGCGTATCGCCGGGCAGGCGGTAGAAGTCGGACAGCGCGAGGACGCGGGACGATCCGTCGGCCTTCATCGTCTCGATCTTGGCGTCCAATGCCCGCATGGCCACCGCCATGTCGGACGGATGGGTGGCGATGCAGTGCTCGCTGGCGCCGAGGATCGCATGGATACGGTTGAAGCCGCCGATCGCGTCGCAGCCCGAGCCCGGCTCGCGCTTGTTGCAGTTGGCGGAGGTCTCGTAGAAATAGCCGCAGCGCGTGCGCTGCAGGAAATTGCCGCCGGTGCTCGCCTTGTTGCGGAGCTGCCCGCTGGCGCCGGCGAGGAGCGCGCGACTGAGCAGGGGATAGCGCTCGCGGATGATGTCGCTGGCGGCAAGGTCGCTGTTGGTGACGAGCGCGCCGATGCGCAGGCCATCATCCGTCTCCTCGATGTCCTTCAGCGGCAGGCGGCTGATGTCGACGAGGCGGTCGGGATGCTCGACCTGCAGCTTCATCAGGTCGAGCAGATTGGTGCCGCCGGCGATGAACTTGGCACCGACGACGGCGGCTTCGGTCGCGGCCTGCCGGGCGTCGCTCGCCCGGACGTAATCGAACGTCCTCATGCTGCGTCCTTCCGGCGGGTGTCTGCGGTGTCGACCTCGCGGATGGCATCGACGATGTTCGGATAGGCCGAGCAGCGGCAGAGATTGCCCGACATGCGCTCGGAGATTTCGGCATTGGAGAGTTCGGCGCCGCCCTCGACGTTTTCCGTCACATGGCTCGGCCACTTCGCCTCGACCTCGCCGAGCATGCCGACCGCCGACATGATCTGGCCCGGCGTGCAATAGCCGCACTGGTAGCCGTCATGGTGCAGGAAACTTTCCTGCATCGGGTGGAGATTGCCGGGCTCGCCGAGGCCCTCGATGGTGGTGATCTCGTCGCCGTCGTGCATCACGGCGAGAGTCAGGCACGAATTGACGCGCCGGCCGTTGACCAGGATCGTACAGGCGCCGCACTGGCCGTGGTCGCAGCCCTTCTTGGTGCCGGTGAGGGCCAGATGGTCGCGCAGAGCATCGAGCAGCGATGTCCTCACGTCGATGTCGAGCGAATGCTCGGTTCCGTTCACGGTCAGTGTCAGCACAGGCTGCTCCTTATAACGATTCTAGGCTGCAACGCAGACGGCGGCGAATGGGTTCAGTCAAAAATGAGAAGCCGCGCCACCGCGGGACGATCGGCCGCAGCGGAGATGTCGGGGCGCGATCACGCCATCGTCTGCCCGTGAACCGAACGACCCGTTGTGGGGCCGCTCTGACGGGCAAGGGAGAAGTTTCATGCTGAAGACCATCGCCGCCGCAGCACTGATATCGGCCATCGGCACCGGCGGGGCCGTCGACGCCGCGACCATCGCCAGCCTCCGCTGGGAGAAGCGCATCGTGATCGTGTTTTCGTCTGACCGGAACGGCCTGCTCTCCGAACAGCGGCGGAGCCTTCTGGCGGACGAGGCGGCGCTTGCCGATCGTGATCTCGTCGCCTTCGCCGTGGTGGGCGATCAGATCCTGCCGATCTATGGTGAAGCCCCCAAAGGAGAAACCGCCGACGGGCTGCGGGACCGTTACGACGTTGCCGCCGCGACCGCTTTCTCCGCGCTGCTGATCGGCAAGGATGGTGGGGTCAAGTGGCGCGGGAGCAAGCCGATTGGGCTGGCCGAGCTCAACGGCCTGATCGATGCAATGCCGATGCGGCGAAGCGACCGCTGACCAGTATTCCGCACTATCGTGCGCCTCGGCTTGACAGTTTAAAACTCTTCTAATCTAGCAGAAGGATGGACGAGCGCAGCGGGACTCTTCCGATGGAGGGTTCCTGGGCGGATAAGTTACATTAAGGCAACACTGGATCGAAGCGTATCTGGCGCCCGAAAATATGACTCGATTTATCAGCTTAACGCACCTAGGCGGAATGGGTCCCTTCATGGAGTCCCATCGATGCCTTCTGTCGTCCGTTCCTGCCAGACCGTGCTGCGCGTTTCCTGCGCCCTTGGAGCGCTCGCGGGCGCTGCCGCCGCACAGGATACGATCGTGCTCGACGCGGTCACGCTCGAGGGCGGCGCCAGCAACGGCACGGCTGCCGGCGGCAGCAGCCTTGCCGGCGACAGCGAGCGCGTCGTCCCCCGCCAGAGCGTCAGCGGCACCAAGGGCGCCGGTTCCCGGCTGGCCAGCCCCCAGCCGGTCTCGGTCATCGGCGAGGATCAGCTCGAGGTCCGGAACGTCCAGAGCGTCGACGAGGCGACACGTTATTCCTCGGGCGTCCAGGGACAGAAGTTCGGCAACAACAACCGGCTCGACTGGTTCAACATTCGCGGCTTCCCGGCCAATGAGGACGGCCTCTACCTCGATGGCCTCGCGCTGTTCTCCTCGGCCTTCGCGACCTTCCAGGTCGATCCCGTGCTGCTCGAGCGGGTGGAAGTCCTGAAGGGCCCGGCCTCGGTGCTCTACGGCGGCAGCTCTCCGGGCGGCCTCATCAACCTGATCTCGAAGCGCCCGACCACGACGAAGCAAGGCTCGGTCGAGGTTGGCGTCAACGAATACGGTCAGGGCTACACCGCGCTCGACACCAGCGGCCCGCTCGACGACGAGGGCGTCTGGACCTACCGGCTGAACGCCAAGCTGTTCGGCGGCAACGACTATGCCGATGAAGGCGACGAGTTCCGCGGCCTGATCGCCCCGACCTTGACCTGGGCGCCCGATGCCCAGACGAACGTCACCGTCTACGGCTCCTACCAGCGCGACGACAGCAACAACGTACCGGGCTTCCTGCCCTATGTCGGCACGGTGCGGCCGGCCGCGTTCGGCAAGATCGACCGCGACGTCTTCACCAGCGACACGTCGATCGACGAGTTCACCCGCGACCAGACGATGATCGGCTACGAGGCCGAGCACGCGTTCGACGAGACCTTCACGGTGCGCCAGAACGCCCGCTACGCGCATCTGGAGTCGACCTATGCGCTGGCCTACGGCAACGGCTACGTGACGCCCGGCGGCTCGGAACTCGCCCGCATCAACTTCCGCACCGATCCGAAGGTCGACACCTTCACCATCGACAACCAGGTCGAGGCGAAGTTCGCCACCGGCGCCATCGAGCACAAGGCGATCGCCGGGCTCGACTACCGCTATTACAGGCTCGATCAGTCTCAGGCGGTCTCGGCATTCGACGGCCCCGGCGGCCTCGGCACGCCGCTCGACCTCGTCAACCCGGACTACAGCACCGGCCAGCCGCCGCTCGGCGCGCCCTACATCGACAACACCCAGACGCTGAACCAGACGGGGCTCTACGTCCAGGACCAGATGACCCTCGACAAGCTCGTCGTCACGGCGAACGCCCGCTACGACTTCTTGAGCACCGAGCTCGACAACCGCATCGGCAGCGATGCCGACGACGACGAGGGCGCCTTCTCGGGCCGGGCGGGCCTCGCCTATCTCTTCGACAACGGCATCACACCCTATGTCAGCTATTCCCGCTTCTTCACCCCGGTGCTCGGTCTCGATGCGAACGGCTCGCCGTTCGAGTCCGGTGACGGCGACCAGTATGAGGCCGGCGTGAAGTACCAGCCGACCGGCTTCGACGGCTTCTTCACCGCATCGGTCTTCGACCTGACCCGCGGCAACGTGCTGACCAACGACGTCGCCGGCGGCAACCCGTTCCAGCAGGTCCAGACCGGCGAGATCACATCGAAGGGTTTCGAGTTCGAGGGCAATGTCGGTCTCGGCAATGGCTTCAGCCTGATCGCCGCCTACACAAACTTCGATCTCGAGGTAACGAAATCCAACGACATCGACCTCGGCAAGGTACCGGTCGCCATCCCCGAGCAGTTCGCGTCGCTCTGGCTCGACTACGCCTTCCGGTCCGACGCGCTGACGGGCCTGCGCCTCGGCGGCGGCGTCCGCTGGAACGGCGAGAGCTATGCCGACAAGGCCAATGCGCTGGAAGTGCCGGATTACACCGTCGTCGACGCATCGATTTCCTACGAGAAGAACAACTGGAAGGGCCAGATCAACGCGTCCAACCTGTTCGACAAGAAGGCCGTCGCCTCGTGCCAGGATGCCAATTCCTGCTTCTACAACGAGCCGCGCAAGGTGACGGCGAGCCTCAAATACTCCTGGTAGGCGTCTAGGAACAAGGCAGGCGCGGCCTGCAGCATGGACCGGAAGGGTGCGTAGAAAAGCAGCGGCAGGCGAAAGCCTTGCCGCTGCTTTTCTTTAGGGTTCCGCGCCGCGCTACTCCGCCGTGAAAATCCCGTCCTGCGCGCCGATCAGCCGGGCATAGGCCCCGCCGCGGGCGAGCAGCACAGCGTGCGGGCCTTCCTCGACGATCCGCCCGTCGGCGATCACGACGATGCGGTCGGCGTGGCGGATGGTGGACAGGCGGTGGGCGATGATCAGCGTCGTGCGGCCGCGCGCGAGTTCGGCGAGCGAGGCCTGGATCGCCCGCTCGGTCTCGGTGTCGAGCGCCGAGGTCGCCTCGTCGAGGATCAGCACCTCCGGGTCCTTCAGGAACATCCGCGCGATCGACAGCCGCTGCTTCTGGCCGCCGGAGAGTTTCACGCCGCGCTCGCCGATCACGGTGTCGAGGCCGTCCGGCAGCGCCGCCAGCGTCGCGGTGAGGTGCGCCTTGTCGACGGCGGCGACGATCTCCGCCTCGCTGGCGTCGAGCCGGCCATAGGCGATGTTCTCGCGCACCGTGCCGCCGAACAGGAAGACGTCCTGCTGGACGACGCCGATATGGCGCCTGAGCGCGGCGAGCTGCATGTCGCGGATGTCGATGCCGTCGACGAGGATCGCGCCCTCCGTCACGTCATAGAAGCGCGGCACCAGCGAGCAGATCGTCGTCTTGCCTGCGCCGGACGGGCCGACGAAGGCGACGGTCTCGCCGGGCGCGACGTGGAAGTCGATGCCGTCGAGCACCGGCCGGCCCTTGGCATACGCAAAGTGCACGCCGCGAAACGCGATGTCGCCGCGCAGCGCCAACGGCGCGACGGCCCCCGGCCGGTCGACGATATCCGGCACGGTATCGAGGAATTCGGTGTAGCGGCGAAAGCCCGCAATGCCCTTCGGATAGCTCTCCAGCACCGCGGCGATCTTCTCGACCGGGCGGAAGAAGACGTTGACGAGGAGCAGGAAGCCGATGAAGCCGCCGATGCTGAGGTCACCGGAGATGACGAACCAGGTGCCGGCGACCATGACGATCACCTGCGTCAACCGCATCGACAGGTAGTTCAGCGACTGGCTGGCGGTGATGATGCGGTAGGCATCGAGCTTGCGGGCGCGGTAGCCTGCATTGTTGACGGCGAACAGCGCCCGCTCGTGGTCCTCGTTGGCAAAGGATTTCACCACGCGGATGCCGCCGACGTTCTCCTCGATCCGGGCGTTGAAATCGGCGACGGAGCCGTAGATCGCATGCCAGGTCTTGGTCATCCGCCCGCCATAGCGGGTCGTCAGCCAGGTGCCGAAGGGCACGATGACCGCGGTGATCAGCGCGAGTTCCACATGCACCGTGACCATCAGGATGAAAGCGCCGATGAAGGTCATCACGGCGATGAACAGGTCCTCCGGCCCGTGATGGGCGACCTCTCCGATTTCCTCCAGATCCTTGGTCAGCCGGCCGACGAGATGGCCGGTCTTCTGGTTGTCGAAATAGCCGAAGGATAGCTTCTGCAGGTGGTCGAAGGCCCGCCGGCGCATCTCCGTCTCGATGTTGATGCCGAGCATGTGGCCCCAGTATCCGACCACCGCCATCAGCCCGGTGTTCAGGATGTAGACGAGGAGCAGGCCGGTGGAGGCGACGAGGATCAGCGCCAGATCGCCGCTCGGCAGGAGATCGTCAACGAAGAGCTTCACCGCGATGGGAAAGCCGAGCTCCAGGAGACCCGCGACGACTGCGCAGCCGAAGTCGAGGAGAAACAGGCCGCGCCAGGGGGTGTAGTAGGCGAAGAAGCGGGAAAGCATCGAGGATCCTGTCCTGACCGGCCGCTGGCACGGACGGTTGGTTTCGGCGAAGCGGCAGGGCATGCGCCGTTCGCGATGGCAGCGTGGGATGGCGGAGCGCGATGGCGGAGCCGCAGTGGGCGGCGCCGCCCGCCTCAGGCGTCGGTGCGCGCCGCGTCGCCCGCTGCGCCCTTGCGCCAATAGGCGACGACGAGGTGCCTGTCACGCGGCAGTTTCCAGTCGGAGCGCAGGCGGCGGCGCATCCGGCGGAAATCCTCGAACTCGCAGCCGGCCCAGACGAAGGTGTCCGGCGAAAGGTCTTCCGGCGCGAGACAGTCGAGGACGTCGGCCAGCCGGCCGGTGCCGCCCGGCTCGCCCGCCCCGCGGTACAGCCATTCGAGACGCACCGATGCCGCCGAGGGCATCGGCTGCCGATCTTCCGCCCTGCCGACCTCGATCACCGCCCGCGCCGTGGCGCTGGCCGGCAGCGCCGCAAGGATCCGGGCGATCGCCGGCAGCGCGGTCTCGTCCCCGAGGAGCAGCAGCGAAGAGGCGCCCGGCATGCCGCCGCCGCCCGGCCCGGTCATGCCGACACGGTCGCCCGCCCGCGCTGTCGACGCGAAATCCGAACCGGGCGTCGCGTCGCCGTCATGCAGGAAGATGTCGATGGAGACCTCGCCGGCAACAGGATCGACATGGCGGAGCGTATAGACCCGCGCGGTCACGGCATCGGCGCCCTCCGGCCAGACCGGGCATCCGTCGGCCCCAAGGCTCGGCCAGACCGGCACGCGGCCCTTCGGCGGAAAGATCAGACGCACGTGCAGGCCGCCCTCGGCAAACCGCTCGAGCCGCTCCCCTGCCAGCACCATGCGGCGCATGTGCGGGGTCACGTCGAAGGCGTCGACGACGCGCATCTCGCGGAAGAAGGCAGGCACCGTCTCGCCCGTCCCGTCGCCATTCCAGCCGATGTTGGGCGTCTGCGGCGCGGCGAAGGCACGGACGTGATGGACGACGCCCATCTTCATGTACGAAAGGCCGGTCGCATCCGACGCCGAGACGACGACCTCAAGGCTGTCGCCGGAGATCGAAAGGTCGGCGCGGCCATAGTCGAGGCTGATCGTCGCGGTCCCCGGCGCCTGCTCGACCTCGCCATGCCCGCGCATGTGATCGCAGAGGAGGTCGAGGACATGGCCACCGTCGCGGAGCGGGATCGACGAGCAGGCAGTCAGCATGCGGAAAAGCCTTCCGTTCCGGCGGAGCGACAGATGCACCGTCGCTTCCGGCTATAATTCATGACTATTATTGTCAAGTTTGAAGGCGAAAGCGGCGCTTTCAGGCGTCGGAATCAGCTCTGGCGGGCGCAAAAGCGACGCAATCCGGAAACATCCCGCGGCGCACGCGTTACCCCCCGGATTTCCCGCAAACGGAACCTCTTCATGACAAAACCATCCCAGGACTCGGTCGACGCCCTCGTCGAGATGTCGATGCTGCACCAGGCGCGCAGCCGCGCCGAGACCTATGGCGGCAAGGGTCGGTTCTGGCAGAGACCCTATGCCGAGACCCGTCCCCGGATCGCCTCGGCGGTCGCGCCGGTCTGGTTCACCGCCTATCCCGGCGCGATCATCACCCGCGAGGGCGACTCCGTCCTGAAGACGCTGGGCGATGCGAAGCTCTGGTCAGCGCTGTCCTCGATTGGCGTTCGCGGCATCCATACCGGGCCGATGAAGCGCGCCGGCGGCTGGAAGAACGGCCGCTACACGCCGACCGTCGACGGCAATTTCGACCGTATCGGCTGGGACCTCGACCCGGCCTATGGCACGCATGACGAGTTCGTGGCGATCGGCCGCACGGCCGCGGCACACAACTCGGTCGTCATCGACGACGTCGTTCCCGCCCACACCGGCAAGGGCGCCGATTTCCGCCTCGCCGAAATGGGCCATACCACCTATCCCGGCCTCTACCACATGGTCGAGATTCCGGAGGCCGACTGGGAGCACCTTCCGGAGCTGCCGGAAGGCCGCGACGCGGTCAATCTCGACCCGGCGACCGTCGATCTCCTGCGCGACAAGGGCTACATCGTCGGCCAGCTGCAGCGGGTGATCTTCTTCGAACCGGGCGTCAAGGAAACCGACTGGAGCGCCACCGGCCCGATCACCGGCGTCGACGGCACTGTTCGGCGCTGGGTCTACCTGCACTATTTCAAGGAAGGTCAGCCGAGCCTCAACTGGCTCGATCCGTCCTTTGCCGCCCAGCAGATGATCATCGGCGACGCGCTGCACTCGATCGATCAGATGGGCGCACGCGGCCTTCGCCTGGATGCCAACGGCTTCCTCGGCGTCGAGCGCCGCGCCGAGGGGCCGGCATGGTCGGAGAGCCATCCGCTGTCGATGGTCGGCAACCAGCTGCTCGCCGGCATGATCCGCAAGGCCGGCGGCTTCTCGTTCCAGGAGCTGAACCTCACCGTCGACGACATCGCCTCGATGTCGAAGGGCGGCGCGGACCTCTCCTACGACTTCATCACCCGCCCGGCCTACCAGCATGCGCTCCTGACCGGGGATACCGAGTTCCTGCGGATGATGCTGCGCATGGTGCACGAATTCGGGATCGACCCGGCCTCGCTGATCCACGCGCTGCAGAACCATGACGAGCTGACGACCGAGCTGGTGCATTTCTGGACGCTGCACGCCAACGACATCTACACCTTCCAGGGCCAGACCTGGCAGGGCCGCACGCTGCGCACGCATCTGCGCGAGACCATGTACCAGAAGCTCAGCGGACCGGCGGCGCCCTACAACCTGCGCTTCGTCACCAACGGCATCTCCTGCACCACGGCCAGCATCATCACCGCGGCGCTCGGCATGGACGACATCTCGGAGATTTCCGACGAGCAGGTGGCGACGATCCAGAAGATCCATATTCTCCTGGCCATGTACAACGCCTACCAGCCGGGCGTCTTCGCGCTCTCAGGCTGGGATCTCGTCGGCGCGCTCCCGCTCGATGCGAGCGAGGTCCAGCATTTGATGGGCGATGGCGATACCCGCTGGATCGAGCGCGGCGGCTACGATCTCGTCGGCGCCGACCCCGAGGCGACCGTTTCGTCCGGCGGCATGCCGAGGGCACGTTCGCTCTACGGCTCGCTGACCGACCAGTTGCAGCGGCCGGACTCCTTCGCCTCGCAGCTGAAGCATCTCCTGGCAGTCCGCGAATCCTACGGACTGGCGGCGGCCAAGCAGGTGTCGATCCCCGACGTCGTCGCGCCGGGTCTCCTCATCATGGTGCACGAGCTGCCGAACGGCCGGGGAACGCAGATCACCGCGCTCAACTTCAGCGCCGAGCCGATCGAGGAGACCATCGTCCTCGCCAATGTCGGGTCCGGACCAGTCGTCGACATGATCGCCGAGACGGTCGAGGGGGATCTCGGCGAGGACGGCGTGCTGCACATCTCGCTGGAGCCCTATGAGGGCCTGTCGCTGCGCATCGTCGGCTCGCTTCCGACGTTGTAAACGACGAGCGGCGGCTTCGACGGAAGCCGCCGCTGCGCCTGCCTCTCTTATCGTGGCATGCGCTCTTTCAGGCTCGACGGACGGCCTGTGTATCAGCCGCCCGCCGATGCCGGATTTTTCGCCCGAACAGAATACCCCGATCCCGAAAGTCTTTGGAAACTGATGCTTGGCGGCATCCGCGGCATCGGCTTATCTCCCGGGTCTACCGAGGAGCCGCCATGTCCACGCTGCCAATCGCCACGCCCCGCGCAACGGCGCCCGTCCACTTCGGCGCAGCGGGGTTTGTCTCGCTGGCCGTCCTCCTTGTCGGGACAATTGCACTCGGCCTGGTTTTTGGACCCTCGCACGGCGCGCTCTTCCTGGTCGGCGGCGGGCTCGGGATCGCGCTCTATCATGCCTCCTTCGGCTTCACCGCGGCATGGCGTGCCTTCATACTGGAAGGCCGTGGCCGAGGCTTGCGGGCGCAGATGGTTCTGCTGGCCGTTGCAGTCGTGCTGTTCTTCCCCGCGCTCAGCGCCGGCACGCTGTTCGGCAACCCGGTCACCGGCCTCGTCCAGCCGCTGAGCCTTTCCGTCGTCATCGGCGCCTTCATGTTCGGCCTCGGCATGCAGCTCGGCGGCGGCTGCGCGTCCGGCACGCTCTTCACCGCCGGCGGCGGCAATGCCCGCATGCTGGTGACGCTGCTCTTCTTCGTCATCGGCTCGGTTCTCGCCACGGTCCATTTCGACTGGTGGGTTGCGCTGCCGTCCTTCCAGCCGGTGACGCTGGTCTCGCTCGGAGCACCCCTCGGCATCGCCGTCTCGCTGGCGCTGTTCGCCGCGATTGCCGGGTTGACCATCGTCATCGAAAAGCGCCGCAATGGCACGCTGGAGGCGGCCCCGCCCTCGCCGCGCCACGGCCTGTCGCGCTATCTTCGCGGTCCCTGGCCGATGGTGGCAGGCGCGATCGTTCTGGCGCTGCTGAACTTTGCGACGTTGGCTCTGGCTGGACGCCCCTGGGGCATCACCTCCGCCTTCGCCCTCTGGGGCGCCAAGGGCGCTGCGCTCATCGGCTTCGATCCCGCCGCCTGGGCATACTGGCAGACCCCCGGCAACGCCAAGGCTCTAAGCCAGAGCGTCTTTGCCGATGTCACCTCGGTGATGGATTTCGGGATCATCGCCGGCGCCATGCTGGCGGCCGCGCTGGCGGGGCGCTTTGCCCCAAGCCTGCGCATCCCGCTTCGCTCGGTCGTGGCGGCGGTGATCGGCGGACTGATGCTCGGCTACGGCGCCCGCATCGCCTACGGCTGCAATATCGGCGCCTACTTTTCCGGTATCGCTTCCGGAAGTGTGCACGGCTGGCTCTGGGCCGTCGCTGCCTTCGCCGGCAACGTGCTCGGCGTCAAGCTTCGCCCGCTGTTCTTTACGACGCCGGCGACATCCGCGGCCGCTGCTGGTCCGGCCTAAAGCAGCGTGGCCTCAACGAGGAGCCATCCCTTCTCAGGGATAGCTGGCCTCCGCTGCAGACGTAAGTCTCCTCTGACGCAGCGTTTGCCCTTGTGTCAGCGGGCGGCCAGATGCCGAAGCGGCACCCCCAGCGCCTGGCTGATGTCGCGCAGTTCGCTCTCGGTTGCGACGGCGCCTTCCTCGATCTGAAGAAGACGTTCGGCGGAGATGTCCGTCGACTGTGCGAGATCGCTGGGACTGATTGCCCGCGCCTCGCGAAAGGCCAGAGGTGGCGATATGCCTGCCTCGATCGCCGCCGCTGCCTTCGGGGGAATTTCGAAATTCTCAGCCGATCCTTGCCCTCCCTGCGCAACTCTATCGGCATCTGGAACGGCGTTGGTGCCGCTCCGTCCTCTCGAGCCCGCAGCGCCTTGGCGTTGCCTGGAAAACCCCGCGTCATGGCTACCCCTGGCGTGCGCTGGTCTGTCCGCGCCGGGGTCCTGGCCAATCCCGCTCAGTCGAGTGCTCCTACTGCGCGGTCGAGCTTCTCGTCCTCGGCCCCGTCGGCTTCCTCGATCTCCTCCTGCACTGCGGCATCCGCGCCAATTTCGGCCGTGTCCTTAGGCAGTTTGCCGTTTGCATCCGGATGATCGGAAACGACATCGCCCTTTTTAGGGGTCTTGGCATTTGTATCGGACATGGATGTGCTCCTGGTATCCTTGCACCGCCTATCGTGGGAGGCCGCAAGAAGGTCGTCAGTGTTCTAGCCGGTGACGCGGTTTGGGCTGCAATAGTGAACGGTCTAGAGGCTGCCGTCCGGCGACGGGTCCCGCTTCTCGCCGGCACCGAGCGGGCGCTGCCGGCCATCCGGAACGTCGGGCTGGCGGGGCATGTCCGGCTGGGTTCCGCCGTCGCTGCCAAGCCCTTCATCGGCCTCGTCGCCGAATTGCCCCATGTCGACCAGATCATTGTCGAGGCCGCTGAATTCGGCATCGACCACGGCCTCGTCCCGCCCGACGGGCCGTACCGGCGCGCTTCCTTCGGTCAGCGAGCCGGGCTGCTGGTGGTTGTCATGAATGCGGTCGCCCTCGAAGCGGGGAGCATCGTCGGTACGATCGTCGGGGATCCTGTCGCTCATGTTTCTCTCCCTGTTTCAGAGGAGAAGGGCGGCCGCGAACAGACGGTTCCGAGAGGCTGGGGTAATCGACGTTCAAGCCCTTGTTTTCCCCTGCAATCCGCGGCTGGAAACGGTGGCTTGCCCGCTCGAGACCCCGGACGCTACGGCCGGTCCGCAACCAGCGCCCGTCGCACGACAGGGCTCAGCCCGGCGATGGGGTTCATGCTAAAGGCATCGACAGAAGGTAGGGAGCCTGCGCCGGCCCGTCCCGCCAGCATCCGTGCCTGGAGCCGACCGAAATGACGACAGACCGATCAGCCGAGCCGGAAGGGCTTGCCGCAGCGGGTTCGGCGCGGGAGGTATTTACGATCTTCCTCGGGCTTGGCCTGACCTCCTTCGGCGGACCCGTCGCCCATCTCGGCTATTTCCGCGATGCCTTCGTGACGCGACGCCGCTGGATCTCCGATCGGGCCTATGCCGACCTCGTCGCGCTCTGCCAGTTCTTGCCGGGCCCCTCGTCCAGCCAGGTCGGGATGGCGATCGGGCTGCACCGCGCCGGCTATGCCGGGATGGCTGCGGCGTGGATCGGCTTCACGCTCCCGACGGCCTTGCTGCTCGTCGCCTTCGCCTACGGCGAGGCGCCCTTGCGCGCGGTTTTCGGCGGCGGGTGGCTCGACGGGCTGAAGGCGGCGGCGGTCGCCATCGTCGCCCATGCCGTCCTCGGCATGGCGCAGACCCTCGCCGCCGGCCACGAGCGGGCGAGCATCGCCGTCGCCGGCCTGGCGATCACCACCCTCTTTCCCACCGCCTGGTCGCAGATCGCCGCGATCGCGCTGGGCGCGGCCGCCGGATCCGCCTGGCTTGCCCCCGCGCCGCCGGCGGCCGCATCCGAGGCGAACGAGCCCGCCCTCTCGGTGCCCGTCGGACGCAGGACAGCGGTAATGGCGCTGCTGATCTTTGCCGGGCTGCTCGTCGCCTTGCCGCTGGTGGCTGCCGCGGAAGGCGGCGTGGTGTCTGCGCTGGCCGACAGCTTCTACCGCTCCGGGGCGCTGGTGTTCGGCGGCGGGCATATCGTGCTGCCCTTGCTCCAGTCGGCGACGGTCGATACCGCGCTGGTCGGCCGCGACGCCTTCCTCGCAGGCTACGGCGCGACGCAGGCCATGCCCGGACCTCTCTTCGCCTTCGCGGCTTATCTCGGCGCCGTCGTCGGCGGGCCGCTGCTGGCTTTTGTCGCCCTCGTCGCCATCTTCGCCCCCGCCGCCTTGCTGCTGGTCGGTGCGTTGCCCTTCTGGCAGCGCCTGCGGTCGACGCCCGCGGCGGTGCGGGCGCTGGCGGGGGTGAATGCCGCCGTCGTCGGCATCCTCGCCGCCGCCCTCTACGATCCCGTCTTCACCGAGGGCATCACCTCGCGCGAAGCCCTGGTGATCGCCGCCATCGCCTTCGTGGCGCTGGCCGCATGGAAGGCGCCGGCCTGGGCGGTGGTGATCGGGGCCGGAGCGGCCGGCTGGCTCCTGCTCTGAGCGGGCCGCTCGTTGGGGGAACGGGGGGAGCGCGCAAGCGCGCCGGGCGACGAAGCTGAGCCGGGCGGATCGTGCGCGGCCAAGGCGCCTCGATTTGCGGACGCAGCTTGATCTCGATCAAGCCGGCCATCGGCTCCGGGGTCTAGCGTCGCCCTCTGGACGCGCGTGCGTACCCTCGCCGGCATCGCCCGGAATTTCCGTGACAATGAGGCCCGCGTCTAGAGCGTCGTGGGTCCGGAAGGACGCACAGAGGACGCTCTATCTTATTGAATCTATGGCATCTTTCTTTGATGGGGTGGGTCCACCCGATCGCCGGATGCTCCAACCCATGGGGGACGCGGATGCACTCGGACCTGTCTCTCCCCAGTCCGACGCCAGGGCCGTCCCCGCTCGACAGGCTCCGGCAGTTGCACCGGCGGCAAAGCGAGCTCTGCGATCTCCTGGAAGCATTGGCGGACGCCCTGCCGGCGATCCGGCCGAAGGCGTGCCTTGAGGCGGCCTGGGCGATCACCACCCTCATCGGCCCGCTCCAGGCGCTCGAGGAATCCACGTTCTTTCCGCTGCTCCGACGCCGGCTGTGGTCCTCGACCACCATCGCCGCCAGCATCGGCACCTCCTGCTTCGAGCATGCCGAGGACAGGGACGCTGCGCTGGATCTCGTCGTCAGCCTGAAGCGGTTGGCGGAAGGCTGCTCGCGCCAGGAGATCGACCTCGTCTCCTACCAGCTGCGTGCCTTCTTCATGGCGATCCGCCGGCACGAGGCTCGCGAGATGGAGGTGCTGTTTGCGCAGGCGGCGGAGGCGTTCACGGCCGAAGACCAGGCGGCCCTGCTGGCCGCGCTCACCAATGGGCCCGGCTGGCCGGCCGGGACCAGCGTCCCCTTCCCGGTTCAGGTTCCGGACACCTGACGCAGGCCCGACGGCGACAGGATGCGGATCGACGCCGCGGACTGGAACGCGATGACGCCCATCTTGCGCAGCTCGGTCATCTTGCGCGAGACCGTCTCGATGGTCAGGCCCAGGAAGTCGGCGATCTCCCCGCGCGACAGCGGCATCGCGATCTCGGCCGAGCCGCCCGCCGGGGCCAAGCGGGCATGCGAGGCCAGCATGGCGAGATAGGTCGCGACGCGCTCGATCGCGGTCTTGCGGCCGAGCGCGATCAGCCAGTCGCGGCTGTCGTCCAGCTGGTTCAGGGTTTCCGTCAACAAGCGGTGCTCGAGCGCCCGGTTGTGCGAGAGCATGGTCTCGAACCGTCCGCGCGGGAAGGCGCAGATCCTCACCTGCCCCGAGGCATTCAGCTCGGTGTCCTCGGTTTCCCGGAACGGCCTTCCGATGAAGCTCGGGGCGAACTGCAAGGCGACGATCTGGTGCCGGCCGTCGGGCAGGCTCTTGGACAGGCTAACCGCACCGCTGAGAACGACGCCGAAAGTGTCGCTGCGCGAACTCCCCCGCCCGATCCGGCTACCCGCCGGGATGCTGCGGCGTTGCGACATCTGCGACAGCTCGGACAGTTCGCTGCCGGCCAACGCACCGCAAATGCCGAGCGTGCGGGACCCGCAACCGACGCAGCCCAGCGGCAGGTCTTCGACCGCCGCTCGGTTTATCGGAGATAGGGTCGTCGGCATTGGGCAAACCTCGCGGAAAGAGCTCCAGCTGACCGTTCCGTCAACGCGCGCCGATCTGCTCGACGGGGCCACTCGACGGGGCCGCCCTACAGGGCCGCTCGACGGGAAAGGAATTCCTGTGGGTGCAGGCGCCATCCTAGTCCGGCTTGCCGACCGGTGGAAGCTGAATGGCGAATATCGGTAGTCGACCCCATAAGTATTTGCTGCGCCTGTCGGGACCGGCCCTCGGCCAATCCACCGCGGCGTTGATGGAGATCAATCCTGGCTGGCGGGGAGAGGAGCATGCTGGCTCCATCGCGGCAGAGTGCCGCCAGAAGGAGGATATCCCATGAACGCTTCTGCCATGGCCAAGGCGGCCGAGACGGCTGGCGATTCCGTGATGATCGCGGCGTCCGGCGGCGCCATCATGGACCTGCTCGTGCATCTCGACGGGTCCGCCCAGGACGAGCGAAACATCGTGCTCGCCGAAACGGTGGCGACGGCGTTCGGCGCCCATGTCCGCGGCGTCTTCACGCACGAGATCCCGAGCACCATGCTGGCGCTCGGACCCGGCGGCGAGGGCATCGCCTACGACTTCTGGGAGGCGGACGGCAAGGCCGCCGATGCGGCGGAGCATCAGGCCCGCCAGCGCCTCGACCGGATCGATGCCACAACCGACTTCATCCGAACCGACGGCATGCGGCACGAACTGAACACCGGCATGACGACGCTCGCCCGCTCGGTGGACCTCGTGGTGATCGGCCGCCCCTATGGCCAGGGCGGGGGCGAAGGCAAGAGCAAGGGCTGGCCGGAGCTTTTGGAAGCGGCGATGTTCGGCGCGGGGACCCCGGTCCTAGCGGTCCCGCCGACGGTAATCCGGCCCGCCGAGATGAAGGCGATCCTGATCGGCTGGCGCGACACGCGCGAGTGCGCCCGTGCCATCGCCGCGGCCTTGCCGCTGCTGCAGCGCGCCGAGCGGGTCTACCTGGTGTCGGTGGCCGAGTCGGAGAGCCGCGACGAGAACCTCCGCGAGCCGGCGGCCGACATGGCGCGGCATCTCTCGCGCCACGGCGTCGGGGTGGAGGTGCGGCATTTGCCCGAATGGCCCGACGCCTCGGCGGGACTTCTCAACGAGGCCGTCGTGGTTGATGCCGACATGATCGTCATCGGCGCCTATGGGCGATCCCGTCTGCGGGAGTTCATCCTCGGCGGCGTGACCCGCGATCTCCTGACCGCCAGCCCTCTGCCGGTGCTGATGGCGCACTGACCGCCGGCCAACTCGGTCCGATACGAATATGGGCTGAAACGAAAAAAGGCGTCGCTCCCTGGGGAGCGACGCCTTCAGTCTGAAAGCTGCGAGCGATCAGTTGTCGTGGTCGGGGAACACGGTGTCGAGGTCGACGTCCGGCGCCGACGTCAGGGTCTCCTTGGTGAACTCCGGCACCGCGACGCGCATCTTGTTGCCGTCCATCGTCATCTGCAGGGCGGAGAAGTTCACGAGAACGTCCTTCTCGCCGAGGCCGAGGAAGCCGCCGACTTCGACAACAGCCGCTGCGACCGAGCCGTCCGAGTTGACCACCAGATCGTCGATCTCGCCGATCTTCTCGTTGTTCGCGCCGTAGACGTCGAGGTCCATCAGGTCGCTGGCGAGGTGGCTCATCGGCATCGTGCCGGCAGCGCCGGCGGCAGGCAGCGTGTAGAACGCGCCGTTGACGGGCGTGTCCGAACCGGTGGTGGTGACCGCCGTGGTGGTGCTGGTCGTGGCCGGGGCAGCCGGGGTCGCGGTCTGCGCGATGGCGGCGCCGCCCAGAAGCGTTGCAATACCGGCGGCGAGAATGAGGGTCTTCATGATATGCCTTTCGTGAGGAGGAGCCGCTGGGTGCGACACCTTGTCATGGCATCTGAAAGCATCTCGTCCGCCATCGGTTCCGCTAAAACGACAATCTCTTCGGCAGGAAAAGCGATGGCGAGGGCGCTGTTTCGACGGCCGCCGGACCGCCGCCAGCCACCTCCGCCGCGGCTTCCCCAGCGGTATCTCAACAGGCGCAAAGCTCTGCGGTGAATGGGTTTCCGCGCCGTCGAGCCGCGACGATCGTACCCGGCGGCCCCTCAGGATCAGTGGTCGACGGCCAGCATCTGCCGCGCGATCACCCGCTCCTCGTCGGCCGGGATGACAAGGACGCTAACGCGGCTGCCGCCGGCCGAGATGCACGGCGCGTGGCACTCGTTCGCCGAGGCCTCGAGCCCGATCCCGAGCCAGGCGAGACGCGCGCAAACGCCGGCGCGGACCTTCGCCTGATGCTCCCCGATCCCGCCGGTGAAGACCAGCCGGTCGATGCCGCCGAGGGTGTTGGCCATCAGCGCCACCTGCCCCGATACATGGTGGACGAACAGCTCGGTCGCGGCGATCGCCCGAGGATCCCCGCTGTCCACGAGGTCCCGCAGATCGCCCGAGATGCCGGAAACCCCGAGCAGTCCCGACTGGTGGTAGAGGATATCCTCGAGCGACTGGACGGACAGGCCGAGATGGCGCTGCAGATAGAGGATCGCGCCGGGGTCGACCGAGCCGCAGCGGGTCGCCATCGGCAGCCCGTCGAGCACGCTGAAGCCCATGCTGGTGTCCTGGCTCTCGCCGTTCGCGAGCGCGCAGAGGCTGGCGCCGCTGCCGAGATGGGCGACGACCGTCCGCGATGCCCCCTCGCCCATCGCCGCCAGGCGCTCGGCGATGTGCGCGTAGGAGAGGCCGTGGAAGCCGTATTTGCGGATGCCCTCCTCCGCCTCGAAGCGCCACGGCAGAGCGTAGCGCCGGGCGGTCGCGCCGATGGTGCGGTGGAAGGCGGTGTCGAAGCAGCCGACCTGGACGAGATCCGGGCGTAGCGCGGTGATCAGCCGGACCGGCAGCAGGCACCGCGGCTGGTGCAAGGGCGCCAGCGGGGTGAGCCGGTCGAGCGCATCGAGACAGGCCGGGGTCAGCACCACCGGGTCGGAGAACGCCGCGCCGCCGTGGACGATGCGTTGGCCGACGGCCACCAGCCGGCCGGGCCCGCAGAACGCATCGATCCAGTCGAGCAGGCCGGCGAAGAGCGACGCCGGCGCCGTTCCCGCCGGGCTCTCGGCCTCGACGAGGACCGCGCCCGCCGCATCCAGCGCGGTGAAGCCGCAGCGGGCAGCGTCGTGCAGGGTCCCGCGGGCGAGGAGGACCGGCTCCGGCATGCCGCTCTCGAACAGCGCGAACTTGATGCTCGACGAGCCGCTGTTGATCGCGAGGACGCATCCCGCCCTCATCGACTTGCCGCCTTCATCGACCGGCCGCCATCAGACGCCTCCCGCAGCGCGCGTCTCGGCGCCCGCCGGAGCTGACAAGTCTGCCGGCGCGGACCAGTCCGCCGGGGCCGACCAGCCCCAGTTGCGGATGTCCGGCATGTCCTCGCCGTGTTCGGCGATGTAGCGCCGGTGCTCGGCCAGCCGGTCGCGGAAGCCCTGCTTCACCGCCGCCGCGCGCTCGTTCAGCCCCGGCACCCGCTCGATCGCCTCGATGGCGAGGTGGAAGCGGTCGAGCTCGTTCAGCACCACCATGTCGAAGGGCGTGGTCGTCGTGCCCTCCTCGATGAAGCCCCGGACATGGAAGTTGCCGTGGTTCGTGCGCTTGTAGGTCAGGCGGTGGATCAGCTGCGGATAGCCGTGGAAGGCGAAGACGACAGGCTTGTCGCGGGTGAACAGCGCATCGAAATCGGCATTGGAGAGGCCGTGCGGGTGCTGGTCGGGCGATTGCAGCGCCAGGAGATCGACGACGTTGACGAAGCGGATGCGCAAGTCCGGCAGCGCCTGCCGGAGAAGGCCGGTCGCGGCCAGCGCCTCGAGCGTCGGCACGTCGCCGGCGCAGGCCATTACGAGGTCCGGCTCCAGTCCGGTCTCATCGGTGCCCGCCCACGGCCAGAGACCGATGCCGGCCGCGCAATGCGCCCGCGTCTCGGCCAGCGACAGGTATTGCGGCGCCGGCTGCTTGCCGGCGACGATGACGTTCACCCGGTCGTAGGTCTTCAGGCAGTGGTCGGCGACCCAGAGCAGGCTGTTGGCGTCCGGCGGCAGGTAGATCCGCACCGTATCCGCCTTCTTGTTAGCGACGAGGTCGATGAAGCCCGGATCCTGGTGGCTGAAGCCGTTATGGTCCTGCCGCCAGACATGCGAGGTCAGGAGGTAGTTGAGCGACGCGATCGGGCGGCGCCACGGCAGTTTCCGCGAGACCTTCAGCCATTTGGCGTGCTGGTTGAACATCGAATCGACGATGTGGATGAAGGCCTCGTAGCACGAGAACAGGCCGTGCCGCCCGGTGAGGAGATAGCCCTCGAGCCAGCCCTGGCAGAGGTGTTCGCTGAGAACCTCCATCACCCGCCCGTCCGCCGACAGAGCGACGTCGTAGGGCTCGACCGCCTCCATCCAGGCCCGGTCGGTCGCCTCGAACACGGCGCCGAGCCGGTTGGAGGCGGTCTCGTCGGGGCCGAAAAGGCGAAAGTTGGCCGCCCCGGCGTTGAGCTCGATCACCCGCTGGAGGTAGCGGCCGAGCGCCATCGTCCCGCCGGCCGTCGTCGAGCCGGGCAGGCCGGTCTCGAGGGCGAAATCGGCGATGTCCGGCAGCAGGAGCGCGCGGCGGAGAACACCGCCATTCGCCTGCGGCACCATCCCCATCCGCCGCTCGCCGGTCGGCGCGAGCGCGGCCAGCGCCGGATCAAGCCTTCCGGCGGCATCGAACAGGGTCTGCGGCTGATAGCTCCGCATCCAGGCCTCGAGCTGCTGCAGATGCGCCGGATTGGTCTTCGGATCGGCGATCGGCACCTGGTGTGCCCGCCAGAACCCCTCGACCCGCTTGCCGTCGACCTCGGCCGGCCCGGTCCAGCCTTTCGGGCTGCGCAGGATGATCATCGGCCAGCGCGGGCGGGTGCGGTCGCCGCCCTCGCGCCAGCCGCGCTGGATGTCGGCGATCCCGGCGAAGCATCGGTCCATCGCCGCGGCCATGGCGAGGTGCATCGGCATGGGGTCGCTGCCTTCGACGAAGATCGGCTCATGGCCATAGCCGCGGAAGAGATCGGTCAGCTCCCCGTCCGCCATCCGCCCGAGAACGGTCGGGCCGGCGATCTTGTAGCCGTTGAGATGCAGGATCGGCAGCACCGCGCCGTCCCGCGCCGGGTTGAGAAACTTGTTGGAGTGCCAGGAGGCCGCCGTCGGCCCGGTCTCGGCCTCCCCGTCGCCGACGACGCAGGCGACGACGAGGCCGGGATTGTCGAAGGCCGCGCCATAGGCATGCAGCAGCGCATAGCCGAGCTCGCCGCCCTCGTGGATCGACCCCGGCGTCTCCGGCGCGACATGGCTCGGAATGCCACCGGGAAACGAGAACTGCCGGAACAGACGCTGCAGCCCCGCCGCGTCCTGGCTGATGTCGGGATAGATCTCGCTGTAGCTGCCCTCGAGATAGGTGTTCGCCACCATTCCCGGGCCGCCATGGCCGGGGCCGCAGACATAGAGCACCGAGACGTCGCGCTGCCGGATGACCCGGTTGAGATGGGCATAGACGAAGTTCAGCCCGGGCGTCGTGCCCCAGTGCCCGAGCAGCCGTGGCTTGATGTGCTCGGGCTTCAACGGTTCCAGCAGCAGCGGGTTGTCGAGGAGGTAGATCTGGCCGACCGACAGGTAGTTGGCGGCCCGCCAGTAGCGGTCGAGCAGCGCGAGCCCATCGGTGCCCGGAAAGGTTTCGGCGATCATGCGGGGACGTCCTTCGATCGGCTGGGAGCACGCCGGCGCGGGGGTAGCGGGGCGTGACGGGGCGGGGCGGGACAGTCCCCGGACAAAGCCCGGCGGAATTCGTTTCAGAAAGACCGCTGCGGCCGGCGCTTAGGGCTGCGGCGCAACGTCCTCGTCACCCCGGCAAGGCGGGACCACAGACGGCGGCCGAGACGCTCGATGCCGAATTTCAGCCGGGCCTCCCCATCCTCGACGGCATCGACGAAGTCTTCGGCGACGTCCTTGGCGATGCTGGCTTTGTCATCGGTCGGCATGGCGATCTCCTCCGCTGCTCGCCACGACATGATCCGAGAAGACCGGCGGCCGCATTGATCCAGCGCAAGGCCGTGTGCGTTTTTGCCAGCGCCACGGCGCCGCGACTGCCCGCCGGCAAAGGGCACCGTCCTTCCGGTGACGGGCGCGGCGCTACGGCTTCACCGCCAGATGGCTCGCCACGCCCTCGACCCCGCGAATGGTCTCGACGACGACGCGGGCCGCCTCGACCGCCTCGCGCGACGGCGCGTCCCCCCAGAGATGCACCACGCCGTTCGCAAGGGTCGCCGTGATGTCTGCGCCGGCGAGACATGCGGTCTCGCGCAGGCGGGCGAGGACGCCGCAGCGGACTGCCGCCTCGCCGGGCGCCATGTCGCCGAGCCCCGCCGCCGCGATGAGCGGCAGGAGATCCGCGCGGCTGACGATGCCGACGAGACGCCCATCCCGGAGCACCGGAAGGCGCTTAATCGCATGCAGCGCCATCAGCTCGGCGATGCGGCTGACCGGCGTCTCCGCATCGACGACGATCGGATCCTTGCGCATCACGTCGCCGACGCGCCAGCCGTTCGCCTTCACATAGTGCCGCGCCACGGCGGCGCTCTTGCGATCGGGGCCGGCGAGCGCGGCGATGCCGAGTTCGCTTCGGCTGAGGAGGTCCCCTTCGGTGAGGATGCCGACGACACGGCCCGCGTCGTCGACCACCGGAAGCCCGCTGATCCTGTGCTCGAGCATGATCTGCGTCGCATGCCGGACGGCATGGTCGGGCGACACAGTCACCGGATCGCGGCTCATGATATCGCTGGCCTTCATCGCCGTGCTCCTTGCCGTTTCGGTGGACTGGCCGCGGCTGCCCGCTGGCGCGGAACGGCGGGGCGTGGCGCCAGCGAGAGCAGAGACAAAGGTCTCGAGCTCCCGAAACGGAACCGCCGAAGCGCGCGTCCTTATTGCCGCAGGGCGGCGCGGGGGATGTTGATCCAGGTCAAGCCGTCCGGTTTTTTGCCAGCGATCGGCCGGGGTTCCGGCCTTAAGCCTCGCCCGCGCGATAGCCGACGCCCGGCTCGGTCAGGATCAGCACCGGGTTGGCGGGGTCAGCCTCGAGCTTGGCGCGCAGCTGGCCGATATAGACGCGGAGGTACGGCGTGTCGTTCTCGTGCGGGGCGCCCCAGACCTCGTGCAGGATGTGGCGGTGGGTAACCACCTTGCCGGAATGGCGGACCAGCAGCGACAGGAGGTCGAACTCCTTCGGCGTCAGCTTCACCTCCGTGCCGGACTTGAGCACGCGGTGGCGGGGGAGGTCGATCTCGATCTCGCCGTGTTTCAGGACCGAGGTTTCGCCCTTGGCCTGCATCTGGCTGCGGATCGTCGCGCGGATCCGCGCCATCAGCTCGCCGACGCCGAAGGGCTTGCTGACGAAGTCGTCGGCGCCGAGATCCAGCGCCTCGACCTTGGTGCTCTCCCGGTCGCGCGCGGAGAGGACGATGATCGGCACGTCCGTCCACGCCCGCAGCCGCCGGATCACCTCCGCCCCATCCATGTCGGGCAGGCCGAGGTCGAGGACGACGACGGCGGGCTTGCGGCTGGCGACCATGGCCAGCCCCTGCGCCGCGGTGTCGGCGCGCAGCGGCACGAAGCCGTTGGCCTCGAGCGCCGGGGTCAGGAAACGGTGGATGGCGGGTTCGTCGTCGACGACGAGAATGGTGGCACCGATCACGGCATGGATCCTTCGCGGGGGGACAGGCGGATGGGCAAGCGGATGAGGAAGGACGCGCCCCGGGGCTGGCCGGCCGGCGGGCTGGTGGCATCGACCGTGCCGCCATGCGCCTCGACGATACCCCTGGTGATGGCGAGACCAAGGCCGGAGCCCTCGCCGCCGTCGGCCGCGCTCGACGCGGCCCGGACGAATTTCTCGAAGACATGCGGCAAGACGTCGGCCGGGATGCCCGGACCGTCGTCGGCGATCTCGATCTCCAGCGCATCCGATGCCGTGCGCACCGACAGCGCGATGGTCGCCGCAGCTCCGGCATAGCGCACGGCATTGCCGATGACGTTCGCCAGCACCTGGTCGATGAGGCTCTGGTCGGCGAAGATCAGCGGCAGGTCTGGGGCGATGGAGACGGTGAAGTGCTGCGGCGCGCCGCGCTTGCGGGCGAGCGCGACCGCCCGGTGCACCGCCTCCTCGGCGTCCAGCCAGTCGCGGCGGATGTCGAGCCCGCCGGCCTCGAGCCGGGTCATCGACAGGAGGTTGCGGACCATGCCGTCGAGGTGCTCGGCCTCCTCGCGCATCTGGACGAGCAGGTCCCGCTGCCCCTCCGGCGAGATCTGGCCGCCGTACTCGAGGAGGCTCGTCGCCGCGCCCAGCACCGAGGCGAGCGGGGTGCGGAAATCATGGCTAATCGAGGCGAGGAGGATGTTGCGCACGCGCTCGGTCTCGGCCGCCGTGCGCGCCGTCGCGACCTCGGTGGACAGGGCGGTGCGCGCGAGCGCGGCGGCGGTCTGCTCGGCCAGCGTCTCGACCAGCACCATCGCCTCGCCGTCGAGCGCCGCGTCGGCCGGGCCGCGCTCGACGCCGAGCACGCCGACGCGGCGGCCGGGCACCCGCAGCGGCACGAACAGCCAGGGCGCGTTCGGCAAGGTGCCGGTATCGGCGCCGGCGTTCTCGTCGTGCAGCAGCGCCCAGTGCGCGGCGGTCATCGAGGCGGTGTCCAGCCGGTCCTCCGGCGGCCAGGCCGCGGCGATCGCCAGCGCGTCCGCCGCCGGATCGCGGACACCGGCATCCTCCGCGCCGGCTGCCTGCACCCGGCCGCGCGCGCCGCCTTCGCTGGAGGCCGGCACGAGCAGGATCACCGTCGCCCGGTTGGTCGCGGCGTGGACTTCGGCCACCGCCGCGTCCGCCACCGCCTGCTCGCCGGCCAGCGCCGACAGCCGGCGGGTGAACTCGTAGAGCCGCCGCGTGGCGCGGGTGAGCCGGACGGTCGCCTTCGCCTGCTCGCGCGTCTGCCCGGCGATCGCTGACATCGCGGCGGCGATGCCGAGGAAGATCAGCAGCGTCACCACCTCGTGCGGCCGGGCGACGGTGAACGAGAAGGTCGGGGCGATGAAGAAGAAGTTGTAGGCGAGAAAGGCGAGCCCCGAGGCGAACACCGCCGGCCAGACGCCGAAGCGGAAGGCCGGAATGACCACGGCGATGAGGTAGAACATCGACATGTTCGGCAGCGCGATCACCCGCGACAGGCCTTGGCCGACGAGGGTGGCGAGCGCGACGCCGACGGCCGCCACGCCGTAGCCGCGGAGTTCGCCGAAAGGCGGGACGACGAACCGCGCCGCCGGCGTGCCGTCCACCGCCTCGGCGGTGACGATGTGGATGGCGATGCCCCGCGCCTTGTGGGTCAGGGCGTCGGCGAGGTTGCGGCGGAACCAGCCGAAGGCCCCGGCACAGCGGGCCTGGCCGATGACGATCTGGGTGACGTTCTCGAACCGCGCGGTGCGCAGGAGTTCAGCCGGCAGATCGTCGGCGACCAGCGACCGGGTTTCCGCCCCGAGGCTCTCGGCCAGGTGCATGCCCGCCTGCAGGAGCCGCCGCGCCTCGGCGGGGACACTGACGCCCGGGCGTTCGATCGTCACCGCCATAAACGGCGCGTCGAGGAGGTCGGCGAGGCGCTTCGCCTGGCGCACCACCCGCTCGGCCATCCGGTTCGGCCCGACGCAGACGAGGATCTTCTCGCCGGCGGCCCAGGGACCCTCGATCGCGCCGCCCTGCATGCGCTCCAGCAAATCGGTGTCGACATGCGCGGCGACGCGGCGCAGCGCCAGCTCGCGCAGCGCCCTGAGGTTGCCGGGCTTGAAGAAGCTCTGGATGGCGCGCTGCGCGGTGTCCTCGACGTAGATCTTGCCGTCCGCGAGGCGCTTCAGGAGTTCGTCCGAGGGCAGGTCGACGAGGATGATCTCGTCCGCCTTCTCCAGCGCGGTATCCGGAACGGTCTCGCGCACCCGGACGCCGGTGATGCGCTGGACGACGTCGTTGAGGCTCTCGACGTGCTGGATGTTCAGCGTCGTCCAGACGTCGATCCCCGCGGCGAGGAGGTCGCGCACGTCCTGCCAGCGCTTCGGGTGGCGGCTGCCGGGGACGTTCGAATGCGCGTACTCGTCGACCAGCAGCAGCGCCGGGCGGCGCGCCAGCGCGGCGTCGACGTCGAACTCGGGAACCAGGCGGCCGCGATAGGGCACGCCCTTCTTGGCGATGACGTCGAGCCCGGCGACCATCGCCTCGGTCTCCGCGCGGCCATGCGTCTCGACGAGACCGACCACCACGTCGGCGCCATCCACCCGCGCCGCCTTCGCCGCCTGCAGCATCGCATAGGTCTTGCCGACGCCCGGCGCCGCGCCGAGGAAGATGCGCAAGCTTCCCCGTCCCTCGCGCTCGGCGGCGGCGATCAGCGCATCGGGCGAGGCCCGCAAGGGTTGGTCGGCACTCATGGCTCTGCCTTACGGCTTTGGCACTTCCCGGTCGAGCGCGAGGTTGAGGGCGAGGACGTTGACGCGGGGCTCGCCGAGGATGCCGAGGGTGCGGCCGGCGGTGTTGGCGGCGACGAGAGCCGAGACGTCGGCCGGGCTCATCCTGCGGGCGGCGGCGACGCCCGGGACCTGCGCCATCGCGAAGGCCGGCGAGATGTCGGGGTCGAGGCCGCTGCCGGAGGTGGTGATCGCATCGGCCGGGAGCGGACCGGCGATACCCTCGGCGCGCAAGGCGGCGGCGTCGGTCTTCAGGCGCTCGGCGAGCTTGGCGGAAGTCGGTCCGAGATTGGTGCCGGACGAGGCGCTGGCATCATAGCCGGTGCCCGCGGCCGACGGGCGCGGCTTGAAATATTCCGGCCGGGTGAAGGCCTGGCCGATCAGGCTGGAGCCGACCACCTTGCCGTCGCGCAGGACGAGGCTGCCGTTCGCGGCGTCCGGAAAGACGACGCCGGCGACGCCGGTCATGGCGACGGGATAGGCGAGGCCCGTCAGAGCGCTGAGGATGACGAGAAGCGTCAAAGCGGGGCGAAGTTGGGAGAGCATCGGAGTTCCTTTGGGATTTGGACTGACGGGACGTTGGTGCGGTTCGCTCCCCTCTGGGCTGCCGCCCATCTCCCCACCTGAGGGGGAGATGCCCGGCAGGGCAGAGGCGGGTGCGCGCCGAAAACTTGGCAAAAGGCGCGCTGCGGCCTCGACGGAAAACGCGCCGCCGCTGCGCTACACCAGCCCCAGCCCCGCCACGACCATGTCGATCAGCTTGATGCCGACGAACGGCACGAGAATGCCGCCGAGGCCGTAGATCAGGAGGTTGCGGCGCAGGATCGAGCCGGCGTCGCCGGGCGTGTACTTCACCCCCTTCAGCGCCAGCGGGATCAGCGCGACGATGACCAGCGCGTTGAAGATCACCGCCGAGAGGATCGCGCTTTCCGGCGAGGCGAGGCCCATGACGTTGAGGAGGCCGAGCTCGGGGATCGCCGCGATGAACAGCGCCGGGATGATCGCGAAGTATTTCGCGACGTCGTTGGCGATCGAGAACGTCGTCAGCGCGCCGCGGGTCATGAGGAGTTGCTTGCCGATGCCGACCACCTCGATCAGCTTGGTCGGATCCGAGTCGAGGTCGACCATGTTGCCGGCCTCGCGGGCGGCCTGGGTGCCGGTCTGCATGGCGACGCCGACATCGGCCTGGGCCAGCGCCGGGGCGTCGTTGGTGCCGTCGCCGCACATCGCGACCAGCCGGCCCTGCCGCTGCTCGTTGCGGATGTAGTTCAGCTTGTCCTGCGGCGTCGCCTCGGCGATGAAGTCGTCGACGCCGGCTTCCGAGGCGATCGCCGCGGCGGTCACCGGGTTGTCGCCGGTCACCATGACGGTGCGGATGCCCATGCGGCGAAGCTCGGCGAAGCGCTCCTTGATGCCGGGCTTGACGACGTCCTTGAGGTGGATGACGCCGAGCAGGCGCGCTCCCTCGCAAAGGCCGAGCGGCGTGCCGCCGGAGCGGGCGATGCGCTCGACCGCCTGGGTGAAGGCGGCCGGCTCGGCCGACGTGTTGCCGGCGTCCGCCACGAACTTGCGGATCGCGTCGATCGATCCCTTGCGAAGCTGCCGCCCGCCGACGTCGACGCCGGAGAGACGGGTCGCAGCGGAGAACTCGATGAACACGGCGCCCGCCTCCGGGGTGGCGGGGACGTCGACGCCGTATTTTTCGCGAGCAAGCGTCAGGATCGAGCGGCCTTCCGCCGTCTCGTCGGCAAGGCTCGCCTGCACCGCGGCGGCCGCAGCCTCCGCATCGGTGACGCCGGGGACGGCGACGATCTCGGACGCCATGCGGTTGCCGAAGGTGATGGTGCCGGTCTTGTCGAGGAGCAGCGTGTCGACGTCGCCCGCCGCCTCCACCGCGCGGCCGGACATGGCGAGCACGTTATGTCGCATCAGCCGGTCCATGCCGGCGATGCCGATGGCCGAAAGCAGGCCGCCGATGGTGGTCGGGATCAGCGTGACGAGGAGCGCCACGAGGATCGGCACCGGCACGATGGCGCCGGCATAGCGGCCGAGGCCGGCGAGCGTCACGACGGCGATCATGAAGATCAGCGTCATGCCGACGAGGAGGATGGTCAGCGCGATCTCGTTCGGCGTCTTCTGCCGCTCGGCGCCTTCGACCAGCGCGATCATCTTGTCGAGGAAGCTCGAGCCGGGCGCCGCGACGATGCGCACGACGATCCAGTCGGACAGCACCGTGGTGCCACCGGTGACGGCGGAACGGTCGCCGCCGGCCTCGCGGATCACGGGCGCGGATTCGCCGGTGATCGCCGCCTCGTTGACCGAGGCGATGCCCTCGACGATCTCGCCGTCGCCCGGCACGATGTCGCCGGGCTCGACGACGACGAAGTCGCCGACCTTCAGGTCGAGCGCGGAGACCTCGGCAAAGCCTGCCCGGTCCTTCGGGCTGGTCAGGCGCTTGGCGATGGTGTCCGTCCGCGCCTTGCGCAAGCTGTCCGCCTGCGCCCGGCCACGGCCTTCCGCGACGGCCTCGGCGAAGTTGGCGAACAGCACGGTGAACCAGAGCCAGGCCATGATCTGGCCGGTGAAGGCCAGCGGGTTGCCGGCGAGGATGTCCCGCACGAACAGCACGGTGACGAGGAGGGCGACGATCTCGGTGACGAAGATCACCGGGTTCTTGGCGAGCTGGCGCGGGTCGAGCTTGCGGAACGCGTCGACGACGGCGCGGCCGAGAAGGTCCGGCGAGGCGATGGCGGATGCCGTTGAGGCGGCCATGGGTTTACTCCGAGGGTTCTGGGGGAGCCGGCGCGGGGCGCTGGCATGTCATTTCAGGCGACGGCGGGTACGCGGCTCCTTGCCGCGCACCCCCGGGGGCGGGGGAGGATCAGAAGGTCTTGCCGCCGATCATCTGCACGTGTTCGGCCAAGGGTCCGAGCGCCAGCGCCGGGAAGAACTGCAGGCCGCCGAGGATCAGGATCAGGCCGGCGAGCAGGCCGACGAACAGCGGTCCGGTGGTCGGGAACGTGCCCGAGGAGGCGGCAAGCCGCGTCTTGCCGACCAGCGAGCCGGCGATCGCCATCATCGGCACGATGTAGGCGAAGCGGCCGAGCAGCATGGCAAGGCCCAGCGTCGTGTTCCACCAGGGGCTGTTGGCAGAGAGGCCGCCGAAGGCCGAGCCGTTGTTGCCGGCCGCCGAGGAGTAGGCGTAGAGGATTTCCGACAGGCCGTGCGGTCCGGCATTGCCGAGGCCGGCGAGCGCGGTGGGGAGCACCGAGGCGACGGCGGAGAAGCCGAGGATCGCGGTCGGCAGGATGAGGATCGCGAGCACCGCCATCTTCACCTCCTTGGCCTCGATCTTCTTGCCGAGATATTCCGGCGTGCGCCCGACCATCAGGCCGGCGACGAAGACCGCGATGATCGCCATCACCAGGATGCCGTAGAGCCCCGAGCCGGTGCCGCCCGGCAGGATCTCGCCGAGCTGGATCAGGAACATCGGCACCATTCCGCCGATCGGCGTCAGCGAGCCGTGCATGGCGTTGACGGCGCCGTCCGAGAGACCGGTGGTCACACCGGCGAAGAGGGCCGAGGCGGCGAGGCCGAAGCGGACCTCCTTGCCCTCCATGTTGCCGCCTGCGGGATCGAGCCCGGCGGCGACGAGCGAGGGCGTGCCGGCGGCCTCCGCCCAGTAGGCGATGCCGACGCCGACGACGAGAAGGATCGCCATGGTGGCGATGATCGCCCTCGCCTGCCGGCGGTCGCCGATGAGGTGGCCGAAGGCGAAGACCAGCGCCGAGGAGACCACCAGCATCTGCCAGATCGTCAGGAAGTTGGAGAGCGGCGACGGGTTCTCGTAAGGGTGGGCGGCGTTGGCGTTGTAGAAGCCACCGCCATTGGTGCCGAGCTGCTTGATCGCGATCTGCGAGGCGACGGGCCCGAGCGCCAGCGTCTGCTGGCTGCCCTCGAGCGTCGTCGCGGTAACGGAGGCCTCAAACGTCTGCGGGCTGCCCATCGCGACCTGCGCGAGGCCGGTGACGATGGCGAGCGGCAGCAGCACGTAGAGAACGGCGCGGGTCATGTCGACGTAGAAGTTGCCGACCGTCTGCAGGCCCGAGCGGGCGAAGGCCCGCACCAGCGCCACCGCCAGCGCGATGCCGGTCGCCGCCGACAGGAAGTTCTGCACGGCAAGACCCGCCATCTGGCTGAAATGGCTCATGGTGGTCTCGCCGCCATAGGACTGCCAGTTGGTGTTGGTGACGAAGCTGACCGCGGTGTTGAAGGCAAGGTCCGGCGAGACGCCGGCAAAGCCCTGCGGGTTGAACGGCAGCACGCCCTGCAGGCGCAGCATCGCGTAGAGGAGGACGAAGCCGAGCCCGTTGAACATCAGCATGCCGACGGTGTAGGCGAGCCAGCCTTGCTCCTTGGCCGGGTCGATGCCGGACAGTTTGAAGAAGCCGCGCTCGAGGGGCCCGAGCACCGGCGATAGGAAGTTTCGCTCGCCGGCGAAGACGCGCGCCATGAACGCGCCGAGCGGCACGGCGCAGACGAGCACCGCCGCGAACAGAAGGACAATCTGAAGCCAGCCGATCGCTGTCATCGCTATGGTTCTTTCGATGGGAGATCGCCGCAGCCGCGCGTGGGCATTCCCCGGGCCAGGCGGCCCCAGGATGCGGACGAACGACGTGTCGGCGCGGGATCAGAGCGCCGTGCATCCAGTCGGATCCACAAATGACGCTCTATCTGTTTGAAGCTAGGGCATCTTTACTTGACCGGGTGAGTCCACCCAATCGCCGGATGCTCTAGAATTTCTCGGGACGCACGAGGGCGAAGACGAGGTAGCCGAGAAGCCCGAGGGCGACGGAGGAGCCGAGGATGAGATCCAGCATGGCTCAGGCCTTCGCGGCCCAGCGGGCATAGCCCGCCATCACGGCGAAGAAGCCGATGCCGACGGCGAGATAAACGATGTCCATGTAACGGGTTCCTTGATGCGGTCCCCGATAGCTACGCCGTCCCGCATAAGCTCTCGATACGGAATGTGGGGGCCCGGCATAAGGAAACCGTAAGGATCGACGAAACGGCCCGCCATCCGTCGTTGACCGCCGGCGACGGGTGGATTTCACGATCCCCGGAGCGCTGTGCGCCGGATCGTGATGCAGAGAGAATGCTTATCGCCTGAGCGTCCGGATCAGCGAGCGCATCGTCGAGAGAAGACGGAGGACAAGCCTCGGCCGCGTCACGGCGTCACGCGCGCGGCCGGCACGGGGCCGACCATCGCTATTACGTTTCCCCAGGTCGAGGGCGCTTCAGGCGGCCTGCGAGGGGGCGTCGATCTCGACCGTCAGGTGGGACAGGTCGTGGATGTGCGCGAGCTTGGCGCGGTAGGCACCGAGCGGGCGCGGGCGCGCCGTCGCGATCGAGACGATCGCCGCGTGATGGCCGGGCCCGACCTGCCAGACGTGGAGGTCGGTGATCTTGTCGCCGTCCACCTCGATCGCCTCGCGGATTTCCTCCGGCAGGTCCTCGCCCTCCGGCACATAGTCGAGCAGCACGCCGCCGGCGTCGCGCACGAGGCCCCACGACCAGCGGGCGATGACCAGCGCCCCGACGATGCCCATCACCGGATCCAGCCAGATCCAGCCGTAGACGCTGCCAAGACCCAGCGCGGCGATCGCGAGTACCGAGGTCAGCGCGTCCGCCAGCACGTGGACGTAGGCGGCGCGAAGGTTGTTGTCGTGCCCGCCGCCGCCATGGGCGCCGTGGCCCTCGCCGTGCCCGTGCTCCTGACCATCACCATGCCCATCACCATGCCCATGCCCATGCCCGTGCCCGTGGTGATGATGCGCGTGGTCGTCCTTCAGGAGCCAGGCCGAGACGAGGTTGACCGCAAGGCCGAGCACGGCGACGCCGATCGCCGACCCGAACGAGATCGGCACCGGGTTGGCGAGGCGCAGGAAGCTCTCATAGGCGATGAACACCGCGATCAGCGCCAGGATCACCGCGCTCGCAAAGCCCGCGAGATCGCCGAACTTTCCCGTACCGAAGGTGAAGCGAGGGTTGGCAACATGCTTGCGGGCATAGAAATAGGCGCCGGCCGCGATCAGCATGGCGACCGCATGCGTCGACATGTGCAGCCCGTCGGCGACCAGCGCCATCGAGCCGTAGGCGACGCCCGCGGCGATCTCGACCACCATCATGGCGACGGTCAACGCGATCACCGCGCGCACGCGGCGCTCGTTGCGCCCGTGGTTCTCGCCGAGGAAATCATGGCGGTGGGTGGCGGTTGAAACCGGCAGGTCCGTCATGGCGTGCTTCCTCACTTCAAATAGGTCCTGAGCACCACCAGGAGATCGGCGGCGCCCCGCGCCTTGTCCGGATCGGTCTCGGCGTCGGGATCGACCACGTGGTGGCGCACATGGTCCTCGATCAGTTCCACGGTCAGCCCGTTCACCGCGCCGCGGATCGAGGCGACGAGCTGGAGGACCTCGCCGCAGGGGGTGTCGTTCTCGAGCGCCCGCGCCACGGCATCCAGTTGTCCCTGGAGGCGGCGGATCCGGGCGACGAGCTTTGCGGGGTCTTTCGAGAGGTGTGCCATAGGGTACCCCCTACCCTATATCACCGAAAACGTCTATGGCGTCCCGGCACCGTCGCGCCGTCGACGGCAACGAGGTCGATCACTCCCATGCC
>NZ_JBUZWG020000011.1:0-182234 GCF_055730125.2 Mesocryomonas fontinalis | reverse complement strand
AGGGTTCCGATCATTCCGTCGATCCCATCGAAAAAAAGCTCTCTGCGAGGGCGAACCCCACCGCCCAGCATGATCCGAACGTCTGGATCCCCTCACCCACCACATCCTTTCCAGGCGCGACCGGTCCATTTCCGGATCTGCGCCCCGAAGCAGGCCTGTCGTCCCCGACAGGGCAGGATGATGGCCACCGCGGGAACACGACCCCAAACCGCACTCACCACCCCGAGGCAGATCTCCCTTATAGAGAGAGAGTGTGAGTAAGCCGGCCAGACAGGACCAAACATCGACTCCCTGCTTCGTGCCTTCAATGGCGATCGGCGCTCTTGCCTGTGAGCGGCTTTCCTTTCGGATGCGAATCTGCGGAAAGGCAGTTACATTTTTAATGAAAGACGATGGCAGGGCTGGAGCAAAGCGTGGTCGTGGATAATCTAGTAGTGCGCTCGCGGGCCAGCAGTCCGGCGCTGGCCGAAGCGGCCAGTCGACTCGAGGATGTCATCTGGGAGCCTTTCGAGTTTCTCAGCCATACGCGGGCGCACCAGGAGTTTTATTCCGACATTCTGGAAGATCATGCGGACTTGCAGCTTTGTCTGGTCGACGAGGTCGACGACGAACCCGTGGCCTTGGCCAATTGCGTTCCCTTCCACTACGCCGGCGACCTTCAGGATCTGCCGCAGGAAGGCTGGGATTGGCTCGTCGAGACCGGTGCCCGCACCTCCGCCGGTCCCGTGAACGTCCTCGGGGCCCTCGCGGTATCGGTGCCCACCGAACACCGCGGCAAGGGCTATGCGCAGCGCATGATCCGCGAACTGAAGAAGATGGCGATCGCGCGGGGATACGACGCGCTCGTCGTGCCTGTCCGTCCCTCGATCAAATGGCAGCATCCGCATGTGCCGATGACCGAATATGCGGGGTGGCGAAACGACAAAGGCGAAGTCTTCGATCCCTGGCTGCGCAGCCATGTCGCCCAAGGCGCCAGGATCATCGGGGCCTGCGAACGGTCGATGGTGGTCGAGGAACACGTCTCGTTCTGGGAAACCTGGATCGGCCACCGCTTCGCTGCCTCGGCATCCTATGTGCTGAAAGGCGCCCTCGCCCCGATCGAGGTCGATCTCGAACGCCAGACCGGTCTCTATCAAGAGCCGAACGTCTGGGTCGGCTACGCCCTCTGATCTTCCCGCAGACGGGCACGACGAACCGTCAGTGAAAGCCAAGGCGTCCGCCGGTGTCTTTTAGAACCGGCGGACTTGGCGCTTGCCTGCCGATGAGGGCAGCAATCTCGTCCGTGCTTCCGCGAGGATCTGCCACATCCACAGCGCAGCCCCCGCCTGCCGTTTCCCTGCTGTCGGACCGCCCCAGCCCGAAACCGGCGAAAGTTCGCCGGCACAGGCGACACTGGTAATGGCGAGGTCGAAAAGCTCCGGAGCCAGCGGAGATCCCAGAGCGCGGATAAATGCCCGGTCATCAGCGGCCGCGCCCGATCCCCGAACTGCGGACGACACCGGTTGATGGTCCTGCGCAAAGACCCGAATGAAACAGGAGCCGAGGAGAGGCCACAGGAGGGGCAGCCGCCCTTTGCCGAGGGGTGACGGAGATGAGGGTTTACATCTGATTAGGCCCTATCAGTTAACCTCCTTACGAATCTGAGGCGTCGATGCACTCACCACCGGACAGAAACGGCGCCACGCCCCACCGCCCCCTCCGGAGCCTCACTCTCGGCATCGGGGTGGCGATCGCAGTTTCCGGGTTCACGCTCATTGCTCTGGTCATCTTCATCGGCCTGCAATCGAACAGAGCGGAGCTCCATGCCGAGCGCATGCGGATCGAAAATGCGCTGACCCAGAGCGTCGAGCGCACCCTTGAGCAACAGAAGACGATCGCCTGGTGGGACGACGCCGTCGCCAACGTCTCCAACACGTTCGATCTCGCCTTCGCCGACGCCAATTTCGGCTACTATTTCACCGAAACTTTCGGTCACGACGAAGTCTACATCCTCAACGATCGCGACGAGCCGATCTACGCCTTTCGCAACAGCGAGCGTGTCGATCCCACACTCTATCTGCAGCGCCGCGGCGACCTGAAGGACGTCGTCGACGTCGCCCGCGGACGCGCCACCGCTTCCGGCATCGACCGGACGGCCGAGTTCTCCGCCAAGCAAGGTCGGTACAGGTTCCTCAAAGGGGCCCTTCAGTCGGCGAAATGGAGCGCCAAGATCACGCTCATCGACGGCAAGCCGACGATCATCGCGTCGATGACCATCGTCCCGAACGTCGACCTCTCGCTGCTCCGCGGCAAACCCTTTCTGCTGGTGACCGTGAACCAGATCGACGCGGACTTCATCGACGCCGTCGGCGGCTCCTTGCTCATTCCCAAGCTCCACTTCACCGCGAGCGATCGATCCAGCGGCAATGTCGTCTCGGAACCGTTCGAGACCGATGACGGCCAGAGCGGCGACTATCTGACGTGGACCACGAGCCAGCCGGGACAGCCGCTTCTGACGGTCGTGCTGCCGCTTCTGCTCGTCGGGGTGATCGGCATGTGGTTCCTGTCGGCGAAGATGCTGAGGCGGTTGACGTCGGCATCGTCGGAGCTTGCCGGCAACGAGGCGCGGGCGCGGCACGAAGCGTCGCACGACGCGCTCTCGGGCCTGCCGAACCGGCCGATGTTCATCGCTGCGGTCAATCACGCGGTGGCGACCGCGGCGGTCGGTGCCAGTCGACCGGAAGGTTCGATCGTCGGCTATCTCGACATCGATCGCTTCAAGGACATCAACGACACGATGGGCCATCACGCCGGCGACGATCTGATCAAGCAAGTCGGCCTGCGCCTGCGCGACAGCTTCGATCCGGACTGCCTGGTGGCCCGCTTCGGCGGCGACGAGTTCGCCATCCTGCATCGGTCGAGCGGAGCAAGCGAGGGCGGTCGCCTCGAGGCCATGGTTTCGAAAGCTTTCTCCGCGCCCTTCGTCGTCGACGCAACCCCAGTGCGCGTCACCGCTTCGCTCGGACTGGCGGAGTTTCCGCAACACGGAGATTCCGCGGAAGAACTGATGCGCCATGCCGACATCGCTCTCTACGTCGCCAAGAAGCAGGGACGGAACCAGACGGTGTTCTTCGACCAGGAGATGGCGCTCAAGCTGGAGGAAAGCCGCCAGATCGAGATCGAACTCCGCAACGCGCTGGAGAACGACGACCTGGACCTCTTCTTCCAACCGATCATATCGGCGCGCCGCAACAAGGTGACGGGCGTCGAGGCCTTGCTTCGCTGGACCCACCCCAAGATGGGTGCCGTGCCGCCGTCCGTCTTCATTCCGATTGCCGAGGAAAGCGGCCTGATGCTGCCGCTCGGCGACTGGGTCCTTCGGCAGGCGATCCGCAAGGCTGCCCTCTGGCCCGACCTCGACGTCGCCATCAACCTTTCGCCGGCGCAGTTCCGCCATGTCGATCTACCGCTGATGCTGTCGGATCTTCTGCGGGAGACGAAAGTCGAGGCGAGCCGGATTACCTTCGAGATCACCGAGGGCCTGCTGCTCGATCCGTCGAGGAACACCCATTCGATGCTGGAGAAGATCCGCGAGATGGGCTTCCTGATCGCGCTGGACGACTTCGGTACCGGCTTCTCCAGCCTGAAATACCTGATCGACTTCCGTTTCGACAAATTGAAGATCGACCGTTCCTTCGTGACCGGCCTGTCGCGGACGAAGTCCGCACAGACGATCATCCGCTCGGTCGTGCAGCTCGGCCGCGCCATGGGCATGGACGTCGTGGCCGAGGGTATCGAGACGAGCTTCGAGGCGTCGACGATGCAGGCGCTGGGATGCGATTTCATGCAAGGCTACTATTTCGCGCGGGCCATCCCCGCCGCCGACGTGGAGCCCTTCGTCACATCCTTCAACGACGGGACAAGAACCGTCGATCTGCCGGGAAACGGTCAGGCGCTGCCGATATCCTAGATCCGGGCTGAACCTGAACACTCCGGCTGAACACTGTTTTGCCTCCTCGGTGCGAACTGGCAACGAGGCGGCGGCCGCGGGCAACGCCGATCTTCCATCGGTCCGGCCGAACGTGGCACCGATCCGGCGGAACAACGATCGTACGCGGAGGGCTCTTGGGACGGGGTCGGTCGACGGCACCCGCAGCCGAGACCGGCATGGGGCGGAGCGCTGCGCAGCGGTTCGTCTATTCTCTCGAATCCTTCGGCTGTCGTCCGGCCGAGATCGGGCGGGGCAACCGCGACCGTTCCGGCGATCGGCTCACGCTTCCGCGGCCACCCATGGCCCCTCAAGCTTCCCTTGGCGATCGCCTGGCTTTTTATCATTCCAGTTTGGAATGGACCGATGAGCAGTGGTCGCTCATCTCCCGCCGCCTTCCGTCCTAGACTGGGTTTGATCGAGGATCAGGAGTACCTTCCCATGCCGACGCATACCGGTTTCACATCCGCCGACGATATCCGCATCCGGTTTTCGAAGGCCATGTCGGACATGTACCGGACGGAGGTCCCGCAGTACGGCACGCTGATGACGCTGGTGGCGGAGGTCAACACCGACACGCGCCACGCCGACCGTGTCCTCGACCAGCGGCTCGTCGACAATGGCGAGGTCGAGCGTCTCGACCTCGAGCGGCATGGTGCCATCCGCCTCGGCACGCCTGAGGAGCTCTCGACGATGCGGCGCCTGTTCGCCGTCATGGGCATGGTCCCCGTCGGCTACTACGATCTTTCCGTCGCCGGAGTGCCGGTGCATTCCACCGCCTTCCGTCCGGTCGAGGCGGAGTCGCTGCGCCGCAATCCCTTCCGGGTCTTCACCTCGCTGCTCCGCCTCGACCTCATCAAGGACGAGGCCCTGCGGGCAGAAGCCGCGGCCATCCTGGCGGAGCGTCAGATCTTCACCGCGGGCTGCCTCGGCCTCATCGACACCGCCGAGGCGAAGGGCGGCCTCAACCCTGAAGAAGCCGAACGGTTCGTGGCGGAGGCGCTCGAAACCTTCCGCTGGCACAGCGAGGCGACGGTCCCGGTCGACGTCTACCAGCGACTGCGGGCCGCGCACCCGTTGCTGGCGGATGTCGTCTGCTTCAAGGGGCCGCACATCAACCATCTGACGCCGCGAACGCTCGACATCGACGCCGTGCAGGATCGAATGCCGGCGCAGGGGATTTCACCGAAAGCCGTGATCGAGGGCCCCCCGCCCCGGCGTGTGCCGATCCTGCTGCGGCAGACGAGCTTCAAGGCCCTGGAGGAGCCGGTCGCGTTCACCGCGGGCGACGACGAGAGTCTCGCGCAGGGAACCCATACCGCCCGCTTCGGCGAGGTCGAGCAGCGCGGCATCGCCCTCACGCCGAAAGGCCGTGCCCTCTATGACCGGCTGCTCGCCGAGGTTCGCGATCAGGTGCAGGTCAAGGGTGACGGCAGCAATGCCGCCGACTACATGCTGGCTCTCTCCCGCGCGTTCGAGGCCTTCCCCGACGACGAGGAGACGTTGCGCCGCGCGGAGCTCGCCTTCTTCCGCTACCTCCCCACCGGCAGGCCGGGGCTTCCGAGAGAGCGCGACACCGAAACGCTGATCGCCGAGGGTTTCCTCACGGCTGAGCCGATCACCTACGAGGATTTTCTGCCGGTGAGCGCGGCTGGCATCTTCCAGTCCAATCTCGGCGACGAATCCCAGCGGAACTTCGCAGCGCAGGCCAACCGGGCCGCCTTCATCGACGACCTCGGCGCGGCGGTCGCCGACGAGACCGCGCTCTACGCGGAGATGGAAGCGCGCTCCCGGGAAAGCGCCCTCGCCAGCCTGGAACAGAAGATCCGCGCGTGACGCGATGAACGCACCCGCCCTTCGCGCGCGACCGCACGCGGCGTCGGTCGACCTCTACCTCACGCAACTGCAGCAGCAGGGATTTGCAGGCGAGGTCGGCCGGGATACGGCCAGCCGTCTCGTGTCGGCGACCGACAACAGCATCTACCAGGTCCTGCCCGCCGCGGTGCTGTTTCCGCGGACCGGAGAAGACCTAAACCTCGCCGTCTCGCTGGCGGCCAGCGCTGAGGGCGGGGCCTTGCCGCTGACAGCGCGCGGCGGCGGCACCGGCACGAACGGGCAGTCGTTGACGGCGGGGATCGTCATCGACACGTCGCGCCACCTGACGCGCATCCTGTCGCTCGACGCGGCCGGCCTCAAGGTGACCGTGGACTGTTCGGCCATGAGCGCGAGCATGCCGCGATGTCGAGAAAACTCTTCGACATGAGCTGGCGCAAGCCGCTGGACAGCCTGACTGAAGGAGCGGTCGCGGCAAGCGGCTTTTCCTGCCGCTGCCAAACCCATCGCCTGAAGGGACGGCGCCCGCCGCATCCCGCCGAAATCCTGCTGCAGGCGCTGGAAGGCGAACACGCCGGTCGTCAGGCATCGGCAGCAATCGGCGCCGACCTTGCAAGTCTCAGCGCCCGGCCACCTGCCTGATCCAGGTTACGAATGCGGCCACCAGCGGCGCATGCTGCACCCGGAGCGGGGTGACCACGTAATAGGCGCCATTGCCCTTGTACGACGGCTCTTCGAGCGCCACGAGCTGGCCACTGGCGAGTTCCTGCTCGACGAGGAACGTCGGCACGAGCGCCACGCCCATCCCCGCCGCCGCGGCCTGGCTGGTCATCGCGAACTGGTCGAACAGCGGGCCACGGTAGGGATGGGGATGCTCCGCCCCGCAGGCATGGAACCACTCCTGCCAGAGGCTGGGGCGTGACGCCTGCTGCAGCAGCGTCGCTCCCGCCAGATCGCCGGCTTTTCCAAGGCCCAGGGCCTTGGTGTAGGACGGGCTGGAAACCGCCACGATGCTCTCGTGGCAGAGATAGACCGTCTCGCCATGCGGCCAGTTCGGCGCTCCGTAGTGGATCGCGACGTCCACCACCTTTTCGGAGAAGTCGAAGGGCTCGGGTTCGGTCGACATTATGACGGTGACGTCGGGATGGTCAGCCAGAAACTCGGGCAGGCGGGGAATCAGCCACCGCGAGGCGAAGGTCGGCAGCACCGCCAGCCGGAGCGCGGACTCGCTGCCGGCCGCCGCGATGATCGAATGCGTCTCGGTCTCGTAGTCACGCAGGATACGCCGCGCCGACCGCATATAGCGCTCGCCGAGCCGCGTCAGCGTCACACGCCCTTTGGTGCGGTCGAACAGGACCACCCCGAGGGTCTCTTCGAGCTGACGAACCTGCTTGCTGACGGCGCTCTGGGTCAGGGCGAGCTCATCCGCGGCCATGGTGAAATTGCCATGGCGCGCGGCCGCCTCGAACGTCGTCAGCTCCTGGAGCGAGGGCATCAGACTGCGCGAAAGACCCATTCATTCCTCGCCATTCCAAATTGGCATGGGGGTACAACAGAGCGTCCCTTGCAGCCCGAGAGCCGACGGGAGATACCGACAGTCCGAACATGTCAACTGTGCAAGGACGAACACATGGCTCATCCGCAGCGCCTCGCCGACGAAGTCGCCGGCCTCCTGAACACGCTGGGTGTCGATCTGACGCGGCACAAGGGCGGCACGCGGGCAGTTCGCTCGCCCCTCACCGGCGAGACCGTGGCCGAGATCCGCGACACCACACCGACGGAGGCGTCGGATCTCGTCGCGAAAGCGCATGACGCGTTCCTGCAATGGCGCACCGTCCCCGCGCCGCGGCGCGGCGAGTTCGTGCGGCTGCTGGGCGAGGCACTGCGGACGGCGAAGGACGATCTCGGACGCCTCGTCACCATCGAGGTCGGCAAGGTTCCGTCCGAGGGCCTCGGCGAGGTCCAGGAGATGATCGACATCTGCGACTTCGCCGTCGGCCTGTCGCGCCAGCTTTACGGCCTGACCATGGGCTCCGAGCGGCCCGACCACCGGCTGCAGGAGCAGTGGCATCCGGCCGGCGTCGTCGGCGTCATCTCGGCCTTCAACTTCCCGGTCGCGGTCTGGAGCTGGAACGCCGCGCTCGCCTTCGTCTGCGGCGATGCCGTCGTCTGGAAGCCCTCGGAAAAGACCCCGCTGACGGCGCTCGCGGTCCAGGCGCTGACCCAGCGCGTCATCGACGGCTTCGAGGAGGCACCCGAGCACCTCAGCGTGCTCATGATCGGCGGCCGCGATGTCGGCGCCGCGCTCGTGGACGACGGCCGCGTGCCGGTTCTCTCCGCCACCGGTTCGACCGCCATGGGCCGGATCGTCGGTCAGCGGGTCGCCGCCCGTTTCGGCCGTGCGATCCTGGAACTCGGCGGCAACAACGCGACGATCGTCGCGCCGTCGGCCGACCTCGACCTCGCTCTGCGCGCCATCGCTTTCGGCGCGGTCGGCACGGCGGGCCAGCGCTGCACCTCGCTCCGCCGCCTGATCGTCCACGAGGGCATCTACGACACCCTCGTCTCGCGCCTGAAGAAGGTCTACTCGACGGTCTCGATCGGCAATCCGCTCGAGGGCGACGTGCTGGTCGGGCCGCTCTTCGAGGAGGCCAGCTTCCGGGGCATGGAGAAGGCGCTGGAGGCCGCGCGTGCCGCCGGCGGCGCCGTGCACGAAGGCGGACGGGTGACCGAGGGTCTCGCCCCCGAGGCGTTCTACGTGCGCCCTGCCCTCGTCGAGATGCCCGCGCAGACCGGCCCGATGCTCGACGAAACCTTCGCGCCGATCCTCTACGTCGTGAAGTACCGCAGCCTCGAAGAGGCGATCGCGCTGCAGAACGGCGTCCCGCAGGGCCTCTCCGCGTCGATCTTCACCACCGACATGCGTGAGGCAGATCGCTTTCTGTCGGCCGTCGGCGCCGATTGCGGCATCGCCAACGTCAACATGGGCCCCTCCGGCGCCGAGATCGGCGGGGCTTTCGGCGGCGAGAAGGAGACCGGCGGCGGCCGCGAAAGCGGATCGGACGCCTGGAAGGCCTACATGCGCCGGCAGACGAACGCCATCAACTACGGCTACCGGATGCCGCTGGCGCAGGGCGTCACCTTCGACATCGGCGGTGACGACGACGATACGGGCTCGGCCACCGCATGAGCACCGCGTCAGGCTTTCGTCCGGCAAGCCGGATCGGCGCGATCGGCGTCTCCGAGATCCTGAAGATCACCGCCGAGGCCGGCGCGCGTCAGCGCGCCGGCGAGCCGATGATCATCCTCGGCGCGGGCGAGCCGGACTTCGACACGCCCGAGCACATCAAGGAAGCGGCGGTCCGCGCGATGTGGGATGGCCAGACCAAATACACCGCCCTCGACGGCTCGCCCCAGCTGAAAGCCGCGGTCCGCCTGAAATTCCAGCGCGACAACGGCCTCGACTACGCGCTGTCCGAAATCACCTGCGGCACCGGCGCCAAGCAGATCCTCTACAACGCCTTCATGGCGACGCTCGACGCCGGCGATGAAGTGATCATCCCCGCGCCGTTCTGGACGAGCTATGCCGACATCGTCGCGATCGCCGGCGGCGTCCCGGTGGTGCTGCCTTGCCAGGAAGCCGACGGCTTTCGGCTGACGCCCGCAGCGCTCGAGGCGGCGATCACCCCGAGGACGCGGTGGCTGCTCCTTAATTCGCCGTCCAATCCCTCGGGTGCCGCCTATGGCGCCCACCACCTCCAGGGCCTCGCCGACGTCCTGTTGCGCCATCCCCACGTCTGGGCGATGTCCGACGACATGTACGAGCACATCGTCTACGACGGTTTTGCCTTCGCGACCCTTGCCGCCGTCGAGCCGCGGCTCCGGGAGCGGACCCTCACCGTCAACGGCGTCTCCAAGGCCTACGCGATGACCGGCTGGCGGATCGGCTATGGCGCAGGGCCCGAGCCGCTGATCAAGGCGATGGCGGTCATCCAGAGCCAGTCGACCTCCTGCCCCTCCTCGATCAGCCAGGCGGCGGCGGTCGAGGCCCTCACCGGCCCGCAGGACATCGTCCGCGAGCGGGCGCAGGACTTCCAGAAGCGCCGCGACCTCGTCGTAGCGGCGCTGAACGCCATCGAGGGCATCACCTGCCGGACGCCCGAAGGTGCCTTCTATACCTTCGCCAGCTGTGCCGGGATGATCGGCAAGACGACGCCGAAAGGCGAGCGCATCGAGACTGACACCGATTTCGGCCGCTACCTCATGGACGAGGCGAAGGTCGCCGTGGTGCCCGGATCCTGCTTCGGCCTCGCCCCGTATTTTCGCATCTCCTACGCGACGTCCGAGGCCGAACTGCGGGAGGCCTGCGGGCGCATTGCAAGCGCCTGCTCCGCGCTCGGCTAGCGCGCCGGTGGCGGAGTCGATGCGACGCCGTCCTGCTTCTTCCAGGCACTCGCTGGCGAAATTGGATTGACCGCCCGTGCTCCTGGATTACTTTCGTCGGCAATCTGGCCCCGTCGGTGACGCACCACGGGGCCAGAACCATTAAGGCAGCAAGCTTCGGGCACGACGGCCCCTTGCCGTCCGATACGAGGAATGTCCGTTTTGGAACCAGGGAAGACGGCCTTGGCCTGGCCGATGGCAGGCGGCGCTATGGGGGATCGCATCCGCGATCTCGACTGGACCCGAACCGCCCTCGGTCCCCTCGCATCCTGGCCGCAGTCGCTTCGCACCACCATCGAGATCATGCTGGGGACCGAGCAGGCGATGTGCCTGGTCTGGGGGCCGGATCTCTGCCTCGTCTACAATGATGCCTACGCGCCTCTGCTGGGCCTCAAGCACCCGGCTGCGCTCGGCCAGGCGATGCGGGAGGCGTGGTCCGACATCTGGGCGGACATCGAGCCCCTGGTCGCGACGGCCCTATCCGGAAAAGCCGTCAGGCTCGACGACTTCCATCTCGTGATGGAGCGCAACGGCTATCGCGAGGATACCTGGTGGAGCTTCACCTACAGCCCGGTACGCGACGAGACCGGCCGGATCATCGGCATGCTGAACGTGACCACCGACTCGACGGGGAAGGTGGTTGCCATGGGGGAGACGCTGCGGGAGCGCCAGCGCCAGGGCCTCATGCTGCAGCAGATGCCGGGCTTCGTCGCCATGCTGGCGGGCCCCGAGCACTGCTACGAGTATGTCAACGATGCTTATCTCGCGCTGTCCGGCGCCCGTCGCTGCATCGGGCAGACCGTTCGGGAGCTGTATCCGCAGCTGGAGCAGCAAGGCTTCGTCAACCTGCTGGACATGGTCTTCAGGACAGGAGAGCCGTTCACGGGACGGGCCGTGCCGGTCCAGATAGACGGCGCCGAGGCCGAGCGCTTCCTCGATCTTCTCCTGCAGCCGATCCGCGGCGAGACCGGGACGGTCACCGGCATCTTCGTCGGCGGGTACGACGTGACCGAACGCATTTTGGCACAGCGCGCGCTGGAAGAAAGCGAGGGAAGCCTTCGCCGGCTGAACCGAACGCTGGCGGAACACGTGGCCTTGCGGACCGCCGAGCGTGACCGGCTGTGGACCTTGTCGGAGGACATGCTGGCACGGGCGGATCTCAGCGGCATGATGACCGCTGTCAGCCCGGCCTGGACGAGGGTACTCGGCTGGTCCGAGGCCGCGCTCCTGTCGCGACCCTATGCCTCCTTCATGCACCCCGACGACGAGGGGCCGACGCTGGCGGGGCTGGCCCACATGGGGGAGACAGGGCTGCCGACCCGCTTCGAAAACCGGATCGCGACGTCGGACGGGGGCTGGAAGCCGATCGAGTGGACCGTGGCACCGGAGGAGGACGGCTTCCACTTCATCGCCGTCGGACGGGATCTCAGCGCGGTCAAGCAGCAGCAGGCGGAAGTCGCGCTGATGCAGGATGCCTTGCGGCAGAGCCAGAAGATGGAAGCCGTCGGCCAGTTGACGGGGGGCCTCGCGCACGACTTTAACAACCTGCTCGCCGGGATCTCCGGTAGCCTGGAGATGATACAGAACCGGATCACGCAGGGCCGGATCGGCGATATCGAGCGCTACATGATCGGCGCACAGGGTGCCGCCAAGCGCGCGGCGGCCCTGACGCACCGCCTCCTCGCCTTCTCGCGCCGGCAGACGCTCGCGCCCAAGCCCACGGATGTGAACCGCCTCGTCCGGGACATGGAAGAGCTGATCCAGAGAACGGCAGGTCCGCAGATCACCGTGGAGTCGGTTGCGATGGCGGGCCTGTGGACCACGCTCGTCGATCCGCACCAGCTCGAGAACGCACTCCTCAACCTCTGCATCAACGCGCGCGACGCCATGCCGGACGGCGGCAGGCTGACGATCGAGACGGCCAACCGGTGGCTCGACGACCGGGCGGGCCGCGAGCGCGACCTGCCGCCGGGCCAGTACGTTTCCATGTGCGTTTCCGATAACGGAACGGGAATGACGCCCGACGTCATCGAGCGTGCCTTCGATCCGTTCTTCACGACCAAGCCCCTCGGCGTTGGCACCGGACTGGGTCTGTCGATGATCTACGGGTTCGCCCGGCAGTCCGGCGGGCAGGTGCGGATCTACTCTGAAATCGGGCAAGGCTCGATGGTCTGCGTCTACCTTCCCCGTCACCACGCCGAAGCGGCCGTCGATGCCGAGACGGCGCCCGAGCCGCCCGATGGCAACGGGTCCGGTGAAACCGTCCTGGTGGTGGATGACGAACCGCTGGTGCGCATGCTCATCGTCGACGTTCTCGAAGACCTCGGCTACACCGCGATCGAGGCGGGCGACGGACCGCAGGCGCTGAAGGTCCTTCGGTCGGAAACACGCCTCGACCTCCTCATCACCGACGTCGGCCTGCCCAACGGGATGAACGGTCGTCAGGTTGCGGATGCCGCCCGGGAGCTTCGGCCGGACCTGAAGGTCCTCTTCGTCACGGGCTATGCCGAGAACGCCGTGCTCAGCCACGGCCATCTCGATCCCGGCATGGCCGTCGTCACCAAACCGTTCGACATGGCGGTGCTCGGCAGACGGATCGAGGCGATGTTCAACAGCACCCCGTGACGAGGGATAAAGACGGTCATGCCGAAGGAGCGGCTGCGCTCGGCAACGCGCCACCCAACGCAGCGAGCTCCCGAGCATTCCATTCCCCACGGCGCACCGAATAAGGAAACGAGGTGCGCGAAACCTCGCTCTCGATCCCCTACTCTGACACCGGCCATCGCCGTCGCGCATTCCACGAAAGTCGAGACATGACGCTCAGATCACTGCTGTTCGCCGGCCTCGCCGCTGCCTTTTCACTGGCGGTTGCGGGCAACTCTGTCGCCGCGCCGGTCAAGGTCGGCAGCAAGAACTTCACCGAGCAGTTCGTGGTCGCCGAGATCTATGCGCTGGCCCTGGAGAAGGCCGGCATCGAGGTCGAGCGCCGGCTGAACCTTGGCGCCACGCTGATCGCGCATTCGGCGCTGGTGAACGGCGAGATCGACCTCTACCCGGAATATACCGGGACGGCGCTGGCCGCCGTGGTGAAGGGCGATCTTCAGGGTGACGAGACCACGATCTACAACCAGGTCAAAGACTTCTACGAGAAGAACCTGAAGCTGACCCTGTTGGACCCGACCAAGATCAACAACGGCTATGCCATCCTGACGCTCCCCGAGACCGCCGAGAAGTACAAGCTGAAGACGCTCTCGGATCTCGGTCCCGCCTCGAAGGAGCTAAGCTTCGGTGCCGAGGGCGGCTTCGGTGACCGCGCCGACGGCCTGCCCGGCCTGAAGCGGGTCTACGGCATCGAGTTCAAGGATTTCCGGATCTTCGCCAAGCTCGGCATCCGCTACAAGGCGCTGGAGAACAAGGACATCGATGTCGGCTACGGCTTTGCCACCGACTGGCAGATCGCCGACGGCAAGCTCGCCGTGCTCGACGACGACAAGAAGCTCTTCCCTCCCTACTTCCTCGTCCCGGTCGTTCGGCAGGATGCGCTTGCCGCCAATCCGAAGATCGCCGAGGTGCTGAACAAGATCAGCCCGCTGCTGACCACCGACAATGTGCGCGAGCTGAACGCCCGCGTCGATCGCGACAAGGAGGAGCCGGCCGACGTCGCCGCAGCTTTCCTCGAGGCCAACGGCCTCTAGCTATGCGCCGGCCGGATCTTCCGGCTCCCTTGGCGGCGCGGGATCGATCCCGCGCCGGATTATCTCGGACTGCGCGCGTTTGACCTGGGCACCCCGTCACCTTCCGGAAATTCTCGAGGCGCTCTGGGAGCATCTCGTCCTGTCCTTCTCCTCCGTCGCGATCGGCTTTGCGATTGCCCTCGCGCTCGGCATCGTCTGCGCCCGGCGGCCGAGGCTCTACGCCTTGGTGCTGACGATCACCGGGATCATCTTCGTCATCCCGAGCCTTGCTCTGTTCGCGCTGCTGATCCCGATCATGGGGCTCGGCGCCGCGCCGGCGATCACCGGCCTCTCCTCGTATTGCCTGCTGATCCTTCTGCGCAATGTCGTAACGGGCCTCCGCGGCGTGCCGGCCGAGGTGCTCGATGCTGCGGACGGCATGGGCTACAGCCGAACCCAGCGCCTCCTGCGGATCGAGCTTCCGCTGGCACTGCCGCTGATCGTCTCGGGGCTGCGCATCGCCCTCGTCACGGTGATCGGCATCGCGACGGTCGCCGCCTTCATCGACGGCGGCGGCCTCGGCACGATCATCCTCACCGGCCTCGACCAGGACCATATCGAGAAGATCCTCGTCGGCGCCCTCCTCACCGCGGCCCTCGCAACCGGCATGGACATCATCCTCGGTCGCGGCGAGAAACTCCTCTCCCGCTGGCGGCCGGCATGACCATTGTCACCAGCGCCGTCGCCTGGATCTGGGAGCATCCCGATACGTTCGGCCAGGCGCTCGGCCGCCATCTCGTGATGTCCTCGGTCGCCATGGTGGTGGCACTCGCCATCGGCTTCCCGCTGGCGATCCTCATCATCCGCCACCGCAAGCTCGCCGTGCCGGTGGTCAACGCCGTCAACGCGCTGCGCACGGTGCCGAGCCTTGCCATCCTCGCCCTGATGATGCCGCTGATCGGCATCGGCCTGTGGCCGACCGTGGTGGCGCTGATCGTGCTGGCCTTACCGCCGATCCTGATCAACACCTTCGTCGGTCTTCGCGATGTCGACCCGGATGCGGTCGAGGCGGCGACTGGCATGGGCATGACCGAGAGCGAGGTGCTGCGCCGCATCCGCCTTCCGCTCGCGGCGCCCGCGATGTTCGCCGGGGCCCGGACGGCATCGGTTCAGGTGCTCGCGGGCGCGACGCTCGCGCCGTTCATCGGCGGCGGCGGGCTCGGCGACTTCATCGCGGTCGGCATCGGCATGATGGACATGTCGCGCCTTCTCGTCGGCGCGGTGCCGATCGCGATCCTGGCGCTCGGCTCCGAGCTGATCCTCGGCCGTCTCGAGAAGACCTTCTTTCCCGAAAGTGCCACCGCATGATCCAGATGAGCCATGTCTTCAAGCGCTTCGAGGGAACGAGCGGCGCCGCGGTGGACGATCTCTCGCTCGAGGTCGCCGAGGGCGAGACGGTCGCGCTGATCGGCCCCTCCGGCTGCGGCAAGACCACCACGATGCGCATGATCAACCGGCTGATCGACCCAAGCGCGGGCAGCATCCACGTTGCCGGCCGCGACATCGCCGCGGTCGATCCCGTCACCTTGCGGCGCGGCATCGGCTACGTCATCCAGCAGGTCGGCCTGTTCCCGCACATGACCATCGGCGAGAACATCGCCGCCGTACCGCGCCTTCTCGGCTGGGCGGAGGCCCGGATCCGGCCGCGCATCGAGGAACTGCTGCATCTCGTCGGCCTCGATCCGGCGGCGATGCGCGACCGCTATCCCCGGCAATTGTCGGGCGGCCAGCGCCAGCGCGTCGGCGTCGCCCGGGCGCTAGCGGTCGACCCTCCGGTGCTCCTGATGGACGAGCCTTTCGGCGCGCTGGACCCGATCGCCCGGGCACGGCTGCAGGACGAGTTCCGGCAGATCCTGCAGCGGGTGAAAAAGACCGTCGTGCTCGTCACCCACGATCTCGACGAGGCGATCCGCCTCGGCGACCGGATCGCACTGATGCGGGCCGGGCGGATCGTCCAGTATGATACGCCCGACGCCGTCCTGTCGCGGCCCGCCGATGCCTTCGTCGAGAGCTTCGTCGGCGTCGACCGCGCCATCAGGCGGCTTGGGCTCTTTACGGTCGCCCAGGCGATGGCGCCTTCGGAGACGGCGCCGGCGGGCGCCAGTGCCGTTGCCAGCACGGCGAACCTGCGCGATGCGCTGGCGCTGATGGTCGGTGCGAACGCGAGCGAGCTTGCGGTTGTCGACATCGGCGGAAAACCCGTCGGCCGCCTGACGCGTGACGCGATCTTCGCCCTGTGACCCGTGCCCCCATCCTCGCCTTGTCGATCACCGCCGGCGCCGAAACCTCTTTCGCCGAGCTTCGCGATCTCGTGCTGTCGGCGGAGGCGTGCGGCGTCGATTTCATCCAGCTGGGCAGCCAGACGGCCCCGGACCTCGACGCGACGATGCTCGCCTCGGCATTGGCCGCGGAAACAAAGCGCATCGGCATCGTCGCCGCCGCCGCCCCCGGTTACCACCGGCCCTACAATCTCGCCCGCCGCTTCGCCTCGCTTGATCTCCTCACCGCCGGACGCTCCGGCTGGGCGGTCCAGGGCCTGGGCGAAGAAGACGGGGAATATCTCACCGTCGTCGCCGCTCTCTGGCAAAGCTTTGAGCCGGACGCCTTCGCCTACGACAAGATCTCGGGCCAGGTGTTCGAGCCGGCGAAGATGCACGTTCTCGGCCACGAAGGGCCCCGCTTTTCCGTCCGGGGGCCGCTCAACGTGAACCCCTCGCCCCAGGGCAGCCCGCTCGTCGTCATCGAGGCCTGCCCGAAGACGCTGAGGCTGGCGGCAGGCCATGCCGACGTGGTCGTGTTCCGGACCGGCCAAGACGGGATCGACGCCACGAGGATCGAAGCGATGCTGACCGAGGCCGGACGGGACCGGGCGGCGGTACGCCTGCTCGAAGTCCGGCCGATCGCACAGGCAGGCCCGGCACCCTCCCCGTCCGGCGGGGCTGACGGGCGGCTGTTGGAAGGATCGCCGTCTGCTATCCGGAGCTTCCTCTCGTCGAGCGGCAGGCTCGACGGCACCGATGAGGCGATGACGCTGCGCGCCCGGCTCGGCCTGGCCGAGCAGCGGACGCCCACTGCCGGACGGGCGCATGCGCCGCACCCGTCGGACGCCGGGTGCGGCGCCGGGAGCCGCCGATGACCGTTCGCCGCATGAGGCTCGGCGCCTTCCTGATGGCCGGTGGCCACCACATCGCCTCTTGGCGGCATCCGGATGCGGAGGCCCGTGCCGGGATCGATCTGCCGCATTTCATCGCGATGGCGCAGCTGGCGGAGAGTGCCGGCTTCGACCTCCTCTTCCTCGAGGATGCGGCGGCGATCCGCGAGCGTGATCCGGAGATCGCCTCGCAGGCGGCAAGGTCGACGACGTTCGAGCCGCTCAGCCTGCTGGCGGCTCTGGCGCCCCGGACACGCCGCATCGGCCTCGTCTCGACCGCCTCCACCAGCTACAACGAGCCCGAGACCCTCGCCCGTTCGCTGGCGACGCTGCAGCATGTCAGCGGCGGTCGCGGCGGCTGGAACCTCGTGACCTCGGCAAGCGAGCTCGAGGCAGCAAACTTCGGCTCCAGCCTCCGCCCCCCGGCCGAGCGCTACGCCCGGGCGGAAAGCTTCATCGACGCGGCGATGGACTACTGGACGGCCAAGGGGATCGAGCGGCCGCTGATCGTCCAGGCCGGCGCCTCCGAGGCCGGGCGGGCGCTGGCGGCCCGCACCGCCGAAGTGGTCTTCACGGCGGCACAGACCCTGGAAGAGTCCCGCATGGGCCTTCGCGCCCTGAAGGATATCCTGCCGCGTTTCGGCCGCCAGGATGCCGATCTCATCGTGATGCCCGGCGTCTGCCCTTACGTCGCGGAGACGCGCGAGGCCGCCCGGGCGAAGTACGAGACGCTGCAGCAGCTGATCCCCGATGCCGTCGGCGCCGCACTGCTGGCGAGCTATCTCAGCCTGCCCGACCTCAGGGAGCATTCCCTCGACGGGCCGCTGCCCGACATGCCCGCCAATGCCGGCATGCAGAGCCGGCAGCAGCTGATGGTCGATCTCGCCCGGCGCGACGGCCTGTCGATCCGGGACCTTTCCCGCCAGTTCGCCGGCGCGCGCGGCCACTGGCAGGTGATCGGCACGCCCGAGGACATCGCGGACGCGATGGAGGAAAGGTTCGAGGCCGGCGCCGCCGACGGTTTCAACGTGATGGCGCCGTTCTTCCCCGGCGGTCTCGCGGATTTCGTGCGCCTCGTCCTGCCCGAACTCCGCCGCCGTGGCCTGGTTTCCAAGCCCCCGGATGGCGGCAGTCTGCGCCAGCGCCTCGGCCTTTCCACCCCGCCTTCTCCTCGAGGACATCCCGCATGACCGATACCGCCCACGATCCCATCTACATCGACTACCTCAACGCCCTCGACATCGAGGCGTTGAAGCTGACCGATGCGGAGATCCTTTCCGCCGTCGAGGCGGGACTGGCGGCGCAAGGGCGCGGCGAGACGGTGATCGAGCCGCGCGTCCACCTCGAGCCGGATCCGGCTTTTCACGGCCACTTCAACGTGCTGCGCGGCTACGTCGCGCCGCTCGGCCTTGCCGGGGTGAAGGTCGTCGGCGACTTCGTCGACAACTACAAACAGAACCTGCCGTCCGAGTTCGGTGTCCTCAACCTCTTCGATCCCCGCACCGGCGCGCCGAAGGCGATCCTCGATGCCACCGCGATCACCGACATGCGCACCGGCGCCGTCACGGCGCTTGGCGCCCGGCACCTCGCCCGCAAGGGGTCGAAAGTGCTGGGGCATATCGGCGCCCGCGGCACCGCCTACTGGAACGTCCGGCTGCTCGACCACGAGTTCGACTTCGACGAGATCCGCATCCATTCGCGCCGCCCGGAGAGCCGCGAGGCTTTCGCCGCCAAGCTCGAGCGTGATCTCGGCAAGCCCGTGATCGTGACCACGGACTGGCGGAGTTGCATCGAGGGCGCGGACATCGTCGTCGAGGCGTCCCGCCTGCCAGTGCCGGAACCCTTGCTGCTGACCGAATGGATCAAGCCCGGTGCGCTGGTGGTGCCCTACGGCACGATGAGCGCGGTCGAGCTCTCGCTGACCGATATCATGGCAAAACTCGTGGTCGACGACTGGGGCCAGTGCAAGGGCGGCAAGTTCGGATCGCTCCGCGCCCATGTCGAGGCCGGCAAGCTCTCGGCGGAAACCCTCCACGCCGAACTCGGGCAGATCATAGCCGGACTGAAGCCCGGACGCGAGAACGACGCCGAAACCATTCTCTTCTGGCACCGCGGCCTATCGTTGAGCGACATCGCTCTGGGTGCCGCGATCCTTCAGAAGGCGGGGACGGCTGGCATTGGAACGCGGTTGCGGTTCGCCTGATGCGGCGAGCCGTGTCTCTCCGCATGCAATCCGACTGACGGGCTCTCTCCCCGAGCAGCTCAAGTCGCAGCAGCGAAGACATCAGCTTTTGCGCAGCCGCCGCGCCGCGAACACGGAATGTTGAACGTGCGGGGCAAAAGGGCGTTACGGTCGTCGGAACGCTGCCGGCCGGTGGCTCCTTGCTGTGCCACGGAGGACGCCTTGGCATGACACATTCGCGCTTTGATAGAGATGATGGCCTTGCCGGCATCCCGCAGGATGGACTTCTACAGCCGCTCGGAGCGCCGCGTCGGATCGAAGCATGACGGCGCAGCCGCTGACGAAGGTGCCGTCGATCGTCGTCATCAGCGATTTCGTCGACGACAGCCCTCCGCGCAATTCTGAAGCGGCCGTTGCGACGGGCGCGGACAGCCGCCATCCACACGAGGCTTTCGGGCCAGCTGAGGAAGTTTCTGGTGCGCGCGAAGGGCTCGACGTCGTCGGCGGTTATCTCGAACGGCTGCCGCTGGCCTGCATCAAATCCGGCATCGTCGACTACGCTGAAATCTGGCATCACCGGAGGAGCCATGGCGCTGAGCGGTTTCGCCGCGACGGGCCGCTGCTCTCGCGCCGCAGTTTCCAGCTGGACCGAGAACCGGCGCCTTTCGGCTCGCGCGACATGCTCGGCTTCCTCGAAGCCAACGGCGCGCCGCACATCCTCTGCGTATACGGGCTCGGCGTCGATGCCGACATTCTCCGCGCCTGCCGCAACAGCTTCAAGATCTACAACTCGATCGACGCGCCGGCGCTGCGGGTGCCACCGGACGTCAGTGGGCTCTTCGACCTCGTCCTCACCGGCGCCGAATGGCAAAGCCGGGAAGTCGAGGAGCGCCATCCCGGCATGGCGACGGCGATCATGCCGATCGGCCCGGAATTTGCCGATCCGCTGACGTTTCGCCCGCTCGGCATCCCGAAGGACTACGACATCATCTATGTCGCCGCGGCGCAGCCCTACAAGCGGCACGATATCCTGTTCGACGCGCTGGAGCGGCTGCCGCGCTCGCTGCGCACGCTCTGCGTCTTCGGCTATGGCGAAATGGCCGGCGATCTCCGCCGGCGTGCGGAGGAGAGCGGCCTCGATGTCGACTTCGTCGGCCCGCCGGGCGTGCCCTTCGAGGAGGTCAACCGGCTGATGAACCGCGCCCGCATCGGGGTCGTCTGCGGCATCGACGATGGCGCGCCGGCGATCCTCACCGAGTATATGCTGGCGGGCCTGCCGGTCCTCGCCAATGCCCGGTTGAGCTGTGGACGGCAGTTCATTCTCCCGGCGACGGGGAGCCTGGCGGAGGCCGGGGACTTTGCCGGCGCCATCACGGCGATGCTCGCGGACACCGATAGGTTGTCGCCGCGACAGGCGGTTCTCGACCGCTGGATCTGGCCGCGGACGATCGAACGGCTCCAAGAGTTTTTGCCCCAGTCAGGCTAGGGCGGCTACGTACGCTTTCGTACAGGAACACGCCCTTCACCTTGCTGTTCAGTTTTACCTGCTTATGAGAGAATTCCCCTTGTCGAAGCCTACGCACTATAATTCCGGATTAGTTGACGTCAGCGCTGTCGATACGAAATTTGCAGACCAATCGCCGATCATTTGCTTCTCCCATCTTCGGTGGGACTTCGTCCTGCAGCGGCCGCAACATCTTATGCGCCGTTTTGCTGCAGGACGCCGGGTCTTCTTCTTCGAGGAGCCGATCGGGTGTGACCACCCCTTGCCCTATCTCGAATATCATCCCTTCCCCGCCGACAACGTGATCGCGCTGCGGCCCCGGCTGCCGCACTGGTGGAACGAGGCGGAACGCGAGGCCGGGCTGCGACAGTTGCTGGAGATGCTGGTTGAGACCAGCATGACCACGCCGCCGGTGCTGTGGTTCTATACACCGATGATGTTCGCCTTCGCCGGGACGCTGCCCGCCGCCGCGGTGGTCTATGACTGCATGGACGAACTCGCCGGCTTCCGATTTGCCGATCCGAGGCTGCAGCAGCAGGAGCGCGCTCTGCTGGCCCGGGCCGACGTCGTCTTCACCGGCGGGTACAGCCTGTACGAGGCCAAGCGCCATCTGCACGCCGCCGTCCACCCTTTCCCCTCCGCAGTGGATGCGGTGCATTTCGGCGCCGCCCGCGACAGCGGCGCCATCGTGCCAGCCGACCAGGCTGCCCTTTCGGGACCCATTCTCGGCTTCTTCGGCGTCATCGACGAGCGTATCGACCTCGCGCTGGTCGAGGCAGTCGCGACAGCGAATCCGGACTGGACGATCGTGATGATCGGCCCGATCGCCAAGATCGATCCCGCCAGCTTGCCGCGCCGGCCGAACATCCATTGGCTCGGCAACCGGTCCTATGCTGAACTACCGGCCTACCTCTCCGGCTGGGATGTCGCGCTGATGCCATTCGCGATCAACGAGGCGACCCGCTTCATCAGCCCGACCAAGACGCCGGAATATCTCGCCGGCGGCGTTCCCGTGGTCTCGACCGCGATCACCGACGTCGCGCGCCATTACGGCGCGCTCGACGCCGTATCGCTGGCGCACTCGCCGGCCGAATTCATCGCCGGCTGCGAAACGGCTCTCGCCTTGCCGCCGGACGGTGTGTGGCGGGATGCGGCCGATGCCGTGCTCGCCGACATCTCCTGGGACCGCACGTTTGCCGCGATGGACCGGCTGGTTGGCGCCGCGGTCCAGCGTGCCCGTGCTGCGCGGGCGGACGCCGCCAATGACGAGCGTCCAGCGGCTCCGGCGGTGCACAGCCCGGGTCGTCCGGCCTACGACGTGCTGGTGGTGGGCGCAGGCTTTGCCGGCGCGGTGCTGGCCGAGCGGCTGGCTTCAGGCTCCGGCAAACGCGTGCTGGTCGTCGATCGCCGCGATCACATCGCCGGCAATGCCTATGATCATCTCGATGACGCCGGCGTGCTGGTCCACCGCTATGGCCCGCACATCTTCCACACCAACAGCCAGCAGGTGGTCGACTACCTCTCCCGTTTTACGCAATGGCGTCCCTACGAGCACCGCGTGCTCGCGAGCGTCGGCGATAAACTCCTGCCGATGCCGATCAACCGCACGACGTTGAACCTCCTCTACGGCCTCGACCTCGCCGACGAGGCGGCTGCCGCCGCGTTCCTTGCGGCGCGCGCCGAGACGGTCGAGACCGTCCGAACCTCCGAGGATGTCGTCGTCGCCGCGGTCGGGCGTGAACTCTACGAGACCTTCTTCCGCGGCTATACCCGCAAGCAGTGGGGCCTCGACCCTTCGGAACTCGACAAGTCCGTCACCGCCCGCGTGCCGACCCGGACAAGCACCGATGACCGCTATTTCCAGGACAGCTTCCAGGCCATGCCGGCCGAAGGCTACACGGCGATGTTCAAGCGGATGCTGGATCATCCGGGCATCACCGTCGAGACATCAGTCGATTTTCGCGACCTCGGCGACGTCGCAGCCGAACATACGGTCTTCACGGGACCGATCGACGAATTCTTCGACTACCGTTTCGGCAGACTGCCCTATCGTTGTCTCGCCTTCCGTCATGAGACCCATGACGCAGAGCGCTTTCAGCCGGTCGGCGTCGTCAACTATCCGTCGGAGGACGTGCCCCATACGCGGATCACCGAGTATAAGCACCTCACCGGCCAGACTCACCCGAAGACCAGCCTGACCTACGAGTTCCCGTGCGACGAGGGCGATCCCTACTACCCCGTGCCCCGGGCCGAGAACCAGGCGATCTACCGGCAGTACGAAGCGCTGGCGGCGTCGCGGCCGGATGTCAGCTTCGTCGGGCGGCTGGCGACCTACCGCTACTACAACATGGACCAGGTGGTCGGTCAGGCCCTCGCCACCTACCGCCGGATGACCGCACAGCGGGCGGGTGCTCCCGTCAGCGCAGGTGCCGCTGCCAGTCCGACAGCTTGATGCCGGACGGTGGCGTAAGCAGGCGCCTGCGCGTCTGCCTGGCGACGGACAGCCTCGAGCCCTCGGGCGTCGGCGCACATATGCTGCTTCTCGCCGGAGAATTGTCCGGGGGGATCGACGTGTTTCTTGCCGCAGATCCTTCATCGGGCCTGCTCGATGCCGCAGCATCCCGGGGCCTTGCGGTACGAGCTATCAACGATCCCGCCGATTTCACCCGCTGGCTGCGACGAGCCCGCATCGACATCCTGCACATCCACGCCGGTATCGGCTGGGAAGGACATACGCTCGCCCGGATCGGCCGAGATGCAGGCGTGCGGACGGTGTTGCGCACCGAACACCTGCCCTACGTCATCACCGACCCGGATCAGGCGAGAACGCATGCAGAGGGCCTGGCGCTGGTCGACCGGCTCGTCTGCGTTTCGCAGGCGGCAGCCGACAGTTTTCACATTGCCGGTTTGTCGGGCGACCGCCTTGCGACCATTCCGAACGGCGTCGAGCCCAGGCCCTCAGTGCGCGACCGGCGCGAGACGCGGATCGCGCTCGGCATCGCCGACGATGCGCCGGTGCTGCTGACCGTTGCCCGCCTCACCGCACAAAAGGGCCATGACGTCCTGATCTCGGCGCTGCCGGCCATCCGCGCGGCGCATCCGGGCGTTGTCCTGCTGCTGGCCGGCACCGGACCGCTGCAGCCGGCGATCGAAGCCAACATCGCCCGCCTCGGCCTCTCCGACACGGTTCGACTGCTCGGGCAGCGCGACGACGTCGGCGATCTCCTCGATGCCGCCGATCTGTTCGTCCTGCCCTCGTTCTTCGAGGGCCTGCCGCTGGTGGTGCTGGAGGCGATGGCCGCCGCCGTGCCGGTGGTGGGCACGGCGATCGGCGGCACCGCCGAGGCGGTAGAGGATGGCGTCACCGGCTGGCTGGTGCCGCCGGGCCATGGCCCGGCGCTGGCCGCGGCGATCGTCAACGCGCTGTCCGACAGCGCCAAGGCGCAAGCCGCAGGCGCCGCCGGAGAGGCCCGTTTCCGCCGCGACTTCCAGGCATCGGCGATGGCCGACGCCACCCGCCGACTTTACCGCGACACCCTATCGACCCCGGACCAGGACGCTTCCATGCCCCCCATCAGAATTGGCTTCATCGGCGCCGGCGGCATTGCCCACCGCCATCTTGGCGTGCTCGAAAGCTTCGACGACGTTGCCGTCGTCGCCTTCGCCGACACCGACCTTGCCCGCGCCACGGAAGCCGCAACGCGTTTCGGCGCCAAAGCCTTTGCCGACCACGATGCGATGCTGGCGGCCGTCGAGCTCGATGCACTGTTCATCTGCATCCCGCCCTTCGCGCATGGCGCGCCGGAGCGGGCGGCGATTGCCCGCGGCTTGCCGTTCTTCGTCGAGAAGCCAGTCTCGCTCGACCTTGCGACCGCCGAGGAGATCGCCGCGGCCGTCGCGGAAAAGGGCCTCGTCACCGCCGTCGGCTATCATTGGCGCTATCTCGACACCGTCGACGAAGCGCGGGGCTTGCTCGCCGAGAACCCAGCGCAACTGCTATCCGGCTACTGGCTGGATTCCACGCCGCCGCCGCAATGGTGGTGGCACGCGGACCGCTCCGGCGGGCAGATGATCGAGCAGGCGACGCATCTCCTCGATCTCGCGCGCTTTCTCGTCGGCGAAGTCGAAGAGGTCTATGGCCGCGCCAGCCAGATCGACCGGCCGGAGTTTCCGGGCCTCGACGTCGCAACCGTCACCACCGCGACCCTCACCTTCGCCTCAGGGGTCGTCGCAAACCTTTCTTCCACCTGCCTCCTCGGCTGGAGCCACCGTGTCGGCCTGCACATCTTCGCCGACAAGCTCGCCATCGAGCTGACGGACCGCGACATCATGGTCGACACCGGCCGCGGCCGTCCGGTGCGCGGGGCCGATGGCGATCCGGTCTGGCGCGAAGACCGCGATTTCATCGATGCTGTGAAGGGCGGCGAGAACCGTATCCGCTCGCCCTATGCCGAGGCGCTGCGCTCGCACCGCTTGGCGCTCGCCGTCGTCGAGTCGGCCCGCACCGGCGCGCCGGTCAAGCTTTCGCCAGACACCACTTCTGCGACGGCCTACGCCCCGCTGCAGCACCAACCGCGGCCGGCACCGGAGCCGCGCCATGGCCATCGGGAAGTGCGCTCGCTGGGTGTGGAGCGGCCCGGGGAGGCCTATTTCTTCGGCTATGACGAGGGTCCGCCGAGCGACGCGCAGGTGCGGCTGGAAACGCTCTACACCGGCTTTTCCGCCGGCACCGAGCTGACCTTCTACAAGAACACCAACCCCTATCTGCACTCGCGCTGGGACGGCGGCCGCGGCGTGTTCGTGCCGGGCGAGGCAGGCCAGCATTTTCCGGTGCCGTTCCTTGGCTACATGGAGGTCGCGCGCGTTTGCGAGAGCCGGCAGCCGGCCTTTCCCGTCGGTGGCACCGTCGCCTCGGCCTATGGCCACAAGTCCGGTCATACCGCCGACCCGTTCCACGAGGTGCTGATCCCGATGCCCGCCGACATCGACCCGATCCTCGGCATCTATGTCGCGCAGATGGGCCCGATCGCCGCCAACGGCATCCTGCACGCCGACGCCGAGCTCGGCGGCGCCAACGTCACGCGTCTCGGCGAGAGCCTGACCGGCCGGCCGGCGCTGGTGATCGGGGCGGGCGTCGTCGGCCTCCTCACCGCTCTGTTCGCCGCGCGCGCCGGGGCAACCGAGGTGGTGATCGCCGACCCTTCGCCGTTCCGCCGCGCGAAGGCCGAAGCGCTCGGCTTCACCGCCATGGACGAGGCCCAGGCCTGGAACCACGCGAAGGCCAACTGGCATCATGGCGGCGGCGACCGCGGCGCCGACGTCGTCTTCCAGACGCGCGCCGATGCGCGGAGCCTTCACGCCGCGCTGCAGGCGTTGCGGCCGCAAGGGACGGTGATCGACCTCGCCTTCTACCAGGGCGGCGCCGAGGCGGTGCGGCTCGGCGAGGAGTTCCACCACAACGGGCTCGCCATCCGCTGCGCGCAGATCAACCGGGTGCCGCGCGGCCTCGGCTTTGCCTGGAACCGCCGCCGGCTTGCCGCCGAGACGATCGGCCTGCTGCAGGAGCGCGGCAGCGATATCGTTGCCGAGATGATCACGCAGGTCGTGCCGTTCGACGACGCGCCGCGCTTCCTGAAGCATCTCGTCGACGAGAGGCCGGACTTCCTGCAGATCGTCTTCAAGGTGCAGGACTGATGTCGATGGCCGTCAAGGACGAAGAGGCGGCGCCGATCCGCATCCTCTTCGTCTTCGCCTGGCTGGTCGTCGGCGGCGAGGAGACCGAGGTGCGGTTGCTGGCCGAGCACCTCGATCGCCGCCGCACCCGGATCGACGTCGTCGCCTGCTTCCGCAAGCCGAACATGCCGGAGCAGACGCATGCCCAGCTGGAAGCGCTCGGCGTCGATGTCGACCGCACGCCCTACACGCTCTCGTTCGAGGACACGGTCTCCTATCTCGCCGGCAAGATTCCCGGCTACGATATCGTCGTTTCCTGCCAGAACGTCGCCGACATCTACCCGGCGCTGGAGCGGCTGCATCTCCGGCCGCCGCTGATCGAGCATGGCGGCCTCGTCTCCGAGGCACTGGGTGGGCCAAAGCACCTGACGGCGCGCTATGTCGGGGTCTGCCGCTCGATCCGCGATGCCGCGGCCGGCCGCATGCCGGGGCGGGAAGAGCACGCGCTCGAAATCCCGTCGATGGTCGATCTCGCCGCCTTCGATCCGGCTGCCCGTGCACCGGCGCGGCAGGCGCTCGGCATCATGGACGGTGTGCCGCTGATCGGCTGGGTCGGCCGGCTGGACCCGAAGAAGCGCGTCGAGGATTTCATCGACGCCGCAGCGCTGGTCCTGAAAGCGCGCCCGGACGCCCGCTTTCTCGTCATCGGCGGGCCGGACGCCTTCCTGCCGGACTACGCCGAGACGCTGAAGGCCCGCGCGATCGCCGCGGGCCTCGGCACGGCGCTGCGCTTTCTCGGCGATCGCCCGGATATTCCGCAGCTGCTGTCCGCGCTCGACGTCTTCGTCTGGCTGTCGCGCGGCGAAGGCATGCCGCACGTTGTCGCCGAGGCCGGCGCTGCCGGCCTGCCGGTCGTCGTCACCGCCGACAACGGCACGCTGCAGCAGGTGACGGACGGAGAGACCGGCCTCTTCGTGCCGCACGAGGATCCCGCCACCGTCGCCGCCAGCGTGCTGCGTCTCCTCGGCGATGCCAGCCTTCGCACGCGGCTTGGCGAGGGATTGCGGGCAAAGGTCGAGGAAACCTACGTGACCGCCGTCGTGGTGCGGCAATGGCAGGCGCTGTTCACCGAGGTGCTGGCCGAGCGCCATGCCGAGGCTGTCGCGCCAACGCTCTTCCGGAGCTTCTTCCACGGGGGCTTCGAATCCTCAACGCACCGCCGCGCGCATGACCGTCGCCGGCTCGACATGATCGCCGCCACCCGGCACGACACCGAGGCGGAGAGCGATTTCCGCTTGCTGCAGCGTCACGGCATCCTGACCGTGCGCGACGGACTGCGCTGGCATCTCATCGAGACAACGCCGGGCACGTACGATTTCGCCAGCCTGCGCGCCCAACTCGCCGCCAGCCGCGCCACCGGCATGCAGGTGATCTGGGACATCCTGCACTATGGCTGGCCGGACGATCTCGACATCTGGGGCCCGGACTTCCCGCCGCGCTTTGCAGCTTTCGCTGCGGCGGCCGCCGAGGTCATCGCTGCCGAGACCGATGGCGTGCCGTTCTTTGCCCCGGTCAACGAGATTTCCTTCTTCGCCTGGGGCGGCGGCGACGCGTCCTACCTCAACCCCTTCGCACGCGGCCGCGGCCATGAGCTGAAGGTGCAGCTCGCCCGCGCCTCGATCGCCGCGATGGAGGCGATCCTCGCCGTCGTGCCGGGGGCACGCTTCGTCCACGCCGACCCGGTGATCAACGTCATCTGCGACCCCAGCCGTCCCTACGATGCTCCTGCCGCCGAGGGCCACCGCCAGGCCCAGTTCCAGGCCTGGGACATGCTCGCCGGCCACGCCTGGCCGCAGATCGGCGGACGACCGGCACTGCTCGACATCGTCGGCGTCAATTACTACTCGAACAACCAGTGGATCCACGGCGGCCCGCCGATCGATGTCGGACACCCGCTCTACAAGCCCTTCCGCCGCATCCTCATCGAGACCTTCGCGCGCTATGGCCGGCCGATCTTCGTCGCCGAGACCGGCATCGAGGGCATCCGCCGGCCGGAATGGCTCGCCTATATCTGCGCCGAAGTGCGGGCGGCTATGCAGGCCGGCGTGCCCGTCGAGGGCATCTGCCTCTATCCCGTGCTCGACCACCCCGGCTGGGACGACGAGCGCTACTGCCCGAACGGCCTTCTGCAATTCGCGACTGGCGCCCCCGGACAGTCGTCAGAGCGCGATGTGTTCGAGCCCCTCGCCCAGGAGTTGGCAAAGCAGATTAAATTAAACTCGCGTCTATTTTAGTTTTTACTCAATCTAGAGTAAGAAAAAAGCTATAATGAAGACCCAAATGGATACCGAGATAACGGAGCCAATGAAGAAACCTCTGGCAGCACTTAGTTTGCGCCCGGGTTCTTTCATGGCGAAACTCGCCGCGACGTGATGCTGGGTTCTTTCAGGAGGCGAGGAGATTTATTCCCGCTCGGAAGGCTGCGGGACTCGCGGTGGGGGTCGTTTCCGAAACTGGATCTACTTCCCGGCAGCAGTCGGTCGGTCAGATTGCTGTCGCTGCCTGCGAATTCATCCCGCAGGCTGACCGGCAGCAAAGGCGCGCTCGTCAGAGCTTCGTAGATCGTCTTGATGCGGTGTCGGTCTCTATCCATCATACGAAGCCCTTGGGGCAATAACTGCCACGCACAAACGGCTAACAAATGATCGGCTCAGTGACCTCACCCGAAAGGGTGACTCTCAACAATTTCTAGCCTAAACCTTATCGTCGTTCGCATGCATGCGGCTTTTTGCACTGCATAGAGAGAATGACGCATGAGAAATGATGAGGCGTTACGGGATCGAATCTACGAAGCAGCAGTCCTTCCAGAGCTTTGGCCCGAGGCATGCGATCTTATCGCTGCCGAAGTAGGCGCTTACTCTGCGGCAATCATCACTATTTCGCCTCTTGGACATATGGCGTCGGTGAGCAGTCGCCATATCGCCGAAATCATGGACCGCTACTTCGCCAGCGATCTTTCACGGCAGAACGTCCGTATTCCGCGAGCCCTCGCGCAATCCCCTGCGACCTTCTCCCGCGACGTCGACTCCATGACGCCAGAAGAAATCGCGAAGGATCCCATCTACGAGAACTTTCTTCGCCCGATCGGTCTCGGCTGGACAGCGGGCGCGGTTTTCCAGGAGCCGTCCGGCTCGCTGCTGATATTCGATCTGCTGCGGCTGGCGGATCGAGGTGAATTCAGCCCCGACGACATGATCCGTCTCAACTCGATCAAGGCGGACCTGGCTCGTGCCGCCTTCATGTCGACCCGGTTGGCCTTCGATCGCGCCGTCACGACAACGCAGACATTGTCTGCCCTGGGCCTTCCCGGTGCCGTCCTTGGCGAAACCGGCCAGGTGCGCGCGATGAACAGCGAGATGGAAGCGCTGAACCCCCGGATGGGAACCGGCGCCTTCGACCAAATCTTTATTCGCAACGCAAACGCCAACAAGCTCTTCCACGACATTGTCCGGCAGATCGGAATGGGATTGTTGCCGGAGGTGAAATCGGTACCGGTGCCGGCGACCGAGGGGGAGCCGGCGCTGGTCATCCAGCTTGTCCCCGTGAAGCGAAACGCCCGTGACGTCTTTTCACAGGCCTCCGTCATCGTCATCGCGACACCGATCGGTCAGGTCGGCCCGCCGGACCTACGGGTCATCAGCGGGCTCTTCGACCTCACCAGAACCGAGGTCAGGGTGGCGCAGCAGATGATCGCGGGGCAATCGGGCGCCGAGGCGGCGTCAGCCCTCGGCATCACGTCCAACACGTTCCGGACGCATGCAAAGTCCGTCTTCCGAAAAACCGGTGTCAGCCGTCAGACCGAGCTGGCTGCCCTGCTGTCCGGTCTCTGGTCGCGCGAGCAAAGCAATCGACCGGCCCTCGACAGCTGATCGCCGGGTGATCGCCAGGTGATCGCGAAGGCATCCCGATGCTGCGGAACAGGCCAGATATGCCATGAGCCTGCAACTCCGCAGCCAACTGTTCGGCAGGCCACCGTCCGCGTCGCCGCGCTCGCCGACTGCGATCTTCCCGAGCAGCGCATCAACGGCCGCGAACAAGCTCCTGGTAATGATGCGGCTGGCGCATCAGGACGAGGTCTTTCCGGCGCACGACATTCGTCGGATAGACGCTGCCGGTCGTGCCGGTATCGATCTCCAGCACCGCTAGATATGTTTCGCCTGAAACCACGGCTTCCTGGCGCGGGAAGGCAAAACTGTCAGGACCGAACACGCCGCTGAGGCCGGGGTAGCCCGACGCCGCATCCGCGACGTTGGCGAAGGCGAGATAGCAGTTGTTCTCGCCTGCCCGCACCCGGAAATGGTGCCAGTGCAGCGGGTCGGCGCCGGTCGGGATCGGCGCAGGCTGCGCGCTGGCGGTACCGCCATGGCCGAAGTGGAAGCGCGCCTTGATCGCCGCGGGACAGGCGATGACGTCGCAACCGCGCAAGGCGAGCACCCGGCCCGCCTCCGGGAAGGCGGCGTCGTGCCCGATGATCAGACCGAGCCGGCCGAAAGGCAGGTCGAACACGGCGAAATCGTCGCCCGCCGTCGCCCAGGCGCGGTCGGCGGCAGTGAGGTGCGTCTGGCGATAGCGGCCGACCAAGCCTTCTGGCCCGGCAACAACAGCCGTATTGAAGAGAACCTGCCCGTCCCGCTCGGCGAGCCCCGCGATCACATGAAGGCCGCTCGCCGCCACGCGGTCGAGGAAGGCGGAGATCATGGGCCCGTCCAGCGGCACCGCGGTCGTCTCAGGATCGCCGAGGCCGGTCAGGCAGCGCTCCGGCAGCACCAGGAGCTCGGCGCCGGCGGCCTTCGCCTCGTCGAGGAGGGCGGCGATGTGCGAGAGGTTGACCTCGGCATCGCCCGTCGGAGCGAACTCTCCGGCGGCCACCTTCGCCTTGCGCCCAGCCGGCAGCGGCTTCTCTCCGTAGAGGCCGAAGAAGTCGCCGGGGTTCCAGCTGAAGGTGTTGGTCATCAGCTCCATGTAGAGCGCCGGCCGACGCTGCTCGAAGACCGCCTCGCCGAACACCTTGCCAATGCCCAGATGTGCGGGGTCGATCGTCGCCAGCGCGATGCCGTCGCCGCGGTCGATCGAGGCGAGGATCTCGGCATCCGGCGCGATCACGCAGGAGCCGCCTGAGAACTGCACGCCGCGCTCCAGCCCCCAGCGGTTGCTCTCGACGAGGTGGCAGCCGTTCTCGAAGGCGCGGCTGATCCAGTACGGCGCCGGGGTGCGCTCGGCCAGCCAGTTGGAGACGTGGCAGATCACGTCGACCCCGGCGAGCGCGTTGAGCCGCGCAGTCTCGACGAAGTGGATGTCCATGCAGATCAGCAGCGCGATCCGGCCGAGCGGGGTCTCGAAGACCTGGTGACCGAGGTCGCCGGAGGCCGCCCATTTCGGCTCGGAGATATAGGGATGCGTCTTGCGGTGGGTGCCGATCACCCCGTCCGGGCCGATCAGCACGGCCGAGTTGTAATAGAGGTCGCTCGCCGGATCGACCTCGGGCATGCCGATGACGATGTGGATGCCAAGGCGCCTGGCGACCTCTGCGAAGCGGTCCGTCGTCGGGCCGGGGATCGGCTCGACCTGCGGCTTCACCTCGGCCCGGTCGAACCAGCAATAGCCGGTGGTGCCCATTTCCGGCGTGACGATGAGCTTTGCGCCCCTCCTCGCCGCCTCCTCGACCAGCGCCAGCAGGCCGTCGATGTTGGCGGATTTCGCGCCGAGCGTCGGCTCGAACTGCACGGCAGCGGCGGTGTAGGCGGCAAAGGTCATGGCACGCTCCGGCAGCACCGGCGGACCAAGCCTGCCGGACGGGACGACGATCTCAGCGGAAAAGCCGGGGAAGCGGGGCGAGCCCGCTCCCCTGGCCGTCATTGGCAGCCTTGGGCTTTAGGCCGGCGTGCCGGCGATGGTCTTCAGCAACGAGGCGCCGACGGTGTATTTTGGGTCGACCATGTTGCCGAGCCGGACCCGGCCGCACTGCGTCAGCAGCATGTAGGCGTCGATCTCGTCGAAGCCGAAGTCGGCCGCCATCCAGCGGATCAGCTCGCGATAGGCCTGGCGCGTCGCATCCTCCATCGGCCGGGACGAGCCGATGGTCATGTAGAACTTGTCGTTCTCCAGCCGCGGCGTCTTGATCGTCCAGCCCTTGATCAGGTCGATGCGGATGGTGGTCACCGTCGGGTGCTCGATGGCGACGCCGCAGAGCTCGCCGTCGCCCTGCGCGGCATGGCAGTCGCCGAGGTAGAGGTAGGCGCCCTTGGTGTTGACGGGGAGGTAGATCACCGCGCCCGGGCCGATGTCCGGCAGGTCCATGTTGCCGCCGTAATAGTCGGGAACGAGCGAGGAGATCGCCTCGATCTCCGGCGCCGTGCCGATGGTGCCGATGAACGGCTCGTAGGGCAGCGTGATGCGGTCGTTCCACTTCACCCCGGTCTCGGCGTCGACATGTACCTTCTTCACCCGTTCCGGCAGCGGCGCGGTGAGCATCGCGGTATCGTGCGTCGGCACCAGGCCGCCGAACTCGGGCATGATCACGGTCGTGCCGCGCGGCTGCTCGCCCCGCGGGACGATGCTCTCGATGTAGACGGCGAGCGTGTCGCCCTTCTCCGCGCCATTGACCCAGATCGGGCCGTTCTGCGGGTTGAGGAAGGGGAAGTTCAGGATCTCGCTCGGCTTGTCAGTCTCATGCTTGATCGCGCCCTCGAAGGCGTCGTGCGTCTCGGCCGAGACCACGGCACCGGGATCGACGCGCAGCACCGGCTCCACGAAGGCACCGTAGACGTAGTGGTACTTGCCCTGGCTTGCCTCGGTGATCTCGTGTGTCGTCAGGGCCTTGCCCCCGGCGACGCCGCGGCGGGCCATGATCGATTGTTCCAACCAGCTCATGGTTCTCTCCTCTTTGATCCCGGCGGTGCCGGCGGCATGGGACCTCCTCAGTCCCCGCCTGTTTCGCCCGAAAGGTCTTCGCCTTTGCAGGTCTCAGACCGCCAGGAAACGCCGGACCGCATCACGGTCCTCCAGCGTCTCCGGCGGGATTTCGGCGGTGATCCGCCCCTTGTCCATGACGTAGCAGCGCTGCGCCATGGCGCGGATCATGTCGATGTTCTGCTCGACGAAGACGATCGAGACGCCGGTCTTGCGGTTGAGCTCGACCATGATGCGGGCGATGTCCTGGACGATGTTCGGCTGAATGCCCTCCGAGGGCTCGTCGAGCAGGATCAGCGACGGGCCGCCCATCAGCACCCGGCCGATCGCCAGCTGCTGCTGCTGACCGCCCGACAGGGTGCCGGCCCGCTGGTCGCGCCGCTCGGCAAGGATCGGGAAATAGCCGAAGATCTCGTCCAGGCGTCCGTCGGGGGCCGCCTTGCCAGAGATCGAAAGGCCGACCTCGAGGTTCTCGAGGACGCTCATCCGCGGGAAGACGTCGCGGCCCTGTGGCACGTAGCCGATGCCGAGCCGGGCGCGCTTGTGGGCGGGCATGTCGTCGATCGCGGTGCCGTTGAACACCACAGAGCCCTTGTCGGCCGGCAGCAGGCCGATCAGGCTTTTCATCAGCGTCGACTTGCCGACGCCGTTGCGGCCGATGACGGCGACGATCTCACCCGCCGCCACCTGCATGTCGACGCCCTGCAGCACCGGCTTGCCGCCATAGCCGGACCAGAGGCCGACGGTGTTGATGAGGATCTCGCTACGCATCGGACTGCCCCAGATAGATCGCGGCCACCCGGTCGTCGGCGACGATCTCGTCGATCGACCCTTGCGCGAAGATCCTGCCGAAATGCAGGACCGTGACCTTCTGGGCGATCTGCCGGACGAAGGTCATGTCGTGCTCGACGGCAAGGATGGTGACGCCATCGCGGTTCAGCGCCTGGACCATCTCGCCGGTGGCGAAGGTCTCGTCGGGCGTCATGCCGGCGGTCGGCTCGTCGAGGAGTAGGAGTTGCGGCTTCAGGCTGATCGCCATGCCGATCTCCAGCCATTGCTTCTGCCCATGGCTGAGATTGCCGGCGAGCTGCGTGGCGGCGTCGGTGAGCTTCAGGAAGCCGAGCAGCCGGTCGATCTCGTCCGCAAGATCGGCTTTCGCGAGATGATGCTGCAAGGCGATGACGAGGTTCTGCCGGACGCTCAGCGCCTTGAAGATGCCGGGCACCTGGAACTTCACCGAGATGCCCCGGCGGATCCGCTCGAACGGCTTCTTCTTCGTGATGTCCTCGTCGCGGTAGAGGATGCTGCCGGATGTCGGCAGGTGCTCGCCGAGGATCAGCCTGAACAGCGTCGACTTGCCGGCGCCGTTCGGGCCGATCAGGCAGTGGATCTCGCCGGGCTCCAGCGCGAAGTCGACGCCGCCGGTGACGTGCAGGCCGCCGAACCATTTGTTGAGGGCGCGGGTCTCGAGGATCGGCATCAGAGAACCTCCGCGCGGGGGCGGCGGCGAAAAGCCTTGCCGATCAGCGTGCCGAGGCCGAGGACGATGCCGCGCGGCGCCACCAGCACGGTGATCACCAGGAGCAGGCCCATAACCACCAGCGCATACTGGCTGCCGTAGATCGTCAGCGCCTGGAAGCCGGCGAGCACCACCAGCGTGCCGAGAAGCGTTGCGGTGAGGTCGCTGCGCCCGCCGACGGCGACCCAGACGATCGGCAGCGCGGCGGCGGTCATGCCCATCGAGGACGGCGTGATGTACTGGCCCCAGGCGGTGTAGAGCACGCCCGAGAGGCCGGCGAGGCCGGAGCCGATGACGAAGGCGCCGAGCTGGTACTTGCGGATGTCGTAGCCGAGCATTTCCGCCCGCTGCGGGTTCTCGCGGATGGCGACGAGGACGTTGCCGAAGCGCGAGTTCACCAGCACGCGCAGCGCGAGATAGGCGATCACCAGCAAGGCCAGCGTCACGTAGTAGAGCGCCACGTCCGGGAAGAGCACGATGTCGCCGCCGGGCCAGGGGATGGTGAGAGGCGACATGCCACCCATGCCGTTGAAGCCGTTGAGGCGAGCGGTGCCGACCTTCCACTCCGGCCCGGCGGTCTGCGACATGAAGCGCTCGAGCACCAGCGTGACGGAGAGCGTGACGATGCCGAGGAAGACGCCGCTGATCCGGCCGAAGAACAGGAAGTAGCCGAGCACTGCCGCGAAGAGGGCCGAGATCGCCACCGCGGCGACCAGCGAGAACAGCGTCAGGCCGTAGGCGTCGCCGAGGTTGATGGCGAGGATGCCGTAGGAATAGCCGGCGACGCCGAAGAAGGCGGTCTGCCCGAAGCTCAGCGCGCCGCCATAGCCCCAGATCAGCGACAGGCCGAGCGCCATGAAGCACCAGTTGAAGAAGTAGACGTTGTTGCCGACGTCGTAGCCGTCCGCGAACAGCGGATAGGCGGCGGCGAGCGCCAGGACGACGGCGAAGGCGGACCAGAACTTCGGGCCGCTGCCGAAGGTCTGCGGGCCTTCGAAGCGCGCGGCGAACGCTCCGAGGCGGGAGGGTTTGCGGGCCATCAGGCTCTCTCTTTCAGGATCCAGCCGGACAGGCCGCGCGGCAGGATGCGGATGACGACGATGACGGCGACGAGGAGGCCGATCTGGCCGAACAGCTGGCCTTTCCACGAGGTGAGGCCGGCCTTGATGATGCCGAGGATCGCGGCGGCGGGCGCGGTGCCGAGGAAGATGTCGGCGCCGCCGACGACGACGGTGACGAAGGCCTCGACGACGAAGGAGGCGCCCATGGTCGGCACCAGCGTCATGGTCGGCGCATAGAGCCCACCGCAGAGGCCGGCGAGCGCGGCCCCGAGGCCGAAGGTCAGGCTGTAGATCAGCCGCGTGTTGACGCCGAGCGCCTCGGCGATCTCCGGCACCTGGATGGTGGCGCGGGCGAGGATCCCGAAACGGGTGCGGGTGAAGACGAGGTAGAGGCCGGCCAAGGTCGCCGCCGCCGCCAGCATCAGGACGATGCGGTAGGACGAGTAGGAATAGCTGCCGAGGGTGAAGCTGCCGAGCGGCGTGCCGGTGCCTTGCATGGTCGAACCCAGCAGGATCAACGTGCCTTGCGTCGCGATCATCGAGACGCCCCAGGTCGCGACGATGGTGTCGAGCGGCCGGTCGTAGAGATGCCGGATGATCAGCCGCTCCAGGAGCATGCCGACGAGGCCGGCGACGGCGGCGCCGACGAGGATCGACAGCGGCAGCGGCAGGCCCATGCGCGTCGCGGTCGCCGAGACGTAGGCGCCGCAGAGGATGAACTCGCCGTGCGCGAGGTTGATGACGCCCATCATGCCGAAGATCACGGCAAGGCCGCAGCCGGCGAGGACGAGGAAGGCGATGGCATCGCCTGCCTGGTAGAGAAAGGTGAAGGCGTCGTGGAGGACGTCCATCTCAGCGCATATCCTCGGATGAGGGAAATCTGCCGGTCGTGCCGGCCCGGAGGTGCCGCCCGGCAGGACCGGGCGGCACGGTTGTCAGGCGATCAGTTGGCGGCCGGCGGGGGGCTCGACGGCGTGTACTGCGCGCTCGGGTCGTTCTTGGTCAGGTCGCAGCCGGCCTCGCCCAGCCAGTAGGGCTTGATGTCCTGCCAGACCTTGGGGAAGGTGATCGAGTGATCGTCGCCGACCTTGGCGAGGTAGATCGTGTGCGACATGTGCTGGCTCTTCGGGTCGATGCAGACCTTGCCTTCCGGCGCGTCCATGCAGACGTCGCCCTTGGCGATCACCGCGCGCAGGTCGTCGCGCTTGGTCGAGCCTTCCGCCCGCTCGACCATCTGCTTGTAGAGATAGACGGCGAGGTAGGAGTTCTCGGCCTCCTGGTTGACGTAGGGCTCGTCCGGGAACTTGGCGTGCCACTTCTCGAGGAAGGCCTTCGAGGCGGGGGTGTCGACCTCCTCGATGTAGTTGGTGGTGACGTACATGTTGGCGAGCGACGGTGGCTTGAAGCGCTTGTGCTCGTAGCCCTGGCCAACATTGACCGAGGAGGCCATCGGCACCTTGACGTTGGCGGAGGCCGCCTGCTCGTAATACGAGGCCTGGGCGGTGCCGACGAGCAGCGTCACGAGGACATCGGGCTTCTTGGCCTGGATGTTCTGGATGGTCTGCGAGAACTGGGACACGCCGAGCGGGATGAACTCCTCGCCGACCATGGTGCCGCCGTTCTCCTTGACGATGTTGCGGACCCATTCGGCGGAGATCTGGCCGAAGTTGTAGTCGGCGGCGATCGTGTAGACGTTCTTGCCGTACTTTTCCATCATCCACGGGATGAGGGTCGAGAACTGCTGCTCGGGCACCGCGCCGGTGACGACCATGTTGGCGTCGCAGACGCCGCCCTCGTACTGGTTGTTGTAGAAGGCGAAGCCGTCGAACTGGTTGACGATCGGCCGGTAGGCCTCGCGCGAGGCGGAGGAGAAGCCGGCGAAGACGACGTCGACCTTGTCGCGCTGCAGCACGCGGCGCATAAATTCCTGGTAGCGCGTGTTGTCGGACTGGGTGTCGTAGGTGACGAGCTCCAGCGGCCGGCCGGCGATGCCGCCGGCCTTGTTGATCTCTTCGGTGGCCAGCTCGATGCCGTGCACCTTGCCGATCGTGGCGACGGCGAAGTCGCCCGACTGGTCCTCGAGCACGCCGAGCTTGATCGGTTCGGCGGCGAAGGCCGCCCCGGAAACAAGCAATAGTGTCCCTAGCGCCGCGAGGACGCCCTTGGCTCTGGTCTGCATCAGATGCTCCCGTGTTGAGGGGCCGGCGGGGATGCGCGTCATGCGGGCCCTGGCCGGTATCGTTCGAGCAGTCGGGCCCGTCGGCCCGCGCGGATGCTCCTGCCGCGCTCTTGGCTACTCCCCGATCCGCTGCCGAAGCGGCGTCTCGGGGTCTTCCTCGCCGGCCCATTTCTGGACCAGCATCTCGGCAAAGGCCTCGACGCTCAGCCGCGCGCGCATGGCTTCGCGGCGAAGGCGGTCGTAGGCGATCTCGTCTGAAACCTTCTCGGCGGTGACGATCTGCACCACCGCCTTGATGACGAAGCGGCGCTGGCGCCGGCGCTGCTCGTGGCCGGCGATGTCGGCGACGAGCTGGCGCTTGCGGGCGTGCTCGTTGACGCCGAGCACCAGCGCCTGGAACAGCGTCGCGCCGTGCACCGGCTTGGCGATGAAGGCGGTCGAGCCGATCTGCATCAACGCTTTCAGCCGGCTGGGCGCCTCGACGCCGACCATGCCGATCACCGGCACGGGCGAGAGATCGCAAGGCGCGGCGTTCGGCCATTGCAGCGGCCGGTGGAGATCGCCGTCGACGATCAGGATGTCGCGCTCGGGGTCGAGCCCCTCGGCCGACAGCAGCGCGCCGTCCTCACCGAGCGGCACCAGCTGGACGCTGAGGCCGAGCTTCGGCAGCGTCGCCAGGAGCGTGTCGATCGCCCGGCCGTCGCGCGAGATCACCAGCGCGCGGGCTTGGCTGAAGTTCTGGATGAAACGGGGCGCGCTCATGACACCACCCGCAAGGCTGGCCGCGTCATCACGGCGCGCTGCACGGGGTGGCGCACCATGTAGGGATCGGGCCGCAGCGGGGCGCGGGCCTCGACGACGATGTCGAACTGGCCGTCGCGGCGCGAGCGGCCGATACGCGGCGTGAGGTAGGCGTGGAGGGTTTCGGCATCGAGATGCACTCGGCCCTGCGGCGCGTCGATGTGCTGGCGAAGGGCCGCCTGCTGCACGGCCGCCACGTCGTCGCTGCCGGCATCGTTCAGCGCCAGGCCCAGCAGCCGCACGGCGAGATAGGCGGCCTCCGCCTCGACCGATACCGGCGGGCCGGCGGGGAACTGGGCGTCGTAGGCGGCGACGAAGGCGCGGTTGCGGGCGGTGGGGATCGAGGCGAAGTAGACGCTGGAGCTGAGGTGCCCGTCGACCGCGCCTTCTCCGATCTCCTGCAGCTCGGGCTCCGAGAGATTGCAGCTGGCGATCGGATAGCGCGCGACCTGGTCGATGCCGCGGCCTGCGCAGGCAGCCCGGAACTTGCGGAAGAAGGCGTAGGCGGACTGGCCGATCAGCGCGTTGAAGACGAAGTCCGGCTCGGTCTCGAAGATCGTTTCGATCACCCGGTCCATGTCGGTGTCGCCGACGGCGAGATAGCGTTCCGCGACCACCGTGCCGCCGCGGGCAAGAATGTCCTCGCGCAGCACGCGGTTGCTTTCCCAGGCCCAGATGTAGTTGGAGCCGACGCAGAAGGCGCGATCGCCATAGGCCGAGACGAGGTGGCCGATCAGCGGCGAGATGTGATGGTTGGGCGCCGAGCCGGTGTAGACGACGTTCGGCGAGGACTCGAAGCCCTCGTAATGGGCGGGGTACCAGAGCAGCGCGTCGCGCTTCTCGAACAGCGGGATGACGTCCTTGCGGCTCGACGAGGTGTAGCAGCCGACGACATGGCGGATGCCTTGGGCGAGCAGCGCCTCTGCTGCCTCCGCATAAGCCGGCAGCACGCCGGCGGGGTCATGGTGCACGGGCTCCAGCGTCACGCCGAGCGCGGGATCGGCGGAAAGCTCGCGGCAGGCGAGCAGCGCCCCGTTCAGCATCGACCGGCCGACCGCGCCATAGGAGCCGGTGGTCGAGAGGATGAGGCCGATCTGGTGAAGGCGCCGTGCCATGGATATCCAAACGCAAAAAGCCCCTCAGCATGACTGCTGCGAGGCAAAGGTGCCGGTCGATGTCAGGTATGTCGCAAACGTTCTGACGCGATATCAAGCAGCTCTGCTCTGCGCCTATGATTTAAGCTGACGCCGGATCACGCCGATGTCAAGCGGGGATTTTCGCGTTTTGCAAACCCTCGCCAGGCTGGCCGGTGCAGTGCCGGAACGCGCTTGCCAAGCCATTCCAAATGCGAAAGCCTGTCGCCATCGCGGCCGCCGGCAGCGCTCTCCCCCTCCCACGTTCCCTCGTACGAAAAGGCAAATCCCATGGATCTCGGCTTGAAAGGCATGACGGCCATCATCACCGGCGGCACCAAGGGGATCGGCTGGGCGATCGCCGAGACGCTGGCCCGCGAGGGCTGCGCCGTTGCAATCTGCGCGCGCAACCAGGCCGAGGTCGAGGCTGCCGTCGGCCGGCTGGAATCGCTCGGCGTACGCGCCACCGGCTCTGCCGTCGACGTCGCCGACGGCGCGGCGCTGAAGGCCTTCGTCACCGCCACGGGAACCGCGCTCGGCGGCATCGACATCGTCGTCGCCAATGTCAGCGCGCTCGCCGTCGGCGCTGACGAGGACAGCTGGTACAAGGAGTTCGAGACCGACATGATGGGCACCGTGCGCCTCGTCGACGCCGCGATGCCGTTCCTGGAAGCCAGCGGCAAGGGCTCGATCGTCACCATCTCCAGCGTCTCCGGCCGCGAGATCGACTTCGCCGCCGGCCCCTATGGCACGATGAAGGCGGCGATCATCCACTACACGCAAGGATTGGCCTACCAGCTGGCGGGAAAGTCGATCCGCGCCAACACCGTCTCGCCCGGCAACACCAAGTTTCCCGGCGGGATCTGGGACCAGATCGAGGCGGGCAACCCGAAACTCTTCGCCGATTCGCTGGCGCTCAATCCGACCGGCCGGATGGCGACTCCACAGGAGATCGCCAACGGCGCCGTCTTCCTCGCCAGCCCGGCCGCGAGCTTCGTCAGCGGTACCAACCTCGTCATCGACGGCGCCCTCACGCGCGGCGTGCAGTTCTAAGGCTAGCCAGCACCGACACCCCCGGCAGAGCACTTACCGTTCTCTGCCGGGGGGCTCTTCGTCACGCCTTTGGCCAACACAGCAACTCATTATACCAGTTGACGAGTCGATGAGTTTGCGGAAATATGCGGCGGCGGGTGAAAAGCTGGGAGGCTGCCCGCTGAGGAAGACGTTGGCATCGCTCGGCAAGCGAGTATCCAGCCAGCGTCAGGCCCACATGATCCGGGAGGAACATCAGTGCTCGATCATTTTCCAGTTTCCAAACCCGCAGCCGGCATCCGCGTCATCGCCATGCCGTGTGGTACTCTCGCCGCGGACCTGACCGGGTTCCGGCCAAGCTCTTCGCGCCGGTCATCATAGGATTTGCGGCCCTCGCTTCCGCCGCGGGCCCCGGCGCGGCCGCGCATATTCCAAAAAATCATCTCCCGTTCGCCTCCCGAATCGCGCCATCGGCAAGACCTTGGAGCGCATCGCCGCGACCGTCCCCGGCGGCATCAGTGCCCGGCCACCCCGGCAGGGACGGCGACACCGTCAGCCGCGCGTTCGGCATCCTTCCGGACGGCGCGGTGAAAAGGGACATCTCGTCGCTCTCGCAGACCGTCATCCAGGGGCTGGTGATCAGCACCGCCGTGATGGTCGCCCAGTTCCAGCAACGCTTGCAGCAAGGCAACGCCCTGCAGCGGCAAGCGGCTCTCGGCCGCTGACCCGTCAACACCAGTAGAAAGACTGACCATGACATCGATCGCGCTCTTCGGCGCCGGCGGCAAGATGGGCTACCGGCTTTCCTCCAACCTCAAGGGCTCGCGCTTCGACGTCCGCCACGTCGAGCTGAGCCCCGCCGGCCAGGAACGCCTGAAGGCCGGCCTCGGCTTCGACTGCGTTCCCGCCGACGAGGCGCTCGACGGCGCCGAGGTGGTGATCCTCGCCGTTCCCGACACGTTGATCGGCAAGGTCTCCGCCGGCATTTCCGACCAGCTGAAGCCGGGGACGATCGTCGTCGTGCTCGACGCGGCGGCCCCTTTCGCGGGCCACCTGCCGATGCGCCCGGACCTCACCTACTTCGTCACCCATCCCTGCCACCCGCCGATCTTCAACGAGGAGACCGATCCGGCCGCCAAGCGTGACTTCTTCGGCGGCGTCGCGGCCAAGCAGCACATCGTTTCCTCGCTGATGCAGGGCCCGGACGAGCACTATGCGCTCGGCGAAGAGGTCGCCAAGGTGATCTGGGCGCCGGTCATGCGCTCGCACCGCATCACCGTCGAGCAGATGGCGCTGCTGGAGCCCGGCCTGTCGGAGACGGTCTGCGCATCGCTGCTCGCCGTCATGCGCGAGGCGATGGACGAGGTGGTCCGCCGCGGCGTGCCGCACGAGGCTGCGCGCGACTTCCTGCTCGGCCACATGAACGTCTTGGGCGCGGTGATCTTCGACGAGACGCCGGGCGTCTTCTCCGACGCCTGCAACAAGGCGATCGAGTTCGGCAAGCCGATGCTGATGAAGGACGACTGGAAGCGCGTGTTCGAGCCACAGGAACTCGCCGACTCGATCCAGCGCATCACCTGATCGACCAAACCGCCCTCGGCCGGACGATCGCGTCCGGCCGAGGGCGTTTGGCTAACGCCCGCAGATCGGATCGTCCGGCAGGGATACCGACGACCGCTTCAGAATTTTTACGCATCGCCGCCGGGGGCAGGACCCGTCGCTGTGCAGACACATCGGTGCCGCTTCCGGCTGCGCCGACGGGAGGGATATGGATGACCAACGCTGCGAACCCACGAGGCGGGAGCGTCGAGACCTCGGCAATCCGCAAGATTTCCTGGAGGCTGGTGCCGTTTCTCGGCCTGATGTTCTTCATCAACTTCCTCGACCGGACGGCGATCAGCTTCGCCGGCCCGAACGGCATGATGAGCGATCTCGGCCTCAGCGCCGCGCAGTTCGGTTTTGCCGCCGGCATCTTCTTCCTCGGCTACATCCTCCTGGAAATCCCGAGCAACCTTGCCCTCCACCGCTTCGGCGCGCGAAAATGGCTTGCCCGCATCATGATCAGCTGGGGCATCGTCTCGCTGCTGTTCACCTGGGTCGGCAGCGCGACGGAGCTCTACTGGCTGCGGTTTTTCCTCGGCATCGCCGAGGCCGGATTCTTCCCTGGCGCGATCCTCTACCTCAGCCTCTGGGTGCCCTCCCGCCACCGCAGCAAAGTGCTCGCGGTGTTCTATGTCGCGCAGCCACTCACCACCGTGATCGGCGCGCCGATCGCCTCGCTGCTGATCGGGGCGCACGGCGCCTTCGGTCTCGAAGGCTGGCGCCTGATGTTCATGGGCGTCTCGATCCCGGCGATCCTCGTCGGCATCGTCACCTACTTCTACCTGCCGGACCGCCCGAACGACGCCCGCTGGCTGAACGCCGAGGAGAAGGACTGGCTGAACGCCGAGCTCGAGCGCGAGGACAGGGCGAAGACCGCCAAGCATGGCCTCGGCTCGGTCAAGGCCTTGCTCGACGGCCGCGTCTGGGTGCTGGCGCTGATCTACTTCGGCTTCATCTACGGCCTCTACACGCTCGGCTTCTTCCTGCCGACGATCATCGGGGGCTTCGAAGCGAGCTTCGGCACCAAGTTCACGGTGCTGCAGAAGGGCCTGATCACCGCGATCCCCTATCTGCCGGCCGCCGTGGCGCTGCTCTTGTGGAGCCGTGACGCCTCGCGGCGCGGTTTCCGGGCGTGGCACGTCGGTGTGCCCGCCCTGGTCGGGGCGGCGTCGATCCCGCTGGCGCTCGTCATGTCGTCGCCGGCGGCAACGATTGCCGTGATCACCATCACCGCCTGCGCGATCTTCTCGGCGCTGCCGAATTTCTGGTCGATCCCCGGGCGGTTGCTGACCGGTGCCGGTGCGGCCGCCGGCATCGCGCTGATCAACACGCTCGGCAACGTCGCGGGCTTCGCGGCGCCCTTCATCACCGGCGCGGTGAAGGATTGGACCGGTTCCTACGTCGTACCGATGATCATCGTCGGCGGCGCCATGCTGCTCTCGGCCATCCTCACCTTCTCGATTGCCGGCCGGATCCGCGAGCCCGTCGCGACGGTGGACTGAGCCAGAGGCCGGCACCCTAGCGCCCCGCAGCGACAGCCGCGGGGCGCACCTGAAACGAAGGGACGATCCCATGGCAGAGCTTCGCGGCGCCCTCATCGGCTGCGGTTTCTTCGCGGTGAACCAGATGCACGCCTGGGCGGCGATCCCCGGTGTCTCGATCGCGGCGATCTGCGACCGCGACCCGGTCCGGCTGAGTGCGGTCGGCGACCAGTTCGCCATCCGGGCGCGCTATGCCGACGCCGAGACCATGCTGCGGGAGACGCAGCCGGACTTCGTCGACATCGCCACCACCGCGCCGAGCCATCGCCCGCTGGTCGAACTCGCGGCCTCGCTGAAAATTCCGGTGATCTGCCAGAAGCCGTTCGCGCCGACCATGGCCGACGCCCGCGCCATGGTCGCCGCCTGCGAAACGGCCGGCGTGCCGCTGATGGTGCACGAGAATTTCCGCTGGCAGAGCGCCATTCGCGCGGTGAAGAAGGTGCTCGACGCGGGCGAGATCGGCACGCCGTTCTTCGGCCGCGTGTCCTTCCGTTCCGCCTATGACGTGTTCGCAGGCCAGCCCTATCTGGCCAAGGGCGAGCGCTTCATCATCGAGGATCTCGGCATCCATTCGCTCGACATCGCCCGCTTCCTGTTCGGCGACGTCTCTGCGATCACCGCCCGCACCGCGCGGATCAACCCCGACATCCGCGGCGAGGATGTCGCGACCATGCTGCTAGCGCATGTGGGCCACCTCACCAGCGTCGTCGACTGCTCCTATGCGACGCGCAACGAAGAAGAGCTGTTCCCGCAGACGCTGGTCGAGATCGACGGCGCGGCGGGCTCGCTGAGGCTCGGCGCCGGCTACAGGCTGAGCGTCACCACCGCCGCCGGTACCCGGCACGCCGACGTTTCGCCGCCGCTGCTCCCCTGGGCCTCGCGTCCCTGGCACAACATCCAGGAGAGCGTTCAGCTGATCCAAGAGCACTGGGTCGAGCGGCTTGTCGAAAGGCGGGCCCCCGACACCTCGGGCGCGGACAATCTGAAGACGCTGGCGCTGGTCGAGGCCGCCTATCTCAGCGCCGCCACCGGCCGGACGGTCGATCCCGCGGCCGAGGTCTGAACCATGGACGCCGCCGACCGGATCAAACTCTACGGCACCGACGAGCCGCTGCCACCGGTCAGGACGCTGATCGCCGGCGCGCTCAGCGCCGAGCTCGTCGCCGGCGGCTTGCGCGCGATCCGCTGGCGCGGCGTCGAGGTGTTGCGTGCGGTGGCCTACGTGGTGCGCGACCGCGACTGGGGCACCCACACGCCGAAGGTCGAGGATCTCGCCGTCACGCAGCGCGATGATCGCTTCCGCCTGAGCTACAGCGCTTCGTGCCGGGCCGCGGATGGCGCGACGCTGCGTTTTGGCGCCGAGATCTCCGGCGACGCCAGGGGCCAGCTCGTCTTCACGGTGGAGGCGCGGCCCGACGCCGACTTCGAGACCAACCGCTGCGGCTTCTGCATCCTGCACCCGATAACCGGCCTTGCCGGCCAGCCCGTCACGGTCACCCACACCGACGGCACTGTCGAGCAGGCGCGGTTCCCGGACCTGATCGAGCCCTGGCAGCCGTTCAAGGACATGCGCGCCATCGCCCACGGGGTCCTGCCCGGCACCGCCGCGACCTGCACCATGAACGGCGACAGTTTCGAGATGGAGGACCAGCGGGCCTGGTCCGATGCCTCCTACAAGACCTATGTCCGGCCGCTCGCCTTGCCTTGGCCCTACGTGCTGCCCGCCGGCGAGACCAACCGGCAGAGCATCGTCCTGGACATCGCCGAAGCGTCAGGGACCGTCATCGCGAGGGCGGCGACGCGCCCCTCCGCTGGGCTCGCGGAGCCGGTCGCGATCTCCCTCGGCGATGACATCTTCACGCCGATGCCGCGCTTCGGCGTCTCCGTCTCTCCCGACGAAGCCGACGCCGCATTTGCCGGCCTCGACCGGCTTCAGGCGCTCGCGCCCCGGCATCTTCTGCTCGGCGTCGACCCGGCGGCCGGCCACGGCGCCGCGGAACTCGCAGCGCTCGCCCGCGTCGCCGAAGCCTTGCCCGGCGCCGTCGTGATGCTGGAAATCACTCTCCCCGGTATCGGCAACCCCGCAGCGGAGCTTGCCGATATCGCAAATGCCGTCCGCGCGGCCGGCCTGCGGCACGACGCGGTGATGGTCGGCCCGGCCGCCGACCGGCAGTCGACGCCGCCCGGCAGCGACTGGCCGGCCTGTCCGCCACTGGCGGAGGTTTATGCCGCGGCCCGCACCGCCTTCCCCGGCGTCCTGCTCGGCGGCGGCATGCTCAGCTACTTCACCGAGCTGAACCGCAAGCGCGTGCCGACGGAAAACCTCGACTTCGTCGCGCACGCCACCTGCCCGATCGTCCACGCCGCGGACGATCTCAGCGTGATGCAGACACTGGAGGCGATCCCCTTCATCACCCGCTCGACCCGCGCCTTCCTCGGCGCCAAGGCCTATCATCTGGGCCCAACGACGATCGGGATGCGCCAGAACCCCTATGGTTCGCGCACCATGGACAATCCGGACGACCGTCGCATCGCCATGGCGCATGACGATCCGCGCCAGCGCGGCCTGTTTGCCGCCGCTTGGCTGGTCGGCTATGCCGCGCGTCTCGCCGAAAGCGATGTTTCAGTCTGGACCGGCGCCAGCTTCGCCGGTCCGCGCGGCCTGCTCGTCGAAGGCGGAAAGGTCGTGCCGGCCTTTCACGTGGCGACGGCCCTCGCAAAGCTTTCCGGCCTGCCGCGGTGCCGCGTCGTATCGGGCGATCGCACGCGCATCGACGGCTTTGCCGCCCGGCACGCGAACGGTAGCACCGAGCTGTGGCTCGCCAACCTCACGGCAGCGCCGCAGACACTCGATTTCGGCGGTGCATCGCCAGCAGCTGAGCTTGCGATGCTGGATCTGGAGAGTTTTGCCGAAGCCGCAGAAGGCAATATGCCGGTTCGCCACCAGGCACCCGCCCTTCTGACGCTCGGTCCCCATGCCGTCGCTCGCCTGATGGTACCGGCGACATGAGCCGCCGCGGCTTTCCGCGCGCTTCAGGCGTCCTGGTGGACGTAGAGCGCGCGCGATCGTTCGAGGTGCCGCACCATCGCCGCCTCCGCCGCCACTGGATCTCGCTGGCGCAAGGCCGCGACGATCTCCTCGTGCTCGACCAGCGTCAGGTTCTCCTTGCCGGTCCAGATCAGCATCTCGGTATGGTATTGCTTCAGCCAGCCGAGCATGGATTCGGCCACCGCCTCGAAGATCGGATTGCCGGGGATCGCGGCGATCCGCTGGTGGAAGCGCATGTCGGCGGAGACGAACACTTCGGCGTTGCCGAGCGCGATGCGCTGCAAGCCGAGCAGCTCTTCCAGCGCATCGACATCCGCCGCGGTGGCTTTGGCCGCTGCCTGCACGACGATGCCGCGCTCGAAGAAGATGCGGGCTTCCTTCAGATGCCCGAGCGCTGCGGGCGATGTCTGCAGCATGATCTCCGCCGCCGCGTCCACCTGTCCGAACAGCGAGCGCGGCGTCATCGCCAACACCCGCGCCCGCTCGCCGTGCGAGATCGCCAGAAGACCGATCTGGGCCAGCGACTGCATGGCCTCGCGGATCGCCGGCCGGCCGACGCCGAACCGCTCCATCAGGTCCCGCTCGGAGGGCATGGCATCGCCGGGCTTCAGTTCGCCGGTGGTGATCATCGTCTTCAGCCGCGCGAACACCTCGGTCGAGAGTTTGCGGCGGATGATCGGATGGGTCGGAGCGGACATGTGTTTTCCATGACAGGCGGCAATCCAGGGCACCGCAGAACGACGGATAACCTGGTATGATGATCATACCAGAAGTTCACAGCCAGCAAGAGTGCCCTCGGCAAAAGGACATATAGGATGCGGGACGAAATCGTCGTCACCTACCGGATCGAGACGACCGGCAGCGTCGAAAAGCTGGCGGAGAAGATCGCCTCCGACCAGTCGACCGGTACCTTCGTGCCGCTGCCGGGCGAAACGCCGGCGCTGAAGGCCCGCGTCGCGGCGCGCGTCGTCGCGGTCCGCCCGATGGGCACGACGAACGAGGCCGGATTTGGCCGCGAGGGTGCCGGCGTGCCAGGCCCGTACAACCGCGGCGAGGCCGATATCGCCTATCCGCTCGACGCCGTCGGCACCGACCTTGCCGCGCTGATGACCATCGCCATTGCCGGCCCCGCCGCCATCAAGGGTTTCACCGGCTTTCGCGTCGTCGGGCTGACGCTGCCGCCGGCCTTCCTCGCACGCTACCCCGGCCCGCAGTTCGGCATCGACGGCTCGTTCGCGCTGACCGGCGTGCCGCGCGGCCGGCCGATCATTGGCACGATCGTCAAGCCGGCGCTCGGCCTCTTGCCGGAAGAGTCGGCCGCGATGATCCGAGAGCTGGCGGAAGCCGGCGTCGACTTCGTCAAGGACGACGAGAAGCTGATGAGCCCGGCCTATTCGCCGCTGGAGGACCGGGTGAAGGCCGTCATGCCGGTAGTCCTCGACCACGAGCAGAAGACCGGCAAGAAGGTGATGATCGCCTTCGGCATCTCCGCCGTCGATCCCGACGAGATGATGCGCAACCACGATCTCGTCGTCGCCGCCGGCGGGAATGCGGCGGTGGTCAACATCAACTCGGTCGGCATGGGCGCCATGCTGTTCCTGCGCAAGCGCTCGCAACTGGTGCTGCACGCCCACCGCAACGGCTGGGACGCGATGACCCGCCACCCGGCACTCGGGCTCGACTTCTCGGTCTACGAGACGATTTGGCGGCTGCTCGGCGTCGACCAGTTCCAGATCAACGGCATCGCGGCGAAGTACTGGGAGCCGGATGCGTCCTTCGTCCGCTCCTACGAAGCGCTGCAGCAGCCGCTCGCAAATCCTGCCGACCGTCCGCTGCCGGTGGTCTGCTCCGGCCAATGGGGCGGCCAGGCACCGGAGACGTTCCGGGTCACCCATGGCTCGACCGACATCCTGTACCTCTGTGGCGGCGGGGTGGTCAGCCATCCCGGCGGCCCGGCCGCCGGCGTGCGCGCCGTCGCGCAAGCCTGGGAGGCCGCCCGCGCCGGCATCGACCTCGGCGTCTACGCCCGCGATCATCCAGAACTCGCCGCCTCGCTGGAAAAGTTCGGCGGCAACGCTTCCGCCGCCTGACACCACCGCTTCCGTTTGCCCGCCCCCCTGACAAGGCCTGACATGACCGCTCCCCTGCTCCTCACCTATTATGGCGACGACCTTACCGGCTCGACCGACGTGATGGAGGCCCTGTCGCTGCGGGGCGTCGAGACAGTGCTGTTCCTCGACCTGCCGACCGACGCGCAGCGCGCCCGCTTCGCCGACGTTCAGGCGCTCGGCATCGCCGGGACCAGCCGATCGGAGACGCCCGAGTGGATGACGGAAGAGCTCGCGCCGACCTTCGCCTGGCTGGCGCGGCAAGGCGCGGAGTTCTGCCACTACAAGGTCTGCTCGACCTTCGATTCCGCGCCTGGCATCGGCAATATCGGCCGCGCCATGGAACTCGGCCGCGCGGCCTTCGGCGGCAAGACCGTGCCGATCGTCGTCGGTGCGCCGCAGCTGAAGCGCTACACCGCCTTCGGCGAGCTGTTCGCCGCCTTTCGCGGCGAGATCTTCCGCATCGATCGCCACCCGGTGATGCGCCGGCACCCGGTGACGCCGATGCACGAGGCGGACCTCCGCCGTCATCTCGCCGGCCAGACCGACCTTTCCATCGCCCTCGTCGACCATCTCGCCCTCGCCGACGGCGACGCCGACAAGGCCGTCGATGCGGCGCTGGCCGAGAATCCCGGCGCGCTGCTGCTCGACGTGCTCAACGCGGCGACGCAGGCTGCGGCCGGCCGGCAGCTGCAGCGCCTTGCCGACGCCGGGTCGGGCTTCATCGTCGGCTCGTCCGGCGTCGAGTATGCGCTGGCCGATGCGTGGAAGAAGGCCGGCCGGATCGGCGCCGCCAGGACATTTGCACCGCTGGCGCCGGTCGAGCGCCTCTCGGTCGTCTCCGGTAGCTGCTCGCCCACCACCGAACGCCAGATCCGCCATGCCGAGGCGCACGGCTTCGACGCCATCGCCTTCGATCCGCGCGCCTTCATCGCCGGCGACAGCGCTGCCATCGCAGCGCTCACCGGGAATGCTCTCTCGCGGCTTGCCGCAGGACGTTCGGTCATCGTCTACACCGCGATGGGCCCGGAGAGCGATCTCGGCGCGGAAATCGCCGGGCAGGAGCGCCATGCCATCGGCGTCGGCCTTGGCCGCCTTCAGGCACGACTCGTCGCCGAGACCGGCCTTCGTCGCGCCGTCATCGCCGGTGGCGACACCTCGAGCCATGCGCTGCCGCAGCTCGACATCTACGCCCTCACGCCGCGCTTCCCGCTCGCCGAGACGCCGGGGTCGCCGGTCTCGCTGACGCACAGCGACACGCCGGCCTTCGACGGCCTGGAGATCGCGTTGAAAGGCGGACAAGTCGGCAACGACGATTACTTCGTCCGCCTCCGCGACGGCATTGCCGGACACTAGCCAGCTCGAAACGTGACCTCGCGGCTTTCGACCTTTGCGGGGTAAGCCGATCCAATGCCTCCCGGAAGCGGACATCGGGTCAGCAGGTCAACGGCAGCCTAGCACTGGCCGGCCCCCTGCCCGAAGGCACCCGCTGGTACACGACCCTTCAGCCTAGGGCTGCGTCGTGGTGGCCGCACCACTCTTCGGCTTGCGGCGGTTGAGCAAGGCCGCAAGGCCCGCGAGCAGCAGCGTTCCGATGATCAGCAGCACCGCGGCGGCCGCCACCGCCGGGCTGATATTCTCGCGGATCGAGGAGAACATCTGCCGCGCCAGCGTCCGCTGGTTCGGACCGGCGACGAACAGCGTCAGCACCACCTCGTCGAGCGAGGTTGCGAAGGAAAACACCGCACCGGTGACCATGCCCGGCATCGCGAGTGGCAGCGTCACCCGCCGGAACACCGTGAGGGGCGAGGCGCCGAGGCTTGCCGCGGCCCTGCCGATGCGGGGGTCGATGCCCTGCAGCGCGGTCGACACGCTGACCACGACGAAGGGCACGCACAGCACGCTGTGGGCGAGGATGACGCCGAGATAGGAGTTGGCGAGGCCGAGCTTCACCAGCGAGATCTGCAGGCCAACGCCCAGCACCACCGCCGGCACCACCATCGGCAGCAGGAACACGGTTCGCAAGAGGTCCGGGAAGGGCAGGCGCGCGCCGTTGAGACCGAGCGCCGCCATGGTGCCGAGCACCACCGACAGGAGGGTCGCCGACAGGCCGATGACCAGACTGTTGAAGATCGACAGCCGCCAGACGTCGGCATCGGCCAGCACCTCGAACCAGCGCAGCGAGACCGAGGGGATCGGGTAGTTCAAGAAGATGCTGGAGGTGAAGGCGAGCGGCAGGATCGCCACCAGCGGCAGCAGCAGGAAGGCCATCGCGAGGAGGCCGAAGAGGGTCTGGAGACTGCGCAGCATCTCAGGCCCCCGTCGGCGCGCCGGAGCGGGAAAGCCGTCCGTAGATGAGATAGAGGAGGGTGGTGACGACGAGGAGGATCAGGCCAAGCGCCCCGGCCATGCCCCAGTTCGCCGTCTGCAGCGCGTAGAAAGCGATGATCGAGGAGATCATCTGGTCGTTCGGCCCGCCGACCAGCGCCGGGGTGATGTAGTAGCCGAGCGCCACCATGAAGACGAGAAGGCTGCCTGCGAGGATCCCGGGGACGCTCAGCGGCAGGAGGATGCGCCAGAAGGCCCGCAGCGGGCTTGCGCCCATCGAGGCCGCCGCCGGCATCAGCGATCGGGGGATGGTGGAGATGACGCTGTAGATCGGCAGCACCATGAAGGGCAGCAGCACGTGCGTCATGGCGATGATCACGCCGGCCCGGTTGAAGATCAGCGGCAGGGGGCCGGAGATCAGGCCGAGGTCGATCAGCGTCCGGTTGATGATGCCCTGGTCCTGCAGGAGGATGAACCAGGCCGCCGTGCGCACCAGGAGCGAGGTCCAGAGCGGCAGCAGCACGGCGAGCAGCAGCGCGTTGCGCTTCCAACCGGTGGTGGCGGCAGCGAGCATCGCATAGGGCAAGCCGATGGCGAGGGTGCAGAGCGTGATCAGCCCGGCGATCGAGAAGGTGCGCCAGATGATCAACCGGTTGGCCGAGCTGCCGGCCGGCATCGACTCGATGGCGCCGGCCGCATTGCGGGTGAGGTCGAGCGAGGCGAGAATGTTGCGGTCGGTATAGGCGGAGGTGCCGTTGCGGATCGCCGACCAGAAGCGCGTATCGGCCCAGCGTGGATCAATCGCCGCAAAGTCGACCGTCGCGGGATCGGCCGCGTCCTCGGCAGCGCTCGTGGTCTTGCCCATCAGCGAGCGGAAGCCGGCGACTTCACTGTTCAGCCGCCGCACCGCGGGGCCGATGCGGCTCGCATCGCTGGTCTTCAGATCGGTCAGCAAGGCCGTCTCGATCGCCTTGCCCGGCGCGCCCTCCCCGTTCCAGCTGCCGATGGCGGCGGCCGTCTGCGGCAACGCGGTGGAGATCGCATCGTCGCGCACGGAGACCGAGATCATCGTCCACAGCGGCCAGAAGAAGAACACGGCGAGAAACACGAACATCGGCGCGACCAGCGCCGCGGCGCGGAGGCGGCCGGTTGCGGCCGGGCTCATCCTGGAAACACCGAGCAGTCGGCGGCGGCAAAGCCGACGGCCGTGGTGCTGCCGACCGCCGGCGCCGCCACCGCGCGTTCCGACCGGGCGACGAGCTTCAGGGCGCCGCAGGACAGGTGCAGGCGCAGATGGTCGCCCTGGTAGACGACATCATCGACTGTTGCCGTGAGACGGTTCTGGTGAAGCCCGGCGGCATCGCCCAGCGCGAGCCGCTCCGGCCGGATCGAGACCACGACGGCCGTGGCATCGGCAGGCGGGGCAACCGGCGGGGCAGCGGTCACGCTGATCCCCTCGCCGAGCAGGATCGAGAGATCGCCGCCGCTGCGTCCGGCAACGGTGCCGGCGAAGAGGTTGGTCTCGCCGATGAACTGCGAGACGAACTGGCTGGCCGGTCGGTCGTAGACCTCCGAGACCGTGCCGATCTGCGCGATGCGGCCCTTGTCGAAGATGGCGATGCGGTCCGACATGGTCAGCGCCTCGCTCTGGTCATGGGTGACGAAGACGATGGAGAGCCCGAGCCGGCGATGCAGGTCGCGGATTTCCAGCTGCATCTGCTCGCGCAACTGCTTGTCGAGCGCCCCGAGCGGCTCGTCCATCAGCACGACTTTCGGCTCGAACACCAAGGCGCGGGTGAGCGCGACGCGCTGCTGCTGGCCGCCGGAAAGCTGCTCCGGCTTGCGGCTGCCGAGATGGGAGAGTTGGACCCGGTCGAGCGCGGTGGCGACGCGCCGGGCGATCTCGGCGCGGGGAAGGCCGCGCATCTGCAAGGGGAAGGCGACGTTCTCGGCGACGGTCATGTGCGGGAAGAGCGCGTAGTTCTGGAACACCACGCCCATGCCGCGCTGGTGCGGCGGCAGTTCGTGGATGCGCTGGCCGTCGAGCCAGATCGTGCCGGAGGACGGCGCCTCGAAGCCGGCCAGCATCATCAGGATCGTGGTCTTGCCTGAGCCGGAGGGCCCGAGCAGCGACAGGAACTCACCCTTCTCCACCTCCAGGTTCAGCTGCTCGATCACCTGGATCGGGCCGTAGCTCTTGGAGACCTCGTGGAAGTGAATGAAGGATTGCGTCAATCTCGGTCCGCCCGTCTTGCTGGTGGGTGCACCGCCGCCAGGAATGCTGGCGGCGATGGATCATGCGACCGCAGCAGGGTGCCGCGGCCCTTCCGGCTACTGGGCGACCCAGGCGTTGAAGCGGGTGGTCATCGCCTCGATGTTGTCGACCCAGAAATCGCCGTCGAGCGGGATCGAGACGTCGAGATTGGCCGGCGCGGTCGGCAGGCTCGCGGCAATTTCGGGCTTCAACAGAGCACCGGCCGCCTTGCTGGGCACGCCATAGGCGACGTAGTCCGGCAGCTTCGACTGGTTTTCCGGCGCGCTGGTGAAGGCGACGAGGTCGAAGGCGGCATCCTTGTTGGGCGAGCCCTTCAGCACCACCCAGCTGTCGACCGCATAGATGCTGCCCGGCCAGACGATCTGGAAGTTCTTGCCTTCCGACTTGTTTATGCCGGCCAGGCGTCCGTTATAAGCCGAGGTCATCACCACTTCGCCGGAGGCGAGAAGCTGGATCGGCTGGGCGCCGGACTCCCACCAGGTGATGTCCTTCTTGATGGTGTCGAGCTTGGCGAAGGCGCGGTCGACGCCTTCCGGGGTCGCGAGGACGTCGTAGACCTCGGCAGGCTTGACGCCGTCGGCGATCAAGGCGAATTCCAGCGCGTATTTCGGACCCTTGCGCAGGCCGCGCTTGCCGGGGAACTTGGTGGTGTCGAAGAAGTCGGCCCAGCTCGTCGGCGCCGTCTTCAGCTTATCGGCGTCGTAGCTGAGGCCGGTGGTCCAGACGATCGCGCCGACGCCGCACTTGCTGACAGCCGAGTCGATGAACTTGTCCTTGCCGCCGAGCTTGTCCCAGTCGACCGGCTCGTAGATGCCGTCGGCGCAGCCGAGCGCCAGTTCCTCGGACTCGACCTGGACCAGATCCCAGTTCGGCGTGCCGGCCTGCAGCTTGGCGGCGAGGACGCCGTAGCCGCCGTCCCAGGATTCGTCGAGCACCGGCTTGCCGCTCTTCTCGGCGAAGGGCTTGAAGAAGATTTCGCGTTGCGCGTCCTGATAGTTGCCACCCCAGGAGACGACGGTGAGGTCGCGAGCGGAGGCCGGTGCCAAGGCCAGCACGCTGCCGATCAGCAGGCCGCCAAGCCCACCCAGAAACTTCTTCGACTGCATCGCTCTTCCCCCATCGGTTGATCAGATGCACCGACTGAACCACAAAAGCGCCGCCCTGCGGAGAACGCAAAGCGTTCTGGTGAAAATAATCTCCGGATTTGAGTCTATCCCGGTCAGCAAATACACCCAGGGGAGGTATTTTACCGCTTTTGGTTGCAATTTCCCTAGCGCTAATACGTTGGCGGGGTGATGGCGCTGATGATCTCCGCGACCTCGCTCCCGGCATTGCGAAACTGATGCGGTGTCTGGCTGTCGAAGTAATAGGCGTCGCCGACGCCGAGCGTGCGCATCTCCGCGCCGACCGTCACCTCCACGGCGCCCCGGATCACAACGCCCGCCTCCTGCGCCGTGTGCGAGAAGGCCTTGCCGGTATCGGCCCCCGGCGCATAGCTCTCATAGAGCATCAGAAGATGCCGGTTCGGATGGTTCATGCCGACCATCCGGTAGGAGATGCCGTCGCTGCGACCGATCTCGGCGAAGTCTTCGAAGCGGTAGAAGGGCGAGTGCGGGAGTCTGGCGGCCACTTCCGAGAAGAAGCCGGTGAGCGTCGACCCCATCGCGTCGAGAATGGCGCTCAGCGTGTCGACCGAGGGGCTCAGGCGGTCGCGCTCGAGCAGCGAGATGGTGGAATGCGAGATGCCGGACCGCACTGCCAGTTCGCGCGTCGACAATTGTCTCCGCCGCCGCAGCTCCCTGATCCCCGCCCCGATCGCCGGCATGGCCTGCTCCTTTGTTGCACCGCAAAAGGGACTGCCGGAATGTTGGGCAGTTTTTCCCGTTTTGGTGAGTATACTAGACAGGACGGCCGTTGTCCTTGTGCAGGTCCCGGTCCTCTGAGAGTTTCTGGGTCTGTTCACAGCGAGAGAAGCGACATGCGCACTGACACCTTCGGCGACCGCGTGCACCATCTGAAGGCGCCGGAGTCGGCGCTGGCCGACGGACAGGCCGTCGAGGCGCTGGTCAAGGAGATCATCGCCGCCGTCCGCGCCGAGGGCGATGCCGCCGTGACGCGCTACGCCGCCGAGTTCGACAAGGTCGAGATCACCCAGTTCGAGGTGACGGCGGAAGAGCGGGCGAAGGCGATCGCCGATCTCGACCCGCAGACCCGCGCGGATACCGAATTCGCCATCGCCAATGTCCGCGCCTTTGCCGAGGCGCAGCTCGCGACGATCCTGCCGCTAGAGGTCGAGCTGATGCCGGGCCTGCATCTCGGCCACCGGGTGATCCCGATCCGCAGCATCGGCTGCTACGTGCCGGGCGGGCGCTATCCGCTGCTGTCGGCACCGGTGATGACCATCGTGCCGGCCAAGGTTGCCGGCTGCGCCGAGGTGATCGCCTGCCTGCCGCCGTCGGCCCATCCCGCGATGATCGCCGGCTGCCACCTCGCCGGCGCCGACCGGATCTTCCGCATCGGCGGCGCCCAGGCGATTGCTGCCATGGCCTATGGCACCCGGACCCTTCCGGCGGTCGACAAGATCGTCGGCCCGGGCAATGCCTTCGTCAACGAGGCCAAGCGACAGGTGTTCGGCCCAGTCGGCATCGACCAGCTGGCGGGCCCGAGCGAGATCTACATCGTCGCCGACGGCACCGGCGACGCCGAGATGATCGCGACCGACCTTCTCGCCCAGGCCGAGCACGACATCCGCACCCGCGTTGGCCTGATCACCACGGACCGGGCGCTGGGCGAGGCCGTCATCGCCGAAGTCGAGCGGCAGCTCCTCGACCTTTCAACCGCCGCGGTCGCCGGGGAGGCCTGGCGACGCATGGGCGAGGTGGTGGTCTGCGCCGACGAGGAGGCCATGATCGCCTATTCCGACTTCATCGCCGCCGAGCACCTGCAGGTGCACACGCTCGACCCGCGCGCCTTCGCGCTGCGACTCAGCAATTACGGCTCGCTGTTCATCGGCACCAATGCCAGCGTCGTCTATTCCGACAAGTGCTGCGGGACGAACCATACGCTGCCGACGATGGGCGCGGGCCGCTACACAGGCGGGCTCTGGGTCGGCTCCTACGTCAAGATCTGCACCCACCAGTGGCTGGAGCCGACGGGCGTCGCTGCGGTAGCGCCGGCGGCGGTCCGCCAAAGCGCCAGCGAGGGGCTGGAAGGCCACCGCCGCGCCGCCGCGCTGCGCCCTGCCCGGCAACAGACCACAAGCTGACTCCGGCCGCCGCCGCCGCCGCCGCCGCGGACGGCGGCGAGCCGTCAAAATGGTTTTGCCGATTATCCCAAAAGGTCATCTCGCGGGGACCGGCCGCAAGCTCAGCCCGTCCCATCGGATGGGCGAAGGCTCGGGCGCATCGTGCTCTGTCTCGCCCGCAGGCTTGTCAGCGCATGCGTTCGAGGATTTCGAAGATCGCCTCCCCGTGTTCCTTCAGCTCGCTTCCTTTGGTCTCCATTCGCAGATCAGGTCGAATGCGATCTCGAAACTCCTTCTCGTCGAGCGGCTTTTTGGTCAGGAGCTCTCCGATCATGCTCTTTCGCAAGACGGAGGTCGCGCGATCGTAGGCCGGGTTGTCGGCGGCAATCCGCTCGCGTAGCTCGATGAGCACTCGCCGTGCCTCCTCCTGCGTCAGGGGGGCTTCGGCCGTTCTCTTGGCAAGCTTGGGCGCGGACTTTGCAAGGGTCGAGTTCGCCCAGTCCGGCGCGGTCGCCTCGAACAGGATGGCCTGTTGCGGCAAGGGCTTGGCCGGCTTCGGAGCAGACGACAGTTCCCGCGCCGTCGCCGTGTGCGATCCATCGCGGGCGGCCCGAGGCCGTTCACCGGCGGTGATGGGGGGCAGCCTTCCCTGCGAAGTCTCCGGCGGCGATACGCCCGCAGGCACGTCTTCCTCGCGCCCGGACGGTCGCCTTTCCTGAAGCCGGCGGCCAGCTTCCTCGATCGCGCTGATGCGGGCGAGGAGGCGCGAGAGCTCGCGATCGGGATCGCGAAACCAGTCCGTCGACCAGACCCGCTCGATCGTCCAGCCTTTGCTTTCCAGGATTTCCTGCCGCAGCCGGTCACGGTCTCTTGCCGAGAGGGTCGAGTGATAGCTCGCGCCGTCGCATTCGATGCCGAGTAGAAACCGTTGCGGATCTATCGGATCGACCACGCCGATGTCGATGAAGAAGCCGCTCGATCCGACCTGCGGGACGCAAACATGGCCTGCCGCGGCAAGACCTTCCATCACGGCCACCTCGAAGTCGCTGTCGGGATCGCGGCCATCCCGGCCCGGCGAGGCCTTCGTGCGATCCAGCCGGCCGGTCTCGGCGAAGTGGAGGAAACTCTTGAGAGCACGCGGCCCCCTTTTCGCGGCCTCGCCGGGCGTGACATCGGCCTCCCGCATCGACGAGACGATGTGCATCCGCTTTTTGGCGCGCGAGAAGAGAACGTTCAGGCGGCGCCAGCCATTCTCGGTGGCGATCGGGCCGAAAGCCTGCGTGACACGCTCGCCGGGCGCCGGCGGACCGTAGGTCATCGAGATGATGATGCCGTCGCGCTCGTCGCCCTGGACGTTTTCGAGGTTCTTGACGAAGAACCGCTCCTGCAGGCTCTCCAGAGCCTCGACCGCATCGATGCCGCCGCGCCCGCTGGCATAGAGGCGTTCGAGCGTTACGAGAATGAGGTCGCGCTGCTTCACGTTCATGGCGACGACGCCGAGCGAGTCGCCGGGATAGCGCTCGAGGTGCTCCAGCACCGCCTTGGCGACCGCCTCCGCTTCGGCAGGGTTCGTTCCGTCGCGAAAGGCTCCCTCGGGAACGTGCTGGAACCGGATGCCGAGGTCGTCCGACTTCTGCGTCGGGCTCGGGTAGAGGACGAGGTCGCCGTTGTAGAACTCATGGTTCGAGAAGGCGATGAGATCGGGATGCTGCGATCGGTAGTGCCAGCGCAGCGAGCGCGTCGGCATGCGCATCTCGGCGATTTCGAGAATGGACTCCGCCCCGGCGGCAATGGCACCGTCGTCACCGCCATCCCCTGTCCGCTGGAAGAAGTCAGTCGGCGGCAGCTGCTTGGAGTCGCCGACGATGACCGCCTGATCGCCGCGCGCCAAGGCACCCAGCGCTTCCTCGGGGCGAACCTGCGAGGCCTCGTCGAAGATGACGAGGTCGAAGCGAAGCCCACCGGGCTTTAAGTATTGCGCGACGGAAAGCGGCCCCATCATGAAGCACGGCTTCAAGGCCTGGAGAGCCGCCCCGGCCCGGTGCACCAGCTGGCGGATCGGGACGTGCTTGGTCTTCTTGGCCATCTCGCGCTTCAGCAGCTGGAGCTCCGTCAGATCGGAGACGCGCGCGCCGCTCTGGCCTTCCGGCAGCGGACACTTGGCGAGTTTGGCGGCGATCTCGATCGCCCGCAGATCCATGGCCCGCTCGTCCTGCTCGGCATAGCGGCGGCGGGCATCGTTGATCTCGGACTGGCCAAGTTCCTGCAGCAGGGGCGTCTCGGCGATGGCGAGCCGGGCGAGACCGTCCATGATCGCGAAGTCGAAATGGTCGAGGGCGGAGCGGCAATCGATCCGGCCGGAGAGGATGCCCTGCAGGATCGCCTGCGCCAGCGGCACGTCGATGCGGCGCAGGTGCCTGTCGATCTCCAGCCATTCCGTCAGCCGGTGGGGCGCGTCACCGGCGCGCGACGCGCGCTGCAGCGACGTTCGGAGGTCGTCGTCCCCGGTCGGCCAGAAGGCCGGGTCGAGCCCCGTGCGAGCGGAAAAAGCCTCTCCAGCCGCTTGCTCCTCCGCGAGCGCAAGGACGATGTCGTTCAGCGCCGCGAAGAAGCCATCGCGCTCCCCAGCGGTCATTGCGGCCAGCGTCGTCGCAGCTTTCCCGGCACCCAGATCTACGAGGATCGCCTCGCGTGTCGACATGGAACGGGGGACAGTGTCTGGCTGCAGAAGGTGGGCCAGCCGCTCGCGCACCGTCTGGAGCGCCTCGCCTTCGCGCGTCCGGGCAGCCGAGACAAGGTCGGCGGCGTCGCTCGCGGACACTGCGAGGATGGCACGGGTGAGACGGGCATCCTTCGACAATCTCCGCCCGAACACGGCTTCGATCTTTTCGGCGTAGGCTCGGCAGCGGCCGAGCTGGTCGAGCGAGCGCCGGGCGGCGTCGATGTCGGATGCCGAGGAAGAGCCCGCGAGCTTCAGGAGATCCTCGTTGGCCAGCAGCCTCTGCCCGTCCGCCTGAAGGCGCGCGGCCCGCCGCAAGCGCTCGGGCATCTGATGGAGCGCGCTCTTCGACGCGCCGAGCGCCAAGGCCTCCTGACGCGCCGCACGCCAGCCGGACTTCAGCCAGCGGAAGAAACCGCCCTGCGAAAGGGTTTGGGCGATCTCCTCGAGGTGGCCCTGCCGCGTTGCAAGAGCGGCGTCCACGTCGAGGTCCCGGCTGAGAGCCGTCCGGGTGTCGGCGAAGGCCGAGAGGGAGGCTTCGAGCTCGAGGCGCCGGCTCTCATCGCCGCGGTCGGAAAGAAGGCCGACGGCGAAGCGATGAAGGTCGGGCGGACGGTGCGTCATGAGATCGAGGATCGTCGCCGCCAGGGCGACCTGTCGTGGCTCGGGCTCCTGCGTCAGATCGAACATCGCCGCGACCTGGCCCGGCAGATCGCCCATGCTGTCGACGGCTTGCAGACTATCCTCGACCGACGCGCGCCGGGCGAAGAAGGCCGCGAGGTCTTCGGCGGTTCGGCGGTCGGCCGGCACATCGAGGTCGAAGCGATCGGCGACATCGGCCAGTTGCCCCAGGAGATGCGCGAGGGCATCCCGCCATTGCCCGAGGATGGCCAGCACCTCCTCGCGATCCGGCGCCCCCAGAAGCCTCGCCGAGGAAAGGCCGGCGAAGGGGTGGTCGGCCAGCGTTTCTCCGGCATCGAAGAGATGGCCGGCGACACCGACAAAATTCTCCAGCGACATCGCACCTGCCGACCTCACGGCCGTCGTCATCTGCCCGACCTCCTCCAGGGAGACTTTCAGGCCGATCTTCTGGTGATCCGGCAACGAGCGGCGGAGGCGACCGGCCTCGAAGAAGGCCTTGGATGCTGGAATGCCGAGCGCGCCGATCGTCTGGCCGAGCGCTGCATGGATCGCCTGGGCGCGATCGCGGTCGCGCCCGAGGCTTTCGATGGTCGCCGCAAAGCTCGAGGTCCGCCGGAAGGATGCACCGGCTTCCAGCCGGTGTCGCAGGTCGTCGATCAAGGCGGTCTTGCGGGTCTTGTTTGAGTGAAGCTCCAGCACGAAGTCGCCGAGCCCCAGCGCATCCAGGCGATTGCGGACGACTTCGAGGGCGGCCAGCTTCTCGGACACGAAGAGGACCGTCTTGCCCGCCGACAGCGCGCCGGCGATGAGGTTGGTGATCGTCTGCGACTTGCCCGTGCCGGGCGGCCCCTGGATGACGAGATTGGTACCGCCGAGCGCCGCGTGGACCGCGCCGGCCTGGCTGCTGTCGGCCCGCTCCACCAGGTCGAGATCGAGATCGAGGGTCCGCACCTCCGCGGGCTTCGGATCATCGAAGGCGATGCCGCCGCCCGATGCGCCCGCGGTGATGCGGCGAATGACCGGATGCAGCGCCGGCTCGCCCCCCTCGGGCCAGGAGCGCGGGTCGAGATCGCGGTAGATCAGCAGCTTGCCGAACTGGAACAGCGACAGCGTCGCGAAGCGTCGGACCAGCCAGCCCTCGCGCGGACGGATCAACTCGCGCACCGACTGGAAGTAGCGCTCTGGCGTCAGCCCTTCCTCGAAGTCCTTGAGATCGAGGCCGAACTCCTCCCGCAGCTTCTTCTGCAGCGACAGGTTCGGCTGCAGGTCCTCGCCCGACCAGGAGAGGTCGTAGACGTGATGGCCGGCGGGCGAACGCTTCTGCGTAATCTCGACCGGGACGAGGATCAGCGGCGCGAGGCTGCCCTTCCCGCCCGCGCCCTCTCCATCCTTCCAGTCGAGAAAACCGAAAGCCAGGTGCAGAAAGTTCGTGCCGGTTTCCTCGATGGCAGTCGAGGCGTCGCTGCGCAGCTTGCGCAACCGCGTTTCGAGCGAGGCGGGATAGAGTAGCGTCTGGATCTGCGCGTCCGAATGGTTCCGCTCCAGTTGCTCGCCTTGATCCAGCGGCAGCTCGAAACTGACATCAATGCCGAAGTGCTGGGCCCATTCCTCGGGCTTCGGCGGCTGCAGCGTCGCCGGATCGACGGCGGCGCGCGGCGCGGCCGTCCTCTCCTCGTGCCAGCGGATGATCTCGCGTTCGCTGGGTTGCGGGACGGGTGCGAAGGTAAAGCTCTTCCCGGCCAGCAGCGCGCCGAACAGTTGATCAGGCAGCTCATCGACGATCCGCAGGCAGTTCGTAGCGCTGGCCTTGAAGTTGAGAAGACGATTGTTGCCCGACAGATCCAACAGACGCGTCCGCATCTCCTCGATGACGGATCTGGTATGGGCGACATCAACCATGGGTAGAGAACCTGCCGAAAGCCAAGGACGCGCAGCGCGCGCTTCACTGCGTTACAGAGCTTGGTTTCTGATCGCAATGTCCAGCAAAATGGCTTGTGAGGAGGCATCGCCACCAGCGGCACGGTGCCCGCGGCAGCCCCTTCGATCCGAGAAAGAGGGCAATGCTCTGCGGGATCAAAGGTCCAGGAGCGAAGTCCGCGCGCGTGCCCACAGAGCAAGCGCAACGCCCGATCTATTTCCGGCTGATGTCCCCTCGTCCGTAAGCGAGCAGCATGACGATGATGACGGTTCCGTAGATGATCTGGCGTCCCGCTTCCTCCATCTGCATCACGGCAAGGATCGACTGCAGGAGGGTGATCAGGATGACACCGGCGATCGTGCCGAGATAGTTGCCGCGGCCGCCGAGGACATTCGTGCCGCCCAGCACGACCGCCGCGATGGCCGGCAGGAGATAGCTGTCGCCCATCGTCTGGTAGGCCTTGGTCGAGTAGCCCGCCAGGAGAACGCCGGCGAAGGCTGCCGCGGCTCCGGAGAGCATGAAGCAGCCGATGATGACGGCATTGGTATTGACGCCGGAAAGATAGGCCGCCTGTTCGCGGTTGCCGACGGCATAGATCCGCCGGCCGAAGGCGGTCCGGTTGAGGAGGAAGATCACCGCCGCGCCGACGATGATCCACATGAAGAGCGCATTGGGAATGCCGAGGATCGGCCGCGCGACAGCCAAAAAGTGCATGGCGTCGGTCGCATGGTCCTGCGGGGCCGAGCCACCCGTGTGCAGCACCATCAGCCCCTGGACCACCGCGTTCATGCCCAGGGTGAAAATCATCGACGGCAGCCGCAGATACGCGACGCCGAGCCCGTTCACCAAGCCGACCAGCGCCCCGCAGAGAATGCCGGCGGGAATCGCCAAGATCTCGCCGGGCGTGCCGTACCAGCCCGCCACCGCCGTCGCCATCATCGCGCCCAGCGTCACCGTCCAGGGGATCGAGAGATCGATGTGGCCAATCAGGATCACCAGCATCGCGCCCGAGGCGATGACACCGAGGAAGGCGCTGATCTGCAACTGCTGAAGCAGGTAATCCGGCGACAGGAACTCGCGGGAATACAGCGCGCCGCCGGCCAGGAGCACGGCGATGCAGCCGAAGGCGATGATGACCGAGCGGTCGAGGCCGAAGCGTTTGAGGCGCGCCGGGTGGACGGGAGGGGAGACGAGATCGGTCACGCCAGGACTTCCAGCCGGTTGCGGATGCGCAGCATGCGGATGGCGCCGAGCGAAACCGCGGCCAGGAGAACGACTCCCTGGAACAGCGGCTGCCACAGCGGATCGAGATCGAAGACGAAGAGCAGATCCTCGATCGTCCGCAGCACGAAAGCGCCGAAGATCGAGCCGATCGCCGATCCCCAGCCGCCGAAAAGCGAGGTGCCGCCGATGACGACGGCGGCGATCGAGTTCAGCGTGTAGGTGCCGGCAATCGGCGCCGAGGCTTCGCCCGAATAGGTGTTGAAGGTCAGCATCAGCCCCCCGATCGAGGCGAGCAAGCCCGACAGCGTGTAGGCCAGAAGCTTCGCCCGCTGGACCGGCACACCGGACATGTAGGCAGCCTGCTCGTTCGAGCCCGTCGCATAGGCCGCGCGGCCGAGGACGGAACGGTGGAACGGCACCCAGACGAACAGAACGACCGCCAGCAGGACCGCGAGCGCTGCCGGAACGGTCCCGAACATCTGCCCGGTCAGCATGTCGGCGATGTCGGACTGGACGTCTCCGCCGGGGCCCGGCCGCAGGATGAGGGCAAAGCCGTAGAAGATCGCGCCCGTCGCGAGCGTGGTGATGATCGGCTGCAACCGGCCCCAGACGACGATCGCCCCGTTGAGGAAGCCCGCGAGCGCGCCCACCCCGAGCACCAGAAGGATCCCGAGCGCGCCCTCGGCAGGCGTGCCGACGACGACGGACGAGGCGAGGCAGTTGGCGAGGACGAACACCATGCCGACCGACAGATCGAGACCGCGCGTCAGCACCGGCAAGGTCTGCGCCATCGCTACCAGCGCCAGCAGCACCGCCTTGTTCGCCGCCGTCGTCGCCACAGCCGGCGTCAGGCCGACGGGGTGGTTGGAGATGTAGATGGAGAACATGACGACAAAGAGCACGATGGCGCCGAGGAGGCCGCGGTGATGGCGGACGAAGAAGCCGAGGTCCCTCACGCGGCGCGCTCCCCGACGTTGAAGGCCGACTCGATCATCGTCGTCTCGTTCAACGTCTTGCCCGCCAGTTCGCGCGCGATCTTGCCGCCATACATCACGAGCACGCGGTCGCAGCAGCCGATCAGTTCGGCATAGTCGGTGGAATAATAGAGGACGGCGAGGCCTTGCCCGGCGAGGTCGCGCAGAAGACGGTAGATCTCCTGCTTCGTGCCGACGTCGATGCCGCGGGTGGGATCGTTCAACAGGATGATGCCCGGGCGGGTCATCAGCCATTTGGCGAGGACGACCTTCTGCTGGTTGCCGCCGGAGAGGTTCGAGACCGGCGCCGAGAGATCCCCCACCTTCACCTTCAGGCTCTGCACCATGTCGTCGATGGCGGCCGTTTCGCGGCTCCGGTCGATCGACAGGCCCGACGTGAAGCGCGACAGGGCGGCAAGGCTCATATTGTCCTCGACGCTCATCGGCAGCATCAGGCCCTCGGTCTTGCGGTCCTCGGGGATGAGGGCGATCGGTAGATCGCAGCGCATCGCCGCGCGCGGACCGTCGATCCTCACCGGCTTGCCCCCGACTTCGATCGTCCCGGAGACGTTCTTCAGGACCCCGAAGAGCGCCAGGAGGAGTTCGCGCTGCCCCTGCCCGTCGAGCCCGCCGAGCCCGACGATCTCGCCCTTTCGCACCGCCAGCGATATGCCGCGAAGCTCGCGCCCCCAGGTCAGGTCGCGGGCCGCAAGCGCCACCGGCGCGTCCGGCGCCGGCACCGGCTTGTCGGGATAGGGATGGGTCACCTCCCGCCCGATCATCATCTGCACGATCTCGTCGACCGAGCGGGCGCCCTTCTGGAAGGTCTCGATATGCCGGCCGTTGCGAAAGACGCTGGCGACATCGGCAAGGTCCTCGATTTCCTGCATGCGGTGGGAGACGTAGAGGATCGCCACTCCCTCGCTGCGCAGGCGGCGGATGATCGCGTAGACGCGCTTGACGTCCTCGGCGGTCAACGCCGACGTCGCCTCGTCGAGGATCAGCACCTTCGGCTTCTTGGCGAGCGCCTTGGCGATCTCCACCATCTGCCGGCGCGAGAGCGGCAGGTTCTTCACGAGTTCATTGGGGTGCACGTCTTCGCAGCCGACGAGGGCCAGAAGCGCGCGCGCCCGGCGCCGCTGCGCCCGGCCGTCGATCAGGCCGAAGCGGCGGGGCGGATCGACGATGGACAGATTGTCGGCGACCGTCATGTCCGGGATCAGCGACAGTTCCTGGAAGACGCAGACGACGCCGGCCGCCATCGCCTGGACAGGGTTGCGGAAACTGGCCTTGCGACCGTCGACATAGACGTCCCCGTCGCTCGGATCGGTGACGCCCGATGCGATCTTGATCAGAGTCGACTTGCCGGCACCGTTCTCTCCGAGCACGGCGTGGATCGTACCGGGCCAAGCGGCGAAATCGACACCCGTCAGCGCCGCGACACCGCCATATCGCTTGGAAACACCGCGAAGCTCGAGGACAGGCTGGGGGCGCAGGCCCAAACCGGCATGGTGCGGCGTCACGGAGGCACCGGACGCCAGCCCCGGCACATGCCCGGACGCGGGAGAGAGATCGTTCACGATCGGGATGCCCTTTCCGACAAAGGCCATGGATCCAGAACCCGGGGTCGGCGGTCTACCGTCCCCGGGCCGACTTCAGGTCGCACCGGCCTACTGGTTGGCCTGGCTCTGGCCCATGATTTCCTGCGCGGTGAAGTTGATGCCGCAGGTCGGGAAGGAATTGCCGACGAAGAAGTTGTCGGTTTCCTTGGAGTAGAAGCTTTCGCCGTCCTTGAAGTCGGGATCGGAGACGATCGAGAGCGGCAGCGCGATCGACTGCGGCACGACCTCCCCGTCGAGGGCGGCGAGCGCCGTCTTGATGGCAACGGCGACCTGCGCCGGACCACTGCCCGCCGACGTGCACTTCAGCCCGTCCTTGGAATGCTCCGAGCACAGCTTGCGAAAACCGTTCTCCGTTTCGCCGCCGATCGGGACGAACGGATGGCCGGCGTCGATCATGGCGCGCACCGTTCCCGTCGAGCCGCCCTGCACGGAGACGCCGTCGAACTTCTTGTGGACGGCGATGGCGTCCGCCACGACCTTCTGCGCCGTGCCGTCGTCCCAGCGCCCGACAACCTCGATGCTCTCCCAGGGACCGGGCGAGGCGGCGAGAACTTCCTGAATGCCCTCATGCCGGTCGCGATCGACCGATGTGCCGGTGACGCCGCGCACTTCGAGGAGCTTGCCCTTGCCGCCTGGAACGTTCTTGACCAGCCACTCGCCCCAGAGCTTGCCGAGACCCTTCTGGTCGACGTTGACGTTGATCGCCTCGTCGGAATCCAGCGTGTTGTCGAAGGCCACGAGCACGACGCCGGCGGCCTTGGCGCGCTTGATCACCGGCTTGAAGGCGGTCGGGTTCTGCGCGTTGACGATGACCGCGTCGTATCCCGAATTGATGAAGTTATCGACGGCTGCGATCTGTGCCGCGACGTCGTCGCCCGTCGACACCACCTTGAACTCCTTCAGCTTGGCCTTCACCTCCGGCTGCTCGGCATAGGCCTTGGCCGTCTGCACCATCTGGATGCGCCAGGTGTTGCCGATGAAGCCGTTCGCCAGCGCTACGCGGTAGGGGCCGGCCTTCTTTGGATACTGGAAGAACTTCGTCTCGGTGGTCAGTGGCTTGTAGCATTCCGGATCGGCGCTCGGGCCGGAAACGATCTCTGGCCCGGCAGCCTTCGCGCCGACCGTGAGGACGAGCATGGCCGCGGTCACGGCCAGCCCGGCAGCGAGACTGGCGCGCCCCCGCTTCTTCAATGATACCAGCTGAAATGTCATGTCGTGTTCCTCCCCAGGCTACGATTGAACCATCCGCGCAGCCCCTGTCGTGAGGTCAACGTTGGTCCTCTACCGAGACGCTTTTCTCGCACGGGCCATCTTTGGCGCAGCCCGTTGCAAATCTTGGGTCCAAGCTTCCCGGCAGCTTCCCAGCCACCTGCTGAGATCCGCAGACAGCCTAACTAGGATATGACTTTCGCGGAGGCAGCAAGGGGCAATCGTGCGACTGAACACATCGGCAGCGCATCCTCATCGCCATCGCGATTGAGGCACCTCGACAGTACGCCACGCGATCACAGCCGAAGGGCAGAATACCGGCAATAGGTAAAGCACAACACGCCATGGCGGGTGCTTTCGGATGAAGTCTAAATGAGGTCAAACTGCCACATTGGGCGGAGATGAAAATAATTTCAGGCGTCTTCGGAAGGCTTCAGCCTCGAAGATGACCGAACCGGGATCTAGAGATCTTATCGGCCACACCCCATGGCAACCGGCAGGAGCGCGCTGACGCGCTTGCCCCACAACATGCTGTCAGCTTGTCTCGTGCATCAGCATCAGGTTGGCGAGGAGAGCGGTACGGGCGGCGAGGAAGTCGGTCAGGATATGCTCCTGCAGCGTATGCGCGCCGGCCCCGTCCGCGCCCAGCCCGTCCAGCGTCGGCACGCCGAGCGCAGCGGTGAAGTTGCCGTCGGAACCGCCGCCTGTGGTTTGTCCCCGGAGATCGAGGCCGAGCGGCTTCGCAAGGCGCGCCGCCTTGTCGAAGAGCGACTTTGCCGCCGCGCTCTGGGTAAAGGGCGGGCGGTTCAGTCCGCCCGACACCTCGACCGAGATGTCCGGATCGCTCGGCTGGAGGGATTTGACGGCTCGAAGGATCTCTTCCGCCGCCGCCGCATCCGGCAGCCGCAAGTCGACCTCGAGGCGGCATTCGGCAGGCACGACGTTGCGGTTGGTGCCGCCATGGATGGTTCCAACGGTGACGGTGATGCCCCGTGCGGCATCGTTCAGTGCCTCCAGTGCCAGGACGATCCTCGCCGCCTCCCGGATCGCACTTCGGCCGTCGAGCGGCCTCGTGCCGGCGTGGGAAGCCCTGCCCCGCAGAACGATGTCGATCATTGCGACCCCCTTGCGGGCGACGACGATCTCGCCGCCGTCGCGAGCCGGCTCGACGACGAGGACATGGCTCGCCTGTTCGGCCGCCGCCTCGATTGCGGGACGCGAGCTTCGGCTGCCGACTTCCTCGTCCGGGACGAAGAGGATCGTCACCGGCAGGCCTTCGGCCCGCCCCGTCGCAAGTTCGAGCGCGTAGAGTGCCATCAGCGCCCCCGACTTCATGTCGTAGATACCGGGGCCGTAGATCCGCCCCTGCTGCGCATGCCAGGGAAGATCGTGTTCGAGGGTGCCCACTGGATGCACGGTGTCGAGATGGGCGAGGATCAGCAGCCGCCCCTCCTTCGCGGCTCCCTTGGCGGTCACGGACAGGATGTCGCCATAACCCATCGTCCCGGGGGTCCGCTGAACCGCGAAACCTCCTGCGCGGGCCCGGGCCTCGACCCGGTCGACGAGCGCATTGACCCGTGCCGCATCCCGGGAAGGCGTCTCGATCTCTACCCAAGCCCGCAGTTCCGACAGGAGCGCAGCAACATCGATGTCGGCGGCGACGAGAAGAGGGGCGGTCATTCAGCCGGTCCTGCGGTTGTGCCGGGTATGAGATGGATCAGCATCTCCGTCGCCTCTGCGATCTTGCCGGCACTGTAGAGGAGCGGCACGTAGCGGCCGTCTGCCCAGAGCGGTGCAAGGTCCCCATAATGCTTCGACGAGGGGTCGCCGGACTGGCCGGGCGCATTGATGCAGACGCTCGCATCCCAGTCGCCGACATCCATCACGAGGCGCACGGAAGCGCCGGCGATCACCCGGAAATCGCTGAGCCGGTAGCCGGCATGCATTGGCGTCGACGTGCTGCCGCCCAGCGGCAACGGGCCAATGTCCCAGTCGGCATGCGCGTTCTCCTGCAGCACGGTGGCGGCATGCTGGAAGTAGCCGTGGTGCAGGTCGCCCCAGCGCCACATGGCCGGGTCTGCACCGAGCCGGGCGCGAACATCGAGGACGGCGGCATTGAGGGTGCCGGCGAGAAGGCGATCGCGCGCGTTCGGCGGATCCTCTCCGAAGCGCGCATCCGGCACTTCCAGCAGGCTGACGAGGCTTTCGACGTGGCCCGGCGCGAGCAGGGCGCGGACCGCCGGGTCCGGCACCATCGCCGCAAGGAGCGCGGGCCGCAGATGCTTCATCCACCACACCTCGAACAGAACGGCGGGAGCGCTGTCCGCGGCGAGCGCGCCGTCCCAGCCGCGGAAGAGGCCCAGCGCCAGCGCAACCTCGCTCTCCGCCGCAGCATCGAGGCTCGCCGCGCCCAGCAGCCTGCAGAGGCGCAGGGCCGGCAGCGAGACGACGTCGTTCTGCAGCCGGCCAGCCGCTTCGAGACTGTGCGCCGCATCCACGCGCAGCGCCGCCTTGATACGCTCGGCACGGCTCGGCTCGATCCATTCATAGCCGATGCCCGGCGCGTCCGGGGCTCGGTCCGCCGGCAGGTTCATCTCGTTGGCGGTGGCGAGAAAACCCTCGGGCGGATTGACGGCGCGCGGGAGTTCACCCGCGGGCAGAAAGCCCTGCCATTCGTGGCTGCCGTGGCCGGGCACCGGCAGGAGGCCGTTCCAGTTGCTCCGGATCGGCGTGAAACCGGCGGTGTACCAGGCGACGTCACCGGCCGTGTCGGCGCAGACATGGTTTACCGAGGGCGTGCCCCAGTGCGCCAGCGACGCGCCGAAGTCCGCGACACTTTTTGCCCGCATCGCCGTCAGGCTGCCGAGATAGGCGGCGGCACCGGGCTCGAGCCAGACCGACCGCAGCGCGATCATCCGGTTCTTTGGCCGGTCTTCATGCAGAACCGGACCGTGCCGGGTGAAGGACAGCGTGAGGTCCGCCGCCGGATGGCCCTTGATCCCGAAGCGCTCCTGCACGCGGCGAACCTTCTCGAAGCCGTCGCGATACCGGTAGAGATCGGCGTCGTCCGGCGCTGTCTCATAGACCATGACGTCTTCCTGGTCGGCGCCGAAGATCGTCAGGCCGAAAGCGGTGGTGCCGTTATGGCCGATCGATATGCCGGGCGCCGAGGGCTCGCCCGCGCCGATGGCATCGAAGCCCGGCGCCGTCAGGTGGACGAGGTAACGCAGCGACGGGACGGCATGGGCGCGGTGCGGGTCGGAAGCGACGATCGGCCGGCCGGTCGCGGTACGCGTGCCGTGAACGACCCAGTTGTTCGAGCCCTCCTCGGTCGTCGCGCGGACGATGTCGCCGAGATCGGTCACCACGGTCCAGCGCCAGGTATCGTCCATCCCGGCCGACAGGCGCGCCGCCTCGAAGGTCACCGGCGCGGTCGCGAGCTTGAACAGGCGCAAGGCCTCGAGCGGCACGTCGGCGAGGTCGATCCCTGCCTCGGGCTCGAGCGAGGTCGGCGGATCGATCTGGCTGCGCAGCGCGTCGGTCTCGGCATTGCTGCGGGCCATCACGTTGGCACGCAGGATTTCCGAGACGGCATTGCGGGTCAGGGCATGGGTGCGGATGCGCACGACGTCTTCCGGCCGCCAGCGGTCGGGGCGCGTGCCGAACAGCGTGAACTCCTGCGGCAGGCGGCCGGATTCAGCCTCGGTCAGCGCGACGAAGGCGTTGATGCCGGCGACGAAGGCCGTGCAGATCGCCTTGGCATCTCCGGCATAGGCCGCCCATTCCGCGGCCATGTCGCCCCGGTAGAGAAAATGCCGGGCGGCATGGTCCTGCGCGAGAAAGCCCGGGCCGAAGTCGGCGGCGAGGAGCCCCAGGCCGCGCTTGCGCCAGAGGTCGATCTGCCACAGCCGGTCGCGCGCGGCGTTGAAGCCTTGCAGGAAGAACAGGTCGGGCTCGTTTTCTGCCCGAAGGTGCGGGATGCCCCAGCGGTCGACGCGGATTTCGGCCTTGGCCGAGAGGCCGTCGACGGCGATGGTCTGGGTGGCAGGCGTGGCTGGCGGCATGAGGTTCCTCAGGCGTGGTGGCAGGCGACGCGGGCGCCGTCGGGGCGTGGCGTCAGCTCGGGGCGGACGGCCGAGCAGATCTCGGTCGCCATCGGACACCGCGTGTGGAAGGCGCAGCCGGGGGGAATGTTGGCCGGGCTCGGCAGTTCGCCGGTGAGGACGAAGCGCTGCTTGCCGCGCTGGACCACCGGATCGGCCTCGGGCACAGCCGACATCAGCGCCCTCGTATAGGGATGCTTCGGGTCGGCGAAGAAGACCTCGCGCGCGGCGTCCTCGACGATGCGGCCGAGATACATCACCACCACGCGGTCGGCGATGTGCCGGACGACGGAGAGGTCGTGCGAGACGAAGAGATAGGCGACGCCCGTCCGTCTCTGCAGGGCAACAAGAAGGTTCAGGATCTGCGCCCGGACCGAGACGTCGAGCGCCGAGACCGGCTCGTCGCAGATCACCAGCTCCGGCTCCAGCGCCAGGGCTCGGGCGATCACCACGCGCTGGCGCTGGCCGCCGGAGAATTGGTGCGGATAGCGGCCGCCATGCTCGGGCCGGAGGCCCACCTGCGTCAGGAGCTCGGCCACCCGGCGCTTCAGCTCCTCGCCGCGCGCGATGCCGCGCACCTCGAGTGATTCGCCGATGGTCGAGCCGATGGTGGCGCGCGGATCGAGCGACAAAGCCGGGTCCTGAAAGATCATCTGCACGCGGCGGCGGATGTCGTTCAACTCGCGGCGGCTGGCGCCGTTGACCTCCTGGCCGGCGATCCTGATGCTGCCCGAGGTCGGCTTCTGCAGACCGACGATGGCGTTGGAAAGCGTCGACTTTCCGCAGCCGGATTCGCCGACCAGCGCCACCGTCTCGCCGGCGACGATGGTGAGGTCGACGCCGTTCACAGCCTTGACCGTCGGCGCCTTGCTGCCGAACAGGGAGCTGCGGCCGCCGAAATGCACCGCGACGTCCTTGGCTTCGAGCACCGGCACCGCGCTCGGGGAAACTGAAATGCTCATGCGGCGGCCCTCGTGATCTCGCCGACGCGGTCGCGGTGCCAGCAGGCGGTGCGGTGGCCGGGCCGCTCCTCGAACAGTGGCGGCTGCTCGGTGCGGCAGCGATCGGAGACAAGCGGGCAACGGCCGGCGAAGCGGCAGCCGGCACCGAACTCCTCGGGTGTCGGCACCATGCCCTCGATGGTCGCGAGCTCCGCCTTCGGCGCGACGTCGAGCCGCGGCACGGACGCGAGCAGCAGCGCGGTATAGGGATGGGCCGGCCGCGCGAAGAGATCCGCCACCGGCGCGATCTCGGCGATCCGCCCGGCATACATCACGGCGACATGGTCGGCGATATCGGCGACGACGCCCATGTCGTGGGTGATGAGGATGATCGACGTGCCGCGCTCGGCGACGAGCTTCTTCATGACGTCGAGGATCTGCGCCTGGATGGTGACGTCGAGCGCCGTCGTCGGCTCGTCGGCGACGAGGACGCGCGGGCCGCAGATCAGCGCGATGGCGATCATGATGCGCTGGCACATGCCGCCGGAGAGCTCGAACGGATACTGGTGCAGTCGCCGGTCTGGATCGGGAATGCCGACCGATTCCAGCATCGCCCTGGCCGCCGCCATCGCCTGCCCGCGCGAGATGTCCTGGTGCTGGCGCAGCGCCTCGGCGATCTGCGAGCCGACGGTGGTCAAGGGATCGAGCGAGGCGCTCGGCTCCTGGAAGATGATCGAGATGTCCTTGCCGCGCCGCTTGCGCAACTGGCGCTCCGGCAGCGCGGCGAGATCGGTGTCGCCGAGGAGGACGCGACCATGGCGGCGGGTGGCGACATCCGGCAGCAGCCCGAGCAGCGCATAGGCGGTCAGCGACTTGCCGCAGCCGGACTCGCCGACCAGCGCCATCACCTCGCCCGGCTGGACGGAAAACGAGATGCCATCGACCACCGCGGCGCCCGATATCTCGATGGTGAGGTTCTCGACCGAGAGCAGCGGCGGATTTGCTTCAGACATCGAACGTCCTGCCTTAAGCGGTGCCCGGCGTCTTGCCGAGCTCGCCGGTTTCATAGGTGCCGATCGAATTGCCGCCGTCGACCGACAGCACCGAGCCGGTGATGAAGGAGGCCTTGTCGGAGCAGAGATAGGCGATCGCCGCCGGCGCATCGTCCGGGCCGCTGGTGCGCCCGAGCGGGATGCGCTGGCTCATGCGGGCGACGTAGTCGTCGGACAGCGTCGAGACTTCCGAGCCCGGCGCAAAGCCCGGCTCGACGACGTTCACCCGGATGCGGTGCGGCGCAAGTTCCAGCGCCAGCCCCTTGGACAGCCGCTCCAACGCCGTCTTGGAGGTGCAGTAGGGCACCGAACCGTTGCGCATCTGCCGGGCGGCGCCCGAGGAGATGTTGATGATCGAGCCCTGGCGCTGCTCCGCGATCATCAGCTTCGCCATCTCGTGCGAGACCAGGAAGGGGGCGCGCAGATTGACGTCGAAGATCCGGTCCCAGTCGGCGAGATCCATCTCGAGAAGGCCGAATTTTGGGTACACGCCGGCATTGTTGACGACGATGTCGGCGGCGCCCCAGCGCGCCTTCACCAGCGCGACGAGGTCGAGGATCGAGGCCTCCTCGGTCAGTTCGGTGACGTGCGTCAGGGTCGTCTCAGGATCGAGCTTCAGCTCGGCGACCATGGCGTCGAGATCGGCGGCCCGGCGGTCCGAGAGGCAGAGGACGGCGCCCTCCGCCGCGAAATGCGCCGCGATCCAGCGGCCGAAGACCCCGGCGGCTCCCGTGACGACGACGGACTTGCCTTGAAATTCCATATCAAAAAGACCTCAGCGGATTCGGGAACGGGGGTCGAGCCGGTCGCGCAGCCAGTCGCCCAGCACGTTGACGGACAGGACGAGAAGGAAGAGGCAGCCGCCGGGAAAGGCGACGATCCACCAGGCGCGTTCGACGAACTGGCGCCCGACGCTCATGATCGAGCCCCAGCTGGCGGCCGGCGGCTGGATGCCGAGCCCGAGGAAGGAGAGGCCCGCCTCGAACAGGATCATCAGGCCGAACTCGGCGGTCGCCACGACCAGGATCGGCCCGGCGATGTTGGGCAGGACATGGCGGAAGAGGATGCGCAGCGCCCCGGCCCCGGCAAGCTCCGATGCCTTGATGTAGGGAAGGTTCGCCACCTGCAGCGTCTGCGCATAGGCGACCCGCGTGTAGCGCGGCCAGCGGGTGAGACCGAGCACCAGGACGAGCTTCAGGAAGCCGGGGCCGAGCACCGCGACGGTGAGCACCGCCAGGAGGATCGCCGGGATCGACAGCATGATGTCGACGAAGCGCATCACCAGGATTTCGACCCAGCCGCGATACCAGCCGGCCAGCATGCCGAGGGTGACGCCGACGAGCGTCGAGACGACGACCGAGAGCGCCGCGACGCCGAGCGAAACGCGGGCGCCGTAGAGGATGCGCGAGAGAAGGTCGCGGCCGAGATCGTCGGTGCCGAGCAGAAAATGGACATCGCCGCGGCCGACCGTGCCGGGCGGCTTCAGCCGCGACAGCAGCGCCTGGCGGTCCGGATCGGCGGGCGCGATCCAGGGCGCCAGCAGCGCCGCCGCGACGATCACGGTGATGATCAGCGCGACGATCCAGATCGAGACGGGGACGCGCGCGGTGCGGCGGCGAAGGGCGGTGATGGCGGAGGTCATGCGCTTTGCCTCACCGCGCCAGCCGGATGCGGGGGTCGATCGCCGCATAGGCGAAGTCCGCGGCGACGCTGGTCGCGACATAGATGAAGGAGATGAGGAGCACGATGACCTGCACGACCAGGAAGTCGCGCGACTGGATCGACTGGATCGCCAGCTGGCCGATGCCGGGCCAGGCGAAGACGGTTTCGACGATGACGGCGCCGGCGAGGAGATTGCCGATCTCGAGCGCCGCCACGGTGATCACCGGAATGGCGGAATTGCGCAGGACATGGCGACCCACAACAGCTGGCATCGACAGCCCGCGGGCGCGGGCGGCGCGGACGTAATCCTTGCCGAGCTCGTCGACCATGGCGATCCGCGTCATGCGGGCGAAGGTCGACATCGACAGCGCGCCCAGGGCGATCGACGGCATGATCAGCGCGCTGAAGCCGCCAACCCCCGACGTCGGCAGCCAGCGCAGCTGCACGGCGAAGACGAGGATGAGAAGGATGCCGGAAAGAAAGGTCGGGATGCTCTGCCCGGTGAGGACGAGGGCCGAGAGGAGCCGCTCGGTCATGCCGCCCTTGTTCGTGGCCATCAGGATGCCGACGGGAATGCCGAGGCCGATCGCCACCGTCAGGGCGCCGGCGGCCAGCATGATCGTGTAGGGCAGCCGCGACAGGACGATGTCGATCGCCGGCACGCGCTGCACCACCGAATTGCCGAAGTCGAGCTGGGCGAGTCCGGCAAGGTAGTTCAGATACTGTGTGAGCAGCGGCTGATCAAAGCCGAGCTGATGGCGCAGCGTCGCGATCTCCTCGGCCGAGGCGCCTTGCGGCACCAGGAGCAAGGTCGGGTCGCCGGAGAAGTGCATCACCACGAAGACGATGGTGATGACCCCGAAGACCGCGACGACCGCCTGGATCAGCCGGCCGATGATGTATCCGAGCATGTCGGTCCCGCCCTTTGCGCCGCTATTGCTGCCAGCCCATGTCCATGACGAACATCGACTCGTTCGGCGTCGGCTGCCATTTCAGCTTGCGGCTGGCGCCGTAGACGGCAAAGTCCTGGTAGAGGCCGATGCCGGGGACGTCGTCGCGCAGGATCTCGTAGGCCTTCTTGTAGTCGATGAGGCGCGCGCTTTCGTCGAGGGTGGAGCGGGCGGCGTCGACGGCCTTGTCGAATTCCGGGTTCGAGTATTTCGCCCAGGTGCTACCGGTCCGGAACAGCGGATAGATGATGCCGTCGGCATCCTGGCAGGAACAGGACCAGCGGCCGATGGCGATGCTGCCGGCATTGGCGGGATCGCCCTGGCGGCGGCGCAGGAAGGTCGCCTGGTCGCTCGACTGGATCTCGACCGTGAGGCCGGTATCGGCGATCATCTGCTGCAGCGCCTCGACGACGGCGCGGTTGTAGGAGGGCGAGGTCAGGAACTCGATCTTGGCCCCCTCGGCGCCGGCCTCGGTGACGAGCGCCTTGGCTTCTTCCAGGTCGTATTCATAACCCTTGACGTCGGCGGTGTAGCCGAACACCGGCGGCGCACCGATGATGTCGACGGGATTGCCGTAGCACTGCAGCAGCGCTTCGATCAGGCCCTGCCGGTCGATCGCATGGGCGATCGCCTGACGGACCCGGACATCCTTGGTCGGGCCACTCTCGGCATTGATGTACATGTAGCCGACGCGCTCGGTCGGGACCGAGAGGATGGTCATATCCGTCTCGTCCTTCAGGCTGATCGCCTGGTCCGGGGGAATGTCGCGCACGAGATCGGCCTGGCCCGTGCGCAGATCGGCAATGCGGGTCGAGACGTCCGGCACGGCGCGGAAGGTCACCTGCAGGAAGGGTGGCTTGCCGCCCCAGTAGCTCTCGTTGGCGGCGAGATCCGTCGAGACACCTTCCTGGCGGCCTGCCACCTTGTAGGGCCCGCTGCCGACTGGCTTCTTGTTGAACTCCTGCGGACCGACCTTCTCGACATAGGCCTTGGGCACGATCGACAGCTTCACCAACTGCGCCAAGAGCGCCGGATAGGGCGTCTTGGTGGTGATCGTCACTTTGCTTTCCCCGACCGCCTCGGCCTTTTCGATCTGGCTGAACTGCGAGAACTGCGGGCTTTTGAGGGCGGGATCGATCACCCGCGCAACGCTGTAGGCCACGTCCTCGGCGATCAGCTTGCTGCCGTCATGGAACGTGACGCCCGGGCGGATGTCGAACTCGATCGTCTTGTCGTCGACATATTTCCACGCAGTCGCGATCTGCGGCGCGATGGTGCCGCTCTTGTCGCGGGTGACCAGGTTGTCGAAGATGTTGCGGTAGACCGAATAGCTGTCGGTGTCCCACTGCAGATGCGGATCGAGCGTCGCCGGATCATTGGGAAGATCGATGACCAGCTTGTCCTTGGCTGTCTGCGCCGATGCCGTTGCGGCAACGAGGCCAAGAGCGAGGGCGGTGGTGGCGAGCAGTCTCAGCATCATGTTCCCCTTTGGTGCAGCAGTGACGGTCGTCGAAGCCGCCGGTCGGTCAGCGATCGGCCTTGTCGACGGAGTAGCGGGCAATATCGGCGTGGGTGGCAAACCACACGTCGCCCTTGGCCTTGGCGAGACGGATGACCTCGTCGAGGATAAAAATCCGCGACCGGTGGCCGACATGGTGCGGGTGGAGCGTCAGCTGGAACAGTCCTCCCTCCTCGAAGGCGAGATCAATCTCGCGGGCGAGAATGTCGAGCAGCATCGCGGGACCGCCGTAGGGGCGCGAGCTCCCCAGGCGATCCATGTTGAAATAGGGCGCATCGTCACGAATCCACTCCACCGGAATCTCGACGATGCCGGTCGCCTCGCCGTTCTCCATCAGCTCGTAGGGCTCGTCATCCGCCATCAGGGAGGAGTCGTAGAGCAGCCCCATCTCGCGGATGATCGCGAGCGTGTGCGGAGAGAAATCCCAGGAAGCGGTGCGCATGCCGACCGGGCGGCTACCGCAGAGACGCTCCAGCGCATCGGCCGCGCGAAACGAGAGATCGCGCTCCGTCGCATGGTCGAGGCCGGAATTGGACTCGTGGATCCAGGAATGAATTGCGAGCTCGTGCCCGGCACCCACCACCCGCTGTACTTCTTCAGGATGCAGCAGCGCCGAAACCGCAGGCATGAAGACCGAGGCGGGGACGCCATGCCGGTCGAGCACGTCGAGGATCCGGGGCATTCCCGCCCGGGCGCCGTACTGGCCCTGGCTCATCCGGCCAGCCGAGATGCCGCCATTGCGCAGGTCGATCGTCTCGTGATCCGCATCGAATGACAGCGCTACGGCCATCCGTGCGCCGTCCTTCCAGGCGGTGGGCTTCAGGGAACGGCCAGCCCGGACGCTCGCGACCCGCTTGCGCCAAACCGGCTCCGACCACAACCAGGGTGTCCGCGGATCATTCGAGGCCGGATGAGACGCGCTCCAGAACGATCGTCAACGCTCTCGGTGTTGGCGAAGCATCTGGTTCATCTCTGTGCAGGGAGGTTAGGAGCCTAGGATGTGGTCAGCAACCGATACGCGTTCACATACGTGAACTCGGAGGTGAAGAGCGGCGGGCGGATCCTCGATCTCCTGGATTTCCTCGCGGCAAGCCGCCAGCCGGTCTATTTCGGGGAGGTCGTGGCTAGCCTCGGCTTTCCCAAAAGCTCGACGCATGCGCTGCTGCAGACCCTGATCGGTCGCGGCCACGTCGTGCAGGACCAAGGTGGGCGCTACCTGCTGGTTGAAGCCAGCCGGCACGGCTTTCCGTTTCATCCGAGCGAAGAACCATTGGTCGCCAGGGCGTTGCCGCTGATGGAGCGCCTGCGCGACGTCTCCGGCGAAACCGTGCTGCTGTCGACTATGAACGCCCGCGGCGACGTGCGCAGGCTCGCCAAGTGCGTCAGCCGGCAGGCCGTGCGCTACGACGTCGACATCGGCTCGCCGATCGCGGTCTACTGTACGGCGACGGGCCGCGCACTCCTCGCCTTTCGCAGCGCGGACGAGATCGACGATTACCTTGGGCGTGTCAGCCTGCTCTCCTATACCCGCTTCACCATCACGGACCGACAGGACTTGCTGACGATCCTTGCCGAGGTGCGCGAGCGCGGATACGCGGTCAACGACCAGGAATTCGTCACCGGCTCGACCGGCGTTGCCGCGCCTGTCCGAGACGCCTCCGGTGCCGTTGTCGCCGCTCTCAACCTCGGCACGTTGACCACGCGATTCCGCGAGCGCGAAGCTGAACTATGCCAACTCGTCGTCGACACCGCAGCCGTCATTTCAGAAACAGCCAGAACCTAGAGCGCCGTGCGTCCGGGCGGAGGCTCAAAAGATGCTCTATCTTCTTGGGTCGACAACGGAAGCGCGCAACTGGACCATGGTCATTCCGTTTCGGCATCGCCTCATGCGGAGTTTTCGCTGAACTCCACGGCCATTGTCGCTAGCCTCGTTCTGTATCGCATCTCAACCGGACGACGGGGGAAACGATCTCGCTGACCGTCCTCGACGGCACCGAGATCATCTATCTCTCCCGGTATCTTTCGCCGAATGTGCTGGATAGCGACGTCATCTCCGGCAGCCGGCTGCCGGCCTACTGCACCGCGGGTGGTCTGGCCGTGCTGTCGGCGCTCGACAACCGGGCCGTCGATGACGTTCTGGATCGGCTGACCCTGCGCGCCGATCTACGACCGCGAGGGCATCTACGACCGCATTCCCGGACATATGAGTCATGGCGGGGGCATATCGGATACCCGGCGAAAGATTTTAACTCCCTTGCCGATGTCGACGCAGAGGAAGCTCAGACGTCACGGTCGCCGCCGCATAGAAGGCTCGGCTATCTGGCTCAAATTACGCAAATTCTGACCCGCTAACCTTAAAGATGACCAGTGAACCTTTAGAATTTTCATCGACTTAGTCAAACCGACGCTAGTTTGAGGCAAGTTGTGATATTTAGAACCGGAATGTTGGCCAGCCACAGGTAGTCAAAAGGCTATCTCCAACGGAGTTGAGGGGCGGTGATCGAGCTGTCTGAACCTGTTGTGAAAAGAGATTGCGCAAATGCAGGAAGTCGGACGGCTTAGGAATATTTTGGCATTCGCCTTCCGCTGCCCGCGGCCACGTTCGTACCTTTCTCTCACGGTGATGCTCGCGGGCCTATCCGGTTGCGGCAGCATGGGCCAGCCGATGCAAGGATCCGGTGTCAGCACGGTTCCGCTCGAGGCCGCCTTCGTGGTGCCGCCGCCGGGCGGACCGGCGATGGTCGACATCATCGAGACCCGCTATCCGAATGCCACCGAGCAGCGCATCCTGCTGGCGGGGACCGCCGCGACGCCAGGACAGAACTATCTGCAGGTGCGGTTCTTCGGCCCGGTCGGCACCACCGGCAGCGGCCGCACGGCGCTGAAGGACAAGCCGCTGGCGACGACCAACTTCCGCAGCGAACTCGTGAAGGAATTCCCGGGCATCGCGATGAAGCGCGCGGGCGTCTACGTACAGAACCGCTACGGTCCTTTCGGCTATGCCGTGGGGCAGAGTGGCGGCGATACCTGCTTCTACGGTTGGCAACGCATCGCCTCGACCAGCACCACCACGCTGCTCCTGCGCTCGCGCGGCGTCATCCAGCTGCGGTTGCGGCTGTGCCAGGCCGGCGCCAGCACGGAACAGCTGCTGGCGGTGATGTACGGCTTCTCGATCAGCAGTTTCTTCAGCAATATCAGCTGGAACCCCTACGGCCAGACCGCTCCGACCGATGCCTCGCTCGGCGGGCTGGGAGCACCGGTCTATCCGACAAGCTCCGGAGCACCGGAAGCGGCCTGGGAACAGGAGGAGCCGGTGCCGGCGGCCCGGCCCGTCGCCGCAGCGCCGCGTCGCTCGGCAGTCCGCGCACGGCCGGCGCCCGTCGTCGCGATGCCCGCACCGTTGCCGGCACCGATCGGCCCGCAGGTCCCGCCGCCCCCCGGCATGACGCCCGGCATGGCGCCCGAGATGACGCCCGAGCGGGGTAGCACGTCGCTTCAGGGACTGTCGTCGGCAGCCGCCGGCACAGCGGCGCCGGTGCCGCCGCCGCCTTGCATGACCCCTTCGACGGGGGCATCCGCATGCTGAAGTTTCTGATCGCCCTTCTCTGGGCCGCGACCGCCGCCATCGCCCTCGTCGTCGTCACGCTGCCGATCAGCCTGCAGTCGCAGCTGATCGCCGTGGTGCTGGTGCTCGGGCTGATGATGCTGTTGAAGGTGCTGAAGCTCGACGGCATCTGGCGCCTCGTGGCGCTCGCCCTCGGCACCGCCATCGTGCTGCGCTACGTCTACTGGCGGACGACCAGCACGCTGCCGCCGGTCAACCAGCTGGAAAACTTCATCCCCGGCTTCCTGCTGTATCTCGCCGAAATGTACAGCGTGGTGATGCTGTCGCTCAGCCTTTTCGTGGTAGCCGCGCCGCTGCCGCCACGGCCGATCCGGCCGCAGGTCGACGGCGACACCTTGCCGGCGATCGACGTCTTCGTACCGACCTACAACGAGGACGCCAAGCTGCTCGCCAACACGCTGGCGGCGGCGCTGTCGATGAACTATCCGTCCGACCGGCTGAAGGTCTGGCTGCTCGACGATGGCGGCTCGCTGCAGAAGCGCAACTCGACCGACGTGAAGGAATCGCAGACCGCCGAGAAACGCCATGCCGAGTTGCAGCAGCTCTGCCTCGACCTCGGCGCGACCTACCTGACGCGCGCTGTCAACGCGCACGCCAAGGCCGGCAACCTGAACAACGGCATGCAGCATTCCACCGCGCCGCTGATCGCCGTGTTCGACGCCGACCACGCCCCGGCGCGCGACTTCCTGCTGGAGACGGTCGGCTATTTCGAGGAGGACCCGCGGCTGTTCCTGGTGCAGACGCCGCACTTCTTCCTCAATCCCGATCCGCTGGAACGCAACCTGCAGACCTTCGAGAAGATGCCGTCGGAGAACGAGATGTTCTACGGCATCATCCAGCGCGGGCTCGACAAATGGAACGCCGCCTTCTTCTGCGGGTCGGCCGCGGTGCTTCGGCGCGAGGCGCTGGACGAAACCGGCGGCTTCAGCGGCATCTCGATCACCGAGGACTGCGAGACGGCGATCGAGCTGCACTCGCGCGGCTGGAACAGCCTCTACGTCGACAAGCCGCTGATCGCCGGCCTGCAACCCGCGACCTTCGCCAGCTTCATCGGCCAACGCAGCCGCTGGGCACAGGGCATGATGCAGATCCTGAGGTTCCGCTTCCCGCTGTTCAAGCGCGGCCTCTCGTTGCCGCAGCGGCTCTGCTACATGTCCTCGACCCTGTTCTGGCTGTTTCCGTTCCCGCGCGCGATCTTCCTTGTCGCGCCGCTGTTCTACCTGTTCTTCGACCTGCAGATCTTCACCGCCTCGAGCGGCGAGTTCCTCGCCTATACCATCGCCTACATGGCGGTGAACCTGATGATGCAGAACTACATGTATGGCAGTTTCCGCTGGCCCTGGATCTCGGAGCTCTACGAATACGTCCAGACCGTGCACCTGCTGCCGGCGGTAATCTCGGTCATCCTCAACCCGCGGAAGCCGACGTTCAAGGTGACGGCCAAGGACGAATCCGTGCTCTACAACCGGCTGTCCGAGATCTCGATGCCGTTCTTCGTGATCTTCGCCGTCCTCTTGGTCGGCGTCGGGGTCACCGTCTACCGGGTGATCGCCGAGCCGTATCGTGCCGACCTGACGCTGATGGTCGGCGGCTGGAACCTCCTCAACCTCTTCATCGCCGGCTGCGCCCTCGGCGTGGTGTCGGAGCGCGGCATCAAGAGCCAGTCGCGGCGGGTCACGGTCAGCCGGCGGGCCGAGGTGCTGTTTGGCGAGCACGTCTTCCCGGCGACGATCGACAACGTCTCCGTCGGCGGTGCCGGGCTGAGGGTCTTCGGCGCCACGCCGCAGGACCTCCTGAAAGGCTCGTCCGCGGCACTCCGCTTCAAGCCGCATCAGTCGAGCGAGACGGTGGTGCTGCCGATCCTCCTGCGCGCCGTCCAGAAGGAGCCGGGCGGACTGGTGATCGGCTGCAGCTATGTAACCCAGAAAGCGACCGACCATTTCCTCGTCGCCGACCTGATCTTCGCCAATTCCGAGCAATGGCGCGATTTCCAGCTCGGGCGCCGCTACAATCCGGGCCTGCTGCGGGGCACGCTGTGGTTCTTCGGCATGTGCGTCTTCCAGACCTATCGCGGCCTGAGCTATCTCGTCCGCGGCAAGAACGGTCACCGGGACAGCGCGGCGCTGCCGGTGCCGTCGGGAGCCCTGAAGTGAGGTCCTTGCCGGGTGTGCTGTGCCTGCTGTTGATGGCAGGCCCGGCCGAAGCGCAAGCACCGTTCGACATGACGCCCGAGGGCTCGGCCAGCCAGCCGACGAGGGCAGCGCCGGCGACGACACCGACGACACCGACGCCAGCACCGCTGCCACCGGTGCAGCCCGCGACGCCGAGCAGCGCGCCGCAGACCCCCTTGACGCCGCGCCCGGCGCCCGCGTCGCCACCCTCGTCAACGGCCGGTTCGACGCCGGCGCCGCGTGCGCCGTCCACAGCGCCAACCGGTGCTGCCGCGAAAACCGCCGCCGCCGGTTTCCGTCGATACCTCCTGCCGATCGCGGATTTCGGGCTCGCCGGCGAGATCCAGCGGCGCAGCTGGTCGGTCTACCTCACCCCCGAGCAGGCGGCCTCGGGCGCGACGCTGCAGCTTGGCTTCCAGAATGCGATCTTCGTCGCCCCGGAAGCCTCGCACCTGCGCATCGTCATCAACGATGTCGGTGTCCTCGACCAGACGGTCAACGCACCGGACAGCGTCGTCGACGTCTCGGCGCCGCTGCCGGCCAATCTCCTGCGGGCGGGCGCCAACACCATCCGCTTCGAGACGGACCTGCGCCACCGCACCGACTGCACGATCCAGTCGACCTACGACCTCTGGGTCGACATCGACCCGGCACGCACCTTCCTGGCCTTCCAGAACCAGGATGCCCGGCTACCGCGCCGGCCCGAGGATGTGCGCGCGATCGGCCTCGATGCCACGGCCAAGACGACGTTCAACATCGTCGTGCCGGTGGGCGATCTCGGCCCCGCCTCGGCGCCGCTGATCAAGCTGTCGGAAGGCCTTGCGCTGATTGCCGACATGCCGAACCAGTCGTTCGCCGTGACCCAGGCGAGTATCCCGGCCAGCGCCGACGGCGCGCTGACGCTGATCGTCGGCCCGGCGGAAGAGCTGGCCAGCTTCATGCCGCAGCTGCCCGCCCTGGCGAGCCGCGAGCCCACCCTCAGCTTCATCGACTTGCCGGGAACGGGCGGAAGGGCGCTGCTCCTGAGCGGCCCGACCTGGGGCGACGTCGAGACCGCGATCCAGCGCATCATCGAGCCGACGGACCGGCCGCTGGCGATCTTCCGCAGCGAACTGTCCAACCCCGCCTGGCGCGTGCCCGGCGCCCCGCTGCTGTTCTCCAGGGCCAGCATCCCGTTCTCGGCGCTCGGCGTCGCCAGCCAGGAGTTTGCCGGTCGGCGGTTTCGCACCGAGTTCACCGTGGCCGTTCCGCAGGACTTCTACGCCCAGGCCTATGGCGAGGCGCAGATCCTGCTCGACGCCGGCTACACCAAGGACGTCCAGCCGGGCAGCCATCTCGACATCTACGTCAACGACAACATCGCCACCACGCTGCCGATCGGCGGCAGCTCCGACGTGCTGCTGGAGCGCTATCCGGTGCGGGTGACGATGCGCAATTTCAAGCCGGGCAGCAACACCATCGCCGTCGAGGCGGTGCTGCAGACCGCGGCCGACGCGGCGTGCCTGCCCGGCACCAGCGCCGGCACCACCCGGCGATTTGCACTGTTCGACAGCTCGAGCTTCGAGATGCCGGACTTCGCCCGCGTCAGCCAGCAGCCGAACCTTGCCGCCACGCAAGGCACCGGCTACCCCTACAGCCGCAGTGCCAAGCCGGTGCCCTTGTTCATCGACCGGGCAGGACCGGAAAGCCTCTCGGCCGCCAGCACGCTGCTGGCGCGGATGTCGGTCGCCGGCGGCAGGCCCATCGCCTTCGACATCCAGTGGTCGCCCTCGGACGCCGCCGGGCGCGACGCGCTCTTCGTCAGCACCTCGCAGCAGATCCCGGCGGGCATCCTGTCGCGAGTCGGCGTCTCCGAAAGCATCCGCACCGCCTGGGGCCAGGAGAACGTCCGCACCGCCCCGCCGGCAGACCAGACGACGATCGAAACCTGGCGCGAACAGGTGAGCCCGGCCATCTGGCAGCGGCCTTTCGCTGCCCTGACGCGCTGGCTGCGCGACGATTTCGCGATCGCCCCTGAAGCCTTCCGGCTGACGCCGACGCCGGAGGTCGAGTTCCTGCCATCGCCGAGCGTCGGGCTGGTGGTGGCTCAGGGCGCGAGCCCGCTGGACGACAAGATCTGGACCGTGGTGACGGCCCCGAACGGTCCCGCGCTGATGGATGGCGTCGCGGCGTTGACGACGCAACAGAACTGGAGCGAGCTCGGCGGCCGGGTCACCACCTACGAGGCCGGGACCGGCAGCTTCAAGCGGCTGGCCGTCAATGCGCCGACACTGGTCCAGACGCAGCCCTGGTCGTTCGGCAACATGCGCCTGATCGTCGCGAACTGGCTGTCGGAAAACGTCCTCTCCTACGCCATGCTGCTGGTCGCCGCCTCGGTGCTGCTCGGGCTGACGACGACGGCGATCACCGTCGTGCTGGGACGGCGCAAGTGAGGCGCCTCGCCCGCCGGCTGAAGATGGCAGCCGGGCTTGCCGGCGTGCTGGCGTTGAGCGCCGTGCCGGGGGCAGTCCTGGCGGCGAGCTCGATCCCGGCCGAGGCCTGGGCGGCATACAAGGCGAAGTTCGTCTCCGCCGCCGGCCGGGTGATCGACGACGGCAACGGCCAGATCAGCCACAGCGAAGGCCAGGGCTACGGCCTGCTGCTCGCCTATCTCGCAGACGACCCCGCGGCCTTCGACAGCATCTGGACCTTTACCCGCACCGAGCTCCTGCTGCGCGACGACGGGTTGGCGGTCTGGAAATGGGATCCCGCGGCGACCCCGCACGTGTCCGACAGCAACAATGCCAGCGATGGCGACATTCTCATTGCCTATGCCGCCGCGCTCGCCGGTGCGGCCTGGGCACGGGACGACCTGACCGCCGCCGCCACCGCGATGGCCAAGGCGCTCGGGCCGATGGTGATCGAGCGCCAGGGGCTCTCGCTGCTGATGCCGGGTGCCGCCGGCTATGGCGCCAAGGAGCGGCCGGACGGCCCGGTCGTCAACCTCTCCTACTGGGTGTTCGAGGCCTTTCCGGTGCTGGCGAAGCTGGCACCCGGGACCGACTGGAAGAAGCTCGAAGCGGATGGCCGGACGATCCTCGCCCAATCCCTGTTCGGCCCGCGGAAGCTGCCGCCGGAATGGCTGTCGATGAAGACCCGGCCGAAGCCGGCCGACGGTTTTCCCGCCGAGTTCGCCTACAATGCGCTGCGCATTTCGCTCTACCTCGTGCGCGCCGGCAGCACAGATCGCGCCGTGCTCGCCCCGCTGCGCGACGGGATGACCGGCGAAGACGGCAGCGTGTCGATCGTCACGCTCGTCGATGGCACGGTTAGGGAAAGGTTAACGGACGCCGGCTACACTATCCTCCCAGCCCTCGTCGCCTGCGTCCTCGACAAGCAGCCACTACCGCTGGCGCTGAAGGTCTTCGTGCCGACGCTTTACTTCCCGTCGACCTTGCATCTCCTCGCCCTGTCCTTCCTGTCCGAGCGACATCCGGAGTGCCTCGCGTGAAACTCTCCACGGTCCTCGCTGTCGCCGCCGGCTTCTTCGTCGCGGATGTCGCGCTCCCCGCCGGCTTCCGGACGCTTGAAAACCTGACGGGCGGCTGGCTGGCGACGTCGGCCATGGCCGGGGTGGAACAGGAGAACCCGGTGCCGGCCGTGCCGGTCACCGACGGCACTTCGGCGCGCATGGCACGCTTCGTCGCACCGGCGATGCGGATGGCCGAGCTGGACACGGTGGTGGCGCAAGCACCGGCACCCGCAGCTCAGGCAGCTCCGGCTGCAGCAGCGACGACCGCGACGACCACCGCGCCGGTCGTCGACGAGACGGCACTGCGCTATTTTGCGCGCGAGGGCGACGCGCGGCGGCTGGAGACGGAGATCGCCCGCCTGAAGGCGCTCTATCCGAACTGGACGCCGCCGGCGAACCCGCTCGAGATTCCCGACGCAGGCGACGTCCAGCTCGACGCCTTGTGGAAACTCTATTCCGAGGAGCGCTATGCCGAGGTGCGCGCCGCCATCGCCGCGCGTCAAGCTGCCGAACCCGGCTGGCAGATGCCGCCCGACCTGCTGGAGCGGCTGGCCGTCGCCGAGGCCCGGCTGCGGCTGATCAACGCGTCCAACCTGCAGCAATACGACACCGTCGTGCGGGTGGCAGCGGAGACGCCGAGCCTCCTCACCTGCAGCGAGGTCGACGTTCTCTGGCGCCTCGCCCGCGCGTTTTCCGAAACCAAGCGGCCCGAGCGGGCGCTCGACGCCTACCGCTACATCCTGACCAGTTGCGACAATTCCGGCGAGCGGCTGGCGACGATGCAGATGGCGGTCCAGCGCCTGACGCGGCCGGCGGTCGGAACCCTTCTGGCACTGGAGCGGACGGGCCCGGACGGCATCGGCGAGTTCGCGTCCGTGCGCTCCGACGTCGCCCGGCAGGCGGTGACATCGGCCGCCGACGATGCGACGTCGGTGACCGATCCGAGTGATCTCGCGGCGCTTGAGAAGCTTGCCTCCGAGGGTGGGCTCGCGGCGGACCAGATGCTGCTCGGCTGGTATTTCCTGAAGCGCAACGATCCGAAGGGGGCCGAGGGTTGGTTTCGCAAGGCGGTTGCCCACGAGCCCTCGGCCGAAGCCTCGCAAGGTCTGGCGCTGGCCCTGTTGGCACTGAAGCAGCCGGCAGAGGCGGAAACGCTGATGCGGCCCTTCGCGTCCAGCTCGGACGATGCGCGGTCGGTCTATCTCGCGGCGGGCACCAATCTTCTGGCTGTGCAGCCGCAGGTGATGCTGGCGCCGACGGTCATCGCCGAGATCGTCAATCAGGCGGCGGCGGCAAAGGCGCCCGATGCCGCGCAACTGCTCGGCTGGTACTCCTACAATCTCAATCAGTTCGTCACCGCCGGCCAGTGGTTTGCGACGGCCCTGGCGTGGAAGCCGGACGAGGAAATGTCGGCTTTCGGACTGGCGCTGACCCGCCAACGGCTTGGCAATGTCGCCGGCCTCCGCCAGCTGCAAGCCGCCTGGGAGGGGCGCTCACCGCGCATCGCCATGGTCGGCCGCGAGGCGGCACCGGGCACGGTGGTGGCAGAACAGCAGGCGATGGTGCTGCAGCGGAATGGGCAAATGCAGGCCATGGATCAGCCGGCGAGCCAGCCGGCTCCGTCGACGATACAGCCCCAGCCGGCTCCACAGATGATCACGGATCAGCCGTCGGGTCAGTCGGCCCCGGTCCAGCCGCTGTCCCAGCCCGCGCAAAGGACGCCCGCACCGCAGCCGTCGCCCTCCGCCGGCGCGCGTGAACCTCGGGAAGAGCGCTACGGGCAACCATCGCCCCGCGTCGCCTCGGCCCGCTCCGGCGGGTCATCGACCGTCGGCTGCCGTATCCCGGTCTCGCCGACCACGCTGTCCGCCCAGACCGCCCTCGACCGTGGCTGGTGCCTCATGGGTCTTAACCGGCCGCTGGAGGCAGCGCCGGCTTTCGAAGTTGCGCTTCAGGGCGGCACGGCGGCGATACAGAAGGAGGCGGCCTATGGCCAAAGCCTCGCCTACCTGCGCGTTGGCCTGAACAACAAGGCCGCCGTTTCCGCGGCGCGGTCGCCACAGCCGCGGGCGCGCCGGATCGAAATCAGCACCGCGCTCCTCAGCGCGCAGGCCACCACCGCCTTCGAGGCGAAGCGCCCGGTGGAGACGCTGATGGCCCTCGATCAACTCGCGCAGCTGGCGCCCGAGCGTCTCGACCTGATGGTGCTGCGTGGATACGCCTACATGGAACTACGCCGGTATGGCGATGCTCAGCGGGTCTTCTCCGCCGCGGCGGCTGCCGGCAGTTCCGCCGGCCTGAAAGGCCTCAACGACCTGCGTTTGGCCACGGGACAGTTCAAGAGCGACGGCTAGAGCACCGTGCATCCAACTGGATACACGAAGGGCGCTCCGTCTTTCTGAGGCTAGCGCGTCTTTCCTTGATTGGGTGAGCCCACCCAATCAAGCATGCTCTCAGCCCAAAACCGGACAGGCAGATATTTGACATCGCCCCAGCCGCCGCTGATCCACGGATGATCCGCGGGGGGTGTCTCCGACGTGCTCAGCGCGCGTCTTGGTCCGCGAGTTTGTTGGAATAGGCTTTGCCGAAATGGGCCTCGATGCGCATCTGGATGAAGTGCCAGACCGTCGTCATCAGGAGATAGTAGAGCGCCGCGACCGCGAAGAGTTCCAGCACCATGAACTTCTCCTGGATGAGCATCTGGGTCCGGCGCAGGAGCTCTTCCATCGAGATCACCGAGGTGACCGACGTCGTCTTCAGAAGGCCGTTCACGCTGTTGCCGAGGACGGGGATGATGATCCGCGTCGCCTGCGGCATGATCACGTAGCCCATGACCTGTGCCGGCTTCAGACCGAGCGCGCGCGCCGCGTTCCACTGGCCACCGGCGACGCCGAGAATGCCGCCGCGGACGATCTCCGCGAGGTACGCCGCCTCGTTGAGGATCAGCCCGAGCAGCGCCGATTCGAGAACGCCGAGGCGGACGCCGAACTGCGGCAACCCGGTGTAGATGATGATCAGCTGCACCAGCAGCGGCGTTCCGCGGAACACCCAGATGTAGGCCCGGGCCGGCCAGGTGAGGAATCGCGACGGCGCCATGCGCATGATCGCGAGGATGCAGCCGAGCACGAGACCGCCGGCGATGGCCGCCAGCGTCAGCCAGAGCGTCGTCAGCGCGCCGTTGAGAATGAACGGATTGAACAGGTACTCGAAGAACCCGGTCCAGTTCCAGCGGATGTCCATGGGCGGTTCCTCGTCGAATAGGGCGGCAGCGGGCAACCGGAGCCTCTCCGGCATGCCTTGTCGGCGGCAGCGGCTCAGATGCCGCCGCCGCGTCGGAAGGCGGTGCGGTTTACGACGACGTCGCGGTCAGTCGTTGGCGCCGCGGAGGGCGAAGGGCTTGGTGTTGGCGAGGAGGCCGTACTCGTCCATCAGCTTCTTGTAGCTGCCGTCCTGCATCATCTCGTTCAGCGCGGCGACGACGGCGTCCGCAACCTCGGCGTTCTTCATGCCAAGTGCGACGGGGGTCGGGAACAGTCCGGCAATCGCCCGGTCGAAGTCGCCGCGCTTGGCGTATTCGGCCGCCGTCGGGTCGATGCTGACCGTCGCGTCGGTCTGGCCGGCCGCCAGCGCCTGGTAGGCGAGCGCGAAATTGTCGAAGGTGCGGATGGTCATCGCCTCCAGCCCTTCGGCCTGAAGCTTCTTGTCGAGTTCCTTCAGCTTGGCCTCCTCGAAGCCGCCGAGCTCGACGCCGACGGCCTTGCCGGCGAGGTCCTCTTCCTTGGCGATCTTTTCAGGATTGCCTTTCTGGACCGAGATCGAGATCGCCTGGGATTCATAGGGCACCATCTTCATCATGGCCGCCCGCTCCGGGTTCCAGAAGATGCCGGTGTTGATCACGTCCCAGCGGCCGGCCTGAAGGCCCGGAATCATCGCCGAGAATTCGATGCGGACATATTCCGGTTCGAGGCAGAGGCGCTTGGCGATCTCGTTGCCGAGCATCACGCGCATGCCCTTGAGCTCGCCGGACGAGTCGACGAACTGCATCGGCGGCAGCGTCGGGTTGGTCGACATCGTCAGCTTGCCGGGTGAGGCGAGCGCCGAGTCCGGCACCTTGGGCTGGCAGTCCGCGGCAAGCGTTGGGGACGCGGCAAGAACGACGCTGGCTGCAACGCCACCGACGACGACGAGAGCTTGGTGAAATCTGGTCATATGCTTCTCCTGTTGCCCGCTAGGGGCTTGGTGAAAGGGCCGCGTCTCATCCCGTGGGTGGGCTCGGATCGCCTGAGCGTCCGGCCGTCTATGATTGGGCGAGGCTGTCGATCAGACCGAGGCTCGCCAGTGTGTTCCTGAGTTCAGCCCGATCCGCCTCGGGAAGCGGCAGGCGCGGCGCGCGCGGATCGCCGACCGAAAGGCCCATCATCGCGAGCCCCGCCTTCGACGCCGAGACGTAGCGCGGCCCTCCCACCCAGCGCACCACCGGGAGAATCTTCCGGTAGAGCGCCAGCGCGGCGTCCTTGTCCGAATGGTCGGCGACGAGCTCGAACAGCTCGGCCGACTCCTTCGGCATCAGGTTGGAGCAGACCGCCACCCAGCCGACGGCCCCGAGCCAGAAGGATTCGTAGCCGAGGATGCCGGCGAACACGTCGATCCGGTCGCCGCAGAGATCGATGATGTCGCGCACGCGCGTCACCTCGAGCGTCGACTCCTTGATCGACCGGACGGCGTCGATGTGGCTGAGGCGCTCGACCGTGCGCGGCACGAGGTCGACATTGGCGGTCGCCGGATTGTTGTAGACCATGATCGGGATCGAGATCGCCTCGCCGATCCGGCGATAGTGCTCGAACAACTCGTCCTCGGTCGGGGCGGAATAGAAGGGCGGGATGATCATCACGCCGTCGGCGCCCATCGCCTCCGCCTCGCGGGAGAGGTCGACCGCGTCGAACGTCGCCTCGGCCCCGGTGCCGATATAGACGGGCACCCTGCCCGCCGCCTCGTTGACGCAGATCTCGATGACCTGCTGACGCTCCGCGCGGGAGCAGGACAGAAACTCGCCGGTGCTGCCGAGCGGGATCAGGCCATGGATGCCTTGCTCGATCTGCCAGTTGACCAGACGCTTCAGCGCGACCGCATCGACGGCATTACCGTCCGCTGTAAAGGGCGTGACGAGAACGGTGAAGGTGCCTCTGGCGGATTTCATGACGGTCTTTCGTGGCTCCGATAAGCCGGACCATAACTTAAAAATTTTCTCTGTATACAGAAAAAATGATTTTGCTGTATGCATGGTTCGACACGCCCGATCGGAGCCTTCCATCTCGATGCGCATCGCCCGCCCCTTCGTCGGACCCGCCCAGGAGCCTGTCGAATTCACCTTCGACGGGCGCCGCCTGTCGGCGCTGGCCGGCGAGTCGATCGCGGCGGCCCTCGCCGCCAACGGCATTGCCGCGATCCGGAAATTCGACGCTGGCGCGCCGGGTGATGCGGGCTGGCGCGGCCTCTATTGCGGCATGGGCGCCTGTTACGACTGCGTCGTCACTGTCGACGGACGCACCGGCCAGCGCGCCTGCCTGACGAAGATCGAAGGTGGCGAGAGCGTGCGCTCGGCCCAGCCCGCCGGCACCCCGGACGATCCGCTGACCGCGCTGGCCGACCCGGCACCCGGCGCCGAACGCACCGAGATCGCCGTCGACGTCCTCGTCGTCGGCGCAGGCCCGGCGGGTCTCGCCGCCGCCCTGCAGGCCAGGCGGATGGGCGCCGGGGTGACGGTCATCGACGAACGCGGCCAGAGCGGCGGCCAGTACTACAAGCCGCTCGCCCCTTCCCTGACAGCCGAGCGATCGCCCGACCGGCAGTTCGCCCGCGGCACCGCGCTGACGAACGAGGTCGCGGAAGCCGGCGTCGACCTCGTCCAGGGCGGGCTCGTCTGGGGCGCGTTCTCACGGGACGAGGTCATGGTCCTCGTCGGCGGACGGAGCGTCGTCTATCGCCCGCAAAAGCTGATCCTTGCCACCGGTGCCTACGAGCGTCCTTTCACCATCCCCGGCTGGACGCTCCCCGGCGTGATGACGGCGGGCGCGGCACAAACCTTGTCGCGCGCCTACGGTGTCGCGCCCGGAAGCCGGGTGGTGGTCGCCGGCAACGGCCCGCTGAACCTGCAGCTGGCGGCCGACCTCCTGTCGCGCGGCGTCGAGGTCGTTGCTGTCCTCGAGTCCGCGCCAAAACCCACGCTGTCGAAGTGGCGGAGTTTCCTGACGGCCGGTCTCGCCGCCCCCGATCTCATCGCCGAGGGCGCCCGGTACCGCGCGATCCTCGCACGTCACCGCGTGCCGATCCGCTGGGGGCACGCGGCGATCGCGGCTGCTGGACAAGACCGCGTCGATGCCGTGACGATCGCGCCGCTCGCGGCCGACGGCAGGCCGGATACAGCCCGAGCGGAAACGCTGGCGGCCGATGCCCTCTGCCTCGGCTACGGCTTCATCGCCTCGACCGAGGTCGCCCGGGCCCTCGGCTGCGAGATGGTGCTCGACCCGCGCCATCTCGGGACGCCCTCGGTCCGGACCTCCGACGATGGCGAGACCAGCCTTGCGGGCGTCTATGCCGTCGGCGACGGCGCCGCCATCGCCGGCTCGCGCGTCGCCGAATACGCCGGCACGATCGCCGGCGCGCATGCGGCAGCAGCGCTCGGCCATGCCGGAATGTCGCCGGAACGCGAGCGGGCAAGGCACAGCTTGGCGGTCGGCCAAAGGTTCCAGCGCGCGCTCTGGGACATCTTTGCAGCACCCCCCGTCGACCTGTCGTCGATCCCGGACGAGACGATCCTCTGCCGCTGCGAGGGGCTGACTTTCGGGCGCATCCGCGGCGAGATCGATGCGGGATGGGACAGCCTTGGCACGCTGAAACGCCGCACCCGGCTCGGCATGGGCCGATGCCAGGCGCGCTATTGCGCGGCCACCGCCGCCCGCCTGATCGAAGAGCGAACCGGTCGTCCGCGGCAGGTCGACGGTTTTGCCCCACGCTTGCCGGTGAAGCCTTTCCCCGCGGCCGCCCTCGCCCGCGAAAAGCCGGAATGGGGCGGCCATGCACGCGCCGGCTCGCCCAACCTCGGCCGCGCGCCCTCGGGCGAGCCTTTCGGCGACATCGAAGCCGAGATCCTCGTGATCGGCGGCGGCGTGGTCGGCGCCTGCCTTGCCCTGGAGTTCGCCGGTGCCGGCAAGGACGTGCTCGTGGTCGAGCGCGACGACGTCAACCTGCAGGCCTCCGGCGCCAATGCCGGCAGCCTGCACGTCCAGCTTCTGTCCTTCGATTTCGGCAAGAAGGCCGAGGCCGGCGGCGGTCCCGCCGCTGCGACGCTGCCGCTCGGACCGTTTGCCGTCAGGCTCTGGGAAGAGATCGCCGCGGCCTGCGGCGGCGACTTCGAGATCCGCGTCACCGGCGGGCTGATGGTCGCCGAGACCGAGGCGGGCATGGCCTTCCTGAAAGCCAAGGTCGCGCTCGAGCGGAGCCACGGCATCGAGGCGGAAATCCTGTCGAAAGCCGAGCTGCGCAATCTAGCTCCGGCCTTGAGTGAAAATCTGATCGGCGCGGAATACGTCCCGGCGGAGGGCAAGATCAATCCGCTGACCGCCACCTATCGGACCTTCGAGGCGGCAAGGGCAGCGGGCGCCCGCTTCGAGCGGGGCACCGACGTCACCGCCATCGAGCGCCGCGGCAATGGCTGGACGATCACCACCTCGCGCGGAACGATCCGCGCCGGCACGGTGATCAACGCCGCCGGTCCCTGGGCGCGCGAGATCGGCGCGATGGTCGGGCTGGACGTTCCCGTCTACAGCGCGCCACTGCAGATGATCACGACGGAGCGCGCCCCGGCGCTGATCGGGCAGCTCGTCGCCCATGCCGACCGGCATCTCAGCCTCAAGCAGTTGTCGACCGGCGGCATTCTCATCGGCGGCGCCTGGCCGGCCCGCTATGCCGAGGGCCAGCGGCTCAACACGACGATGCTGGACAGCATCGAGGGCAATCTCTGGGTGGCGCAGCGCGTCGTCCCGCAGATCGCAGGGCTCCACGTGCTGCGAAGCTGGGCCGGCATGAACGTCAACATCGACGGCGCGCCGATCGTCGGCGAGGCGCCGGGGCTGCCCGGCTTCTACAACTGCGTGACCTCCAACGGATACACGCTGGCGCCGGCCGTCGCCCGCCTCACCCGCGAGCTCGTCACCGCCCGTGCGCCGAGCTTCGACGTCACCCCCTATCGCATCGAACGTTTCGAACGGAGCCGGCCATGATCACCCTCGACAACGTCAACAAGAGCTTCGGCAGGTTCCAGGTGCTGAAGAGCTGCTCGACGACCTTCGCGCGCGGCGAGGTCGCCGTGGTCTGCGGTCCCTCCGGCTCGGGCAAGTCGACCCTCATCAAGACGATCAACGGGCTGGAGCCGATCGATACCGGTCGCATCGAGGTCGCCGGCATCGACGTCTGGGCGGACGGCACCGATCTCGCCAAGCTCCGGGCCAAGACCGGCATGGTGTTCCAGAACTTCGAGCTGTTTCCGCATCTGTCGATCCTCGACAACCTGTCGCTGGCCCAGCGCAAGGTGCTCGGCCGCTCCAGGGCCGAGGCGAAGGAGAAGGCCGAGGCGCTGCTCGAGCGCGTCGGCCTCGCCGACCAGGCGCGCAAATATCCGATCCAGCTGTCCGGCGGCCAGCAGCAGCGCGTCGCCATCGCCCGGGCCCTGGCCATGGATCCCGTCGCCATGCTGTTCGACGAGCCGACCTCGGCCCTCGACCCGGAGATGATCAACGAGGTGCTCGACGTGATGGTCGAGCTCGCGCACGAGGGCATGACCATGGTCTGCGTCACCCACGAGATGGGCTTTGCCCGCAAGGTCGCGAAGAAGGTGCTGTTCATGGACAAGGGCGAGATCATCGAGGACTGCAGCGGCGACGATTTCTTCACCACCGAGCGGTCGGAACGCGCCAGCCAGTTCCTCGCCAAGATCCTGAAGCACTAGGGTCCGGCATGGGAGAGTTTGCACAGACCGTTGCGGGAAAGGTGGCGCGGGCCAATCTCGGCCGGACACTGATGCACGAGCACATCCTGTGCGACCTGCGCGCGCCGGCCGCGCGCGGCGTGCCTGACCCGATGCCGATCACCATCGAGAACCGCTTCGAGATCGACTACTTCCAGAACCGCGTTCCCGAGAACATGTTTCTGGACGACGACGCTGTCGCGGCAATCGAGTTGCAGCGCTTTGCCGATGCCGGCGGCGGCACGATCGTCGAGCTCACCGTCGGCGGCATGGCGCCGCAGCCGGAGCGGCTCGCTGCCCTCGCCAGGCGGAGCGGCGTCAACATCGTCCTCGGGGCCGGATTCTACACGCAGTCCTACCTCGCCGCAGAGATCGACCGAATGGACGGCGATGCGATAAAGGCTGAGATCGAGGCGCAGATCTGCACGGGCGCCTGGGGTACCGACATCCGTTGCGGGATCATCGGCGAAATCGGCTGCTCCTGGCCGATCACGCCGACGGAGCGGCGCATCCTCACTGCTTCCGCACGCGCGCAAAAATCGACCGGCGCGGCGCTGACCATCCATCCCGGGCGCCACCCCGATGCGCCGGCCGAGATCGCGGGCATCGTCAGGGCCGCCGGCGGCGACCCGGAACGCACGGTGATCGGCCACATGGACCGCACCATCTTCGACACCGACCGCCTCCTCGCCCTCCTCGGCCAGGGGTTCGTCCTGGAGTGGGACTTCTTCGGCATCGAGACATCGCAATACTGGATGGCGGGCGTCGACCTCGATCTGCCGACGGACTACATGCGGCTCGACCTCATCCGAACGCTGATCGACGCCGGCCATCTCGATCGGATCGCGGTTTCGCACGACATCTGCACCCGCACCCGGCTGACGTGCCATGGCGGGCACGGCTATAGCCATCTCATCGCCCATGTCGCGCCGCTTGCGTGCCGACGGGGCTTTTCGGAAGCCGAGCTGGACCGACTGCTGGTCGAGACGCCGGCGCGGCTTCTGTGCTTCCAGAACTGACCGGGGGAGAACGCGATGGCGCGGAGCAGCAAAGTTCGGGAAGACACGGCGCCCGCCGAGAAACGCAGCCGCGCTTCCGGCGAAGGGGAGAATCTCGGCCGCAGGGCCTATGCGGCGATCCGGGCGATGATCATGGAGCGCCGGCTTCCAGGCGGTGACATCCTCTCCGAGGAGAAGCTGGCGGCCGATCTCGCGATTTCGCGCACGCCCGTCCGCGAGGCGCTGCTTCTCCTCCAAAACGCCGGGCTGATCCAGAAGGAGATGAACCAGCCCTTCCGGGTCCGTCTCGTCTCCAACCGCGAATATTTCCAGAGCATGCGGCTTCGCGAACTGCTGGAGGGCGAGGCGATCACCACGGCGGTGAAGGCGATCGACCCGGCGGCGCTCGCCGAGGTCGAGCAGGCGATGGCAAGGCTCAAGGAAAACCCGGACGTGCCGGCGGAAACGCACTGGGCGGCGGACGAGAAACTGCACGAGATGATCGCCGACGCCTCCGGCAACGAGGTGATGGCGAAGATGATCGCCTCGCTGCGGATTACCACGCGGCTCTACGAGCTCTCCGGCCTGCCCTCGCGCTTTCGGCCGGACACAGAGGAGCACATCGGGATCATCGATGCGATCCGCGCCGGCGACCCCGAGCGGGCACGCGCCGCCATGCAGGGCCATATCCGCAGCCTGACCCAGGACGTGCTGGCCGCGATGGCGAAGCTATGAGCCTCGACAGGACGATCCGCGAGCGCATCGCGACCGCTTCGGCCGACGCCGAAGCCGCCAGCATCGATCTGCTGTCGCGGCTGATCGAGGCCGGGCGGGGCGGCCGCGAGGCGATCGATGCGCTGATCCTCGGCGAATTGGGGGCTCTCGGACTGGCGGTCGAAACGCTCGACTACCAGCCCGAAGATATTCCGCTGGTGTCGGAGTTCGCTGCGGCAACAGTGGAGGGCGCCACACCCGCCCGATGCCTGATCGCCCGGACCTGCGACGCCGCAGCGGGCGGAGGGCGAAGCCTGATCCTCTTCGCCCATCCCGACCCCGAGCCCTTCCGTCCCGAGCCCGCCTGGCGCCAGGATCCCTTTAGTCCGGCCATCCGCGACGGCCGGATCAGCGGCTGGGGCGTCGCCGACGATCTCGCCGGCATCGCCATCATGCTGCAGAGCGTCGCGGTGCTGCGGCAGGCCGGGCTCTCGCCCGCCGCCCCCTTGTCGCTAGTGTCCGCGCCGTCGAAGAGCCATCGCCGGGGCATCGCCGCCGCGCTGCATCACGGGCTCGACGCGGATGCCGCGATCTACCTGCACCCGGCAGAATCCGGCAAAGGCCTCGACGAGATCAAGGCCTTCGCGCCCGGACAGATCGAGTTCGCCGTGTCGATCACCGGCCGGTTGCCGGAGACGAGCGAGCCTGCGCATACCGCCTTCGCACATCTGGCCGTCAATCCCTTCGACGCCATGCTGCCCGTCCTCGATGAACTTCGGCGTCTCGACGCGGAGCGCGGGCGAACGGTGCATCATCCCTTGCTGCAGGAGGCCATCGGCCGGTCGACCAACCTCCTCGTCACCCATTGCGAATACGGCATGGTCGGCGGCTCCCCGCGCGTCGGACAGGTCTGCGGCATCCGTGCAGCCGTCTCGCTGGTGCCGGGCGAGGCGCTGGAGAATGTGAAAGGCCATATCACCGCCGCCGTAGGACGCGCGGCGGAGAAGAGCGATTGGCTGAGAGGGCACCCGCCCGAGATATCCTGGATCTCCGGCGTCAGTGCCGCCGAGACGGACCGCTCGTCGGCACTCTACCAGCTCGTCGCCGGCTCGCTTGAGGGCATCGGCGCGCGGCCGGTGGTCAATCCGCTGCACACGTCGAGCGACATTCGCAACCCGATCGTCCAGAGGGATATTCCGACCGTCGGCTATGGTCCGCTCTGCGGCGGCCTGACCATGGCCGGCGGCCACGACGAATGGGTCGACCTGCAGGACTACCTGCGCACGATCACGGTCACCGCCGAGATCGTTGCCGCCTGGTGCGGCACGAGATAGCCGGCCGAGCGAAGACGCGTCACGTCCACCACCCACTGACAAACCAAGCCCTGAAGGACAACATGACCATCCCTCTCAAGATCACCGCCGGCGGCTTCGTCTTCGACGCCCGCCTCGAAACCGAGCTCGCGCCGAAAACCTCGGCCGCCTTCCTCGAACGCATGCCCTATGAGAGCCAGATCGTGCACGTCCGCTGGAGCGGCGAAGGCGTCTGGGTGCCGCTCGGCGACTTCGATTTCGGCGTCTCCTACGAGAACCACACCAGCTATCCCGCCCCCGGCCAGATCCTGCTCTATCCCGGCGGCATCAGCGAAACGGAAATCCTGCTCGCCTATGGCGGGGTCGCGTTCGCCTCGAAGATGGGACAGCTCGCCGGCAACCACTTCATTACATTGACCTCCGGCCTCGATAAACTGCACGAACTCGGGACCACCGTCCTCTGGAAGGGTGCACAGTCGATCCGCTTCGAACGCGTAGTCTGAAGGTTCGGGAAAAACGCTAGATCCAACAAGCTAGAGCGCAATGCGTCTTTCTGGACGCAAGGCGCTCTTAGCCCGGCCGGGCTCGCTTTCCTCTTCCAGCGACTTTTACGCCGCCATCGGAGAGGTCTCCGGTCGCCGCGCCAATCTCACCTATGCCGTTGTGACAGCGGGCAGCCGTCTGCAGAGCAGATCAACTCCGCGATCCCTGCCGCAAGCAATGGGAAAATGGCGGCCTAGGCCCGTTCTTCACCAGGATCAGACGGAAGCGGACGGCCAGCAATTCGTCCAAATCGCGAGCATTTCCGATGCCGCTTTGGGCGGCTTCCGTCATGGACTGGTCCGTGACGGGCGGAACGCTTCTGGGCGGCTTGGCAACCCCTGGTGTGCTACATCAAGATACGCAAAGCGATCGGCACGCTTCGATCCGTGTGGTCGCCCGCCTACAGTGCGAAATCCCGATAGCCGAGATTTATTCTTTCCGCATGGTTGGTTGCCAGGACGACGGAGATCACAGCTTCCCGCAGGGTACGATGAGCCTTGTGGTTGCTGAGCCAAGCGACGGCATTGTCTTGTTCGAGCAGATGGTGCAACCAGAAGCAGCGGAAAGAGTGTGGACTATCTTATTCTGAAGTACCTGCATGTCCTCGGCGCCATCGTCCTTATTGGGACGGGAACCGGAATCGCCTTCTTCATGGTGATGGCACACCGCACGAAGGACGCAGTCTTTGTCGCGCGGACGGCGGGGGTCGTGGTCGTGGCCGACATGCTGTTCACCGCCAGTGCCGTGATAACCCAGCCGGCGACCGGATACTTTCTCGCTGATCTGACGGGGGTTTCTCTTTGGGAGGGCTGGCTGGGGCTTTCGCTCGTTCTCTATGGAGTGGCCGGTGTGTTCTGGCTGCCGGTTGTGTGGATACAAGTGCGGATGCGTGACCTCGCGCGCGAGGCGGCCATCGCGGGAAAGGAGCTTCCGCCTGCTTATCACCGTCTCTACCGGATCTGGTTCGTCTTCGGCTTTCCGGGCTTCGGCTCCGTCATGGCGATCCTATGGCTGATGATCGCGCGGCCTTCGCTATGACCAGCGTCGCCCGCAAACCCATTGTCGCCGTGCTCGGTGCTTCAGGCCTTATCGGTGAAGCGCTGTGCTCGTTCCTCATGTCGAGGGACTACGACGTCGTCCCGATGGCACGCCGCTTCTCGCCCGTTCAAGAAGCCGCATGGCGCGGGCGGTCGATGCGCGCTCCACTGGTCGACGCCGACATCGCAACTCTGCGCGCTTCGCTTGCCGCGACGAAGGCGGACGTGGTTGTGAACTGCATCGGTGTCCTGCAAGACGCGCCGGGCTCGTCCGCCACAGATGCCAACCAGGATTTCGTGGCGAGGCTTCTGAGCGCTTTGCAGATGGAGGAAGGGCATTCGCCACTTCTCGTTCACGTCTCGATCCCCGGCCAGTCCGAGGATGATCGGACGGATTTCAGCCGTGGCAAGCGGGCTGCAGAGGCTGCGATCAGGCGTTCGGGTCTGTCCCACGTCATCTTGCGCCCTGGCTTTGTCGTCGCCGATGCGGCCTACGGTGGTAGCGCCCTGATGCGGTCTCTCGCGGTCCTGCCGTTCGATCTCCCGAAGAGCCTTGCCGACCGTCCCTTCGCGGTGACCGATGCCGATGACATCGGACGCACCGTCGTTTTCCTTCTGGAACAGTGGCAGGGCGGACGCCACAGCTGGCAGGCAAGCTGGGACGTCATGGAAGACGGGGGCTCAACAGTCGGCGATGTCCTTGCCGGGCTTGCCGCGCGCCTTGCCGGGCCCAGGCACCGCATCAGGGTTCCGGGTTGGACGCTGGCGGCCGCGAGCGTTGCCGGCGACGTTGTTTCACGGTTCGGCTGGCGGCCTCCCGTTCGCTCTACCGCGCTTGACGAGATGCGTCGCGGCGTGACGGGTGACCCCGCCAGTTGGCGCCAGGCGACCGGCCTGGCTCCGAGTTCCGCTTCCGCCACCTTCGGCATGATCGCCGCGACCGTGCAGGAGCGTTGGTTCGCACGCCTCTACCTGCTGAAGGCGCTCATCCTCGGCATCCTCGTGTTGTTCTGGGTGGTATCCGGCAGCATCGCCATCTCCGCCGCGTTCGATGCGGCAGTCCGGATATTGACCGATCATGGTTTCGGCGAGTTGCTGGCGAGAGCGATTACGGTGGCGACCAGTCTGATGGACATAGCGATCGGCATACTGATAGCCAACCGGCGAACCTGCCGCCTCGGCTTGCTGGCAGGAATTACGCTGTCCCTTTTCTACATGATTTCTGCAGCGATCATCACGCCGGACATGTGGATCGAGCCGTTAGGGGCGCTCGTGAAGACCGGGCCGGCTATTGCCCTGATGATGGTGGGTCTAGCCGTTTTCGAGGACAGGTGACCGGCCGTAATCTATCTCCAGGCGCAAAGCTGCTGAAGATCGTCATGGGCTCATCTGGTGGGTCAGGATGTCCGGGCGGCTCGTCGACCCGTTACCGAAGCTGGAAGTCAGGGCTCGAGCCTTGAAGCACTCCCTTTCAACGGCAACCGGATCGTGAAGCAGGCGCCCATTGCGGTCTCGTCGAGCCGTATCGTGCCATGGTGAGCTTTGAGAAGCGCCACGACGATGCCGAGGCCGAGCCCCGTTCCCCCGCTCTCTCGCCGGGTGGTGAAGAAGGGCTCGAAGATCCGCGTCCGATTGGCGGCCGATATGCCGACGCCGTTATCATGCAACTCGACCTCCGCCCAACCTGTCGCCTCACGAACCGTGACGGTCATCTCCGTCGCGTCATGCCGGAAGGCGTTGTCGATGAGATTGGCAAGGACAATGCCGAGCGACTCATTCGAGATGGCGAGCCGCGTCTCGCCGCCTTGCCCCAGACCCACCGACAGCGCCCCTGCTACCGTCAATCCGGACAAAGCCTCGGAGACGCTGCTGGCCTCGTACGTCGCGTTCGTGCTTTCGGCGCGGGTCAGTTCGATCAGGCGCTTCACCAGGAGTGCGAGCCGATGCGTATCGGCCAGCACATTGCCGAGGAACCGGCGACGCGTAGCATCGTCCAGTTCGGCCCCCTCGTCGCGCACGAGTTCCACCGCGCCTTGGATGGCGGTCAGCGGCGACTTGAGCTCGTGCGACAGGTGCGTGGCGAAGACGCGGACCGCCTCCGAGCGCTGTTCGAGCCGGCGTGCCATATCCAGAAAGGCATTCGATAGTTCCGCCATCTCCCGTGTGCCGTTGTGTCGAAGAGGTTGCAGAGCACTCGCGTCGCCGGCGGCGATCCGGGCCGTTCGGCGCCGCAACTCGTAGATCGGGCGCCCGATCGTCCGCATGAAGACGAAGGCGATCGCCAGCGTCGCCAAGCCCACGGCCAGCCCCGCCAGCACCAGCTTGCCGCGTTCGACATAGAGATGGCGCAGGATGTTGTTCGGCGTGCGCGACATGTAGAGGACGCCCAGCAATCGGTCCTGCGCAACGATCGGCATCGCCACGAAGACGCGCAGCCGCGTGCCGCGGCTGATCGAATAGAGCGGCGGGTCCGGTGTGTCCGACACGCGCTGTCGCAAGACGCTGCGATAGCGGCCCGTCAGGGCATGGCGTATCTCGTCGACATCGGCGAGTGACATTCCGACTTCCGCCGAACCGGCGATGACGGTGCCGAAGGGATCGAGGAGGCGGAACCCCGTCAGGGTCGAGCGTTGCGTCGCCGCCAGAACATCGGAAATCTGCCTGCCCTGCGATACAAGGGGCGAGACCCCGTCCACGTGTTTTGCAGGGGGACGTGGGGGCAGGAGCGGGTCGGTCGCGAGATCCAGGGTCGGTTCGATCGGACGGTATCGTCCGAGCGCCGGATCGGCTGACGCCACAGGCATGAGAGGCAAGGCTGCGACAGCAGGGTCATCGCGCAGATCATGGGAGAAGGCCGCGCCGAGGGCAGCCCCCTGGGCGCTCAGCTCGGCTTCCGTCTGGCGAACGAGTTGGTTCTCGTAGAAGCGGAACAGGACGAGGCCTGCCAAAGGAAGGGTCAGAACGGCCACCAGCATGAGGCCGACGACGAGGCTGAGACGCGGGCGCCACTTTTCCCTCACGCGTCGCAGCGCCCCAGGCGGAACCCAACACTGTGCACCGTTTCGATGATGTCGCTGCCACCGGCCTCGGCGAACTTGGCACGGATGTTGCGCACGTGGCTGTCGATCGTGCGGTCCGAAACATGGACGCCGGCGGCATGGCTGGCATCGATGATCTGCTGGCGGCTGAGGACGTGGGCCGGGCGTTCCAGGAGGCGGCGCAGGATGGCAAATTCGATGCCGGTCAAGGCGATTTCGCGCGCGTCGAAGGTCGCAAGCCTTCGCGTCGCGTCGACGAGAAGCCGCCCGTGAACGAGCGCAGGCTCGTCCCGCTCCGTCTCAGCGGGTGCGCTACGGGACCTGCGAAGGATCACGTTGACCCTTGCGACGAGTTCGCGGGGGCTGAAGGGCTTGGTGACGTAGTCATCGCCACCGATCTCCAATCCCACGATGCGGTCGATCTCTTCATCGCGCGCGGACAGGAAAAGGATCGGGACGGTGGAGAATTTGCGCAGTTCCCGGCAGACGCCCAGTCCATCAAGCTCCGGCATGCCGATGTCGAGAACCAGCATGTCCGCGGGGCGCTTGCGAAATTGCCGGAGCGCCGCGTCTCCGTCGCCTGCAACCTCGGTTGTCATGCCCGCCTTCTCCAGCGCGAAGCAGATGATCTCGCGGATGTGCGGATCGTCGTCGACGACGAGGATGCGTGGCGTCATCGGGTTGTTCCAGCGGGCGGGAGCGCGGGGCCCATGGGCGAGACAGGTACGGGCACCCTGTGGGAATCCAGATACTGGGTAAGCCGCCATCTGCGGAACGTCCAGTCCCGCCAATCGGAACCATTGCCGTGGTCAAAGGCCAGACGGTCGCGCAATCTCCGGGCACAAACGATCCAGATATCGTCGAACTCCATCGGTGCGGTCGCTGCGGCATGGGCCAGATAGCGATCGATAGCCGGAATGGCAGCCGGTCCGAGCGAGGCCAGATGACGAAGGTCGAGGGGCATGCCTTCTCCCGACATCTCGCGGCTATGGTCGACATTGAAGCGGGCGACAAGGGCGTCGTCGTCAACGAAGCAGGAAGCAGCAGCGACAAAGCCAAGCACCAGGATGTTCGCTCCGACCAGCCAGCGGTTTGAACGTTTGCCGACGATCTGGAGACAGATGAGGACAAGACCGGCCGCGACGATTCCCATCCAGACGAAAGCGGCCAGACGCCAATGGGTCAGCGCGTACATGTCGACGTAAAGGTCGAGACGGAGCATCGCGGACAGAACGAGGACCACGTTCTGACCGATCCAGAGATAGACGAGGGCCCGGATCCTCGGGTCGGCCGAAGCCTTCGTGCCCGGACGCAAGGCGACGAGGACGAAGCCTGCCGCGAGAAGCGCCGTGACGACCAGCGTGTAGGCGCCACGATGGGCATAGGCTGCGTAGCCGATGCCGTCGGGAAGTGCGGCACCGCCCCAGAGATAGACCGCATCGAGAAGCGTCTGCAGGGCGAACACGGCGTTGAACAGACCGAGGGCCCTGAGGATGGCCGCCGGCCCATAGACGATCGAGTTCGAGCCGGTCCTGGGCGGCGTCCTCGGTTGCATCACGCTCTTCGCGGCTGCACGCCGCAGCAGACGGGGCCGCAGGAAAGGCCAGACGAGAGCGATCATCAGCGCCCAGAAGAGAACGCGCGCGGGATTGAGCAACTTCAGGAGAAGCAACGGGTCGAGCTGTGACAGCCACTGCTCGAGGATCGGATTTCCCATTCCCAAAAGGAGGACGAAGCCACAGGCGAGGACGATCGGCATGGTCCAAACCAGCCAGTCCCGGGACCGTGGCTGCGGTCCGAGCAGATGTCGCGCCCTTTTGAGCGTGACCGATTGCCGGCGCCGGTCGTCCGCGATGAGCGCGAGAGGAACGCGGAGAAGAAAGCGCCCGATCGCTGGCAGAGCATCGAGGCCCGAAGGCAGGCGCCGGGAGGTGGCAAGAACGAAGGCGCCGAGGCAGGTGATGGCAAGCGATAGCGAGATGCCGTCGACCGTCTCGACGAGGGCGAGAAGGGCGTCGATCAGCAGGAGACACGGAATGAGAAGGGTGCGGTTGATGGCCTGCGGCCGGCAAAGCAAGGCCGCAAAAGCGATCGAGGCCAGGAAGACGGGAGCGGAAAGACCGAGGGGCTGGCCAAACCGGCCGAAGAAAAGCCAGTCGGCGGCGACGGTGAGCAGCAGGGCGGCGAACCCGTAGGTCCGCAGGCGCGGCCGCATCGTGAGCGCGCTCATGCCCATCGCCTTTCGCGGCGTGCCGGTTGTATCGGCGTTTGGCTTCCGGCCCCCGCCAGGGCGGCGGGAAGATGCGGATCGGTCAGCCACCAGCCGTCGCGCAGGACGCGGTCGGGAAGGCGGGAGCCGGGCGGAGGGAAAGGAAGTCGGGTTGAGCGCATGCCCCGGTTTTCGCAGCCCCGCGAGCATACCGCGTGCTGAGGACGTGCAGGGAACGAGGAATTATGTGCAGGACGCGTGCAGAGGCCTCGAAATCTCGAACATCCGAACCTCGCCGGCAAATGGCTGCCTAGCTGAGATCGGCAGAAAGCCGACGGACAGCAATCATCGTTCTCCCACGGCCGGAATGGCCGAAGAGAAAGCTAATGTGAGTTTTGGGCGGGCTTCCCGGGGCGACTGGCGACGACCCCAAGCAGTGATCGGGTCTTCAGCGGATCCTTGGGCAGGCCGGTGAGCGACCTATTTTAGCAGCATTCCCTCGGACAACTCGCATGCCTCGTAGTGAGCGGCAATTTCGGCACCCGTGGCGATCCAGACATCCTCTTTAGCCTGCGCATATTGCAGGAAGTCACGCAGAAGGTGCCATCGCATCGGGCGCCCGGAAACCTGGGGGTGGAGCACAAGCGTCGTCACGCCGCCCCATGCGTGCGTCACCGAAGCTATCACCTCCTGCGTGCTCAGGAAGTGCTCCGCCGCCTTGCCACGTCCGACCACCGTGAAGGCCTCGATCGGGTCAAGGCTCGCCAAAAGGCGCCCGGCATTCACGGCATCGACCTGCCAAGCCATCCGCTCAAGCGTGCCGATGTGTTGACCAGATTCTGGGCGCCGCGAGGGTGATAGCCTCATCCGCATCCTCGCCTGCCGCCGGATCACGCCTTGGCGGAGAGTTCGACCGCCGTGACCAGCACGACGTCGCCGTCGAGGATCGGCCTTGCAAGGGCGAAAAAGGCGGCGACGACGTCCGAACCGTTGTGCCGGTCCATCGCCGCCTGGTCGCTGAAACGCTCATAGGTGGTGAACAGGCAGGGATCGCCGGCGTCCTGGCTGACGAAGAAGCCGATCGTCTCCGGCTCGCTCGACGCCACGTGGGCGGCGACGGCGAGGAGGCCGTCGCGCATCGCCCCTTCCGCGCCCGGCTTGACGCGGATGACCGCGGAGATCGTCAGCATCAGAAACTCTTCCAGTCGCCGTCGGCCTCGAAGGCGGAAGCCGCCTGGTAGATCGTGCTCTCGCCGTAGTCCTTGGCTGTCAGCATCAAGCCGACTGGCAGCCCGTCGGAAAGACCGCAGGGGATCGACATCGAGGGGTGGCCGGTGATGTCGAACTGGCAGGTGGCGCCGACCATCTCGAAACCGCGCATGATGATTTCCGACAGCGGCGCGCCCTTTTCCGGAAGCTTCGAGGCGACGATCGGCAGAGTCGGCATCAGGATCAGATCGTAATTCTCGAAGACCGCGTCGTAGGCGGCCTTCATCACCCGGACGAGGTTCTGCGCCTTGGCGTAATAGCGGCCACGATAGTGCGTCAGGCCCCACTGCCCGACCAGCATCGAGAGCTTCAGCGTTTCCGACAGGTCGTCGGCGCGGTCGCGCCAGGCGGAGTGCGCATCCATGAGGCCGACGTCGTAGCGGCCCTTCCAGTTGAAGCCCATGCCGTTGCCGTGCATCATCTGCGCCATCAGGCCTTCGAGCGCGATCGGCTGCCAGACGGCGGCGGCGAGCGGATGCTCGGGGATCGAGATCTCCTCGACCACGGCACCCATCGCCCGAAAGCGCTCGGCGCCCTCTCGCACCTTGTCGGCGACGCCGGGCTGCATGTTGGCGAGGGTGAAGCCCTCCGTCACCACGCCGATCTTAAAGCCCTTGGCGCCCTTGCCGAGCGCCTCGGTATAGGCCGAGACCTTCGGCGCATACTGGCGCGGGTCTAGGCCGTCTGCCCCGGCCAGCACTTCGAGGAGCAGCGCGTTGTCGGCGACATTGGCGGTCATCGGGCCGGTGTGGTCGATGGTGGATTCGATCGGCATCACGCCGGTGTAGGGCACCAGCCCGTGCGTGCCCTTCATGCCGTAGATGCCGCAGAACGAGGCGGGAATGCGGATCGAACCGCCCTGGTCGCCGCCGATCGCCATGTCGACCTCGCCCGCCGCCACCAGCGCGCCGCTGCCCGATGACGAGCCGCCGGCGGAGTATCCCGGTCTGTGCGGATTGTGCACCGGGGCGGGCTGGGAGGTATGGCTGCCGCCGGAGAGGCAGAACTGCTCGCAGACCGCCTTGCCGAGGATGGTCGCGCCGGCGTCCAGCATGCGCGTCACGATGGTCGCGTCCATCACCGGCACGAAGCCCTCGAGCGTCGAGGCCCCGTTCATCATCGGCACGCCGGCGAGCGAGACATTGTCCTTCAACGCCACGGTCTTGCCCGCGAGCTTGCCCTCGGCCGCGCCCTTCACCTCGCTCTTGAAGTACCAGGCATTGTATTTGTTTTCCTCGCCGACCGGCCGGTAGCCGGGGGTGCGCGGGTACATCACCGGCGTCAGGTTGTCCGGCATCGCGTCGACGATGTCATAGGCGTCGAAATTGCCTTGCATCAGAGCGAGATAGTCCTCGGCTTCCTCGTAGCTGAAGGTCATTCCGAGATCGTCGGCAATGTCCAGAATCTGTTCGGCCGAAGGGCGGGTGATAGCCATTGCGCTTCCTATTCTCGCTGACGAGGAATTTGAGACTTGCGGAGTGCCGGGATGGAGAGCCGGACGGCTCAGTCCGCCGGGTGCCTGAGGTGCCAGTCGGTCACCCGCTGGAACGCGGATGCCGCCTGGCAGAGTGCTGCTTCCGACAGATGCGGGCCGCAGAGCTGCATGGCGATCGGCAGGCCATTGCTGTCGAAGCCGGTGGGGAAGGTGATCGTCGGGCCGCCCGTGAGGTCGGCGGGGATGGTGAAGCGCAGATACGGGCTGAAATCCTCGCCCGCCATCGCCCGCCATTCGGCCATGGTCGGCAGCAAGGTCGGGATGGTCGGCATCAACATGAGGTCGACGCCGAGGAAGAGCGCTGCGACCTTCGCCGAGAACTCGGTGCGCGAGATGCTGGCGCCGGCGAAGTCGACGGCGGTCTTGGTCTGGCCGAGTTCGATGAAGCCGGAGAGCACCGAGCCGTAGTCGGCCTTGCGCGAGGGATGGGTCTCGCGGTGGGCCCAGGCGGCCTCGGCGGCGCAGAGGAGGTTCCAGTTCTCGACCGCCAGGCGCCACTCTGGAAACTCGATGGGCACCAGCACCGCGCCGAGGTCCGCCAGCGCCTTGCCGGTCGCCTCCCAGGCGGCTGCGACCTCGGCGGCGATCCCGTCCGTCGCGAACGCTGCAGGCATGCCGATCCGCATTCCGCTGATGCCCTTGTCGCAATGGGCGAGATAATCCGGCACGGCCGCCTGTAGAGCGGTCGGGTCGTTCGGATCCTGGCCGGCGATCGCCGAGAGCATGATCGCGGCATCCTTGGCGGAGCGGGTCATCGGGCCAATGTGGTCCAGCGTGTCGGCGAGCGCGAAGACGCCGTAGCGGCTGACGCGTCCCCAGGTCGGCTTCAGTCCCGTCAGACCGTTGGCGGCCGACGGCAGGCGGATCGAGCCGCCGGTGTCCGAGCCGAGCGTTCCGAAGGCGAGGCCTTTCGCGGTGGCGACGCCCGAGCCGGAGGAGGACGCCCCCGGAAAGCGATCGGCGCCCCAGGGATTGATCGGCGGCTCGACGTCCGGGTGATGATCGGCGAACGCCTGCTCGGTGGTCTTGAGCTTGCCGAGCACGATCGCGCCGGCATTCTCCAGACGCTGCGTGACCGTGGCGCTGTAGCTCGGCTGGAAGTCGGCGTTGATCCGCGTGCCGCCGGTCGTCTTGGCGAAGTCGGTATAGATGATGTCCTTCAGCGCGATCGGGACGCCGTGCAGCGGGCCGCGCCAGAGGCCCCTCGCGATTTCGGCTTCCGCCACCTCAGCCTTTTCACGCGCCCGCTCGGCGGTAACGGTAACGTAGCTCTTGCTGGTGCCGTCCTCGGCCTCGATCCGCGCCAGCATGTGGTCGGCAACCTCGACCGGCGAGACCGCACCGCGGCGAAGCTCTTCTGCGAGGGCGGAGATGGTCTTGAAGTGCATGGTGATGCTCCCGAAACTTTAGGCAAAAATCTGCTCCCTCCCCGACGAGGGGATCGAGCCTGCTCGACGGGGGTCTGGCCCCGGCAGGGCCGGGAAAAGGCTAGGCCATGCTCATGCCGACATGGCTGGCGATCGCCTCGCTGTTCTGCAGGTCGGCGGCGCTGATCTCGCCGGTGATGCGGCCCTTCTGGATGGTGAGCACGCGGTCGGACAGCGAGGTGATGAAGTCGAGGTTCTGCTCGACCAGGATCATGGTGATGCCCCAGCGCGCCTTGAGCCCGAGCAGCGTCTCGATGATCTCCTCGATGATCGAGGGCTGGATGCCTTCGGTCGGCTCGTCGAGCAGGATGATCCGCGGCTTGGTGCAGAGGCAGCGTGCCAGCGCGAGCAACTGCTGCTCGCCGCCCGACAAGGCCCCGCCCCGCCGGTCGAGCAGGCGGACGAGACGCGGAAAGTCGGTCAGCACGTCGTCGATGATGCCGAGGTCTTCCTTCTTGGCGCTGGCGAGCCCCATCCGCAGGTTCTCGTGCACGGTCAGCGCCGGAAAGATCTCGCGCCCCTGCGGCACGATGCCGATGCCCATGCGCGAGCGCTCGTGCACCGGCTTGCGGGTGATGTCGGTGCCGTCGAGCGTCACGGTTCCTGAGGTGGCCGGCAGATAGCCCATCAACGTCTTCATCAGCGTCGTCTTGCCCATGCCGTTATGGCCGAGGATGCCGAGGTATTCGCCCTGCTTCAGCTCCAGGCTGACGCCGGTGAGGATGGGCACGCGACCGTAATTGGCGCGGAGGTCCTTGACGGTGAGCATCAGGCGGCGACCTTCTTGCCGAGGTAGACGTCGCGCACCCGGGGATCGCGCATCACGATGTCGATCGGCGCCTCCATCATGATCTCACCCTGATGGAAGACGGTGACGGTGCGGGCGATCATCTTGATGAACTGCATGTCGTGCTCTACAACGATCAGCGCCCGGGTGAGGTTGATCTCCTTGATGATCTCGGCGGTGCGGACCGTCTCGTCGTCGGTCATGCCGGCGGCCGGCTCGTCGAGCAGGATCAGTTCGGGATCGGCGGCGAGCACGGTGCCGATCTCCACCCACTGCCGCTGGCCGTGCGACAGCTGGCCGACGATCGCGTTCTCGCGGGCAGTCATCCGGATCTTCTCCAGCACCTCGTCGACGAGACCCTTGATCCGGCGCGGCGTCGCGCGGCGGCGGGCCCCCATCCAGATGTTCTCGCGCACCGTCAGCCCGTTGAAGACGTTGGGCACCTGGGTCTTGATGCCGACCCCGAGCCTCGCGATCTCGTGCGAGGCGTCCCCGGCGATCGGCTTGCCGCGAAAGGCGATGGCGCCGGAGGTCGGCGTCAGCTGGCCGGTCAGCATCTTGAAGAAGGTGCTCTTGCCGGCGCCGTTCGGGCCGATCAGGCAGCGCAGCTCCATCTCGCCGAGGGTGAAGTTCACGTCGTTGTTCGCGACCACGCCGCCGAAGCGCATGGTGAGGTTCTTGGTCTGCAGCAGCGGGACGAGTTCGGTCATCACTCGGCTCCCACTGGGCTGGCGTCGAGGCGCGCCGGTTCGGTGGCTGCCTGCAGACGGGTCTCGCCGACAAGGCGCCAAGCCTTTATCAGGAGGTTGCGGAAGGTCGGGATCAGTCCCTGCGGCAGCAGCAGCACGAAGGCGATGAGGATGGCACCGAGCACGAGATTCGAGTTGAACGCCTGCTGCGAGCCGATCTTGGCGACGATGTACTGGATGATGAAGCAGCCGACGACCGGGCCGAGCAAGGTTCCGAGGCCGCCGACGGTGATCCAGATGATGATCTCGGCCGAGAGCGACAGGCTGAAGATCGTCGGACCGACGAAGGCCCCCCAGTTGACGTAGAGCGCGCCGCCGAGACCCGCCACCGCGCCGCCGACCACGAAGGCGCCGAGCTTGATCAGGCGCGGGTCGTAGCCCAGCAGCGAGGCCCGCACCTCGTTCTCCTTGACCGCCACGATGATGCGACCGAAGGGGCTGGCAAGGATGATCCGCAGCAGGATGTAGACCAGGATCAGCGATCCCGCCGTCGCGTACCAGGCCTGGTCGATGTCGAGGACGGTCGAGGGATCGAACGGCATGTTGAAGGTCGGGACGGACGGGATGCCGTTGAACCCGCCGAGCCGCGCGACGCCGATGGTATAGGCGTCGCCGGCGGTGGAGTTGACGAGGTTGAACAGGATCAGCGTCACCGTCAGGGTGATGACGCCGAGGTAGACGTCGCTGATCCGGCCGTAGAACACGAAGTAGCCGAGCGCTGCGGAAAACAGCGTGGGGACGAGGATCGCCATCGCGATGGCCCCGGTGGAGTCGCCGGTGTTGATCGCGGTGATCGCATAGGCGTAGGCGCCGAGGCCAAAGAAGGCGGTCTGGCCGAAGCAGAGAATGCCGCCGAAACCCCAGATGAAGCCGAGGCTGAGGGCGAGCACGCCCATCGACGCGAACAGCGTGAGCTGCATCAGGTCGAACATCTCCATCACCTTCGGCAGGATCATCACCACCGCGATCGCCGCGACGAGGGCGAGAAGCTGCAGGCTGTTCGAGAGGGCGCGGGGCATCAGAGGCTCCCCTTGTAGAAGCGACCGGAAATGCCCGTCGGCAGGAGGCGGATGAGGAGGATGGCGGAGAGGAAGAGGATGACCTCGCCATAAACCGGCGTGGTGAAGTAGGCGCCGAGCTGGTTGATCGTGCCGAACAGGCCGGCCGCGGAGGCGGTGCCGGACAGGATCGCCGCGCCGCCGCCCACCACGGTGATAAAGGTCTTGGCGACATAGGCCGAGCCCATGGTCGGGCCGATGCCGGAAACCGGCGCCAGCAGGCCACCGGCCAGGCCGGTCAGCGCGGCGCCGACCGCGAAGGTCGCCATGTAGACCCGGGCCGGGGCAATGCCGAGGGCTGCGGCCATTTGCGGGTTCTGCATCGTCGCGCGGGCGATCAGGCCGAAGCGGGTGTAGCGCATCACCCCGTAGATCAGCGCCATGACCACCAGCGCCATCGCCGCCAGGAACAGCGTATAGTAGCTCGACCGGTAGGCGCCGATCGAAAAGCCGCCGAGCGGCGTCGGCACGCCCTCGATCGTGTTGCCGAAGATCGTCGTGACGATGCCGATGATCAGGAGGCTGAGGCCCCAGGTGGCGAGCATGGTGTCGACCAGCCGGCCGTACAGGAAGCGGATCAGGCAGCGCTCGATGACCAGCCCGACCAGACCGACGAAAACAGGCGAGATCACCAGCATGGCGATCCAGATGTTTACGCCCGCATTGGTCGAGATCACCGTGGCGTAGGCGCCGAGCATGACAAACTCGCCATGCGCCAGATTGATGATCTTCATCATGCCGAAGATGATCGCGAGCCCCAGGCAAAGCAGAAGCAGGGAGGCCGCGCCGCTGACGACGTCGAGCGCGAGGATGACGGCAAGTTCCATGGCATGTTATCCGCGAGCCGGAAGGAGCGGGCCGAGACGGCCCGCCGACGGGGACACGAGGGCGGGCCTTTCGGCCTGCCGCAGAGAGCGGCGGGCGCGGCCTCAGACGTTGATGATGTATTGCTTGTTGTCGGTCGGGTTCTTGATGAGGTCACAGACGCCCGCGGTATCGAGGGGCTTTGCCTCCGGATAGGTCTCCAGCACCGACCATTTCCGCGCCTTGACCTCGGCGAGATAGGCATTGCGGGTGGTGTGGTGGGTGGCATGGTCGAGCACGACCTTGCCGCTCGGCCCATCGAAGGTGATGCCGCTTTCCAGCGCTTCGATCACTGCCATGCGGTCGATCGTGCCGGCTTTCTTGACGCCCTCGGCCCAGAGGTGGAAGCCCTCGTAGGTCCCCGCGGCGAGCTCGGCGATGTAGGGCAGATCCGGCGTCTTCCCCCTTAGCTTGCCGACGAAGTCGGTGCTGGCGGGCGTGGTGAGTTCCTCGAAATAGCCGTAGGCGCCGAGGATGCCCTCGCTCTCGCTGGCATCGAGGGTCGACGGCTCGTTGACCAGGCCGAAGGTCGTCGAGGCGATCGGGATCTGGCCCTTCATCCCGGCCGAGGTCCACTGCCGGTAGAACGAGGTGTGGTTGCCGCCGACCAGCGCCGACAGGATGAGATCGGGCTTGGCCGCCTGGATCTTCGAGATGGTCGGGCCGAAATTGGTGACGTCGAGCGGGAAGAAGTCGACCGACAACACCTCGCCGCCATTATCCTTGACGTATTTCGCCATCCACTTGGAAGTGATCTGGCCGTAATTGTAGTCGGCGGCGATGATGTAGACTTTCTTGCCGCTCTTCCCCATCGCGTAGGGCACCAGCTTCTCCACCGTTTGGGCCGGCGTCGTGCCGGTGCAGAAGGTGTTGCGGTCGCAGACGCCGCCCTCGTACAGCGTGTTGTAGAAATAGAGCACCTTGAAGCGATCGAAGGTCGGACGGACCGCCTCGCGCGAGGCCGAGGTGATGCCGCCGTGCACGACCGCGACCTTGTCCTTCACCGCCAGCTGCTGGGCGTATTGCGAATACATCTGGATGTTCGACTGGGTGTCGTAGTGCACCAGCTTCAGCGGCCGGCCGAGCAGCCCACCGGCCGCGTTCACCTCCTCGATGCCGAGGTTCAGGGCCGCCACCATCGGCACGCCGGAGGCGGCGATCGGGCCGGACTGGTCGTGCAGGCTGCCGACCAGGATCGGGTCGTCAGCGCCGTAAGCGCTGCGGGAGATGAGCGATGGCGCGGCGAGAAGGGTAACCGAACCGGCGATGGAGCTGCGGAGGAAATGGCGGCGGGAAAAGCTCATGACACAACCCTTTGGAACCCGGCCTCATGCCGTCTCTATTAGTTGAAATCATAATATTTGAAATTGCAAATTCTTTTTGCGATGCACTGTCGGCTATTGCGAACCGATGATCCGGATGTCGCAGCCTTCGACCCGGGCGAAATGAATCGGGTGCTTGGCGCCGGCCACCGGGTCTTTCTCGACCCCGCGGGCCGTTCGGGCCTGGTAGGTCCGGCGCATCCTGCGGTGAACATCCGAAACATTGAAAACGCCGGCCGATTCGACCAGTCCGGCGAGGCAATGGATGCCTTCGTAGCAGGACTGACCGAAGGCGTTGGCAGGTGGCGGCGAATCACCGAAAAGCCCGTGATAGCGCTCGAGGAAGCCGCTGTTGTTGTGCGAGCGGATGCTGGAAAAGTAAGCGGAGGAGAGAAAGAGATTCTCCGTGGCGCCCTCGCCGAGCCCATAGATCACCGTCTCGTCGATCGCCGAGCAAAACCTGAGGACGCGGGCCGAAAGACCCGCCTCGGCAAAGTGACGGTTGAAGCTGATCGCCCCTGCCCCGAGGAAATAGGGCAGGACTACATCCGCACCCGAAGCCCGGATGGCATCGAAGATATGGTCGTAATCGGCAAAACCGAAAGGCAGCAGCATTGATCCGACGACGGCGCCGCCGTGGTTGCGGATGATCGGTTTTGCCGTCTCGAACGTCCGGCGCGGCCAGACGTAGTCGTCACCGACCAGGAAAAACCGGCGCGCGCCGAGCGTTTCGGTCAGATGCGCGATGCCTGGAATGAGAAGATCCTCGGACGTCTCGCCAACGGTCAGGCAACTTGGATCGTCGCCTTCGAACTGCGGCGTGTAGATGAACGGCACCCGCCCTCCGATCGCCTTGACAATTGCCTGCCGGGCATAGCTCGGGATCATGCCGACGATGGCGTCGACCCCATCGATGTCGACCGCAGTCGATGCGGCGGCGGCGGCGCTCGAGGCAGTCGAACCTGCATCGACCACAGCGAGGCATACCTCGCGGCCGAGAATGCCGCCGGCGCCGTTCAACTCATGAGAGGCAAGCGTTGCACTCGCCTCGGCCGAAGGCGCCCAGATGCCGGGCGGACCTTCTTGCGGAATGAGCAAGCCGATCGTAATCACGCTTTGCTATCCTCCAGCTCGCCGCCTCGACGCGGCCCGGTTGCGCCCGCCCCCGACCGACGGCTCTGTGCTTGGAACAAGCCGAGCGGGCTGGACTGTCGGCCCATCCTAGCCATGCAGGCGCCGTGCCAAATGCGGCCCGGTACGGAGAGCAAGGGGATCAGGCCCTCCGGCATCCTCAAACCGGAAACCGCCGCGCCAGATGGCACTTAAAGCGGCAGCCGCCGAATTGCTTTGCAGGCTCGCGCGGCGGGGATCGCTCTCTCACGCAGGAACGAAGGCCTTCAACCAGAAGCTGAAACGCCTGCTGCGCGATAGACGCGGAAGCCTTGCCCCGGCCAGCTGCGTTCCGATATACCTGAAAGTGCAACTATTGAATGTCGAGCCTTACCGTGATCCCACCAGACCAGCAGACTTACGATCTCGCCCATCTCATCGCTGGTATCAATCGACGGCTGGAGGCGGAGATAGAGGAGCGCCTGAGACCGGAGGGGGTGCCGATCGAGCAGTTCCGCATTCTTCGTGCCCTGTCCGTCCGTGATGGCCAGGCCATGGGGGAGCTTGCCGAGGCGGTGCTGGTCGATTCGCCGACGCTGACCAAAATCATCGACCGCATGGTCAGCAGCGCCTTGGTCTACCGGGCGCCCGAGCCGAGGGACCGGCGGAAGGTGCTGATTTTCCTCGCCAACAAGGGCAAAACCCTCCATGTCAGACTGGCCGGACTTGTCGAGGCACCGGATAACGGACTGATCGGACGGCTCGACAACACGGAAGCCGAAGTGCTGACCTCTCTCCTCACCCAGATGATGCATACCGCTTGACGGGCTTGCGCCAGGTAAGCCTTCCCGACGTTGCAGCCCGTTGATTCTCCGCCAGTTTCCCTGACATATCCTCGGGTGCGATGGCCTGAACGCCGGGCGCCATCGCGGCTGGAGACGCAATGCCTGAAGCACTGGTCGATCTGATCTACGAAGCCGGCATCGATTCAGAGCTCTGGCCCAACGTCCTCGATAAGATGTCCACTTTTGCCAAGGCCGAAGGCGGCGTGTTGTTCGCGGCCGGAACAGGGGCTCCTCATTGGACCTCTTCGCTCAGCATGCGGTCCCATTTCGAAGCATTCATCTCCGAAGGATGGGCCGCACGGAACACGCGAGGCGACGCGGCCTTCCGCCAGCGCCTCGCCAGCTTCGTTACGGATCATGACACCCTCCCCATCACGGAGATCGAAAACAGCCCGCTCTATCGCGATTTCTTTCGCCCGCGTGGGCTCGGCTGGTCGATTGTTCCGCTGACCGGCGACGTTCTCGTGGTGAGCCTTGAACGGCGCTATGAGCTCGGCTCGGTGGAAGAGTCGGTCAAGGCCATATTGGATCCCCTGCGCCCGCACCTGGCGCGTGCAGGCATGGTAGCAGCGCGACTGGGCCTTGAACGAGCGCGGGGCACGGTGGCCGGGCTGAACATGATCGGCTTAGCGGCTGCCGTCATCTCGGCATCCGGTGTCGTCGTCGCCAGCAATAGCCACTTCGATGAAATGGGCGAGTTTGTCACCCTGCGAGCCTTCGACCGCGTCTCTTTTAATGAAACCACCGCCAATCAGTCGCTCGGCCATGCTCTCGACGCTCTGGGCACAAGGGACGGACGGCCAAGGCCACCAATGACATTCCCCTTGCCAGGACGCGACGGTAGCGTCCCCGCGATCGCCCACCTCGTCCCGCTGGTTGCGACAGCCCGTGATATCTTCAACCGCGGCGACGCGCTGCTGATCGTTTCTCGCATCGGACAAGGCGGCGTGCCGGACGCCTCGATACTGGAGGCAATCTTTGACCTAACTCCTTCGGAGTCTCGAATTGCGCGGAGGCTTGCTGAGGGAGTCTCTGGTATCGAGATTGCGAGACAACTCTCGCTCTCCCACGAGACGGTGCGCACCCACACCAAGGCGATTTTCCGCAAGGTGGGTGTCAGCCGGCAGATCGATTTGGTCAGGCTCGTTTCGGGACTGCCGAAGGTCGCTTGAGCCGCAAGGCGATCAAGAAACCGCATAGAGCCCTCGCTTCAGCTCCTTTGGCTTAAGGTAAGGCGAGGGTTCTCAAACCGACCGCCTGCGTTACTTCACCGATACGTCCTTTTCTGATCCCTTGAGGTTCAATGTCATCAACCTTTCCCACCCTATCCGCTGCCGAATTAACCCATAATATTTGCGTGTTTGCGCCTTGGCCGCTGTTCACTATCGCTATTGAGCGGCACACCAATGGCGCAGATGAAGTCTACTTCCATGCCGGCGGTCAGGCCGTTTGGGTGGCTCGAATGATTATAGGCCTCGGCGGGCGAGCACGTCTCGTCGGACCCTTCGGCGGCGAGGCTCGCACGGTCCTTGAGGCGCTGGTCGCGGCGGAGGGGATCAGTCTTCGGGCCATCCCCGTCCGCGGCGCGAATGGCGGCTATGTCGACGATCGGCGCGAGGGCACTCGGGAGCGTCTTGCAACCGTTCCGCCACACAGCTTAGACCGCCACGAGACTGACGACCTCTACAACGCTATCTTAGCAGAGTCGCTTCGATGCGGAACGACCGTTCTCACTGGGCTTGCGACCGAGGAAGTCATCCCGCTAGAGTTCTTCACTCGACTGTCCAAAGATCTTCACGCCAACAACGTCAAGGTCGTGGCCGATATCGCGGGGCGCGTGCTTGAGGCTGTCGAGGGAGGCCTGACCTTGCTGAAGGTAAGCCACGAGGAACTGCAAGAGGCTGGCCTCGCAGCCGACGACAGCCAGAACGAAATCCTGCGAGCGATGCAGAAACTGCGCAGCAAGGCTGAGAACATCGTTGTGTCCCGTGCTGGTGAGGGATCGCTAGCTCTCTTCGGCGATCGCTTCTGGGAGGTGAGAGGGCCGAAGGTCCACGCTAGAGACCACACAGGTGCGGGAGATTCGATGACAGCAGCCCTCGCGGTGGCGATCGCTTCAGATATGGACGGGCCGGATGCGTTGCGTCTGGCAACCGCTGCTGGCGCCATGAACGTCACACGGGCGGGTCGAGGCACGGGAAGGCTAGAGGACATCGAAGTGCTTGCTGGCAATGTTCAGGTTAGCGAGATATCAGCATGACATTCCCAGACTTGAAGCCAATCGAAGCTTTGGCGGTTGAAATGGCGCAAATTGCGGGCGCCCAGATCGTAGCATCCCTGGGGCGGACGCTTGCGGTCCGTTACAAGACACTCGGCGCCGACAAGGAGACGATCTTCAGGGATCCAGTTTCAGAGATTGACCACAACGTTGAGCGTCTCATACGCGAACATGTGTCAAAGCGGTTTCCTGATCATGGCATCATTGGCGAGGAAGACGAGCCTGTAAGGATGGGTTCGTCAGATTTTGTCTGGATCATCGATCCGGTCGATGGAACGGCTAACTTCGTCAACGGATATCCGCTCTTTGCGGCATCCATCGGTGTTGCTTTCCGGGGTCAGCCTGTCGCTGGCGCCGTCTGGTGCTCAACCAGCCATGCACTTCGGTCAGGCGTCTATCACGCTCGCGCGGGTGGCCTCCTGTGTTTCGAGGAGCAGCCGATCGCCACTGTCGACCGCCAGCAGGTGCGACGGCGGATTGTTGGCCTACCACGCGTTCCGGTTGGTGTGGACGTCGGCTTCGAGGCACGCCAAAGCGGATCGGCAGCCATCGAATGTGCATTTGTCGCCGCGGGACTGCTGGCAGGCGCACGCTTCGAGACCCCGAACGCCTGGGATGTTGCCGGGGGGATACCGCTTCTTAAGGCGGCGAATGCCGAGATCATGACAAGGAAGCCGAGCGGCGAATGGGAATCGTTCTCGAGTTTCGGCGACGTTAGCGGATCGAGCGCGCCTTGGCGGCAACCACTTGTAATCGGCGATCACATGGTCAACGCGTCACTCTCGGCACTGGACCTTGGTTAAGCCAATGCATTCCCTGGTATCATAGCGTGAGACGTTCTTCTCGAAGCCGAACGGACGTCAGGGAGGATACGGGATAAAAGGAAGCGCAGGCGTTACGAATCGGGCGGCTGCTTTTTCGCAGCCACTGCACCGCGGTTGTGGCTACCGAGCGCAAGCAGACGAAATCCCGCCTACACCACTCCGGCCGGAGCAGCGCTATGACGGTCTAACGAATTGTTATTGCTGGTCAACTGGCGGAGAAGGGGGGACTCTCCCCCACCTCACCTGAAACCCTTGCACAGCAGGGCTTACATCGTCTGCCCAATTGTCTCAGTGTACCACACTGGTGTCCCTTAAAGCCAGACGAAAAAGCCTTTTGTCCTGCCATCAGTCAGCCGACCCGCGAAAAAGGTCTGCAAGGAAATCCGGACCTCCGAACCCGCCTGACTTCGATACGATCATCGTGCCGTCCCAGAGGCCCCCGATGACGACAGAGATCGGCACACCCTGCCGGTACAGACCCAAGCAGCGCAAACGATCGGCTTTGGTGTGATCGAGCAAGGTCCGCAGCGTCCATCCGCCGGTCAGCAAGGCTGTGCGAGGAACATCATGGGCTTTGACCAGAGCTACGATCGAGCGCGCGATCAGCACACGAACGGCACGATCGGAGTCGGCGGTCTCGGGAGCGACATAGGCCAGAGGAAAATCAGAACGACCGAAACCCTCCCCGTCCAGCCTCCTGATCCCGATTGCAGATCCATCCAGCCTGCGAATCTGATCCAAGGTAGCAGGGTGGGCCGTGCCGCAGATCGCAACGTTTAGCTGTGTCATCTCGATCGAAACTGACGAAGGCAATCCTAGCGCCTGGGCGAGTCCGGCACTGCCGACGAACAGCGTGCGCCCCCCAAGCTCCCGAACCCGAGCGACAGCCGCGGCCAGAGAAGCATTGTCCTCGGCATCCGCGATGACGACATCGGCAGCGTGGTGGGCTTCGCTCAGTGGGACGGCGGACAAGCCAGACGCACGGACGACATCCGGCATCGAAGGGCCGACAGGGAAGGAGCTGCCCTGATCGATGACGAATTGGCGACCGCCCCGGGTAATGCGCCCGACGTCGGGAAACGCGGGTGCCAAAAGGACCCGATCGAAGCCGCCGGTGCGGAAAGCCGTGACCATCTCAGCTATCGGATGACCGCGCATAACGCTGTCGATCTTCTTGAAGACGATCTGCCGATCGTGTCGCTCTGCCGCACGAAAGACGTCGGCGACACGGCGCTCGGCTTCGGCCTGCTCGAGATCGCGACTGTCGGTGTCGACGGCGATGCGCAGCCCACGGCCAAGGGTCGACCGGAGCGGGATGTCGAAGGGCAGCCCTGGGGCGGCAAGGCTCCCTGCCGTGTCGAGGGCGCCGGTCAGATCATCCGCGACGATCAGAAAGCTTTTCGCTTGGCCGTCGGCCCCGATCACGGCTCCATCGTTCACTGGCGCGTTCGTGCCAATGTCAGGGCGTAGTCGATCGCCTCGATCAGACTGCTCTCGTGCGCAATACCCTTGCCTGCGATGTCGAACGCCGTGCCGTGATCAACCGAGGTGCGGATGATCGGCAGGCCGAGCGTGATATTGACGCCGCTCAGGGCGAGCCAATCTCCGGTCACCGGGTCCACTTGGAAGCCCAGAAGTTTCACGGGGATATGCCCCTGGTCGTGGTACATCGCGAGAACGCAGTCGTAGTTGCCAGCCTTCATCTTGACGAAGACCGTGTCGCCCGGGACCGGGCCATAGACTTTGATTCCGCGGCTGGCATAGTCGGCCACGATGGGCGCTGTAAGGTCGATATCGTGCCGGCCAAAGGCCCCGCCCTCGCCGGCATGTGGATTGAGAGCGGCGAACGCGACGCGAGGATCGGCAATGCCGAGATTGCGGAGCGCATCGAGCGTCAGATCGAGTACCCGGCGCATGCGCTCAGGGGTCGCCCGTTTCGGCACGTCTTGCAAGGCGATGTGCGTCGTGACGTGGCAGACACGAAAGTCGCCATGAGCGAGCATCATGACGCTGTCCCGGGCACCGGTCAGCTTGGCGAGAAGCTCCGTATGGCCGGCGAAATGGTGCCCAGCAATGTGGAGCGACTCCTTGGCGAGCGGCGCGGTTACGATCGCCGAGGCCTTTCCGGACATGGCAAGCCGGACGGCCTCCGCGATGGCGTCATAGGCCTGCCGCCCGCCTTCCGCCGAAACCTCGCCGGTCACTACCGCCTCGGCATCGCCCGAAATCGGCCAGATCCCGACGGGGGCCGCGGCATCGTCCTCGGACGTCAACGCGGGGACGGAGAGGCCGAGCTTGCCGCCTACGCGTTCGAGAATGGCGGGACAGGCGACCAAGCGAAGACGAAACTCGTCCCTTTCGAGGCGCGATCGGAGGGCCAGCACCGCCTTCAAAGCGATCTCCGGGCCGATACCGGCGGGATCGCCGATCGTGATGGCAAGGGTTGGGATCATGGTAGCTTCCTTGGCATGCAGGTTAGGGTCGGCTCAGGCGAGAGGCCGGCCGCCATCGACGGGGATGATCGCTCCGGTGGTGAAGGTCAGGTAGGCGGCGGCGGCCAGCACCGCCTCGGCGACTTCCTCCGGCCGGCCGAGCCGGCCGAGCGGCGTCAGCCCCGCCTGCTTGTCCCGCCATTCCGGGTCGAGGCCGGCGACGAAGGCGGTGTCGACGAGGCCCGGCGACACCGATACCACGCGCACCACCGGCGCCAAGGCGCGGGCGAGCGATTTCGTCAGATTGTCGACCGCCGCCTTCGACGCGCAATAGGCGATGTTGCTGCCCATCGCGGTCTGTGCGGCGATCGACGAGATGTTGACCACCAGGCCGGCGCCCGAAGCCCGCAGCAGCGGCAGCGTCGCCCGGGTCACCGCGATGACGCCGCGCACGTTCACCGCCAGGATCTGGTCGATCAGCGCGTCGTCGAGCGCATCGAGATCGGCATGCGGCACGAAGCGGGTGGTTCCGGCACAGTTCACCAGGATGTCCAGCCGGCCGAAGGTCTGCTCGATCACGGCCGCGAGGGCGTCGAGCCCGGCCTTGCTGGTCACCGGTGCCGCGAGAGCAAGGTGGCCTTCGCCGCAGAGGCCCTCCACCAGCGCCTCTGCAGCATCGCGACCACTATTGTAGCCGGCGATCACGGTGGCACCGGCCGAGGCGAGGCGCTCGGCAATGGCCGCGCCGATGCCGCCGGCCGCGCCGGTGACGAGCGCGACCTTGCCGAGCAGCGGAGATTGGGCGTCGGAGGAAACCGTCATCCCGGCGCTCATTCGTCCTTTTGCTTGTGTCGGATGAGCGCCATCAGCTTGCGGTCGCGCCAGGCGCTGCGCTCGCCGAGCTGGTCCTGCGGCAGGATGTCCCGCCGCTCGGCCGTGGCCCTAGCGATCAGCTCGGCAGGCCAGGGTTTGGGCTCGGTGCGCGAGGCGGCGATGGCGTGATAGAGCGGCCCGAGCCGCTCAGCGTAGTCCGCGATGCCACCGGGGGCGTTGAGGTCGATGGTCTCGAACGGCCCCATGAAGGACCAGCGATAGCCGAGGCCCTTGGCGATGGTGAGGTCGATGTCGGCGGCGCTGACATAGCCTTCCTCGAACAGGGCCCAGGCCTCGTTCAGAAGCGCACCCTGCAAGCGGTTAAGGATAAAGCCCTCGACCTCGGCGGTGACGACGATCGGCGCCTGGCCGATGCGCTCCATCTCGGTACGCAGCCAGGACAGGATCGCCGGATCCGTCCACGGCGCCGGCACCAGCTCGACCAGCGGGATGAGGTGCGGCGGGTTGACCGGATGGGCGACGAGAAAGCGGCTGCGGTGGGCGCAGCCCTCGGTGAAGGCCGAGGCCGGGATGCCGGAACTCGAGCTTCCGACGACACAGTCGGGCGACATCACGGCATCGATCTCCAGGCTGACAGTCCGCTTGACGTCCACCCGTTCCAGCACCGATTCCTGCACGTAGGCGGTGCCGCCGACCGCGGTGGCGAGGTCGGGGCTGACGGAAATCTGCCCGAGGATGCCGTCGACGTCGTCGACGAGGCCTGCGGCCAGCATGTCGACGAGGCCGGCACGAATGCGGCCGAGCACGACGTCGCGGATCGCCGGGTCCTGATCGTAGACCGCCACGTCAAGGCCGGCACGGGCGAAGACGATCGCCCAGCCCGAGCCCACCAGCCCGCCTCCGACGACGGCAACTTTCCTGATCTGATCCATCATGCGAACCGCGACGCCTCGCCGTCGGCCAAGCAGATCTCGGTGATCAGCAAGCCTTCGGCGGTCAGGCGCGAGGGAAAGCGATCCTTCAGACGCGCTTCGTGCACGGGAATGACACGGCGCGCCTCGTAGCCGACCTGCTTCATCATTTCTTCGGTGGCGAGAACGAGATTGGTCTGGCTGCCGACTGCGAGGCCGACCGGCACGTAACAGGTCTCGACTCCGACCGCTGCGCCCGATCCTTCGATGTTGTCGAAGACGTAGACGAGGTCGCCGGCAAGAACCCAGCTGTTGTCGTCGCTCTTCTGGTCGCGGATGGTCACCCACATCGACCCGTAGGTATGGCTGTCGATCGCGACATGCAGGTCGATTCCGGGAAGAACGTCGATCTGCGACCCGTCGACCGTGACCAGCCGGCGCTGACGGGCGAGGTCCACCCCCCGGACGATGTCGCCTGGATCGACCGCGACGGTCATCCAGCGCATGCGATCGGGCAGCGACATGGCCCAGACCCATTTCGCGATCTCGCGTTCTTGGATGTAGAAGGTCGCCTTCGGGAATGCCTCGACATTGCCGAAATGGTCGAAATGCGCGTGCGTGATGAAGATGCTGTCGACGTCTTCCGGCGTCAGCCCTATGCCGGCGAGCACGGTCTTCGGCGAGCGCCAGTTCTCGACGCCGAACCGGTCGCCTAACACCTTGCCGTAGTCCCGATCGTTGTATCCGACGTCGACCATCGCGACATGGCCGTTGCTGCCCTTGATGACCGCATAGCAGTAGGGAAGCTTCACGAAGCCTTGGTTGTGCGCACCATAGATGACGCCGCTCTTATGGTAGTCGGGCACGAAGGAGTATTCCAGAACCCAGATCGAATAGTCGGTCATCTTGCCCCTCCCAAGGCCGTTGTCGTCGCAGCGCAGCTGCAACAGGCATGGTTGAAATCCACCATGGTCATTCCGGTGCGCGGTTCGGACGCGTCTTGAAGGACACGATAGGCCTGCTTCAAGAAGACGTTGGCGCGGTCGAGCACGCGCTCGGTGTCGCGGCTCGCACGAAGCGCCTCCAGGGCGTCCAGAATCTCGCCGACCAACGAATGCGCGGATGTCAGGCTGGCAAAATGCCGGCCGAACGCCGTCGGCGTGTCGAGCGCCGCGAGGGCCGTTCCGGTATCGCGCCAACGTTCCCGTGCGATCGGAATGTCGGGCAGATCCAGGATGTCGCGCCGGCGGCTGGCGGTGAGAAGGATGGCAAGGCCCGCGAGTTGCCCGATCAGGCGCCTCAGCCCATCATAGGCCGACCGGGCGGCGACCCCATAGCGGACCGAGCGGTCGTCGGCGAGCAGCGCCGCCAAATCGTCGGCGCCCGGTTGCGTATCCAGCGTTTCGGCGCCTGCGTCGATCGCGCTGCAATCGTAGCGATGGATCGTCACCGCACGTTCGAAAAACTTCTGGCCGGATCTATCGTGCATCTCGGCTCCGTGTCGTCGAGCGCTCGATCACGTCGCCGGGTTCAAACCGCTGCACGAATGCCGCCTCGCTCGCATCCAGCGCCAGCTTGCTTGCGAGAGCCACGGTCGCCTCGAGCATTGCAGAGACCGGTTGCTGGATCGTCGTCAGGCTGTGGGATGGCCATCGGGCCATGGCAACGTCGTCGAAGCCGACGACGGATATGTCCTCGGGCACCCGCAGGCCCAGTTCGTGCCGAAGGCCGTCGATGAAGCCGATGGCGAGGATGTCGTTGGCGCAGAAGATTCCGTCGGGATGGGGATCCATCCCCTCGAGCAGCCGTGCCGCGGCATAGCCGGCGTCGTAGCCGAAGCGACCGGCGGGAATCCAGATCGGCTCGGACAGGCCGCGTTCGACGACACGTCGCGTGAACCCCCGGCCTCGTTCGAGATTGGTCGAGGCATCCGGCAATGCGGAGACATAGGCGAGCCGCTGGTGGTTCCGGTCGATCAGGAAGTCGGCAATCCGAAAACCGCCGATCTCGTTGTCGCAGGTGATGCCGAAAGATTGCCCGTCTGCCGAGAGCCTGTTGAAGAAGATCACCGGCGTACCGGTATTGCGGCACTCGCTCGCCGCTTCCGATGACAGCGTCGCGGCCAGGATGACGACCAGGTCGGGTCGGTAGTTCAGCAACAGCCGGACGGCGTCGTCCAGCGTTCCCGCCTGATCCGCGGCCACCAGCATCACGTTCATGTCGATGGCGCGCAGGTCCGCCGTCAGCCGCGTCAGTACTTCGGGGTAGAACGGATTGGTGATGTCGGCGACCACCAGGCCAACGATCCGCGTCTTCTTGGTGATCAGGCTGCGGGCGAACGGGTTCGGCGAGTAGCCAATCTCGCGCGCCCGCTTCAGCACCGTCTGCCGCGTCTCGTCCGCGATCACCGCCTCGGCATGGAAGGCCCGTGACACCGTGGAGACCGACATGCCGAGATCACGCGCTAGATCCTTGACGGTGATGCGGGTTCTCGGCGTCGTGGATCTAGCGGCGGCTGACATCGGGGCTCCGTCTCTCTGGCCGGCTCAGGCGGCGTTCTTGCCGCCATAGCGCCGAACGCGGATGTTCGCCTGTTCGGCATGGCCGTGGAAGCCCTCGAGCATGCAGAGGCGCGAGGCGACCTCGCCGATCATGCCGCTCGCCTCGTCGGTCGTCACCCGTTGATAGGTACAGGTCTTGATGAATTTGCCGACCCAGAGGCCGCCGGTATAGCGCGCCGCCTTCTTCGTCGGCAGCGTGTGGTTGGTGCCGATCACCTTGTCGCCGAACGCGACATTGGTGCGGGGACCAAGGAACAGCGCGCCGTAGTTCTGCATGTTGTCGAGGAAATAGTCGGGATCGCGGGTCATCACCTGCACGTGCTCGAAGGCGAGGCCGTCGGCGACTTCGACCATTTCCTCGTAGCTGTCGCAGACGATCACCTCGCCGTAATCCGCCCAGGATTTCGAGGCGATCGCGGCGGTCGGCAGCACTTTCAGCTGCCGATCGATCTCGGCCAAGGTGTCGCGGGCGAGCCGTTCCGAATTGGTCAGGAGAATCGCCGGGCTGGTCGGGCCATGCTCGGCCTGGCCAAGCAGGTCGGTGGCGCAGATCTCGCCGTCGACGCTCTCGTCGGCGATCACCAGCGTCTCGGTCGGACCGGCGAAAAGGTCGATGCCGATGCGGCCGTAGAGCTGGCGCTTGGCCTCGGCGACATAGGCGTTGCCGGGGCCGACGATCATGTCGACGGGAGCGATGGTCTGGGTGCCGATCGCCATGGCGCCGACCGCCTGAATGCCGCCGATGCAGTAGATCTCGTCGGCGCCGGCAAGGTGCATCGCCGCGACAATGGCCGGGTGTGGGCCACCATCGAAGGGCGGCGCGCAGGCGATCACCCGCTTGACGCCGGCGACCTTGGCGGTGACGACGCTCATATGCGCCGAGGCGACCATTGGGTACTTGCCGCCCGGGATATAGCAGCCGACCGCCTCAATCGCGATGTTCTTGTGGCCGAGGAACACGCCCGGCAGGGTCTCGACCTCCAGATCGAGAATGCAGGCGCGCTGCTTCTCGGCAAAATTGCGGACCTGCGTCTGAGCGAAACGGATGTCCTCGAGATCCTCTGCGGAGACCTTCGACAGCGCCGATTGGATGTCCTCCTCGCTCAGCCGGAACGAGACCGGTGACCACTTGTCGAATTTTTCCGACAGATCGCGCACCGCCGCGTCGCCCCGCGCCTCGATGTCGGCGAGGATGCCCTCGACAGTGCTGCGGACCGCGGCGTCGTTTGCCGCCACGGCAGCCACATCCTGGCCGCGCTTCAGATAGGTCGTCGTCATAGATCGTTCCTCATTACAGGAGGGGTGCGGACGCCGTCGGGCGTCCGCACGTTCAGAGTCTCAGGGTTTAACGGTCGGCTCGACCTTAGTCAGATGGTAGAGATCGGCCGCCGCCTCGCAGCGCTGGCAGTTGATGCCCGGCTCGTTCGCTGCCTTGACGACGTCGGCCGGCAGCGGCTGGATCGTCGCACCCGGCGTCGGCTTCCCGTCGAGCGCCGACGTCAGCGACAGCTCCGGCAGGAACTCCGGGCTGAACACCTCGCTCACGAAGGAAGACGGCACCTTGGATTCGGGAAAGACGTTGCAGCCGTTCTCGATCTTGTCGCCGTCGCAGACCTTCACCGCATCGGCGGGAACCCAAGGCAACGGATACTGGATGTTGGTCGCTTCCAGCTGCCGCTTGCCCGTCAGGATCTCCATCATCAGCTTGAAGGCGTAGCCGGCCTGGGCTGGCGGAGACCCGGCGGAGACCCCCTTGAGACCGCGCTTCTGCATGTCGGGATTGGCCAGCGCCAGGCGGAAGCCGGCCGAGTTCTCGCCGGTCATCGGAACCAGCTTGTCGCCCTTGTCCATCAGCGCCTGGATGGCGCCGTATTCGCCGGCCTGGGCCCAGATGCCGTCGACGTCCGGATGGGCGGCAAGCGCCTTGGCGGTCTCCTGCTGCGTCGTGCGGTCATCCCAGAACGAATAGTATTCCGCGACCACCTTGATGCCGGGATACTGGTTGAAAACATGCATGGCCCCATCGGTATGACGCTTGTCGACCGAGTTGCCGGGAACGCCGCGGCTTAGGAAGATATTGCCCTTGCCGCCGAGTTCGTTGACCAGCGCCTGAGCGCTGTTCTCTCCGAAGCCGGACGTAATGTAGCTAACATTGTAGGCGCAGGGCTCGGTCACGGTAGCGTCGTACATAAAGAACAGCACGTTCTTCTCGCAGCCGCGCTTGATCGTCCGGTTCAAGGCCGTGGAGGAGATCGGGAAGCTAACGACGCCGTCTGCGCCGCCCTCGATCATGCTCTCATAGGCTGAAATCTGCCCCTGGGCATCGGTGCCCGAGATCACCTCGGTCAGCTCGACCTGGGTATCATAGGGCGGCGTCTTGGCCAGCGCCTTAACGATGTTCGCGGCTTCCGACTGCCAGGCATTGCCGCTGTAGCTGAGGGCGAGGTAGATCTTGAACTTCTTGCCATCCTGCGCCGCCGCAGCGCCTGCCATCGCACCGAAGCCGAGCGAGGTCGCGACGGCCAAGGCGGCCGCCCTTGCCAGGAATCCCTTGGATTTCAACATGTCATTCCTCCCATCAGACTGACCCTTGTGCCAGGGCCTCGGCGAGTGAGAACGTTCCCACCCCGTCGTACGGCTATGCCGCCGAATGCGTCTTCCGCTCTCATCGCCGTTTGCGGCGGAACCGGGTGAAGATGTCCTCGCGCAGCAGCAGGAGCGCACAGAGGATGATTCCGCCCTCGATCACAGTTCGCCAGCCCTGGTCGATGCCGACGGCCGCGATCACGGTGCCAAGCGTCGTCAGCAGGATGGCGCCGCCGACGGTGCCGACGAAGCTGCCGCTGCCGCCGAGAATCGACGATCCGCCAATCACGACAGCGGCGATGCTCGGCAGCATGTAATTGTCGCCCATGCGCAGCGTGGCGCCGTTGGCGTAGCCAACCAACATCATGCCGACGAAGCCGGCGCAGACCGCGCTGATGGCATAGGGCAGGATTTCGACGAGGCCCACGTTCACGCCCGCGATGCGGGCGGCCTCGCGGCTGGAACCCAGCGCGAAAAGGCGACGGCCGAATGCCGTGCGACTCTGGAACAACCAGCCGCAGATCGAGAAGAGGACCAAAAACCAGACAATTAGCGGAATGCCGGCGAACGAGGCCTTCATCAACACGATCAGCGCTTCCGGCGAGGCACCGCGGGGCGTTCCACTGGTATAGCCGAGAGCAGCGGATGCCGTAATGATCGACGTCGCCATTGTCATGATGAAGGGCGGCACCTTCAGGAAGACGACACCGATCCCGTTCACCATTCCGACCAGTGCACAGACCAGAAGGATCAGCGGAAGCAGCACAATCGACATTTCAGCGTTGCCCGCTCCTACCCACGTCGTCGTCAGGACGCCGCCGAGGGTGATGACCGACGGGATCGACAGATCCAGGCCGCCAACGAGAATAACGAGGCCTTGACCGAAGGAGAGGACGACGAGGAACGAGGCGAGCGTCAGCACCGTCAGCACCTGCGACCAGGAGCCGAGGGCGGGACTGATGAAACGCGAGCACAGGATCAGGATGATGCTGATGGCAAAGACCGCCACAGCATTGATAACGTCGCGGCCGACGGCGCGGGACCGTCGCTGATCGGGTGCGCTGTCAAAGCTCAGGGCCGAATTCGGCGGGGTCTTCATGCCTGCACCCTTTTGCGGAGAAGCCACGTCACACCCCGCCCGAAGACGATTGCCGCGATCAGCACCACACCCTGGAAGATGCCGGTATAAAAGGACGAGACGCCGCCGGAGAACAGTACCTTCTGCAGGAGCATCAGGGTCGCTGCGGCGATGATCGAGCCGATCAGCCCCCCCCGGCCTCCGGAAAGCGAGGTACCGCCCAAAGCGACGGCCGCGAAGGCGAGCATCAGGAAGGATGCGCCACCGTTCGGATTGCCGGTCGCGGTCTGGGCACTCAGCATAAAGCCCGCGACACCGTAGAGCATGCCGGCGCCGACGAAAGCGGCATAACGCACGCGGCCGACGGAGATGCCGGAAAGCGCGGCCGCGTGTTCGTCCGCGCCGACCGCGTAAAGGCCAATGCCCGTATTGGTGCGCCGGAACACCAGCCAGAGCAGCGCGACAGCCAGAACGATCAATCCCGCGATAGGAACCACGTTGAACAGCGTGTCGGTCAATTCATAGCTCACCCAATCCGCCACCATCCCGCCTGGCGCGTCCAGCACCACGAGCGCCAAGCCCTGGCAAGCGATCATCGTGCCGAGGGTCGCCGCGATCGTCTGCAGCCGGAGCACCGCGACTAGGAAGCCGTTCACCGCACCGACTGCCGCGCCGATGGCGCAGCAAAGCGCAAGGCTCGCCAACGCGCCGCCCGGCCCATCCAGCGGCAGCACCGCCATGACGACGTTGGTCAGCGAGATCACGCCTGCAATCGAGAGGTCGAACCCGCGGGACAGGACGACGAGCGTCTCGCCAGCAGCGGCGATCGCCAGCGGCGCCGAATTGTTGACGAGGCTTGTGAAGGTGTAGGCCGACAGCGCACTCGGCTCATAGAAGGCGTAGATGCCGTAGAGGACGACGTAGAGCATGGCGACGACGCCGGCACCGCTCGCGAAGACACGCGCGATAGCACCGCCGCGGCGGGACTGCCGCCCAGATGCGCCGGAAGAGAGAGCGACGCTCATGCCGGGACCTGCGCGGCCGATCGGGCGCGGCCCGCCGCGGCATGCCCGACGAGGGCGCCGACGAGCGTCTCTTCGTCGGTCTCCTCCCCTGCATATTCCGCGCAGATGGCACCGCCATAGATCACAAGACTGCGGTGGGCGAGATTGACGATCTCGGGAAGTTCGGAAGAATAGAACAGGACGGAACCTCCCTCCGTCGCGAAACGCCGGATCGCCGCATAGATCGATTGCTTGGTTCCGACATCGACGCCTCTCGTGGGGTCGAAGAGGAGAAGCGTTCTCGCACCGGTGTTGATCACCCGCGCCAGCAAGGCTTTCTGCTGGTTGCCGCCGGAGAGGTCGCTGATCCGGAAGGGCAGATAGCGGTCCGCCAGTTCGACGCTCGCAGCCGAGGCCGTGACGGCGCGCTGCTCGGCCGAAGGAGAAACCAGGCCAAACCGCGAGATGCTGCCGAGCACCGGGAGCGCCATGTTGCTGGCCGTCGTCAGGCTGGAGAGGATGCCCTCGGTCTTCCGTTCTTCTGGCAGATAGGCGATGCCGCTTCCTGCCCGCAGCGCATCACGGGGACTGCTGATGCGGGCCGCCTGCCCGTCGATCAGCACCGAGCCTGAAGACATCGGCGCGAGGCCCACAAGCGCCCGGAAGAGGTCGCGCTGCCCCTGCCCCTCCAGCGCGGCGACGCCGACGATCTCGCCGGGATGCAGTTGGAACGAGGCGTTGCGAAGGATGCCGCTGGTGAGATCGCTGACCGCGAGCGTCGGCGTCGACCCCGCCATGCTCTTCCTCCCGGTCGAACGGACATAGTCCGATACCCGTCCCACCATCATCTTGAAGATGTCGGCGTCGGTGGCGCCGTCGAGGTCGACCGTGGCGATGCTGGAGCCGTTTCGCAGCACCGTGGCTTTCGAACAGAGCGTGCGGACCTCTCCGAGACGGTGGGAGATATAGAGGACGGCCGTCCCTCTGGACTGAACCTTGCGGACGAGGCGGAACAGCCATTCAACATCGACCAGCGCAGCGGTGGGCTCGTCCAGCACCAGCAGGGACGTGGCAAGCTGCATGGCCCGCACGATCTCGATCCGCTGGCGATCCGATAGAGGGAGGCTGCTGACCGGTGCTCCCGCGTCCAGCTGCGCCAGATCATGCGCATCGAGAACGGACTGAGCCTGCTCTTCCGCCCTGCGCCGCGAGGCCAGCCCCAGAGCGTTGCGCGGCATATGGGGCTGCATCAGGTTCTCTGCGACCGACAGGTTGGGCAGAAGGCTGAGTTCCTGGAAAGCCGTTGAAACGCCATCGCTCCGGGCGTCCATGATGCTCCGGGGTGCGTAGCTCGCGCCTCCCAGCAGCATCGAACCGCCATCGGGACGGACTACCCCCGTCAGGATCTTGACCAGCGTCGACTTGCCCGCACCATTCTCTCCCAGCAAGGCATGCACCTCGCCCCGACGGAGCTCCAGTGAGACATCGCTTAGCGCAATCGTCGGCCCATAGGCCTTTCCGACCGAACGGACAGTCAATGTCGACGCAATATGGGCAGAGCTCACCGGACCCCTCCCAAGGTTGACGGCAAATGAAAGCGTTCTCTGAGAACGTTCTCAGAAGATGCAATATCAAATCTTGCGTCAAGCTCTTTCGCGAATTTGTTTATGTTGCATTGCCGCATTAATATCGCGCTGCAGTATGGAGATGCGTTCACAACGCGATTTCTCGGTGTTCAAATCGAAGCGAATACGACACTTCGACCCAGCCAATTTTTTTTAAGAAGTGATTTGACGTGAGGAGTTAGGCTCAGGACTCATTGATCAAAGCCAGAAGATGACGGCGGCAGCGATGCAGATACCATCTTCGTGGCTCTGGGATGAAGCTCGGCAAAGGCAAACTTAGACGTTCGGTCAATAGCTACAAAGAGATAGAGCTTCCCCTCGACGGTTTGCACTTCGGCGAAGTCGACATGGAAATAGCCGATTGGATAGCTCTTGAACCTCTGCTTGACCGGCTTGTGTCCTTGGACATCGGGCAGCCTTGAGATGTCATGGCGCTGGAGACAGCGATGCAGTGATGATCGCGTCAGATGCGGGATCGTCGGCTGGAGCGCGTAGAGGCAATCGTCAAGCGGCAGCAGCGTATGACGGCGGAAGGCGACAATGACGGCCTCGTCTTCGATCGACAGCACCGTGGACCTCGGCTCGGACGGGCCTGTCTTGCGGTCGGCTGTCGACGTCCGCTTCTTCCACTTTGCGACCGTCTTCTGGTTGATGCCGTAATGGCTGGCCAGTGCCCTCAGGCTCTCTTGACTATGCTGTATCGCTCGACGGACTGCCGCAGTCGTCGTGGCGCTCCCATGGTGAACCTGACCCATAGTGCCTCCTTCCATCCGCTGGAAAATAGTGCACCATCAAAGCCCGGGATCAAACACCTCTGGTGCGGGAACTGCGCATTGAGGAGGTGACGATCCTTGCCGCCAGCATTTTATCTCTCATGAATTCCTTATTGTCGGCGAGGGAGGGTCGTCCCACCGGACGCAAAGACCACAGGAACTATTAGCCAGTTCCCGGCTTTTCTTGACCAAGGCAGAGCTTGGATGGAACACGTCGCTGCACTGATGCTGCTAGTTGGCTGCAACACCAACGCATCAACTTGTACTGAATTGCCGGCCTCTTTGGTCGCGTACGAAGATGTCGCTGATTGCGAAGCCGACATGTCCTTACAAATGCGGCTCAGTGGCTCGTTGGCAGACAAAATCTACGGCGCCTGTAAGGCTGTGACCGAAGATGTTTTTGAACAGTCGGAAACTGTGAACTGGACTATTTCCCAAAGTGGAAAGCTTCTGGTTGCCTTCGATGCTGATCCTCAGCTTCTCGCTACCCGGTAAAGGCTTCTGACGCGGCTTTAAAGCTATTCAACATTGTCATGCGGTTCAGCAATAGTACCTGGTCGGCTTGTCTCTGCGCGACCATGCGCCTGGGTCCATCCGGCCAGCCATTGGCCCCGCTGCTCTGAACCCATAGGATACGGGCAATCGTTGGCGAGAACGCCGCACCCGTGTGCTTTGACGCCTTCGTTGAACCATCGACCGATCATGACATGCCTCTGAATCGAAACCTGCATATGGTGCAGGACAAGCAGACGTTATCTGCCGACTATTGGTTTCGAAAATCCGCATCATCCTGTGATGCAATCCTAATGACCTGCATTGTCAGGCCGAATTCATTACAGATTTCTAGCTGATAGCCCTCTATTAATTTGCCTGCTCCCTCCTCTCGGACTGTCTCCGCAGCGATTCCGGCAGCCTTTTGAACGGCTTCGTTATAGCCTTGAAAACTCTCTCTCAGATTATCTTTTATCAAATTACGACCGTGGCGGCGGTTGAAATAATATTTAGGCATAAGATCTCCTTTGCATGAAAATACACTTTCCATTGCGGAAATAAAATCAAACGTACGATTACACACCAGGGGGAACAAAGTCGTTAAAGTCGAATTGATGAGGTTGTAACTCCTCAAAACTATTTGGATTATTTTTGTTCTATACAGATGGCAAACTTCAGTTCCCGGTCCGCGTCGAGAAGCCGAACCCTTTATTCGCGAAAGCCCTGCAGCAGGCGATCGGCGGGGTAGAAGGCGAAATCCGCGTGGCTATGCAGTACCTGTTCCAGGCGTTCGGCGCCCGCGGGCCTGCCAAGTACCGCGACATGCTGTTGAACACCGCGACGGAAGAGCTCGGCCATATCGAGATGCTGGCGACCGCGGTGGCCTTGAACCTCGAGGGCGCGCCGCTCTCGATTAAGGAGGACATCTCGGCGGACGTGGCCGGCGGCGCCATCCTGAACGGGATGGACATGCGTCACATCCTGTCGGCCGGCCTTGCAGCGATGCCTGTCGATGCGAACGGTGTTCCCTTCGATATGTCGCACGTCTACGCCTCCGGCAACATCGCCGCCGACATGTACGCCAACGTCTGTGCCGAAAGCACGGGCCGAGCTTTGGCAGTCCGGCTTTACAACATGACCGACGACCCCGGCATGAAGGAGATGCTCTCGTTCATGATCGCCCGCGACACGATGCATCAGCAGCAGTGGCTTGCCGCTCTCGAGGACATGGGGGGCGATGCCATGAACCTGCCTATCCCTAACTCCTTCCCGCAGTCCCAGGAGAACGAGAAGTTCTCGTACGCTTACTTTGGACACATGACCGACGGGACGATCCCGGAAGGTCGCTGGACCGCTGGTCCCTCGATGGACGGCAAAGGCGAGTTCACCGCCATGCAGTCGGTACCGATGGGTGAAAAGCCCGTACTAGCTCCTGCCCGTCCAGACGGCGGCGCCCAGACTGGTCAGGTCTCGAAGTCCGGCACCGAGGGAATTCTCGGACGCATCGAAGGCGCCATCGAGCGCAATCTCTAGATCCCTTTAGACGCCAAGCCGCCCGGGCGGCATGAACCAGGAGAACCACGATGAGAAACTTCTTGATGGTCGCCGCCATTTCGCTGATGGCGACTTCAGCGATGGCCCAGACCGCACCCCAGGAATTCGTCGACAAGGCGGCTTCTGCCGGGATGTATGAGATCCAGTCAAGCGAGATCGTCCTGACCGATTCAAAGGCTGACGCAGACGTGCAGGCATTTGCCAAGCAGATGATCGCAGACCACACGAAGGCGGCCGGCGATCTGAAGGCTGCGGCTGGCAAGTCCGGGCTCACTGTCCCGGCCGAGCTGATGCCGAAACATGCCAGCATGGTCAGCGAGCTGTCTAGCGCAAGCGACAAGGTGACGGTCTACAAAAAGCAGCAGCTAGACGCGCATGAAGAGGCCGTATCGCTCCATCAGGCGTACGGTTCGGCGGGCACCGATCCCAACCTCAAGGCCTATGCCGATGCAACATCGCCGGTGCTGAAGATGCATCTCGATCACATCAAGATGCTCAACGGCGGACGGACCGACAAGGCATTGTCGAGCTCGACGAACAGCACCAACCCGAGCAACGAGGCCGATTCCTCGACGGGCACCCTTGGAGACGATACCGCCACGACCGGTGGACAGGGCACCGGAACCGGCACCTCGCCGGCGGCTCCGGCCAACTAGTCTCAAAATTCCCGGGGCTGCCGGTCGACGGCCCCGGAAACCACCTCACCAACAAGCGGAAGGATCCTGTCATGCTCAAGAAGAGGGATGTTTCCCACATGATCGGACACCCGTATTTCCGCGGCTCCGAAGACCGTCACGAGCCGGGGACAGGCCTGGCGCTGGCGCTCGAGGAAATGGCCGCAAGGAAGCGGAAGACCGAAGCGCTCCGCGCCGGCAAGACTGTAGAGCCTATATCGCCATCACCTGCAGGGCGACCCTGAGATGGTGGCGGAACACAAGGACACCATCGGCGCGGAATACGAGACCGACACCGCGCCGGGCCCCCCGGAAGTAACTGCTTGGCGCAGCATTTTCGGCGGATCTATCATATGGGGCCGCTTCAAGTTCTTCATCTTCATTGGCGCCTTCCTTCTGGTCGGTGGCCTCATCGTCGCATTCGCACCGATCTGAAGGAACCTGACATGGACTTCCAGCACGGCGAACGCGAGTTCCTGATCGCAAACCGAGCGATCATAATGGATGCCGGCATCGAGCGGTACGTCGGCCTGACCGAGGACGAAAGTGTAGAGTATCTGGAGCTATCGCGGAGGAACGATACAGGGGGGCTGGTTAGCTTTGAAAACGCTCGTTACGTGGAGTTGCATGGCAAGCATGAAACTGAGCGACAAGTCTACGTACGGGGCGAAAAATCCTTGAACGCATTCCAGAAGCCTTAAGATCAAATAATTCAACGACCGCTATTTTTTCAGAACCGTTTCTGTCGGTGATCCACTCGCAGAGCGGGTAGAAGCCGTGGCAACAATTGCAGAAGACAAGGAAGCGTCAGTCCCTCCTGAACTTCCCACTGTCCAACTGTTTGGTGCCAGCCTGGTTCTCGCGGTCTTCGATCTCTTCCGGCATGCCGGGATCGTCTTCGTCCTCGTCGACCGGGCCTAGACCATCGTCATCGCCATAGAGCTCTTCGTCCTCAAATTCCTCGGGCACTACCTCCCCAGGCTTCAGGCCGCCGCCTGCAGGCATCTGGTCGCTTGGGTTCGTTCCGATTGGATCCGACTCCGACATGGTGCAGTCCCTTCTGGTTGATGGAACAAGAAGGTACGCAACCGTTCGTTCCGCCAGATGCGGCAACCACAGGCGTTAACGACCATTAAGACTTTGCTTTTGATTGAGGCCGCAACGTCCAAGGACCGATAGATGATTCTCTCGACTTCCCGCCGTACCGCTCCTGTATCGCCATCGTTTCCAGTCTGGCCTACCCTCGCGACCGCCGCAGCCGTGTTGGTGGTCTGCGCCATTCTCTTTGTCTGAGGACCAAACGATGAATGGCTATCCTATGCAGCATTACATCGACCGTCGTGACGAATGCCTGAGAGCTGCCGCCGAGGTAGCTCTACCGAACGCGAAGAAGCGGCATGTGGAAGCGGCGGAAGCCTGGCAGCTGATTATCGATCGGCTAGGCGACAAGCTGGCGCCCTTGTCAGACCTAGCTGAAATGGGGCGCAATGCCTGATCAGAGTAGTAGGTTCTGCAATCTCATGAGAAGGATCGTGCTGGCGTGACACGCCGTCGCGAATCCTGAGAGTTGCATGACAAAACTGCTGATCATTTCCCCACAGATTGGGGCGGCGGGGATGACCGCCGATATCATCGTCATTGCAGGTGATTATGCCGGCACCCCGGTGAAAGCCCTCCACAAGGCAAGCCTGTCCTTCCAGAAGCCTGTCGTGCTGATCGCTGGGCTGATGGAGCTGGATGGGACTAACCGGTCCCGGCTGCTGGCTGAGGGGCGCCGGCAGTCGAAGAAGTATCTCCGCCTACGGTTCCTCGAGCGTGATGCCACTACGATCGAGGGGGTTCGCTTCATCGGCATGCATAAGCCCGACGTCGGGTTCATTCTGACTGCACTAGACGAGCCACACGATGGGCCCACCGTCATCGTCACCTACGAAGAGCCTCGAGTGGACATCAGCGCCATCACGATGACCGGCAAGGTGTCGCGTTGGATTCACGCCGGCACCACGACAGCGGAACCGCTGGTCGTCGAAGTCTGAACGGTCTAGGTCGTTGCCATGGATATCACCGCCCCAAATCACCCGCCTGAGCATCCCGACCGCGGCATCGATTGCGAATTCGCGATCGAGCCGACATTTCAGGCTGTGATCAGTGCTGCCGTGGCCGTCGGCTGGAGTGAAACCGAAGTGGCCGAGGCCGTATTGGAGCTCGCCCGCAACCACATCGCCGGAATGCTCGCCGACCAGTACATGGACAAGGACATCGAGGCTGCTGTTCGATCAGTAATTTAAATGGAACAGATTGAAAGTGAATGCCTCTTTAATTAATCCCGGCTACGGTTCCGGTGTTGTGGAAAGGCTTGCACTATCGTCTCTCACCCGCACCTGCCGCTCGCAATTGAGTACGAAAACCAGGATTCTCTAAAGGACGTTCGGGATAGCGATCTTTTGCGGATGCTGGCGGAATGTGCTGACTGGTCGGCACTCATGCAGGATTTTCGCGGGTCGCTTGTAACACCAGCAGCCTTGACCCTCTGGCGGGTCCTTATCCAGGATGAAACCACGGCAGTTGCTAACACCCATGATTGGCTTCAGGCTGAGATTGCCGATCGAGCCCGAGCGTTACACGACGACTTAGTGCCTGCACCAGGAGAGAGCTCCCAGCCTATTAGCGGATCGTCGGGTCCAGTGAATGACGGCCCCCATGCCGTCGTGCTCAACGCCGACACATCTGAGTAACCGTAGATGTCTTCAGGCAGACCGAAACTTATCAATTGATAAGACAGCTTCTGGTTTTTCTGAGTAGACGTCGCTGATGCTGACACGCCTTCGCTACGCAAGCACCCTGGCTCACGATACCACGATCGAGGAAATCGACAGCATCGTCCAGAAGTCGGCCGCGGCGAACCAGGCTAGAGGCATCACCGGTATTCTGGCCGTAGAGGGTTCGACTATTCTTCAGATATTAGAGGGGCCGACCGAGCTCGTCGGCGCTCTCTTCGACCGCATTGCTTCTGACACTAGGCACATCGGTGTGGTGGAACTCGGCCGAGGGCCAATCGACGTCATCCGGTTTAAAGATTGGGGCATGATCCGCCGAACGATGCCGATCATGCTGATGATGTCCGAAGAAACTGCCTAGGCGGTGACTTTCGGCAATTCGCCGATACGGGTCGTGTACCGCGGCGACCGCATGTCGAACTTCGTCGCCCACTGCTGTCTGATGCCGGCGGCCGCCGGTGCGATGGTACCGCGGCCGAACCTGCCGTTCACCGCATCGATCACGCCCATCAACCTCTCGGACTGCCCTCGGTCCCTTCGATCGAAAAGCGGCCGAGGTGCGGTACCGGCGCGGATCAGATCGTCCATTATGATGCCGGCTTTCGCGTACCGGAAACCATCTCGATAGATCGCCCGAGCGCCACGCTGAGCGGCGCGGATGAGGTCGAGGGTATCGTTCGACGCCTCGGGCAGATGCACTGTCGTAGAGCCAGAGTACCGCGGGTCGCGAGAATTGAACTCACTGGTATGCATGAAGACTGACAGGTGAGAGGCTTCCAGGCCATGGCGGCGCAGCTTCTCGCCGGCTCTGGTCGCATATGCCGACACGGCTTCTAGGATGCCCGCCAGTGACGTTACGGGTTTGCCGAAGGATCTCGTCACCGCGCAGCCTTTCCGCTGTGGGGCAACGTGCTCTAGTGCCAAGCACTGGACTCCCCGCAGTTCCAACACGGTCCTCTCACCGACGACGGACAGGAGCCGGCGAGCTAAGGTCAGGTCGAGGTCCCGCAACTGGGAGACCTTCTCGACGCCGATGCCGATCAGCTTCCGCTCCGAGGCTGGGCCGATCCCCCACACCTCGCCGACGTCGACCTTCGCCATCCATGCCGAGCGAGAGGTTTCGTCCGTCAGATCACAGACGCCGCCGAGCTCGAGGTTCTTCTTGGCAATGTGGTTCGCCAGCTTGGCGAGGGTTTTCGTCGGACCAAGACCAACGCAGGTTGGAACGCCCGTCCATTTCAGCACCGTTGATCGAAGGTCGCGGCCGTACTCGACGAGATCCCGCCGGGTAAAGCCGGTGAGGTCCAGGAAGCTCTCGTCGATTGAGTAGACCTCCACATCGGGCGCCCATGCCCGGTAGATTGAATTCATCCTCGCCGACATGTCGCCATACAGGGTGTAGTTCGATGAGAAGACGGCCACGCCCTCGTCCCGGCAAAGGTCGCGGAGCTTGAAGAAGGGCTCCCCCATGCGGATGCCCAGAGCTTTCGCCTCGGCGGTTCTCGCAACAGCGCACCCATCGTTGTTGGACAGGACGATCACCGGGCGGGTGGCTAGCTTCGGGTCGAAGACGCGCTCGCAAGAGCAGTAGAAGCTGTTGCCGTCGATCAGGGCGAGGACGCGGCCGGTCATTTCCGTGCAGCCGGCTTGCGGAGCCAGTGCACGTTGCACCGAGCGACGCCCCAGATCTCCACGTCGGCGATTTCCGGCAGATCGAACGCCGGCATGTCCCGGTTCTCGAATGACAGGCGAGGCCTGGCGCCATCGAGGTGAAGGCGCTTCAGGCTGCGCTCGCCGTGCACGATGACGACAACGACGTCGCCATGCCGCGGTGTTAGGCTGCGGTCCACGACGAGCAGATCGCCGTCATAGATCCCGGCATCGCGCATCGAATGCCCGTCGACCTTCCAGAGGAATGTAGCTGGCGGGTTCCGGACGATCAGGCGGGTGAGATCTATGCCCTCGTCGAGGAAGTCGTCTGCAGGCGACGGAAACCCGGCGCAGAGGCCATAACTGAAGATCGGGATTATGATCTCAGCTTCAATTCGAACCCGCGCCAGCATTCCTATTTCCCTCTCGAAACGTCATCCGAAAGGAACGAATAGGGAACATAATCACAGGTTCGGGTCAACGGGTGGCGGGAAGTGGGCTTTGAAATCGGCCATGACGCCGCCTAGGTCGATTAGGGAGGAGCGTTCAGGCGGCTTGATGCTGGGACGGTAGACGTATGGCAGCGATTTCGTCCGAAATGTCGCCGAGAACTTTCTGAAGGTGCTCGATCTCCGCGGAGACCTCGCCGCGCCGCCGGTGTAGCGCCTCAATTACATAAACTTCCGACTTGGCTCCGAGCAGCTGCTTCACCTCGACGAGCGAGAAGCCGAGGTGCGCGAGATGCGTGATCTTCTGTAGGCGGGCCATATCAGCGTCGCTGTATCGGCGGCGCGTGCCTGAGCTGCGCTGTGGCGAGATTAAATAAATCTCTTCATAAAAGCGCACTGTGCGTTGGGTAACGCCGACCAGTGCAGCGACGTCTTTGATGCTGTGCGGATGGGAATCTTTAATTGCGGCCAACTAGCGCTCCCGATATGCGGACTAGGCGCCTGCGGAATGGAGGTGTCTTTGCCATGAAGGCTTACTGATGGTGAAGAGTTCCGAAGGCAGCACATGACTGTCGACGAATGCGTGCATCTGCGGCGCCAGCTGATTGCCGAGTGATTATTCGCTTCGTAGAGCGCCTTCGCCATCCTGCTTCTTGCCTCGGGCTACGATACCTAGGACGCCTTCCGGCATTGGACGCTGCAGTGCCTTTGCCTCGGACCAGTCCGCTCGCATCCACACGTCCATTTCCTCGGCCGCGGTGAGGATCACGGGCATGGCCTTGGGGTGAATGGCGCCGACAGTCGGGTTAGGCTCGGTGGTGAGGAAGCCGAAGCAGTCGACCGTAACCTCGCCTTCCCGCGCCTTCCTGACAGACGTCCAAGTCGTCCAGATGCCGGCGAAAGCCATCAGCGGCCGATCGGCGCCGGCGGCGAACCAGACGGGCTCCTTGGCCGCGGCATCCCATTCGCTGAACGACGTGAAAGGCACTAGGCACCGGTTGGCCGCTCCGAGCCAGCGCGTCCAATGCTTTGATGCGGTGTTGCGGATGTTCGTGGTGCCGGCGTCCGGTTCGGCCTTCAGCAGTGCCGGGAAGTCGTATGGCTTACCTTTCGCATCGAGCTTTTCAGCACGCTTCTTTGTCGCCTGGAACAGCGCCTGCGACGAGCTCGGCATCCCCCACCGAACCATCGACAGTTCGCGCTCGCCATCGACGGTGCGGACGATCGGCGCTGGGTAGTCGGGGAATATGCCAGGCAACGGCGGAAGGTTGCCCGTGGTGTCGCGCATCGCCCGGGTGAACTCGAGGATGGCCGTCTGGCCCTTGGTGACGCTGTAGAGGTTGCACATCGGACATCATGTGGCCGGCCAAGGGCACGCGTCCAGTTCAGCGCTCGGCTTTTCGCTCCTCGATCCAGGCATCGACCTCATGGAGGCTCCAACGGACGCACCGCGGGGTAAGGGGGATGGACTTCGGGAACCGGCCCTTCGCCATCATGTCGTAGATCGATGTCACGCCGAGCCCGGTCTTCTCCCGGACAATCTTAATCGGAATAAGCGCGTCGCCACGGTAAGTGTTATCGCCCATCGTCGAGCTCCGATAAAAGGCCTTTTGCGGAGGCAATGGCCATACGGCGCGGCGCTAAAGCACGGATCGCGCAGCGGCCCGGCTCTATCGGTCTGAGGGCGGCGTCCCTGCCGGCTGAGTGTCAGTCAGGCACGAACCGGCGACACCTCTGCAAGATATGCCGCCGGCCACGTTTCACCTGCTTCAATGCGGAACCTGGATAATGGGACAACGCTGGTGAGCGATCCTAGTGCCGCGGTCCTTGCGCCACCCTTGCGCTCCGAGCCTGTGGCCTTTTCAGTACCTAACCCGGCGCGTCCTTCACAGAGCTTGGCGGCTTTTGTCGTTTCAGGCGTGGCCTTCCGGCTCGCTATCATCAAGCTCGAACTCCTTGCGGATGCCAACGAGACTGCGCAGCGTCTCGATTATCTTTGCCGCCTCGCGCAGAAGCGCTCCACCAGCAGCTGATCGGCCAACCATTGGTTGGCATGAGCCCAATCATCTGAAATGAACTACGCGCATATCCGTTCGGCAAGACGGACCGTCATACTTGAAAGGTTCTGATGTCAAAATTTGATGCAAATGCCGAAACGGCTTTCACAAGCATTTCTAGTGCACAGGCAGAAGCGAATGCCGTCGCAAGAGAGTTTGGCGTTGTGCCCGATCTTCATTCAAACGATTTCATCCTGAAATTTATGTACGAGGACGCTGGCGCCGAACGTGCCGCAAGCGTTCCTCGGCAGTTTTTCCAGTCTGGCGAGGATACAGCCAAACTACTCGCGAACACGATGGCCGGCGCCCAAGTCACAAGCATATTAAGTTCGAAACCCCAGCCTTTGCAGGTGCTAGAATTCGCCTCCGGGTATGGGAGAGTAACAAGGCACCTGCATAAGCACATTCCCAACGCGGAGTTCACCGCCTCTGATATTCACGTTGAGGCTGTCGAATTTTTGAAGAAGCTCAACTTCAGCGCTGTTCGTTCCGAGTCTGTGCCCGAACTGTTTCGGATGCCGAGGCTCTACGACGTCATCTATGTGTTCAGTTTTTTTACGCATATGCCGAAGTCAACTTGGGGCAGATGGCTGGCTGCGCTTGAGCGCACACTATCGCCCAACGGCATTCTAATTTTTACTGCGCACGGCCGCATCATGCAGAATTTGATGAAGATCACGGAGCTTGATAACGACGGATTCTTCTTCCACCCCATAAGCGAGCAGCATGACATCGACAAAAACGAATACGGAAACACCGTCACCGAATTTCGATATGTATTTTCTGAAATAGAGAAGACAGATTTGCAGCTAGTCGAATTTAAGGAAGGCGGTGCCGGGGCGCACGACCTTTATGTCTTGCACAAGCCCGATAAAATCGGCGCTACGGCAAAAGAAAAGTCGGAGGTCGTACACCTCCGCGCTCAGTTGCAGGCTATGCATGGCTCGAGGTCATGGCGGGCGACTGCGCCTATGCGCAAAATATCGACTTTGATATCGTCGCTGCGAAGCCGCTGGCTAAGCTAGAAGCAGGCGTAGTGCTTGCGGACGCTAGCCATCACGGCCTTTTCGTCGGCTTCGGTGATGTCGTGGCGAAGTTCATGCTGATCGGCGCGACCATTGCGGGCCCTGACGCCCTTCGCCGGGATCGGGAGGCGGGCCGGTGAACAATGCTCCGACGAACGACCCGATGCTGGCCCTCACCGAAAAGCTCGAGGCCGCGCTGGCCCAGCAGCTCACCCTCCCGAAGGCCGAGGCTGATCGGCTGGGAGAGACCACAATCTCGGACCTTTACGGAGCGCTCTGGCGCCAGACGCCAGCGACAAACAGCATGGAAGGCGCTGCCGGCGCTCTGCGGGCAATGGTCGGGTTCAACGACATGGAGCCTTCCGACCTTGCAGTCATCGGTTCCGTGCTGACCTTCCTCGAGCGGGACAATGCGGCGCCGCCCGCTCTCATGCTGGACGATCAGAACGCAGCTCTGTCAATCGACGGCCTCGCAATCGCGGAAACAGTCGCCGTTGCCGAAGCGCTGCGGACGATCCGCGGTGCGCTCTCCCCACTGATCATGCAGGAGACCAGCAAGCTTGTCGTGGCGGTGCTAGAGCGGCTTTACGACCGGAACCGCAAGGAGCTGTGGCAGGTGGCCGAGGCGATCCGCGCCGCGGTGCCGGCAAGCCTTAGCGAAGTGCACGACCGGACCGACTTCCTCCTGTCAGAAGCGATCCATTCCGGCGAGGCCTTCGACTATCTCGCCGAGATCCTGGCCGAGGGACAGGGGCAAGCCGCGGAGATCAAGGCACGATGATCCTGCCTTTCCCGCTGCTATTCCGTATCTGGATCTCCGTTGCCCTCATGTGGGTTGCCAACCGCCTTGCGAAGGCAGCAGGTTGGATCACCCCGGAAATTGAGGCATGAAATGAAAAGGGGGTGGGTACGCTGTACCTGCCCCCTTCCCTCTGCGCGGCGGTCTAGCTGGGCATGCCCTGCGTCGAGTCCGCGTCGTCGTCTGGATCCTCACCCTCTTCAACGGGAATCACATCATCTCCGCTGGTCAGGTCGTCATCCTCGATCACACCTACGCCATCCTCGTCGTCGGGGAGGATGATCGGCTCACCGTTGCCGGGGTTCTGAGACGACTGATCCACCGGCTGCCGCGGGATGTCGCCAATACCACCGCCGTGGCTCGCGTCATCAAGATTGCTGTTCTCGGTCTTGGACATGACTTCCTCCGGTTGGTCGAAGGTGGAAGGACGGTAAAGCTCAGTCGTTCCAAGCTGGCGGCATATCGCTGGCAAAAGCCGGGCTGAGCTTGTCGACCATTTAACGATCCGTTAACCATGTTCACCAGGCATGGGAGACGTAGATGCGTTCAGGAAAGCGAGTAATCCGGGTAATGGCGGCTGTGCTCACCATTCTGGCTACGGCTTACGAGGCAGCAGCGAAGTCAGGGTTTCTCTAGGTCCACCTGCCCTCTCGTTCCACGCTAATCCTTTGACGGATCGTGCCCCCAGTTCTTCAGCGAGTAGGTCCAGTTGGTCTTGCTGATATCGCCGTCAGGGCGCTGCTTGAGATGCCGCTTGATGTAGCCGACGACCTTCGCCATGTGCGCCCAGTCATCGTCACTGAGTTCATCCTGGGTCGAGTTCTTGATATCGATTATGCGGCGCCCAGACTTGTGCCCCGTCGACTCTCCGCCACCTGTCTTGCCGCTCGATGCGGCCCCTGACTTCGTGTCGCCGACTGACTTCGACTCTATCGTCTCGAGCCATTTCTCGAGCGCTGCTGGCGTCATGTTGACGAGCTCGCGCCACTCTTTCCATGTAACTGCATGATCGGCCATGTCATTCATCCCTGTTGGATGATGAGAAGTGGTGGTCACTTATCGGATGGCAAGCCGGGCTCCCGCTGCCCACTCATCGCGCCTGAGGACGTCCTATGGCGGCGATCCTGGTCACCTTCGATCTCTTGCGAAGCCTGTGCCCAGAATTCGTGCTCGCGCCCATCCGGGCGGCCTGCGAGCTCCCAAAGGCTATATGCCCTTTCACGAACTTTCGGGGTGTTATCAATTGTCATCTCGCCCACCCATTTTGCTGCACTGCGCTGGAGCTTTTGTATGCTCCTGTAGTTGCCATCAGATTAGCGCCACAAGGACGAGTAGCAATGCCGACTGTTAGCTGGAAAGACGTCGCCTTCACCGAGACCGCAGGCCCCGCCAGCTTTGGAGATCAGACCCTCACCATCAAGGACGAACACATTGCCCGGTGGAAGGAAGATCCTGACGGTCGCTATGCCGTGATGCCGGCGCCAGAGGGCAATTCGCCTACCGATCTCGGGAAGTTCTACCCCAGCCTTTGACGACGGCAGCCATGATGCGGCAGCCTCCCGATATCCGGAGGAGTGCATCAGATGAAACCCGAGGTACGAACTACGGCTGTAGACAGCGATACTCCTCTGACGCTTGGCCACTGGCCTTTCCCGCCGATCGGCCTCTCCCGCGCTCAGGCGAGCATCTATCTTGGCATCGAGCCGAAAGAATTCGAGCGCTTGGTCGCCGCAGGTGAAATGCCGCAGCCTCGCAGCCTCGGATCTCGGAAAGTCTGGCATCAGCAGGAGCTTGAGACAGCCTTTGATCGGCTGCCAGCCGGTGGTGCTCCGAAGGCGAAGGAGGTGGCGCCAACCGCTTGGAAGCCGACTGCCTACACCCCCAGCAGCCTCGCGGACCGATGGTCATGCTCCGAACGGCATATCCGCAACATGATCAAACGAGGCGACATTCCCGCGTTCCAGTTCGGCGGCAAGTTGCTCCGCATTCGAACGGTCGATGTCGAGGCGTATGAAACTGGCGGCGTCGCTCCCCCTCCATAGTATGGAGAAGGACCAATCTACATCGTTCGGAACCGGGTGCTTTTTTCTGGAATTTCGAACATCGCTCCTGGCTGCACAAGCCTGACCTGAGCTTCAATCTCCGGCCATGGCGTAAGGATGCGTATCATTTGCTTCCTTACGCTCATTTCGAAGACCTTTTTGAAAAGGAAGAAGCCGATCAGGCCAGATTGGCGGAATACGATGTACTCGGCTTGGTTCTTTCGAATACGGCGATCGCCGGAGATGACGATCCAACCTCCCTCAGCACCAATTTTCGGCATCCACTCTAAATCGGTGGTGCCAAGGCCAAATCGGTCCCGGATATGAACTATCTCATGATCGGCTTCGAACAGGGCTTGTAGCGCTTTCGCGAGAGCCTTCGAAAGGTTCTCATCGACAAGGAGTTTCACGCCGCCAGCAAGCTTTCTTCGAAGCGGACGGCATCACGCACGACACTGACTTCGACATCATAGAGATGAGCAACGCGGGCTACCGACCCTTCCGCCTTTACGGCTTGGGCGATGCCGATCAGAATGGCGAGCGCCAGACGGCGAAAGGATTGGTATCGGGACAACGCCATTGAACGCTCCTGGGGCATGCGCCCCCCGGCGGAGGTCTGCATCGGCAAATCGTCTGTGGCGCGCGTTGCAGCGAAGGCTGTTGCGGCGTCGCGGGGCTCGTCCATCGAATGGCGCCCGCCAGTCGCCCCGAGGAGAAGATTTCCGCAGGCGGACACCTTCGGACCGTTTGGCATCGCCGTTCTCTTGAACTGACTTGTCTGGAAAAAGCGCTTCTGGAACCGCGTGCTAGCGCCAATCGGCAAAGCAACTGCACTTTCCGGTCGAACTTCACGAGGACTCACGCACTTTTCACCACCATGGCGGTGCTGGGCGCTTCATCGCGTTCCGGTCACCGGACGGGATGCCAGCAACGGCATTGTCAAAAGAACGCCGGAGCCATCATCGCGTCCGCGCCGGTAAGGTTTGAATCCATGAAGCGGCACTCGCGCAAGCGGCACCTTCCTGTTTAGACCGATTCTTAATCGATGCTCGCTAGCGTCCGTTCGCGGAGGACAGCATGCGCATCGTCAGCAAGATCAATCTCGCCCTCGTCGGCGTCGTGGGCATATCCGCCCTGCTCAATCTTGCCGCTCTCGAACTGACCGTCATGCCGAGCTTTTTCGAACTCGAGGATACGGCCGCCCGACGGAACCAGAGCCGGGTGCTGGAGGCGATTGGAAGCCAGGAAGCGCAGGTCGCCTCATCGTCCAGAGACTACGGGTTCTGGGACGACAGTTTCGCCTTTATGAAAGGGGAAAAGGCCGACTATATCGAGAAGAACGTCAATCCCGAGTCGATCAAGGCTCTCAGCCTAAACTACATCGTCATTTTTGATCGCGACGGGACGGTCGTCCTCGACAACGGATACGAATTCTCGGGCGATGAGCCCAAGCCGCTCAGGCTGATGCCGTCGGATGCCGTAGCTGCCACGGATCCGCTGCTGGCGCCCTTCGTCGAACCAGGATCCCGAACGGGCCTCGTTCGAACCGGGGCGGGCTTCGTCGCGGTCGGATACGCGCCGATCCTGACCTCCGAGCGAACGGGGCCGGCCACGGGCACCCTTCTATTCGGCCGCATCCTCGACATCGCGGCCCTGCAGGATCAGACCAAAGTCGATTTCGAACTGCTCCCCGTCGAGGCCGAGGCTTCGGCGTCCGATGAACTGATCCGCAGCGACAAAGCTATCGAAGTCCGCTCCGTCGTCACCGGTCTTGATGGTCTTCCTATCGCCACGCTGGTGTCCAAGACGAGCCGATCCGTCTCCGCGGCCGGGCGTCAGGCGGTCTGGGCGGCCATGGTTCTGCTGGTTCTCGGCGGGCTGGTCCTCATCGCCGCCCTCGCCTTCGTCCTCCGCCATATCGCGATCAAGCGCGTGGGCGCGCTTAGAGATCATCTGTCGCAGGTCGGATCGACCGGTCAGCTCGCGATGCTGCCGGAAGACGGCAGAGGCGACGAGTTGAGCGAGACTATCGTCTCGTTCAACAGAATGGCCTCACAGCTTGCCGATCTGCGCGACTCTCTCCGGCGGCAGGACTATCATCATGGCGCCGCCGACCAGGCTGCAGGGATTCTTCACAACGTGCGCAATGCGATCAGCCCGATAGGCACGATCGCCTGGGATCTGACTCGCCGAGAAGAGGCGCCCTGGAAACGGAACCTCGCCAAAGCCCTGGACGAAATCGCGGATCCCATGCTTCCCGCGGAACGTGCGGGAAAGCTGCATAAGTTCGTCGTCATGTCCACCGCGAAGCTGCTCGAGGAAGGCGGAACCAGACATGCGGACCTTCAAACGCTGACAGCCATGGTCCGTCACGTCGACGAGATCCTGAAGGAAGAGGACGTGGCTTCCAAAGGGCAGCGGGTCGTCGAACGGATCGATCTGAGCTCCTCGATCGCGAGCGCGGCGAAACTGATCTCCGGGAAGGACGGCATCGAGCTTCTGGTGAATGTCGAGCCTGACGCAGCCGTGCTCGGACACCGCATCGCGTTCGAACAGATCCTCGGCAATCTGCTCGTCAATTCCGCAGAGGCGATACATGCTACTGGCCGAGGCCATGGCAGGATCGAGATCGAGATCGCCGAGCTCGACACGGGCGGCACGACCGCTCTTGCCATCATGCTGCGAGACGATGGCGAAGGTATCGAGCCGGGACGGCTGGAGACGATCTTCGAGAAGGGATACTCCACTCGGCGCGACCGTTCCGGCGGGACTGGCCTGCACTGGTGCGCGAACGCCGTCGGCGCGATGAACGGAAGACTGTTCGCAAGAAGCGAGGGGCCGGGCCAAGGCGCGACCTTGCACCTGATACTTCCCCGCGACGCTGCCGAATTCAAGGACGCTGCATGACCTCCTCCGCCAAACCTCGGCGTATCCTTGTCGTCGACGACGATGCACAACTACTGGAAGCTTACGGCCGTGTCCTTGGCGACCTGGTCACGAAGTCCTCGCTCGACGGCGACGCGTTCGATGATCTTTCCGAGGAGTTGTTCGGTGGCGAGACGTCCGCCGCCGATGCACAGGGCCTGATCGACGACATCGTGTATTGTCGCCAGGGCGAGCATGCCATTGCCATAGTGGAAACCGCTGCGGCTGAAGGAAGACCGTTCGCCATCGCTTTCATCGACATGCGCATGCCACCGGGGATCGACGGCCTGGAAACAGCCCGGCGCATCCGTCTGCTCGACCCGGACGTGAACCTGGTCATCGTCACGGGCTACTCCGATCATAAGCCTTCGGAGATCTCTCTCGCTATCGGGCGGCCGGAGAAGCTCTTCTACCTCCTGAAACCGTTCGATGTGGGAGAACTGCAGCAGCTGGCGACCGCCCTTGCCTATCGCTGGAGCACAGACAACGCGGTTACCGACGAACTCGCCCTTCGAGTGGCCGAACTCGAAAGGTTGAACGCTCAGCTGAAGGCCAGCGAGGCCAAAGCGCAGGAAGCGGCTCGCGTCGACGCCTTGACGGGCCTGTCGAACCGGACGGGATTGAGCGAGCGCTTCCAGCACGACGTGCTCCTGTCGGCAGAGGATGGAGACCGTCGGCTCTCCGTCCTCTACCTCGATCTCGATCGCTTCAAGGACGTCAACGATTCCCTCGGGCACCCGGTCGGCGACGAGCTGATACGCCAGTTCGCGGTTCGCATCCGCGACGCGGTAGGCGACGACGGGTTCGCCGCACGACTCGGCGGAGACGAATTCGCAGTCATCTCGATGAAGCGCGGTTCGATGGAAGTCGTCGCCGCCAAGCTGCTCGCGACTTGCTCCGAGCCCTACGATGTCGGCGGACAGATCGTCCTGACGAGCGTATCGATCGGAATCGCCCATTCACCACCCGGCACGGCCAATCTGGTGGAGGCGATGCGGCAGGCCGATATCGCCCTTTACGCAGCCAAGGCCGCCGGCCGTGGTGTGGCTCTAGAATTTGAGCGCTCCATGGAAAGGGATATTCTCGGAGCACAGCATCTGGCGCGGGACCTAGCGGAAGCCATAAGGTCCGATTCCCTGGCACTGCACTACCAGCCCCTGGTCTGTGCCGAAGGCGTTCCCATCAGCAGTGTCGAGGCGCTGCTGCGTTGGCAGCACCCGGTGCGAGGGTTCATTCCACCGATCGAGTTCATCCAGGTCGCAGAAAAGACAGATCTCATCCGCGAACTCGGAAGCTGGGTCATCCGCCGGGCATTCAGAGATGCCCGCCAGTGGCCGGGTCTCGTCACCGCGATCAATCTCTCGCCTGCTCAACTCCGTGCACCCGATTTCATCGATGGTCTGCGCTCGCTCGTCTTGGAGATGGGCGTCAACCCGTCGATGTTCGAGTTCGAGGTCACCGAGACGGTGCTGATAGACGATATCGAATTGGCTTCCCGACGGCTGCGCCAGCTGAAGGAAATGGGTTTCAGGCTTGCACTCGACGACTTCGGCAGCGGCTATGCCAGCCTCGCCTACCTCGCCCGCATTTCGTTCGACAAGCTCAAGATCGACCGCTCCTTCGTGCATGACCTCGGCATCGGGGAAGGCGCCGAGGGGGTGGTCCGGTCGATCGTCGGGCTGGGCCTGGCCCTGAAGCTGTCGATCACCGCAGAGGGTGTTGAGCATATGCACCAGCATCGGCTTCTGCGGGATGTCGGGTGCCACGACCTTCAGGGATTCCTTTTCCATAGGCCCTTGCCAGCCGATGAAGTCGTGGCACTCCTGACAGACCGTGCGCTCCAGCGCGCATCCTGAGAGGATCCAGAACCCTGCCACGCGTTCGTCGCCGTTCACTGAAGTCGACGGTGATGCATTCGACAAATGGACGCATTCTGTGAAGCGTTCCAGCAGGCCTTCGAAATTCCTACAGTCTTATCTAGGCACCGATTTTACGGCTTCGCGAAGTAATTTGGGAATTCCTGCGCCTATCCGGTTTCACTCCGTACGTCCTTGAGGACGCTGCCTTCCGCAGGTCACTGAACAACTATAATGGGAGTGCCGGCTCAGAGATGGCAATCGGCGCGACCGGCCGACGTCGCTCTTCGTAGCAGACCTATCGGACTTATTTCCGTGCAGTTGCCATGGCCGGTGATCCTAATGGTCTTCGTCGGAGGATCCTACCCCTCGCCGTAAGGGCAGGGGCTCGAACGAAGTTCGGACGAGACGGCAGCGAGATCACTGCCCTCGCCGGCGTGCAGATAGTCGTCGGCAAGACCCGGTCGGAAGCACAGAAAAAGCTCGATAACTACCAAGATTACTACGATGGAAGCGACGTTGGCTGCCTACGCGGGCTATAGCGGGCTCGACCTGTCCCGATATTCCGACGACTAGCCGCTTGCCAAGACTACGGGACACACGGAGTCGGCCTCCGCGTCCGCTCCGCTTCCAGCCGGAGACCTCAGGCGCCGCTACGCCCGGGTCGAGGGCAACAGCGGCCTGACCTTCCTCGGCACGCCTGCCGAGATCGCCGACGGCATTGCTGCCTACGTCGATGCCTCCGGCGTGGACGGGTTTCTACTGCAACAGCTTGTCGCTCCAGAGTCCTTCGAAAGTTTTGCAGAGCTGGTTGTGCCCGAACTCATCGAACGGGGCCTCTATCGCTCGGCCGCGCCGACGGGCACGTTGCGCTCGCGCCTCCGCCAGGACGGTGGCGACCGACTGCCCGCCAGCCACCCGGCGGCACGTCACCGTTTCGACGCTTGATCACCCCACCGACCCCTTGTCCCCAACGAAAGAATTCCATTGAGCTATCAAGCCGCGCCCGATCGCTACGACAATGCCTCATTCCGCCGTGTCGGCCGAAGCGGCCTCGTATTGCCGCCTCTGTCCTTCGGACTCTGGCACAATTTCGGCGACAGCAACCCTCTCGAACGTCAGCGTCCGATCATCTTCAAGGCCTTCGACCTCGGCATCACCCATTTCGACCTGGCCAATAATTACGGGCCTCCCTACGGAAGTGCCGAGATCAATTTCGGCCGCATCCTGAAGGAGGATCTCGCCGCCTATCGCGACGAACTGGTGATCTCCACCAAGGCCGGTTGGGACATGTGGCCTGGCCCCTACGGGCAAGGCGGCGGCGGGCGGAAATACATGCTCTCCAGCCTCGACCAGAGCTTGAAGCGGCTCGGTGTCGACTATGTCGACATTTTCTACTCCCACCGCTTCGATGCCGACACACCGCTCGAAGAGACCGCCGGCGCGCTTGCCAGCGCCGTGGAACAGGGGAAGGCTCTCTATGTCGGGATCTCGTCCTATTCCGGTGCGAAGACACGGGAGATCGCCAGACTCCTGGCCGCGCTCAACGTGCCGCTGCTGATCAACCAACCCGCCTACAACCTCTTCAACCGCTGGATCGAAGCGGACCTACTCGACGCCGCCGATGAGACGGGCACCGGGATCATCGCGTTCACCGCCTTGGCGCAAGGGCTGCTGACCAACAAGTATCTCAGCGGAATCCCAGCCGATGCGCGGATCAATCGTCCTGGAGGCGACTCCCTCCCTGCAGCCCATCTACGCGAAGAAAACCTCATCCGCGTTCGGGCGCTCGACGCCATCGCCAAGCGTCGCGGACAGACGCTGGCGCAGCTGGCGCTCGCCTGGGTGCTGCGCGATCCACGCGTCACGTCGACACTGATCGGTGCTAGTTCGCCCGAGCAGGTGATCGAGAACGTCGCCACGCTCGACAACATCGCCTTCACCTCCGAGGAGCTGGCCGAGATCGACATTCACGCGGTTGAGGGCGGCATCAACCTCTGGGACAAGCCCTCGCACGACCAGCCGATTTGAAACGAAAGGGCCGCCGGCGTGAGCGGGCGGCCCTTTCGAGTTCGTTCGATCGGATGCGGCGCCGGCCGACTATCCGGCGACTCGCCGGGCGCTGGCGGCAAGGACGACAAGGATCAGGAGGCCGGTCGCTACCTGCTGCCAGTAGAAGCTGATGCCAGTGAGCAGCAGGCCGTTGGCGAGGATCGCCAGTAGCAGGACGCCTATGAGCGTTCCTGCCACATTGGGGCGCCCTTCCCGGCTGAGCGTCGTTCCGATGAAGGCAGCGCCAATGGCGTTCAGCAGGAAGGCATTGCCGGAGCTCGGGACATAGACGTTGACCGTGGCGGATAGCACGAGGCCTGCCACGGCGGCTGACGACGCCGTCCCGATGAAGACACCGGCAAGGACCCGGCGGGTCTGCAGTCCGGAGTAGCGGGCGACGCCGGGCTGCGTGCCGATCGCCAGCACTACCCGGCCGAAGCGCGTCGCGGCAAGCGCAAGCAGCGTCAGCGCCAGCAGGAAGACCGCGAGCAGCGGGACCGGCATCCCGAGTAGCGCGCCATGACCGAGCCAGGCTAAGGACGGCGGAATGCCCGCCTGCGGCAGGTAGACCGGGTTTCCACCATTGGTCAGCAATTGCTGGCCGCTGCGGCCGATGAAGAGGGTGCCGAGCGTCGCCAGGAACGGGCTGATGCCGAGGCCGGCGATCAGGACGGCGTTCAAGGCACCGACGAGCGCACCGGCGCCGACCCCGGCGATCGCCGCCACGGCCATCGGCTGGCCCGCCAGCACGAGCGAGACGAAGGTCAGCGCCGAGAAATCGATCGCGGTGCCGACAGAGAGATCGATGCCACCCGCGGACATCGCGAGCGTCATCGCCAGCGACACGATAGCGAGCAGGGCGAAATTGTTGACGAGCAGGCTTTGCAGATTGCCGGGAGTCAGGAACGACGATGTCGCCAGCGAGAAGTAGCCGACGAAGAGGGCGAGAGCGGCGATCACCGCGAATCGCGGCAGAGCCTGCAGCCAGCCGTATGCACCGAAGCGGGGGACCTGGAGCACGGTCATTCCGGAGCCTCGCGCAGCAGCGTCGTCGCAGCGACGACGAGGATGATCAGGACGCCCTGCACGCCGTTAACGAGCGTCGAGGACAGGTTGAGCAGCTGGAAACCGTTGACAAGCATGCCGACGAACAGGGTCGACAGGAAAGTGCCGGGCACGGTCGGCAGCAGGCGGCGCGGAAACACTACGCCGAGCAGCGCCGTGACCACCACCGACAGCAGCATCTCGCCGGAGCCTGTGGTCGAGCCGCTGAGATTGGCGACGGAAAGGATGCCGGCAAGACCGCCGCAGAGGCCGGATGCCAGATAGCTGCCGGCGACCAGCCGCCGCACCGGCAGCCCGGCGGCCCGCGCCGCCTCGCGGAATCCGCCGACGGCATAGAGGCGCAGGCCGATCGGGGTGAATTGCAGGATCGCCGTAGCCAAAAAGACGAAGCCGACCAGCACGTATGCGAGGATAGGCACGAAAAACGGACCGTAGCCGGACAGCGCCGACAGCAGCGGCGTCGCGGCCGGCACCACGGTGTTCCGGGTCAGTACCAGCTCGATGCCGGCGACGATGTTCATCACGGCCAAGGTGGCCAGCAGCGGCACGACGCGCAGCAGCGTGACAGCGATGGCGTTGACGGCACCGATGGCAAGACGGGTGGAAAGGGCGGCGGTGACCGCGACCGTATCGCCGTGTCCCCGCTGCACCAGCACGGCGTAGACCGCGGCGGACAGGCCCATGTTCGCCGCTAGCGACAGGTCGATGCCGCCGCTGACGACGTTCGACCCGCCTGCAGCGAGAACCGCGGTCAGGCCGACGGCGAGGACGCCGAGAATGGCCGCCTGGCCGAACACGTTACCGAGATTACCTACGCTGAAGAAGAACGGCGCCGTGGCAGCGAATAGGACGAAAAGCCCGGCAAAAGCGACGAGCGACCCGGCCCGGAGCAGGGCAGCGCCGAGATCGGACTGGCCTGATGCCGTGACCGGATCGTCGTCCGCGGAGAAGCCGGTACTATCCGACATTCCGGCTCCCTTCGTAGGCGCCGGTGACGAGGGCCAGCAGCGATTGTTCGCTCGCCGCGTCGGCGGCGACATCCTCGACGATCCGGCCCCTCACCATGACGAGAACGCGGTCGGCGATACCAGCGAGTTCGGCAAGATCCGAGGACAGGATCAGCACCGCGGCGCCCCGGGCGGCGAGGTCGCCGATCAGCCCGTAGATCTCGACTTTCGACCCTACGTCGACACCGACGGTCGGCTCGTCGAGGATGTAGACATCGGATTGGCGGCTGAGCCATTTGGCGATCGCCACCTTCTGCTGGTTGCCGCCGGACAACGTGCCGACCGCGGCATCGCGGCCGTCGGTCTTGATCGCCAGACGCCCAATCAGCGCGTCGACCTCGCGTCGTTCGCGCAGCCGCGACAGGAAGCCGAAGCGGGAGAAGCGCCTGAGGCCGGCAAGCGTGGTGTTCTCCAAGACGCTGAGCGCCAAAGCGACCCCGTGGCCGCGCCGGTCCTCAGGCACCAGCGCCACCGAGCGTGCCACCGCAGCCGCGGGCGAAGCCGCCCGTCCGGTGGTGCCGAGCACCTCGACCTCGCCGCCGTCTGCGATGTCGAGGCCGAAGAGCACGCGCACCAGATCCTTTGCGCCGGAGCCAACGAGACCGGTCAGTCCGACGACCTCGCCACGTCGGACCTGGAAGGATACGTCTTGAAAGCCGCCCTTGCGATAGAGATGGCGTGCCGCCAGCGCGACGTCGCCGATCGGCACCGTGCGCTTCGGGAACATCTCCCCGACGTCGCGTGCGATCATCAGCTCCGCGATCTCGCGGGCGGGCACCTGCCGCGGATCGACCGTCGCGACGTCCCGGCCGTTGCGCATCACCGTCACCCAATCGCATAAAGCTTCGATCTCGGCGAGATAGTGGGAGATGTAGAGGATGGTCACGCCCTCCGCCTTGAGGCGACGGATCAGCCCGAACAGGATTTCCGCCTCGCGCCGAACCAGCGAGGCTGTCGGCTCGTCGAAGACGAGAATCGACGGCTTCCGCAGCAGGGCGCGGGAAATCTGAATGATCTGTCGCTCGGCGGTGGTCAGCTCTGACACCAGCGCGTCCCTCGGCAAGGCGATGCCGAAATAGTCCTGCAGCGTCGCCTCTGCCTGCCGCTCCATGCCGCGGCGGTCGAGAAACGGCGTTCCCGGCCGGCGCAACTCGTGGCCGAGGAACAGCGCCTCGCCGACCGTGAAGCTCTGCACAAGCAGGCGGTCCTGGTGGATGAAGTGGATGCCGATCGCCTCGGCGCGAGCCGGCGTCAGCGTTCCGGCGACGACACCGTCGATGGCAATGCTGCCGCCGTCCGGACGGTGGATGCCGGCGAGCAGCTTGATCAGGGTCGACTTGCCGGCTCCGTTCTGGCCAACCAGACCATGGATCGTGCCTCGTTCCACATGAAGCGATGCTTCGTCCAAGGCCGTGACGCCGCCGAAATGCTTGCTGACGCCCCCGACATCGAGAGCGAGCGGTACCTTCTCTTTCATGGAAAGTCCGCCCCTCCCGGTCCGCGGCGTCATGCGAATTCCCTTACCCGCATGGCGCCGCCCGTCGTCATCAGCTCAGACCGAGGGTCTTCGACACCTGATCGATGTTAGCCTTGTTGGCGAGGATCGCCGGCACGTAGGTCTCGCGTGGTACGGTCTGGCCGGCGAGATGCCGGGCGACGTTCCGGATCGCGATGCGGCCGATCTCGGTCGGCTGTTGGGCGACGTTGCCACCCGCGGCGGAAGCCGGATCTCGCAGGAGCTGCAGCACTTCCGGACTGCCGTCGACGCCGTAGGTGTGGATCTCCGTACGGCCCGCCGATGCCAGCGCCTGCGAGGCGCCGAGCTGCGGAATGTCCCAGGCCGACCAGATCGCCTTGATCGAGCCCTTCTCCGGAAAACGGTTGAGGATAGCCGTGGTCTGCGCGAAAGCATCCTGCACCGTGTTCGGGATGACGTCGCGCAGCTCCGGATCGAGGATGGTGATCTTCGGGAAGTACTTGATGACGTTGCGCAGCTGGTCGTAGCGGATGGCGCAGGGCGTCACGCCGTAGAAACCGTTAAACACGACGATCTGCCCCTCGCCGCCGATGTCCGAGACCAGCTGCAGGGCCAGCGAAGAGCCGATCTGCCAGTTGTCGGAGGTGGTGTTGTTCAGCGAGTTCGGAGTGCCGACGTCGATCGTGAAGACCGGGATGCCCGCGTCACCCGCCTTCTTCAGCCAGGGGTCGATGACGCTCAGCGTGCCGAGTGTCTGGACAAGGGCATCGGGCCGCTGCGCGATCAGCGTCTGCAGCTGCGAGACCAGCTTCTGGTCGTTGCGCTGGCCGTCCACCGCCAGCGGCTCCCCGCCGAGGCGCTTCACCTCTTCCACCTGCGCATTGTAGGCGGTGAGGTCGAAATGGTGGTCGGTGCCGGTGACCGAGATCGCGATGCGCTTTCCGGCAAGTGATGGCACGTCGGCCGCATTGGCGGCGCGGGCCGGCACGGTGAAACCTGCCTTCCCCGCCAGTGCCACGGCGCCTACCGCCATGGTGGCCTTGAACAACGTTCGGCGTGCGATACCGGCTGGTTCGATGTGCTCGCTCATAGGAAAGTCCCTCTCCGAAAAGTCCGCCTCCCCAAAGGCTTCGCGATCAGTATATCGAATTGCTGGATTGATGAGAGGCCAGCCGTTTCGTTACGGCCCCGATGCGCGGAAAGGATCTCAGGCAAATCGTAGCCACGAGGAACAATCCTTCCGCAGATATCGATGGCTACTCGGCAGCGGAAAGGCGGTGCCCGGATTGCAGACGGACAAGATCGCGGTAGCCGGCCCCGGGATGGTTCTCGGGAAGACGTGCGCCTTCGCCGAACAGTTTTTCGCGCAGCGTACCGCCGGCATAATCGTGCTTGTAGATGCCACGGCGCTGCAGCTCCGGCACCAGATGCTCGACCACGTCCTCGAAGGTCTCGTGTGCGAGGACATAGGCGAGGTTGAAGCCGTCGACGTCGGTCTCTTCGACCCATTCCTCGATCAGATCGGCGACGGTCTCCGGGCTGCCGACGAACAGCGGACCGAGGCCGCCGATGCCGATCCAGTCGGCGAGCTCGTCCACCGTCCAGGTCTTCGACGGGTCGGCGCTCGAAAACGCCTCGACCGAGGACTGCACGGCGTTGCTCTTGACGTGGCGGAGCGGCTGGTCCGGCGCATAGGCGGAGAAGTCGATGCCGAGCCAGCCGGAAGCGAGCGCCAAGGCGCCGTCGCGGCTGATGTACTGGCTGTAGTCGCGGTATTTCACCTGCGCCTTGGCGTCGGTCTCGTCGACGATGATGGTTTGCAAGTTGAATATCTTGACCGAATGCGGATCGCGGCCGGCCGCTGCGACGGCGGCGCGGATACCGGCCACGGTCTTCTTCAGCACGGTCTTCGAGGGCTGCGCTACGAAGACGCATTCGGCATGCGCGCCGGCGAACTGGCGGCCGCGGGTCGAGGCGCCGGCTTGGTAGAGCACCGGCGTGCGCTGCGGCGAGGGCTCGGAAAGATGGATGCCGGGAACCTTGTAGTAGTGCCCGTCATGCGCGATCGGGTGCACCTTCGCGGGATCGGTGAAAATCCGGCGCTCCTTGTCGCGCAGCACGGCCCCCTCCTCCCAGCTGCCTTCCCAGAGCTTGTAGCAGACCTCGAGATATTCCTCGGCGACGTCATAGCGATCGTCATGCGCGCCCTGCTTGGCTTGGCCGATGTTCTTGGCGCCACTGTCGAGATAGGAGGTGACGATGTTCCAACCGGCGCGGCCCTTGGTCAGGTGATCCATCGTCGAGATCCGCCTGGCGAAGGTGTAGGGGTGCTCGAAGGAGAGAGAAGCGGTGAGACCGAAGCCGATATGCTCCGTCACCGCCGCCATTGCCGGCACCAGTTGCAGTGGATCGTTCACCGGCGCCTGGGTGGAATGGCGAAGGGCCGCATCGAGATTGCCGCCATAGACGTCGTAGACCCCCAGCACGTCGGCGATGAACACTCCGTCGAAGCGACCGCGCTCCAGGAGCTTGGCGAGGTCGGTCCAGTAGTCGATGTCCTTGTACTGCCAGGACCGGTCGCGGGGATGGGCCCAGAGGCCGGGCGACTGGTGGCCGACGCAGTTCATCTCGAAGGCGTTCAGTCGGATTTCGCGGGTCATCTCGAATCTCTCAGATCGCGCCATGGCGGGGCGGATTGACGCCGTTCAGCCAGTAATCGCCGACGAAGCGGTACTTCCACAGCACAGGGTCATGCACGGCATGGGTCCGTGCGTTGCGCCAGAAGCGGTCGAGGTCGTGCTTGGCCAGCGTCGCGCTGGCGCCACCGAGCTCGATCAGCTTAGAGCCGGCCAGGAGGGCAGCCTCGGTGGAGATGATCTTGGCTTCAGCCACTGCGATCGAGGCGGCGGCGACGCTGTCGGCCGAAAGCTCACGTGTTGCCGTATCGACGAAGCGGCCGGCGCGGGCGAGCAATGCCTTGGCGCCCTCGACCCGGATCTTCACCTCGCCGATCGTGGCGATCACATGCGGATCATCGCCGTGCCGCTCGGTGCCGGCGTCGCGCCAAGGCCGGGCGACTTCGCGGACGAAGCGGATCGTCTCGGCCAGCGCACCTTCGGCGAGGCCCTGCTGGATGGCGGCGTGCATGATCTGCGCGAAAGGTCCCATCGGCGTCGGCCTCTCGAACAGGGCAGCGAAGGAGAGGACTGCGGACGGAAGTACCCGCACGCCATCGAGCACGGTGCTGCCGGAGCCGGTGATGCGTTGGCCGAAGCCGGACCAGTCGTCGACCACGGTGACGCCCGGCGCATTTTTCGGCACGAAGGCGACGACGGCACGCTCGTCATCCCCGGTGGCGACGACCACGATCCAGTCGGCAAACAGCACGCCGGTCGAGTAGAATTTTCGACCATCCAGCAGGAATTCGCCGCCGACCGTTGTGAGGCGCGTCGTCTGGTCGTGCGCCGTCTTGGTGCCGGTCTCCGAGAGGGCATTGCCGAGACGCTCGCCGGCAAGCACGCGGCCGTAGAAGAAGCGCTTCTGCTCCTCCGTACCTTCGAGACGCAGGGCTTCGAGCATAAAGAAATGGTTCTGCGGAATCTGGCCGATCGAGCCGTCGGCGGCGGCAAGCAGCGCGATCACCCGGGCGACGGTACCGGAGGATACGCCAGCGCCGCCAAAGGCCTTCGGTACCGTGATCGCAAGCAGGCCGGATTGCGAGAGCTGGTCCATCTCGGCGAAGGGCAGGCGTCGCTCCCGGTCGCGATCGGCCGCACCTCTGGCGAACTCCCCCGACAGCGCAGTGGCCACGGCGATCGCTTCGGCATCATCGGCGATACGGTGGACGTCGCGGTAGCGGACGGGCGGCGCTTCGGAAGACGCAGGGAGCACGGCGCTGAGGTCGAGGGCGGCGGCGGTCATCGGCGGATCCTGATCTGTCTAGTTTTCGGTGCAGCCAAGGCCTCAGCTCCAGGCATGGCGCGGCGGCGCGATGCCGTTCAGCGCATGATTGCCGACGTGGAAATACTTCCAGCGCACCGGGTCGTGCAGCGTGTGGGTGCGGGCGTTGCGCCAGTGCCGGTCGAGATTGTGCACACCGAGCGTCGATCGTGTTCCGGCCAACTCGTGCAGTTTCGTGCCGGCGAGGAGGGCGATTTCCGTGGTCAGCACTTTGGCTTCGGCAACGGCTACTGCAGTCTCGGCCGCCGCCTCGTCCGACGGATCGTCGAGAATTCCGTCGATGAAATGCCCGGCGCGTTCGAGCAACGCCTCGGCGGCATGCAGTTTTGCCGTGAGGTCGCCGATCGCGGCGATGGTGAAGACGTCCTCGTGGCCATGCTCCTGCCCGCTGTCGATCCAGGGCCGGCTGTGGTTACGGACGAAGTGGACAGTGTCATCGACGGCGCCACGGGCGATGCCGAGGTCGACGGCGGCCTGGATCAGCTGCGAGACGCTGCCGTTCGACGAGGCATGGACCCCGCCGAGATAAGCGGGGATCACCGCCTCCGGCCCGACCTCGACGTTTTCGATGACGACGTTGCCGCTTGCCGTGGTGCGCTGGCCGAAACCCGACCAGCTGTCGATGATGGTAAGACCCGGCGTGCCGCGCTCGGCGATGGCGAGGTTCACGTTCCCATCGGTGTCCACGGCGCCGATGTGGATGTAGTGGGCGAACAGCGCGCCGGTGGCGTAGAATTTTTCGCCATTGACCTCGAAGCGGTTGCCGTTCGGTCGGATCGTCGTCTCGAAGGCACCGACATGCCGACTCTTCGCTTCGGAAAAAGCGTTGCCGAGCCGATAGCCTTGCAGCACCCTTCCGTACCAGAGCCATTTCTGCTTCTCGCTGGCGGTGACGCGGATGGCGTCGAGGGCCGCGAGGTGGTTCTGCGGGATCTGGCCAATCGAGGGGTCGGCGGCCGAGATGGTGGCGATCACCTCGGCCAGCGTCGCGAAGGAGACCCCCGCTCCACCAAAGGCTTTCGGCACGGTGATGCCCCAGAGGCCCGAGCCTGAGAATCGGTCGAGCTCGGCTGCCGGCAGCCGCCTTTCACGATCGCGCTCGGCGGCGCCGACGACGAATTCGGCGGCGAGTTCGTGGGCAATCGTGATCGCTTCAGCATCACTCGTAATGCGATGGGCGTTCGGGATCAGTTCGAATTGGGGCAACGGTTCGGCTGCAAGCGACATGGCGCTCTCCTGCTGAGGCCCAAACCGTCATGCGACGGCGCGGGCCGGGCAAACTGGTCAGTTGGTGGCGGTCGTCTTGATCCAGTCGGCGGTCACGGCACCCTCGATCTTGAACTCGGGGAGCTTCGCGTTCAGCTCATCTTCGCTCTTGACGTCGTTGTCGATCAGGAACTGGCGGGTGATCAGAGTCGGTGGCAGCAGGATCTTCGTCTCCTTGAGCTCGCCGGTCAGCGCCAGCGCCACGGCCCGGACGGCGGCTGCGCCGGTGCCGGCGGCACTGATGGCGGCGGTGGCGACCCAAGGGCTGTTCGGCTCGCGGATCGCCTGGATATCGGAGGTCGAGACATCGACGCTGTAGATCTTCACCTGGTCGTTCAGGCTGTTCTCGTCGACGGCGATCTTGGCGCCGCGGGCGAACTCGTCCCATGGCGCCAGAACGACGTTGATTTCCGGGTTGGAGCGAAAGACGGCGGCGGTCTGGTTGGCGACGGTCTGGGCCGGCGTGTCGTCGACCGCACCCCACTGCGCGAGCTGCTGGACCTTCGGATGCGAGGCCTTGAAGGCCTGCCAGACCTTGTCTCGCTTATCGAGCGCCGGGAATCCCTCGACATAGATATAGCCGGCCTTGAAGTCCTCGCCATTGTCCTTGATCGCCTGGCCGAGCACGAGGTCGAGCTGCTTGGACTCATCCTGGTCGATGAGGATCACCTCCTTCTGCGGCAGCTCGATGTTCTGGACGGCGATCTTGATTCCGGCATCAATCGCTTCCTGGACGACGTCCGACACCGCCTCGCCCTTGCCACCGGCGATGATGATGCCGTCGACGCCGAGATTGATCGCCTGGCGCAGCTGCTCGCGCTGCTCGTCCGGCTTCTGCCGGCCCTGGAAGGAGCGCAGCTCGATGCCGAGCGCGTCGGCCTGGCGCTTCACGCCCGCTTCGTAGTTCTGGTAATAGTCGCCACCCGAGAGATAGACGATCAAGGCAAGCGTCACGCCGCCCTTGTCGAACGGCGCCGGGGCGCCGGCGATGCCGGCAGCCTCGGCAAATGAGCCTGCCAGCGGCATTGCGGCAAAGGTCGCCCCGAGCAGGAGAGTGGCGGCGGAGAATTTCAGCAGGCTGCGGCGCTTCATGGGATCAGGCCTTTCATTGGGGTTGGGAGAAAGATTCATGCGGGGCGGCGAGACAGGCCGAAGGTCACGGCGAGCGCGCCGATGAGCACTGCGCCCTTGACGAAATCCTGAAGATAGTAGGGGGCGTTCAACATGGTCAGGCCGTTCAGCAGCACGCCTACGAAGACCGCGCCGACTACCGTGCCGAAGACGTTCGGCCGGTTGGCGCCGAGCACGGCGTAGCCGATCAGCGAGGCGGCTACGGCGTCGAGCATCAGCGAGTTGCCGGCGCTGACATCGCCGCGGCCGATGCGGGCGGCGATCAGGATGCCGCCGAGCGAGGCAATCGTGGATGAGAGGACGTAAGCCGAGACACGGTAGAGTTTCGTCGGCGCGCCGGCGAGATGGGCGGCGGTCTCCGAGCCGCCGACGGCATAGAACACCCGTCCCCAGCGCGTGCGCTCCATGAGGAACCAGAAGGCCAGCGCGACGACCGCCAGCACGATCACCGGGATCGGCACGACGCCGCCGACGCGGTAGCGGCCGAGCGCCAGAAAGCCCTCGGTAAAACTGCCGGTGGCGGAGGAGCCGTCGAGCAGCGCCATGCCGGGCGCGATCGAGCGGCCGCCGGTAGGGATCAGCTGCGCACCGGCGAGAAGGAAAAGCGTGCCGAGGGTCGCCAGGAGGTCGGGCACCCTGAGGCCGACGATCAGCAGGCCGTTGAGCAGGCCGACCAGAACGCCGATCGCGAGCGCTCCGGCGACCGCCTCATAGGCTGAGCCGCCGAGGACGATGAGGATGTAGGCCGCGGCCATTTGCGTCAAAGCCGCAAGCGCGCCGACCGAGAGGTCGAAGCCGCCGACGGCGCAGCTCACCGTCACGCCGATTCCGAGCAGCGCGACGATGGCCACGCCCTGCAGGATCGAGAAGATATTGGCGACCCGCAGGAAGGCCGGCTCGTTGTACTGGAAGGTTGCTATCAGGACGGCCAGCAGCGCGAAGATACCAACCTTGATTACGATATCGCGGACAGCGCCACGTGGCGCGGCGACCCGGCGGGGCTCGGGGGATGCAGACGCGAGGGATGTCATGGGGCGACCTGATCGTTGGCGGGATTGAGGGAAGTGATGACCGCCGCGGCAGCGGACTCGGTGCCGGAATTCTCCGGCAGCAACCGGCCATCCTCGATGACCAAGATGCGGTCGCCGACCTCGAGGGCCTCTTCGTAGTCGTTAACGAAAACGAGGGTGGCGCGGTCGCCGGCACGCTCGCGGATGGCGGTGATGATGTCGTCACGGGCGCCGATGTCGACGCCCTGGAACGGCTCGTCGAGAAGGAGCAGGCGCGCCGGCTCTGCGTGCCAGCGGGCCAGAACGACCTTCTGCTGGTTGCCGCCGGAGAGCGCCGTCAACCGGTCGCCCGGTCCCCGCGCCTTGATGCCGAAGGCGCCGATGGCCAACTCGGCGGCGAGGCGCTCCCGCTCCCGCGGCACCAGACCGTTTCGCGACCATCGGGCGAGGAAAGGGAAGCCGATCGTCCCGGCAATCGAGGCAAAGGGAACGGATGTCGGGAAGAACGAGGTGCGCCATCGGTCCTCGCCGGCATAGAACACGCCAGCCGCGATCGAGGCCGCCGGCCCCTTGGGCCGCCAAGGCGAGCCGTCGAGCGTCGCCGTCCCATCCGCGAACGGCCAGAGGCCGAAGATCGCGCCGGCAAGCGACGTCTTGCCGGAGCCGACCGGGCCGGTGACGGCGACGATCTCACCGCGGCGGACGATGAGGTCGAAGCGCTCCGCTGATCGCTTTAGCCGTACTCCTTCCAGTGCCAACACCACGGGCGCACCGTCGACGCGGCCGAAGCGAGGCTTGCGGACGATATCGTGGCCGACCATCAGTTGGATCGCTTGGGGAAAATCGATGGGATGCGACAGCTCGCCGGCGACTCGTCCGTCTCGCAGCACCAGCGTGCGGTCGGCAAGGCGCCGGAGATCGGCCGTCTTGTGCGAAACGTAGATGATCGCGACACCGCTCGCCTTGAGCCCTTCGACGACGGCAAACAGCCGCTCGGATTCTGCGGCGGAAAGGCTGGCGGTAGGTTCGTCGAGCAGCAGCACGACCGGTTCGTGTGCCACCGCCTTGGCGATGGCGACGAGTTGCCGGTCGGCAAGCGAGATGTCGGAAAGCAGCGCATCGAGATCGACGTCGAGGCCGATGCGCGATGCCCGACGCTGCGCCAGGCGGCGGATGCCGGACGTCGTCGTGATGAGGGGCGATCCGCCGGAGCAGTAAAGATCGAGCAGCAGGTTGTCTGCGACGGACATGCCCGGCACGCCGACATCGGCGATCGACTGGTGCACGGCGACAATGCCGTGCGCCCGCGCCCCCGCCGGCGAGGTGATGTCCACGGCCCGGCCGGCGATCTCGATCTTCCCGCTGTCCGGCACCTGCAGCCCGCAGAGCAGCTTGATCAGCGTCGACTTGCCGGCGCCATTCGCACCCATCAGCGCGAGCACCTCGCCTCGCCGAAGCGTCAGATCGACGAAGTCCAGAGCCCGCGTCGGCCCGTAGCTCTTGCTGACCGAGCCGAGCTTCAGGACGACGGGAGCATTCGAGGTCGTCATGGGGCGCGAATTCCTGCCGGACGGTTGCGTCCATTCCCCAGACTAGAATGCCGATCGGTACCCAGACAGAAAGATTATACTAATTCCATAGACTGATGGTAGATTGGTATCGCGCCGTATTCGTCGCAAACGGCTACGGGAGCATAACGACCTACCCCGATCAACAAGGATAGCGATGACGGCTGAAACGCACCTGATCCTGAACGCCTTCACGATGAACTGCGTCGGCCATATCAATCATGGCCTCTGGACTCACCCCCGCGACCGCTCGCAGGACTATACCCGACTGGACTACTGGACGTCGCTGGCCAAGACGCTGGAGCGCGGCTTGTTCGACGCGATGTTCATCGCCGACATCGTGGGTGTCTACGACGTCTACCAAGATTCCATTGATCTGACGGCACGGGAATCGATCCAGCTGCCCGTCAACGAGCCGACGCTGCTGGTGCCGGCGATGGCGGCGGTGACAGGGAACCTCGGCTTCGGCGTCACCGTCAACACCAGCATCGAACACCCCTACACATTCGCTCGGCGCTTCTCGACGCTCGACCACCTGACCGACGGCCGGGTCGGCTGGAACATCGTCACCGGCTACCTGGACAGCGCCGCACGTGCGGTCGGCCAGGACGCCATGGCCGAGCATGATACCCGCTACGACCGCGCAGACGACTATCTCGACCTCTGCTACAAGCTGTGGGAAGCGAGCTGGGACGACGATGCAGTGGTTCATGACCGCGCCCGTCGGATATTTGCCGAGCCGTCCAGGATCCGTACGATCAGGCACGACGGACCGTTCTACCGATCTGAGGGCGTCCATCTTTCGGCACCCTCCCCGCAGCGCACACCGGTGCTGTTCCAGGCCGGCTCATCCGGCAGAGGCAAGGCCTTCGCCGCCCGCCATGCCGAATGCGTCTTCATCTCGGCACCTGACAAGGCGACCGCGCGCGACACCACCCGCAGCCTGCGCGCCGCCGTCGTCGAGGCGGGTCGCCGAGCGCACGACGTCAAGATCCTGATCGGTATCAGCGTCGTCACCGGTGCGACGGAGGCTGACGCCCGCGAACGGCTGGCCGACTACGTAAGCCATGGCAGCCCGGAGGCGGGGCTCGCGCATTTCGCCGCAGGCAGCGGCATCGATTTTTCGCGATACGATCTCGACGACCTGATTCCATACGGCCCGACCAACGCCATCCAGTCCTCCACCCGGATCGCCCGGCAGCACGGCTATACCAAGCGCCAGCTTCTCGCACAGCTCGCGCTCGGCGGTCGCTATCCGCTGATCGTCGGCGACGGCGCCGCGGTCGCCGAGGAGATGCGGTCCTGGATGGTCGAGGGCGAGATCGACGGCTTTAATCTGACGCGCACCGTCGTGCCGGAAGGCTACGAGGATTTCGTGAACTTCGTCGTGCCGGCACTCCAGGAGCGCGGTCTCTACAAGACGGCGTACAGCCTTGGCACGTTGCGTGCAAAGCTCTTCGGCGAAGGTGACCGGTTGCCGGATCGCCACGCAGGCGCCTCAGTCCGGAGCCCGTCTCGATAGACCGAGCCGATCTAGCTCGACTCCTTAACCGGCAATCCCGCGTCCCTGGCTGCGTTGGGCCGGCAGCAGTCGTCATCAATGGAGTCCCCATGGACCGTCTCGACCGCAAGATCCTCAAACTTCTGCAGGAGGACTCGACAATGGTGGTCGCCGACATCGGCAAGCGCATCGGCCTGTCGACGACGCCGTGCTGGCGACGGATCCAGAGGCTCGAGGAGGAGGGCGTGATTCAGCGCCGGGTCGCGGTACTTGACCCGGCCAAGCTGAACCTTGCCGTCACGGTCTTTGTCTCGATCCGCACCAACACCCATTCGAAGGAATGGCTCCTGCGTTTCTCGGAAGTCGTCGGCGACTTTCCGGAAGTAATGGAATTCTATCGCATGAGCGGATCGGTGGATTATCTGCTGCGCGTCGTCGTCCCCGACGTCGCCGCCTTCGATGCCTTCTACAAGAAGCTGATCGCCCGCATCGAGATCCGCGACATCTCGTCATCATTCGCCATGGAACAGATAAAATACACGACGGAACTGCCCCTCGACTACGCGCTCCTTAGCGACAGCGGAACGCCCGCCTCCGATTGACGAGACACCCCGCCTCGTCCGGTCGGAATGAATTTGCCCGTCAATCTAGTATTACATCGGACCCTGCCCGCGTCGTCGGCGGGCGGCAACGCGTATGGCCCGGCGTCACGATGGACCAGGCTTTGACCGAAAGCGACTATACGATCTGATCCGCACCAAGCAGGGATAGGGAGTCGTCAGTGGCTTGCGGTATGTGCAGCGCCGGCTTTGGATAAGCTACACCTACCTTGTTCCATTCCCAAACCTTCGAAGGTCACACAATGAGCACCGCACCCAGAATCAAAGTCCGCCCAACGGGCGCGATCGCCAAGATGGGACGCACCGGTTCTCCGCATGTCGTCTCCGCGACGGGCGGCGAGATCGACATCAGGACCGGCGCGTCGGAGGCTGGCTTCAACCCGCTCGATCTCCTCTATGCTTCGCTGTCCGCCTGCCTCGCGATCAGCGCCCGCATGGCGGCCGGAAAGCTGGGCGTGCTCGAGCGGCTCACCGATGTGACAGTCCGGGTAACCGGAGAAAAGGCGCCGGACGAGCCGTCGCGGGTGGCCTGCTTCGACATCGACATGCAGATCGTCGGGGACTTCGACGAGGCGACACGCAACGAGATCGCTCGTCTTGCCGAAACGGAGATCTGCACCGTCAGCAACACGATCAGCGGCCAGCCCGATTTCGCGATGACCTTTCGCGGCTGACCGTCAGAGCGCGAGTGCCTCGTAGCGATTGACGAGGCCTTCGCGGTCGAGGCTTTCGACCACCTCTCCGGCCCGCATTACCGCCGCGCGATCGCACATATGGGCGACCACGCCGGGATCATGGCTGACCAGCACGAAAGTCATGCCGCGAGCGCGCTTGAGATCGTTCAGGAGGTTGAGGACGCCAGCCTGTACCAGCACGTCCAGCGCCGAGGTAGGCTCGTCGAGCAGCAGCAGATCCGGCCGCGCTGTCAGCGCCCGGGCGATCGCTACGCGCTGGCGTTGGCCGCCGGAGAGCTGATGCGGATAGCGCTCTGCGAGTTCGGGCGACAGGCCGACCTGAATCAAAGCATCGGCGACGTCGCGATCGACCTGCCTCGAGCCATGCAGCGCCAGTGGTTCGCCGAGGCTGCGGCCGATCCGGTGCCTCGGATGAAGCGAGGCGTAGGGGTCCTGGAAGACCATCTGTACCCGCCGGCGCAAGTCGCCCGTGATCTTCCTTCCCGGCATCAAGCGCTCGCCGAGCAGATCGACCTCTCCCGTCCAGGCCGTGTTGAGCCCCGCCATTGCGCGCAATACCGTCGTCTTGCCGCAGCCCGACGGGCCGATCAGGCCAAAGCTTTCACCTTCGCGAACCTCAAGGCCGACGTTCCGCACGGCATGGAAGCCGCGGGCTGCAGTGGCGAAGCGGATATCCAGATTCCGGATGTCGACGGCGTTGATCATGACGCCTCCTCAACGGTCGGCAGGCGTTCGCCATAAGTCGATGCAGACGGCCGCGCCGCCCAGAGGCTGCGGGTATAAGGCGAATGGGCGTCTGCCAGATCGCCTGCGGCCAGTTCCTCCTCAATCCTCCCCTGCCGCATGACGATCACCCGGTCGGCAAAGCGCGAGACCTGGACGAGGTCATGGCTGATGAGCAAGAGGCCCATGCCGAAATCGGCCGCCAGTTGCTTCAGCAGGGCGAGGATCTGGATCTGAACGTCGCGATCGAGAGCGGAAGTCGGCTCGTCGGCGATCAGGAGGCGCGGCCGGTTGACCAGCATCGCCGCCATCATCGCCCGCTGCGCCATGCCGCCAGACAGCTGCCCTGGAAATGAACCATAGATCCGCTCGGCATCGGTGAGACCAACGCGGGCTAGCATGTCGAGCGCGGCCTTCCGCCTGTCGCGCTTGCCGAGCGCCGTGTGCAGCAGCAGCGCTTCCTCGACCTGCACGCCGATCCGCTGGCCGGGATTGAGCGAAATCTTCGGATCCTGAGGCATCAGCCCGATCGCCTCGCCTCGCCGCCGCGTCCAGTCGCGCTCGCTCAGCGTCAACAGGTTCTCGCCCTCGAAGGCGAGCCTGTCGGCCGTCACCCGAGCCCGCGGCGGCAGGAGGCCCATGATAGCTCTCCCCGTCAGCGACTTGCCGGAGCCGGATTCCCCGACGAGGGCGACGATCTCCTGACCGACGGCGAGCGAGATGGATGCGACGATCGTGCGCCAGCCGCCATCGGCAGGCAACGCGATGCTGAGGTTGCGGACATCGAGGATCGGCTCAGCCATGGCGCGGATCCAGAATGTCGCGCAGGCCGTCGGCGAGGAGGTTGAAGCCGAGCGACGTCACCAGGATGGCGGCACCGGGGATAGCGGCGATCCACCATTGGTCGAATATCACCTGCGTACCCTCGGCGACCATCGATCCCCACTCCGCCGTTGGCGGCCGGACGCCGAGGCCGAGAAAGCCGAGCCCCGCGGCGGCGAGGATGATGCCGGAGAGGTCGAGCGCCAGACGGATCACCGCCGAGGGCAGCACCATCGGCAGGACATGGAAGAAGACCAGGTGAAGTTTGGAGATGCCGAGCATTTCCGAAGCCGCGAGATAGTCGCCGTCGCGCAGCGCCCCGGTCTCCGCCCGGGCCTGGCGCGCATAGGCCGGCCAGAGGGTCAGCGCCAACGCCAAGGCGCCGTTGACGAGCCCGGCACCCATCAGGCTGACGAAGGCAAAGGCAAGAAGGATGCGCGGAAAGGACATGACGATATCGGTGATCCGCATCAGCACCCGTTCCGTGATGCCGCCGCGAAAGCCCGCGACGGTGCCGACGAGCACGCCCAATGGCGCCATCAGCAGGATGACGATCAGAAGCAGCATCAGGGTCGACTGGGCGCCGAAGAGGATGCGGGAAAAAAGGTCGCGGCCGAACGCGTCGGTTCCCAGCCAATGCACTGCGTCCGGTACGGCAAGCCGGATCGCGGTGTTTTGGGCGAAGGGATCGAACGGCGCGAGCACCGGGGCGGCGATGGCCACCAGCAGCACCACGAAGATGATCACGCCGCCGATGACGGCGGATGGGGAACGCCGCAGTCTTCGACGAAGGCGGCGGCGGGGCAGTGACTGGATGTCGGTCATCGGCGCCGAGCCCCCTCGACCCTGTCTACCGCGAGATCCGTCAGCGCGTTGAGGAGCACGATCGCGGCGCCGACGACGAGCGTCGCGCCGAGGATGGCCGGCATGTCGCCGGCAAACATCGCCGTGGTGAGATAGCGCCCGATCCCCGGCCACGCGAAAACGGTTTCCGTGAAGACGGCGCCTTCCAGGAGGCTCGCATAGGTCAGCGCGAGAACGGTAAGCAGCGTCCCGGTGATGTTGGGCAGGATATGGACGAATACCACCCGGGCGCGGCTGGCGCCCTTGGCTCGGGCGGACAAGGTGTATTCCTGGCCGAGCTCGGACAGGATCGCGGCCCGCGTCAACCGGGCAATGCCGGCCATTCCATAGAAGGCCAGCACCAGCGAGGGCAGGACGAGATGCCCGGCGGCATTGGCGAAGGCACCGGCCTGGCCGGACAGCCAGGTGTCGATCAGCCCGAAACCGGTCACCTGGTCGACGGTGTAGGCATAGGCGACGTCGAGCCGCCCGGGACCCGGTGCCCAGTGCAGGCGCGCATAAAACAGGAGCAGCATCAGCAAGCCAAGCCAGAAGATCGGCGTGGAATAGCCTATAAGGGACACGAACCGTGCCGCCGCATCGAGCAGGCTGCCGGGCTTGAGCGCGGCGACGATGCCCAGGAACAGTCCGAAGACGGTGGCGAGGAGGATGGCGACCGTCGCGAGCTCCAGCGTGGCCGGAAAGGTGCGGGCGATGTCTTGGATCACCGGCTGGCCGGTGCTGATGGAAATCCCGAAATCGCCGGTGAAGGCGTGCTGGAGGTAGATCAGGAACTGCAAGGGAAGCGGCTGGTCGAGGCCGAGCGCCAGCCTTGCGGCGGCATAGGTCGACTGGCTGGCATGGTCGCCAACCATCTGCAGCGCCGGATCGATCGGCGAGAGGCGCGTCATGGCGAAGGTCACCAGCACGAGGCCGAGCAGCGTCAGCGCAAAGGACAGGCCCCACCCCGCGACGCGGTGCGGGAGCGCGAAACCCCGCCGGTCATCCGACCGACGGGGTTCTACGGGTTCGCGGCGTGAGTCCCCTGGGACACGGTCGTCGACAGCCGTCACTTATTTCGAGACTTGGTCATAATACACCTGGTCTGCGTTGAGGCCCTGGACATAGTTCTTGACGTTCTTGCCCAGCACCACTTGATCCGCTCCCTGATACAGGAAGACGAAGGGCGATTCCTCCTGAATTTCCTTCTGGATCTTGCCGTAGAGTTCCGAGCGCTTGGCTGGGTCCTGCTCCTTGACGGCAGCAAGGGTCTGGTCGGTGATTTCCGGGATCACCCATCCGGCCTGCTTGGCGACGGTGTTGGCCGAATTGTCCTTGTTGATGGCGAAGGCCGATGCGTTGGAATGCGGGTCGAAATAGTCCGGGATCCAGTAGCGCAGGGTGATCTGGTATTTGCCGGCCCGGCCCCGGGCGTAGATGTCGCTGGCGACCCCCGGCTGGATATCGAGATCGATGCCGGCCTTGGCGAAGCTCGCCTGCAGCGACTGGGCGACCGACAGGAAAGGCTGCTCGTTGAACACCGGGAACTCGACCTTCACCGGGGTCGTGATGCCGCCTTCGGCGAGGATGGCCTTCGCCTTCTCGACGTCGAGCTTGTAGGGATTGTCGGTGACTGCCCCAGGGAAACCGACGGGCAGGAAGGCTTGGTGCACCTTGCTCTGGCCGCGCAAGAGGTCGCGGGTGATGCCGTCATAGTCGACGAGATGGCGCGCCGCCTTCCAGAACGCCGGCTTGCCGAGCGTCTCGTTCGCCTTGGAATTGATCAGGAGATAGTCGGAGCGGGCCGACGGCACGGCCTCGACAATCAGCTTGCCGTCCTTCTTGATCGCGTCGACCTGATCGGCCCCTAGGCCGCGGGCGATGTCGGCATCGCCCTGCTCGATCTGCAGGCGGCGGGCAGCGGCATCGGGCACGTTCTGAAGGATCACCGTCTCGAGCTTCGGCTTGACCGAGGCCGTGCCATTGGCGGCGAGCACGAGAACCTCGTGTGGCTGGTATTTGGCGATGACGAAGGCGCCGGAGCCGGCGGAGTTCGCCTTCAGCCAGCTATTGCCGAAATCGTCGGCGGCGACGTGCTCGCTCACCGTCTTCTCGTCGACGATCGAGGCGATCGGCGCCGTCAGCAGCGCCAAGGCGAAGGCCGGCCCGACATCGGCCGTCCAAGTCAGCTGGACATGGCTGTCATCCACCTTCTTCAGGCCGGCATCCACGGTCTCCGCCTTCCAGCCAAGCTCGTTGAGAATGAAGGCGGGAGACTTGTTGAGCTTGACTGCCCGCGACAACGAGAAGATCACGTCTTCCGGCCGCACCGGATTGCCGGAGGCGAAGGTCGCGCCCGGCGTGATGGCGAAGGTCAGGCTCTTGCCGTCGTCGCCAGGCTTCCATTCGGAGGCGATGGCGGGGACGATCTTCGTGCCATCCGTGCGGTCGGACTCCACCAGCCGCTGGTAGACGTTGTTAAACGTCTGCACGGTGGTGAGCTCGAAACCCTCCGCCGGGTCGAAGCTCACGGCATCGTCGATCGACTGAGCCACGACCAGCGCACTCGCGGGCGTCGCCGCATGCCCGGTTGCGCCCCCGAACAGGCTTGCGGTACTGAAGACCGCGGCGAGCAACGCGTCCTTGCGTCGATGAAGTGTCATGCAAAATCTCCTGTGCAAAGAACGGGGCGTGCCGCGGGTGTCCGCTTCACGCTGGGGATTTGATATTGGCCACGAGGTCTTCGTCGGGTTCGGCTCGAACGACGTTCGCGAAAACGGTCGTCGCGACCATGATGCCCGCAAAGGCGACAAGGTCGACCAGCAGGGTCTCGTCGTAGATTTCCGCCAGCTCCGACCAGAGCTCGTCGGTGACAGCATTGGAGTCGTTCCCGACGACGCTTCCGAACTGCTGGAGCAGGAGTTCCTCGTTCGAAAGGTCCAGGTGATCGGGATCGATGCCAGACTTCGTAAGCGCCCTGCGAAAGAAACCGACCGGGATCGAAGAGCGCTGGGCCTCGGCGATTGCCAGCGAGAAGATGAACACCGCACGGTCGGTTAGCTTGGCGTTGAGCGCCTGCTTGAGCGCGAACCATTCGCCGTAGACCCGGAGCGCCACCGGCGATCGCGCCTGGATGAGCTTCAAGTTGGTAAGCCGGCCGCGAAGCCGCAGTTCCTCGTCGAGTCCTGCTTTCAGAGAAGCTGGCGCCGTATCGTAGAGGATCGGTGAGATACGTTTCATATCAGCCTGTCTCCGTTTGCGGGGATGATACGTTCCCAGCTTGGAAGGGGGCAGCTCTGTTCGCGTCGCCGCAGCCACGGGATGAGGATGATTTTTGCGTCCTTCGTTCCAAGCCGACGCGACTGGACGCTCAGTGCCAATCACCAAGAGCGTAGACCGGATCGCCGAAGGCGGTCGCAAGCAGCAGAAGTTACTCCGGACGAGGCTGCGCTCCTGTTTCCAGTAAATGTAATTGAGCGCTCCCGATGCCGATGGCCCGCGAAACAGAGGTCAGGCTTTGCCGGACGTGCCGGCGGAAAGCCCGGACAGCGCAAACCCCATCTGCAATCTCATCGAAGATCTGAGCGGGAATTTCATATGCCCTGGCCGGCGATGCCGTAACATGATGAATCTCTCGATGGATTTGGTCTGCACTTCCAAAGTCAGGGGCGCGAAATCGGCGGAGGCGACAGTCGCGGCGGTCGGTCTCAAGAATTTTCAGCATCGCCGATCTGACGAAAAGCCAGATCGATTTTGGAAACGCTGCAGCCGAGCTCCCGCCGGATATAGCCGTAGCCGAACCCGGCATCGATCATTGAGACAATGTGGCGACGGTCGAACGGACAGATCTGACGCCTTTGTTCGAGATCGAAGCCGCGTACCGCCTCGCGCAAAGCATTCCTTATCTCGCTTCCCATCGTTCGTCTTAGCCATAGGCGCCAGCATGGACGAAGCTATCGATCAGACGAGAGGATAGGAAAGAACGTTCTACTAATTTGGTAGATTTATTTGGAAAAGCGCTGGCGATCCGGCGCACTTTGCGCTCCGCCTGTAGCGGGCGATAGCTCCAAGCCTCGAAGTGGACTTGAGCCCCGTTACTCCGACTTGGATCTCGTATAGCGGATCCGGTTGACCTCGCAGAAGTCGGACGCCTCCTGGTAGCTGATTGTCAGGTTCGTAACGGCGGCCATCGAAGCTGCCTACGCAAGAAAGGTCGGAGCTCTCAAGTAATTACGTGCGGTTTCCGCACCGCTATGAGCTGGATGGGCTCGGACTCTGTTATTCCGACGCAGTACCGCATGCCAGTCCCGACCACACCCGCGATTACGACGATGCCGGCGACTTCCGCAGGTCATCGGCGAAAGTGGACCGCATCGTCAATGACGCATTCGGAAGGCGGCGGCGAATATGGCGCCGCGATTCTGGATCCGTTCCGGGTCGGTATCAGATAGGCCCGAGGCGGGCGGCCGGATTTCGGCAGGGTATGCAAGGCGCGAGACGGATCTCAACAGCTTTTTCTCACCGATGACGAGGCTTCGACCCGCTTGCCCTCTGTCACCGATCTAGGCCGCCGCGAGCGTGGAAGCTGGCCTTCAAGCGCATCGGCGGCTGCCTTATCCGCAGGTGCGCCAGGGCCTTCGCCACTTCGCCAGTGGTGGCGGGCACCTCGCGGCGAAGCAGGCGGTTGAGATAGCGGCTGTGCTGGCGTGTCATGTGGATAGCCGCCCGTTGCGCGTCGATCCACTTCCCAAGCTTCATTGCGTCGAGGCCGTCGGTCAGGTCGAGCTCCGCAATCCGAAGTTCGAGCCAGCGGACGCGGTGGTAGAACTCGATGATCTCGATGGCGGTCCTGGCACTGAAGAGACCGATGCGGCCTGAATTGTTCGCGTAGACCGACAGGTCCTGCCGCCAGAGACCCAGCGTCGCCCGCGCATCCCTGAGACGGGCGACTTCCGCGTTGTCGAAAGCCTCAATGCGCTTCTGGTACCGCAGAAGGCTCCGCTGAATGGATTTGACCTCGGCCAGGAGCGCCAGACCGTAGATCCGTCGCTCCTGCCTGCGAATGCCGCCCGAGCTCAGCAAGGCGCCGACATAGCCGGTGATGATGCTGACGAAGGCGGAAAGAAGGACCGTGGCGAACGCGAAAGATCCGGTCATGTCAGTGGAATTCCATCCCTTCCGACCAAGAGATCTGGAGGCATCTAAGCGGTCGCTGCAGGGGCAGGCTTTTCCGCGGACAACATGGCGGCCAGGATCACGACGGGCGCGACGGCCAGGCACCAGACCCCGAAGTAGAGAAACAGCAGAGCTGCGATCGCGCAGCCGAATGCGAAGGCGACGAGGCTCCCCACCATCCGCTTCAGGCGCACCCGCGCCGTCCGGCTCTCCTCTTCCGGCACGCCCGTGATCATGCCCGCCAGGTCGATCATGATCTGCGTCGTGGTCCCGGTCATCAGCGTCGTCGGCGGAGCGCTGGCCAGGTGGACACGGCTTGCCGTGTTCTGGATCGCCATCGCGCTGACCAGCGTCATGCCGGTAATGATCGCCGCGCCACTGTCGCCGTCCGTGAAAGGCCCAAGCCATACGGCAAGCGCAGCCCCAAGGATCAGCAGCACGATCTGGACGCCCAGCATGCGTTTCAGATCGAAGTGTCCGTACCGCGTGTTCGTGCGGCACAGGATCGTGGCGATGAGGACCACAAGACAGAAGGTCGGCAGCGCCAGAAGCTTTGCGATGGCGCCTGTCGTGCCGAAGGCCAGCGTCGCCCCGAGAGTGACGAAGTTGCCGGTCACGTGCGCGGTAAAGAGGCCTTGGAGCGCAAGGAAACCCGCGGCATCGACATAGCCGCCGTTGAAGCTGAGTATCGCGGATAAGGAAGGCTTCATTGCGGATATGCCTTGTGTTGGGTGCCACTTTCGATGCCGCCGGGCTTCCGCTCCGCCAACTCTTTGCCGCCGACGGAATGGATGGCCCGGCTGCATGCGGAAGAAGGAGCCTCCCCGGAGCGGGCCGGCTCCTCCGTTTGTCAGTTCTTGATGAAGGCCAGGAGGTCCGGATTGATCACGTCGGCATGGGTCGTGAGCATGCCGTGCGGATAGCCCTTATAGACCTTCAGCGTGCCGTTCTTCAGCAGCTTAACGGACTTCAGGGCCGCGTCGGCGATCGGCACGACCTGGTCGTCGTCGCCGTGCAGGACAAGCGTCGGCACCGTGATCGCCTGGAGGTCAGCGGTCTGGTCGGTTTCGGAGAAGGCCTTGATGCCGTCGTAATGCGCCTTGGCGCTGCCCATCATGCCCTGGCGCCACCAATTCTGGATCACGCCGGGGTAGACCGTCGCGCCGTCACGGTTGAAGCCGTAGAACGGGCCCGTGGCGACGTCGAGGAAGAGCTGCGCCCGGTTCTCGGCCGTGCCTTGGCGGAATCCGTCGAAAACTTCCATCGGCGTGCCTTCCGGATTGTTCTTGGTCTTCAGCATCAGCGGCGGCACGGCGCTGACCAGCACCGCCTTGGCGACACGGCCACTGGGCTCGCCATGCTTTGCGACGTAGCGGGCGACCTCGCCGCCGCCGGTCGAATGGCCGATGTGGACGGCATTGCGCAGGTCGAGCGCCTCGACCACGGCAAAGGCGTCGGCGGCATAGTGGTCCATGTCGTGGCCGTCGCTGACCTGGGCCGAACGGCCGTGCCCGCGCCGGTCGTGCGCGACGACGCGGAATCCGTTCGCGAGAAAGAACAGCATCTGCGTGTCCCAGTCGTCGGACGAGAGCGGCCAGCCGTGGTGGAACATGATCGGCTGGGCGTCCTTGGAACCCCAGTCCTTGTAGAAGATCTCGGTGCCGTCCTTTGTCGTTACGGTCGCCATGGTCTTGGGTCCTTTCGAGGTGGTGGTGGAAGAGGCGGCTGCGGCCGCATAGGTCGGCAGCGCAAACGTCGAAGCGAAAGCCGCGGCCGTCAGAAGTGCGTCGCGTCGTGTGAGTGCGGGGCCCAGCGTCTTGGTCGGGTTGGTCATGGCGCAGTCTCCGTCAAAAGGTTTTCCGATTTTAGATCGTGAGCGGCGACGAGGACGAATGCGCCGGCAAGGCCGAGATGCTCGGACAAGGCGTTGGTGGCCATGGCCCGCTGGAACCCGGGCGGCAGCTCCCGGAAGCCGGAAGCGTCGAGCGCTCCGGCGAGCGTGAATTCTGAGAGGGCAAGAGCCCCAGCCAGCGGTGGAGCCCGGAAAGTGTCGAGGCGGGCGGCCAACTCGAACAGGATGACCGCGACGGCAAAGAGTGTCGGTGGCCCGGACCGAAGTGCATCATCTCCGTCTGCGCGCCGGCATAGTCTAAAAGCTTCATGAGGGAACCCTGGATGTAGGCCGTGCACGACCCGAGGAGGGCCAACTAGCCGACAGCCGGCCTCATCAAGATCGCCCACAGCATGTAGGGTGCACGATTGCGGGCCATCGTCATACCGCCCAGCAGGCGCAGCCGAGCGCGCCCCAGAATCCCTTCAAGTCCTGGATCGGCAGTTTCGAGGACCAGGCCGTGGCATGGTCGTGCCCATGCACCCCGCACGACTGGGCGCAGCCGCAGGCGGCGATCGCCGCACGGCGCAGCGGGTTGTCCCGCTGGGCCTGCGTATCGCCCCAGGCGGCATAGCCGCCAAAGCTGCGGACCGGCGACCAATCGGGCATGGCCGGCGGCACCTCGTTCTCGTCGAGGTTGGCGAAGTCGCCGGCGCCGAAGACGATCTTGCCGCCGACCAGCGTCAGTTCGGAGGAGAGGTGCGAGATCTCGCTTTCGGCGCAGGCGAAGAAATCCTTGTCCGGCACAATCAGGTCGGCGAACTGGCCGACTTCGATCCGCCCCTTCTTGCCCATTTCGTTCGAGAACCAGGTGACGTTCTCGGTCCACATCCGCAGTGCCGTCTCGCGGTCGAGGCTATTGCGCTGCGGCGTGATGCGCAGCCCGCCGACGGTGCGGCCGGTGATCATCCAGGCAAGTGATACCCAGGGATTGTAGGAGGCGACGCGTGTGGCGTCCGTCCCGGCCGAGGTCCTGACGCCCTTTTCGAGGATTTTCGCGACAGGCGGCGTCGCCTCGGCCGCACCGAGCCCGTAGCGCTCGACGAAGTATTCGCCCTGATAGGCCATGCGGTGCTGCACCGCGATGCCGCCACCGAGTGCCGCGATCCGGTCGATCGAGCGTTCGGAAATGGTTTCGGCATGGTCGAAGAACCAGTGGAGACCCGCGAGCGGCACGTCCTTGTCGACTTTCTCGAAGACGTCGAGCGCCCTTTCGATCGTCTCGTCGTAGGTGGCGTGCATCCGCCATGGCCAGCGGTTCTCGGCGAGAACTTGCACCACGCCTTCGAGATCATTCTCCATCTCCGGGGGCATCTCGGGCCGCTCCACCCGGAAATCCTCGAAGTCGGCAGCGGAGAAGACCAACATCTCGCCGGCGCCGTTGTGGCGGAAATAGTCGTTGCCCTGCTTGTAGGTGGATGTCGCCGTCCAGTTGAGAAAATCGGCCTTCTCCTCCTTCGGCTTCTGGGTGAAGAGATTGTAAGCGAGCCGGACGGTAAGAAGGTTTTCCGCCGCCAGCTTCTCGATCACCGCATAGTCGTCGGGATAGTTCTGGAAGCCTCCTCCGGCATCGATCGCGCCGGTAACGCCGAGCCGGTTCAACTCGCGCATGAAGTGGCGCGTCGAATTGACCTGGTAGTCGAAGGGCAGTTTGGGGCCCTTGGCGAGCGTCGCGTAGAGGATCGCGGCGTTCGGCTTGGCGAGCAGAAGTCCGGTCGGATTGCCTCTGGCGTCTCGCTTGATTTCGCCGCCGTGCGGCGCGGGCGTGTCGCGGTCGTAGCCGACGGCCCGAAGAGCGGCGCCATTGAGCAATGCGCGGTCGTAGAGGTGTAGGAGGAAGACCGGCGTGTCAGGGGCGATCGCGTTGATCTCCTCGATCGTCGGCAGGCGCTTTTCCGTGAACTGGTGCTCCGTAAAACCGCCGACGACGCGCACCCACTGCGGCGGGGGCGTGACGGCGACCTGCCGCTTCAGCATGTCCATCGCATCGGCGAGCGAGCGCACGCCGTCCCAGCGCAGCTCCATGTTGAAGTTCAGGCCGCCGCGGATGATATGGAGATGATTGTCGATCAGCCCAGGCAGCACGCGCCGGCCGCCGAGATCGACTACCCGTGTTTCGGGTCCGGCGTGGGCCATGACGTCACGCGTCTCGCCGACGGCCAGGAACGCACCCTCCTTGATCGCGACGGCGGAGGCCGCGGGGTTGCTGCGGTCGAGCGTCGTGATCAGTCCACTGTGAAGGATGAGGTCGGCGTGCATTGCGGCGTCTCCGTTGGATCGGTCGGCGGCACGGGCAAGGCCCGGCATGGCAAGCGCCGTTGCAGCTTGTAGGAAGCGGCGGCGGCTGGGCATCACGCGTCGTCCTGCGGAATGCGGGATGGGGACGGCACGGTGCCAGAGGGCAAATGGCCAAAGAGGCGCGGGCGAGTCTGATGATCGAGGAATGACGAGGAGATGGGCTCGCTGCGCCAGAGCGATCTGACCAGTGGCGGGATCTGCTCGCCGACAAGAATGCCGAGGAGCCCGATGAGAGCGATCAACGGTGGAGCCGGTGAACGGACGTTCAGTAGTGCGTAGACGACGCCGACAAGAAGGCCGGCACCTAGCGACATCGCATAGACCTTCATGACGGGCCTCCCTATCTCGGAATGAGGATACCGGGCGCGTTGCCGCGCCCGGCGGGGCTCAGCCCTCGTGGGCGTTGAACATCGACTTGGCGTAGATGATTCCGAGGCCGTAGGCGCCGCCGTATTGCTTGGCGATGCCGGTGGTCATGTCGTAGGTCTCGGTGCGGGCCCAATCGCGCTGGAGTTCCAGCATGTACTGGAGCGACGTCATCGGCTGCACGCCGGCCTGAACCATGCGCTCCATCGCCCGCTCGTGCGCCTCGGTCGACACGTCGCCACAGGCATCGGCGATGACGTAGCACTCGAAACCCTGGTCTAGGGCGGAGAGCGTCGGGCCGACGATGCAGACCGAGGTCCAAAGCCCGGCGAAGACGAGCCGGGTCTTGCCGATGCGATTTACCTCATCGATCACCGCGGCATCCTCCCATGTGTTCATCGACGTTCGGTCGAGCAGGTTCTGGCCAGGGAAAGCCGAAGTGATTTCCTCGAACATCGGGCCGGAGAAGCTCTTTTCGGCAACGGTGGTTAGGATCGTCGGCACCTCGAAGCCGGCGGCGGCGCGGGAGATCAGGGCCGCATTGTTGCGAAGGTGTTGATTTCCACTGAGAGCTGACCCAGGATTTCC